>CANMQJ010000007.1 GCA_947500005.1 uncultured Paracoccaceae bacterium | reverse complement strand
CGGCCGCACCGTCGGCGCCGGCGTCGTGTCGAAGATCCTCGACTGATCTCGGCGGCTCTTCAGTTCCGCAACGCGCGGCAAGAGCCAAACCGTAATGATAACGAAGGCCGCCCCAACGGGCGGCCTTTTTCCTTTTTCCGCGGCGCTGCGAATCGGCAGCGCGCGCCGAAAGACCCCATTCTGGGCACGGTAGACCAAAGAATACCGTGCCGCCGCGCCTGCGAGAGGGATACGAATTCTTCCATATCTTTCATGGGGCGTATTCTTGCTGCACCTGCATATCGCCTTCTCCGTATACGACGGTATTCCGCTAAATACATAAAAACATTTGATTTTTTCTGAAATCTCGACACCCTTGAAGCTGTCCAAGGGAGGATCGCATCATGGATCAGCTGAATATCCAGGCGTGGCAGGGTCGCGTTGACGACCAGATCGGAGGGATCTCCGAGCCACAGGCGCACCGGATCGCATCGGTTCTGGGCGGTCCCGAATGCCTGCGCTCCGGAGACGTGGTGCCGCCGCTCTGGCACTGGTGCGCATTCCCGAACGCCGCCCCGATGGATGAGCTCGGCCGGGACGGACATCCGATGATCGGCGATTTCCTCCCGCCGGTCCGGCTCGAACGCCGGATGTGGGCGGGCGGCGCGCTGCGCTTCCACGCGCCTCTGCGGGTCGGCGAGCGGATGACCCGGCATTCCACCGTGCGCCGCGTCACCGAAAAAGACGGGCCGATGGTCTTTGTGACCGTCGATCACGTTATCCGGGGCGAACGGGGGATCGCGGTGGAAGAGACGCAGGAGATCGTCTACCTGCCCGTCCCCGATCACTACGCGCCGCCGCGAAAGCGGCAGATGCCTGCAGCGCCGGCACTGGCAGAGCGGGTGGAGATGACTGAGGCGCTCTTGTTCCGCTACTCGGCGATCACCTTCAACGCGCATCGAATCCACTACGACCTGCCTTATGCCCGAGAAATCGAGCACTATCCCGGGCTTGTCGTCCACGGCCCCCTGCAGGCGACGTTGCTGATGCGGGCGGCGACCCGTTACCGGGGTCGTGCGCCCTGCGAATATCACTTCCGTGCCGTACACCCGATGTTTGCCGGGGCAATGCTCGACATCACCGCTGTCGAGGAGGAGGATGGCGCATTGGCTCTTTGTACCGGGCAGGACGGGCACCAGGGCATGCAGGCCACCGCGATCTGGCAGGGCACGGTATGAGCGGGATTCTTCAGGGCATGCGGGTGGTCGAGGGCTCGGCCTTTGTCGCGGTTCCGCTGGCGGGCATGACGCTTGCACAGATGGGGGCGGAGGTCATCCGTTTCGACCGGATCGAGGGCGGGCTGGATGCCGGGCGCTGGCCCCTTGCGCCCTCGGGCCAAAGCCTGTTCTGGGCGGGGCTGAACAAGGGGAAACGGTCGGTTGCCGTGGACATGCGCAGCCCCGAGGGGCGGGAACTGATCACACGGATCGTCACCGCGCCGGGGCGCGATGCGGGCCTCTTCCTGACCAATCTGCGCGTGCGCGGCTGGATGGATCACGAAACGCTCAGCCAGTACAGGCGCGACCTGATCATGGTGACGCTTTCGGGCGACCGTCACGGGCGGCCAGCTGTGGATTACACCGTCAATCCCGCGCTTGGCATTCCCGACATCACCGGGCCGCAGGGGCACGAGGCGCCTGTCGCGCACGCCCTGCCTGCCTGGGACCTGATCGCGGGCAACATGGTGGTGTCGGCCCTGCTTGCGGCCGAGCGCCACCGCCTGCGGACAGGGGAGGGGCAAGCCGTCGATTTGACACTGAAAGACGTGGCTGCCGCGATGGTCGGCCATCTGGGCATGATCGGCGGTGCGGTCGTGAATTCGGCCCCGCGCGAGAAATCCGGGAACGCGCTTTACGGCGCTTACGGGCAGGATTTCCTGTGTGCCTGCGGGCGGCGGGTCATGGTTGTGGGGCTCACCCGGCGGCAATGGGGCGGGCTTCTGAAGGTGACTGGCACGGGTGAGGCGATGAAGGCGGTGGCCGCGGCCAGCGGACTTGACCTTGCGGACGAGGGGAACCGGTGGAAGATGCGCGATGTGATCTCGGCCATCTTGGCACCGTGGTTCGCGGCCCGGCCAGTGGCAGAGTTCGCGGCAGAGTTCGATCGTGCGGGGATTACCTGGTCCGTATTCCGAACGATCAAGGAGGCGGTGGCTGAAGACCCTGATTTATCGGAAGAAAACCCGATGTTCAGCCGTCTGGAGCAGCCGGGGCTGGGGCGGTTTCCGGTGCCGGGACTGCCGGTGGATTTCGCCTCGCACAAGCGACAGCGCCCGGTGCCAGCGCCGGCCTTGGGCGCCGATACCGAGGAGGTCCTGGCTGATGTCGCACGGCTTGATGACCGCGAGATCGCGGGGCTGTTCGATAGGGGGGTAGTGGACGGACCGCGGCGTCGGGCGCGGCCGGCGGCGTGATCAGCCGGGTTCCCATGGCTCCCGTCCGACCATGCGGTCGGCCTCGGCGGTGATGGCGTTCATGTGACGTTCGAGATCCTGCCGGAGGGTTTCGATTTCTTCCTCGCTGGCCTTGCGCGGAACGTGTTTTTTCCATTCGGAACAAAGGAATACGCCCTCGTTTCGCCAGGGGCGCGGGAGTAGCAGTCGATCCCAGGTTCCGGCCTCGCGGCCGTGACGGACGGAATAGGTGATGCCGAAGACCCGCTTGCCCGAGCTGCGCGCCCAGACCAGCGGCACGGTGGAGCAGACGCGCTCGGGTCCGCGCGGGCCGTCGGCGGCGATGCCGATGGAAATGCCCTGTTTCATTCTGCCCAGCACTTCGCGCGACAGCGCGACGTGGCGCTTGTGGCTGGACATGGCGATCGTGTCCATGCCGAAAAGCATCTGGACACGTCCCACCATGCTGCCAGCCCGCGCCGCCGAGGTGATCGAGCAGATGCGCCCCTTGTCGAGCGGAAAGAAATAGGGGGATTGCGCAAGCCTTTGATGCCAAAGGACAACTATCACCGGCTCGCCCACCTCTGCCAGCCGGTCGAGTTCCTCGTAGCCGATCCTCTGCCAGCGCGTGTTGCGGTGGACGCGGCGGATATAGGCGGCGATGCGGCGCGCGGCCCAGTTCAGGACGGCTTCGCTGTCGGCGAGTTTCTTGCGCAGGCTCAAGGGCGGGTTTCTCCTGTCTGGCTGCGCGTCTTGATAGCGGATACGGCGGGCGAGGCCAACTTGGGGAAAAGTGAAAAAACCCCCTTGAGTCCGGCACGTCTCTGGCCTATTCCACCCTCACTTTAGGGGTATAGCTCAGTTGGTAGAGCGACGGTCTCCAAAACCGTAGGTCGCGGGTTCGAACCCTGCTGCCCCTGCCATTTCCCGCCGAATTGACCGTTTTGTGCCGGGCCCCAAGGGCCTTTTGACCGTTTTGTACAAAGATGACCGCGCTGAAACAGGCGACTCCGACCAGGCCTGCGCGGGGCCGGGAGATCGATGCCGTCGGGCAGATCGACCGACCCTGCCTCGGGGAATGTCGTTTTTCTTTGCCGGTGTCGTTTTTGAACTATCTCTTTCCGAACCATCGGTTGGGTCCTCGCTCCGTCTGCTCGCGGAGGGAGCGTTCGGCACTTCCGGCAATTTGCAGGAACGGAACGGAGTCTCATGTCCAAGTCAGAAACCATTCACCCCGCCGCGCGGGCCTATGCCGAGGAAGTCAGGGCAGGGACCCTGTCTCGCCGCGAATTCCTGACCCGGGCCACCTCGCTGGGCGTCACTGCGGCGGCGGCCTACGGGTTGCTGGGCATGGCTGCGCCGGCGCGGGCGGCAACCGAGGTGGAGCAGGGCGGCACCTTGCGGATCGAATCCACGGTCAAGGCGCTGAAGGATCCGCGGACCTATGACTGGCCGCAGATGTCGAACTTCACGCGCGGCTACCTGGAATACCTGGTGGAGTACCAGACCGACGGCAGCTTCGCGCCGATGCTGCTGGACAGCTGGGAGGTGAACGAGGATGCCACGGAATACACGTTGAAGGTGCGCCCCGGCGTGACGTGGAACAATGGCGAGCCGTTCACCGCCGAGGACGTGGCCTTCAACATCTCGCGCTGGTGCGAGACGGGGGTCGAGGGCAACTCGATGGCGTCGCGCATGGGCTCGCTGGTGGACGAGGAGACCGGAGAGGCGCGCGACGGGGCCATCACCGTTGTCGACGAGAGCACCGTGCGCCTGTCGCTGGGGCAGCCCGACATCACGCTGATCGCCGGTTTCTCCGACTATCCCGCCGCCATCGTGCATCCGAGCTTCAACGGCGATCCGCTCGACAACCCGATCGGCACGGGGCCGTACCTGCCCGGAGAGTTCGCGGTCGGGGAAAAGGCCGTGCTGGTGAAGAACGAGACCCACGACTGGTGGGGCGAGGGCGCCTGGCTGGACCGGATCGAGTACCTGGATTTCGGCACCGAACAGGCAGGGATCGTCGCGGCGGTCGAGGCCGACGAGGTCGACATGGTCTATGAATCCATCGGCGATTTCATCTACGTGATGGACGCGATCGGCTGGGAGAAATCCGAGGCGGTGACCGCGAACACGGTTGTGATCCGTCCCAACCAGGAGGCCGAGGTGGGCGGCATGAAGCCCTATGCCGATGCGCGCGTGCGCCGGGCGCTGGCGATGGCGGTGAACAATGCCGTTCTGCTGGAACTGGGATTTTCCGACAACGGGCGGGTGGCCGAGAACCACCACGTGGCGCCGCTCCATCCCGAATATGCCGAGCTTCCGCCGCCGGTCTTCGACCCCGAGGCGGCGAGGGCCCTGATGGAAGAGGCCGGAATGGCCGATTTCGAGCACGATCTGATCTCGATCGACGATACCTGGCGCAAGAACACCTCGGACGCGGCGGCGGCGATGCTGCGCGATGCGGGGATCAAGGTGAAGCGCACGGTTCTGCCCGGCTCGACCTTCTGGAACGACTGGGCGAAATACCCGTTCTCGACAACCGACTGGGCGCAGCGGCCGCTGGGCGTGCAGGTGCTGGCGCTGGCCTATCGTTCGGGCGAGCCGTGGAACGAGACGGCGTTTTCCAACGAGACCTTTGACAGCCTGCTGGCAGAGGCATTGTCCATCGCCGATGCCGACCAGCGGCGCGAGGTCACGGCCAAGCTGGAGAAGATCATGCAGGACGAGGGCGTCATCATCCAGCCCTACTGGCGGTCGATCTATCGCCACCACAAGGAAAACGTGGTGGGGGCCGAGATGCACCCGACCTTCGAGATCCATGTGAGCAAGCTGGGCTTTGCCGCCTGACGCCTCCACCGTTCTGTCCCGGCTTTGACCTGCCGGGACGGTTCAGGCGCTGCGGGCGGGCCGAAGGCTGAGCCCGCCCATTTCCAGGACGAAGGCGGCCACCTCGTCAACGCCCTCGCCCAGGCGGACCGCGGTGAAGGTGAAGGGGCGGCCGTCGCGCACGCGGGTCGCGTCGCGCTCCATCACCTTGAGGTCCGCGCCGACATGGGGGGCGAGGTCGATCTTGTTGATGACCAGCAGGTCAGAGCGGGTGATGGCCGGGCCGCCCTTGCGGGGGATCTCCTCGCCCGCGGCCACATCTATGACATAGAGCGTCAGGTCGGCCAGTTCCGGGCTGAACGTGGCCGAGAGGTTGTCGCCACCCGATTCGATCAGTACGAGGTCGAGATCGGGGTGCCGCTCGGTCATCTCGGCCACGGCGGCGAGGTTGATCGAGGCATCCTCGCGGATCGCGGTATGCGGGCAGCCGCCGGTCTCGACGCCGATGATCCGGTCCTGCGGCAGAAGTTGCAGCCGCATCAGCGCCTCGGCATCCTCCTGCGTGTAGATGTCGTTGGTGATGACGCCAAGCGAGTAGCGCCCGGACAGCGCGCGGACGAGCGCCGCGGTGAGGCTGGTCTTGCCGGCGCCGACGGGGCCGCCGATGCCGACGCGGAGGGGGCCGTTGGTCTGGGTCATGTGGCGAAAATCCTCGGGCTTTGGGTTTCGTGGCGCATGGCCGCGATCTCGGCCATGAGCGATGTGGTGGAGAGGCGGTCGAGCGGCGCGGTCAATGCCGCGTCGGCCACCGTCACGGTACGGGGCGTCAGCCGGTGCAGCAGGTCCTGCGCCGCGGTCTGGCCCAGTGGCATCAGACGTTGCGCCGCCGACAGCAGGTTGCCCAGCACAGCGTGCAGGTACATGCGCGCGGTAAGCTCCAGCGGCAGGTCGCAGAGCCTTGCGGCGCGTCCCAGGGCCACCGGGTAGGCCAATGGCGGCAGGTCGAGGTTCCAGACGGGGGCCGTCATGCGGGCAAAGGCGGTGCCGAGACGCGTGGTTTCGGTCAGGCGTTCGGCAGAGCCTGCGTAGGCGCGGCAGGTGGCGTCGATGCAGGCCAACCCTTCGGGTGTCCCGGTGCGGTAGGCGGCGGCGAGGAACTGCACGTCGGAGCGGCCCGCGCCGTGTTCGAGCACGTCGCGCAGCCAATGTTCCAGGCTGGCCGCGTCGCCGACCCAGCCATCATGCACGGCCCGTTCCAGCCCGTGGGAATAGGCGAAGGCCCCCACCGGGTAGGCCGGCGAGAGCCATTGCGCCAGGGTGAGCGTATCAGTGGCTGTGGCCATGGGTGCGTCCGTGGCCATAGGCGCCGCCCTCGGGGGTGAAGGGCTCCGTCACCTCGCGCAGCGTGGCGCCGAGGCGGGTGAGCATGTCGTGCAGGACGTGGTCGCGCTGGATCAGCAGGCGATCCCGGGCGATCTGGCAGGGGGTGTGGCGGTTGCCGATATGCCAGGCGAGGCGCACGAGGTCCGGTCCGGTGACCTCCAGCAGAGCCTCGGGGGCGGCGATGATCTCGATCTCGCTGCCATCGTCGAGCACCAGCACCCCGCCATGATCGAGCGAGGTGGTCTTGGGCAGGTTCACCAGCAGCGGGCGGCCATCCTCGAGCGTCAGCATCTTGCGGCGGAGGAAGCGGCCCTCGTAATCGAGAGAGACGCGCCCGGCCCGCTCGGGCCGGTGCGCGTGGTCGTGATAGGTGGTCGCGGTCAGGGCAGGGGCGGTCATGCGCGCCCCCGTCCGGTCAGACCCGGTACTTGAAGACGTGCATCGCGATCTCGTCGCGAGTCAGGCCGCGTGCCGCCAGTTCCTGGTCGCTGAGCGCATAGAGCGCCTGTGCCTCGCGGACGCCGGAATTGTTCTCGGCCACGCGGATCATCCAGTCGAAGACCGAAGTGAAGATCGCGCCGATCCCGCCAGAGGCTGCGGGGCTGTTCACGGTGGTATGTGCCATTGGAGATGTATCCTTTGCTGTACAACTCCTCCCAATGACATTGAAGATATGCTGCAGGTGCAGCATGTTCCAGACCCGTGGCGGAATACCCGCCGTGCGTCTGGTGCAACTCGAAAACGCTCATATTTTCAGCATCCTGCATGGTGATGGTCAGAACATGAAGTAGCGCTGCGCCATGGGCAGCACCTCGGCCGGCTGGCAGGTGAGAAGCTCGCCATCGGCGCGCACCTCGTAGGTCTCGGGGTTCACCTCCATATGCGGCGTGGCGGTATTGAGCTTGAGATCGCGCTTGCCGATCTGCCTCGTGTTTTCGACCGCGACCGTCTGCTTGGCGAGGCCGAGCGTTCGGCCCACCCCCTCGGCCTGGGCGGCGGCCGAGACGAAGGTCACGGCGGAGTGTTCGACCGCGCGGCCATAGGCGCCGAACATGGGGCGCGAATAGACCGGCTGCGGCGTGGGGATCGAGGCGTTGGGATCGCCCATCTGGGCCATTGCGATGGTGCCGCCGAGCAGTACCATCTCGGGCTTCACGCCGAAGAAGGCGGGGTTCCAGAGCACGAGATCGGCGCGCTTGCCTTCCTCGACGCTGCCGATTTCATGGCTCAGCCCATGGGCGATGGCGGGGTTGATCGTGTATTTCGCGATGTAGCGGCGCACGCGCATGTTGTCGTTGTCGCCCTGTTCCTCGGCCAGTCGCCCGCGCTGTTTCTTCATCTTGTCGGCGGTCTGCCAGGTGCGGATCAGTACCTCGCCCACGCGGCCCATGGCCTGGCTGTCGCTGGCGATGATGGAAAACGCGCCCATGTCGTGCAGGATGTCCTCGGCGGCGATGGTCTCGCGCCGGATGCGGCTTTCGGCAAAGGCCACGTCCTCGGGGATCGACTTGTCGAGATGGTGGCAGACCATGAGCATGTCGAGATGTTCCTCGAGCGTGTTCACGGTGAAGGGGCGCGTGGGGTTGGTGGAGGAGGGCAGCACATGCTCCTCTCCGCAGATCTTGATGATGTCGGGGGCATGCCCGCCGCCCGCGCCTTCGGTATGGAAGGCGTGGATGGTGCGGCCCTTCATGGCGGCGACGGTGTTCTCGACGAAACCGCTTTCGTTGAGAGTGTCGGTGTGGATCATCACCTGCACGTCCCAAGCGTCGGCCACCGAGAGGCAGCAGTCGATGGCCGCCGGGGTGGTGCCCCAATCCTCGTGCAGTTTCAGCGCGCAGGCGCCGGCCTTCACCTGTTCCTCGAGCGCGGCGGGGAGCGACGCGTTGCCCTTGCCGGCGAAGGCGAGGTTCATCGGGAAGGCGTCGGCGGCCTGAAGCATCCGCCCGATATGCCACGGCCCCGGCGTGCAGGTCGTGGCAAGCGTGCCGTGCGCGGGGCCGGTGCCGCCGCCCAGCATGGTGGTGAGGCCCGAATGCAGCGCATCCTCGATCTGTTGCGGACAGATGAAGTGGATATGGCTGTCAAAGCCCCCGGCGGTCAGGATGCGGCCCTCGCCCGCGATGATCTCGGTGCCGGGACCGATGACGATATCGATTCCAGACTGCGTGTCGGGGTTGCCCGCCTTGCCGATGCGCGCGATCCGCCCGTCGCGCAGCCCCACATCGGCCTTGGTGATGCCGGTCCAGTCGACGATGAGCGCGTTGGTGATGACGGTGTCCATCGCGCCCTCGGCGCGGGTGGCCTGCGACTGGCCCATGCCGTCGCGGATCACCTTGCCGCCGCCGAACTTGACCTCTTCGCCATAGGGACCGGTGAGGTCGCGCTCGACCTCGATCACGAGGTCGGTATCGGCCAGCCGCAGGCGGTCGCCGGTGGTGGGGCCGAACATGGCGGCGTGGTCGGCGCGTCTGATCTGTGCGGGCATGGGGTCATTTCCGTTTTCGTGTCCGCGCCCAGTGTCGGGCCTGCGGGCGGGCGCGCAAAGGCGGGGACGGGGCGCGCATGAGAAAGGTCACCCCGTTCGGAGCGTCCTGCCGGATTTGCGGGCGATATGCCCAAATATTGGGCGATTGTTCCACTCTGCCTTGGCGCTGCGGATTCGCGCGGCTCTGTCACATCTTGCGCGGGCCCAGCCTGGTCAGGCGCTTGTGGTTGGCGCGGGTCTTGCGGCGCAGAGGCCGCGCGGCTGCCATCATCACGGCACTGGCGGGCTGCCCGCCGGCCATCGCGGCAAGGGCTTTCTGCCCGGCGACGGCGAAGGCGACCTGCTTTTCGGTCACCATGCGGGCGTTTTCGCTGCTCGGGACGGCCCATAGACCGCCCATCCCGAGCGTCCGCATCCAGATCACCGCGCCCGCCTCCATCGTCATCAGCCCGACGAAAAGTTGCGCGCGAAAGAGGGCGACGGGATCCGGGAGCGGAGACGGTTTCATTCGAGCGATCCCATGACCTGGCCGTTGAAGCCGTAGACGCGCCGCGCCCCGGCGATTGGGATCAGCGATACCTCGCGCCGCTGGCCCGGTTCGAAGCGCACGGCGGTTCCGGCGGCGATGTCGAGCCTGAGGCCGCGCGCGGCGTCGCGGTCGAATTCGAGCGCGGGGTTGGTCTCGGCGAAATGATAATGCGATCCGACCTGCACGGGCCGGTCGCCGGTATTGGCGACCATCAGGGTGATCGCCGTGCGGCCCGCGTTCAGGGTCAGGGTGCCCTCGGCGGGCATGACCTCGCCGGGGATCATCGGCGCACCACGAGGAAAATGGCCAGCGCCGCGGCCGCGAGGCCCAGGGCGACGGTGAGCCAGTCGCCCGATCCGTGCGGATGAAGATGCGCGCCGGAATGCGCAAGGGCGGGGCCGGCGGTCACGGTGAGGGCGGGGATGATGTAGCGGGTCATGGTACTGTCCTGTCTTTTATACGTTTCTTGCTGCTCTGGCCGAGGCGGGTCATGCGCCGCGACGAGAGATAACGTCCCTGGGGCGAGAAGGTTCCATCATCGGATGGGGTCGTGAACGGTGACCAGCTTGGTTCCGTCGGGAAAGGTGGCCTCGACCTGGACCTCGTGGATCATCTCGGGCACGCCCTCCATGCATTGCTCGCGGGTGATGACCTGGGCGCCCGCCTCCATCATGTCGGCGACCGAGCGGCCGTCGCGGGCGCCCTCGACCACGGCGTCGGTGATGAGCGCGATGGCCTCGGGGTGGTTGAGCTTGACGCCGCGCGCCAGGCGTCTGCGGGCCACTTCGGCGGCCATGGCCACCATGAGCTTGTCTTTTTCGCGGGGGGTCAGGTTCATGTCAGATCATCCAGGGTCGGGGAAGGTCGGCGTTCAGGAGACGGCGCAGGACCGGCATCAGGCTGCGCCGCAATTCGAATCCGTCGGGGGCGAGCAGGCGCAGGATCAGCACATCCGGGGCCAGCAGGCTGGCCCCGCCGCTTTCGGGCAGCATGGCGCGCAGGGGGGCGAGATGCGCCTCGGCATCGGCGCGCACGAGCAGGACGGTGGCCATCGCGCCCGCGCCGTTCCCGGTGAACGGGCGGGCGAGATGCGCGGCGATGTCGCCGCAGAGGTGCATGGCGTCGAGGAAGAGGGGCGCGCCCGCGCGGTTGACCTCGATCCGTTCGTCGAACGTGGCGGCGCGCAGCACCTCGCCCATGGCGGTGCGGCCGAAAACAAGCGGTTCGCAGAGCAGCAGATCGGATGTCCGGTCCAGATCCACGGTCAGGCGACGGCGCAGGTCGCAGCCCTCGAACAGGATGGTTTCCTGCGGGAGCCAGGTCAGACGGGCGCGGGGGGCGGCGCATAGGCGAGTCTCGATCCGGCCCGGCTCGGGGCCCTGCGCGCGATAGGCGCGTTCGGCGGCCTGGGTGGTGAGGGTGAGCGCCGCACCGGGTTCGGCGCGCGCGTCGAGGGTGAAACGGTCGCCCGCGGTCACCCCGCCCGCCGTGTTGACGAGCACGGCTTGCAGCGCCTCGCCGGTCGGGCGCGGGAAAAGCAGCTTGAGCGACCCCTGCTGGCGCAGCGTCGCGATGCGGCTGCGTCCGGCGCGCGGGGCGGCGCTGAGGCTGGCCTGTCCGTTCGCGCGCGGCACGCAGGGGGCGGCATGGGCCAGAACGTTGGGTGCGGCATATGTGATGGCGTCCACCTGTCGAGGAAACGTCCCTGGCCGCAGCAGGAGCATGGCCGACCGCCGCTGTCAGCGGGCAGGGCGCGCGCCGGCGTGTGGATGGGGCGGGTTTGCCGGTTTTCTGGCCGGTTTATCGACGCTTGCCCAATAAAAGGGCGGATCGCGAAGCAGTGCCCGAAGGGCGGGAAACACACGCCCCGGGTAAGGGTGCGGCATTAAGATCACCCTCTATGGGCATGAAAACAAAAACGCTTCCCGTCAGTCGGCGTTATTGTTACCGTTTGAGCAATAATAAAACTTGAGTGGCAGGTATACAGGCAGATGAAAACGGGCTTTCGGGGCACGTTCGTCATTTCCTGGTCGCAAACGGATCTCGACGGCCTTCAGGCCGCGCCGGTCGACGCCCTGGCAGTGGGCGCGGTCTGGTCATGGCAGGGTGAGGCCGTCCAGGTGGACGGACCCAACGGGCTGTTGCGTTTGGATCGGGCGGACGGGGCAGATGCATTGAGACGGCGGGCGGCGCGCAAGGTGCGCCGTCTTGTGGGCGCGGCGATTCAGCACCGCACGGATATCGACGCGGTCGAGGTTGACGAGCCGTTGATGGACCAGAGCTTTGTCGTGACGAATGGCGCGCAGAGCTTTACCGTGACGGTGATCGAAAGCGGCACGGGCGCGCCGCCCCTGCTGATGTTCATCGACGACCTGCCGCCGCGCAACACCGATCTGTGGGTCGTGCATCACACGCTGGTCGGCAGCGGCGGCGCGGTCCGGCCGCACCGGCCCGACACCGGCGTCATCTGTTTCACGCCCGGCACCCGGATCACCACGCCCACCGGACCCAAGCCGGTGGAGATGCTGCGCGAGGGGGACAAGGTTCAGACCCGCGACAGCGGCCCGCAGGAGATCCAGTGGATCGGGCGGCGCCGGATGACCGGCGCGCGGCTTTTCGCGATGCCCAGGTTGCGGCCGGTGCGTATCCGCGCGGGTGCGCTGGGCATCGACCGGCCGGATGACGAGTTGCTGGTTTCGCCCGAGCACCGGATGCTGGTGCGCGGGCCGGTGGCGCAGGCGCTGTTCAACACCTCCGAAGTGCTGGTGCCCGCGCGCGAGCTGATCAATGGCAAGACCATCGCCACGGATCTGACGGTGCGGCAGGTGACCTATATTCACATGCTGCTGCCCAGCCACCAGATCCTCTGGGCCAACGGGATCGAGACCGAGAGCTTCCATCCGGCCAACGCGGCCTTCGAGACGCTGACCGATACCGACCGCGACCGGCTGCTGCGGCATCTGCCGGGCGTGGAGGCCGATCCGCTGAGCTATGGCGGGTTCGCGCGCCGCAGCCTGAGCGACACGGAGGCCGCGCTGCTGCGCTACGAGGCGGCCTGATTACCCGGTTGACATGGCAGGCCGCGCCTATATAAGCGCGGCTTCATTGGTGTTGGTGGCCCCCGCAAGGGGATGCCTGTCACGTCGGCCAAATCCGGCGAGAGGACAACGCCCTTCGAAACTGAACCGAAGGAGATCAGCCGTGACCAAACGCACGTCTGCCAAGTACAAGATCGACCGCCGGATGGGCGAAAACATCTGGGGCCGCGCGAAATCCCCCGTCAACCGCCGCGAATACGGCCCCGGCCAGCACGGTCAGCGCCGCAAGGGCAAGATGTCCGATTTCGGCCTGCAGCTGCGCGCCAAGCAAAAGCTGAAGGGCTATTACGGCGACCTGACCGAGAAGCAGTTCCGCCGCATCTATGCCGAGGCCGAGCGTCGCCGCGGCGACACCGGCGAGATCCTGATCGGCCTGCTGGAGCGCCGCCTGGACGCCGTCGTCTATCGCGCCAAGTTCGTGCCGACCGTCTTTGCCGCACGCCAGTTCGTGAACCACGGCCATGTCCTGGTGAACGGCAAGCGGGTCAACATCCCGTCCTACCGCGTGAAGGAAGGCGACGTGATCGAGGTGCGCGAGAAGTCCAAGCAGCTGGCCTCTGTCATGGAAGCCGCGCAGTTGCCCGAGCGCGACGTGCCGGATTACCTGGAGGTCGACCACTCCAAGATGACCGCCAGCTTCGTGCGCACCCCGGGCCTGGGCGACGTGCCCTATCCGGTGATGATGGAACCGAACCTGGTCATCGAATTCTACGCCCAGAACTGATCCTCGGGCCTTTTCGGAATTCAGCGGGCCGCGCCCTTCGGGCGCGGTCTTTTTTTTGTTTTTTTGGGGGGCGCTGCCCCCTCTTGAGCCTGCGGCTCAATTCACCCCCGGAGTATTTTTCAAGAGATGAAGGGGATGGCGCGGGTCAGATCGGCAGGGGGCGCGCCTCGGCGATCGCCTCCATCGCGAAATAGGAGGTGACGCTGTCCAGCTCGACCTTCTCGATCAGGCGCTGGTAGACCTTGTCGTAGCTGGCCATGTCCTGGGTCACGACCTTGAGCTGGTAGTCGTAATCGCCACCGATGCGGTGGAAATCGACCACCTCGTGGATGGTGAGCACATGGCGGCGGAAGGTCTGCAGCCACTCGGCCGAGTGGTGCCGGGTGCGCAGCATCACGAAGACGACGAGGTCGAGCCCGAGTTTCTCGCGGTTGACGCGGGCAGTGGAGCCCTGGAGCACGCCTGTATCGGTGAGGGTTTTGAGCCGGCGCCAGCAGGCGTTCTGCGACAGGCCGACGCGGTCGGCAAGCTCGCGCTGGGAGAGCGAGGCGTCCTGTTGCAGGGCGCGGAGGATCTTGTGGTCGATATGGTCCATTTATCCGGATTGATCGTTTGTTTGACCCAAGAATCGGGCGAGTGAGGCAATAGTTTGGTATGAATTCTGCGTCGTCGTGGGTCAGAGTGCAAGGGAAAGCGATGCGAGGTGTCCCATGTCCCTGTCCGAGTTCCGCAACCTGATTCTTGACGATATCGCCGCCGGACGGCTGGCCGATGGCCTGATCGGCGAGGGGGTGATGATCCCCGGGCTGGAGGGGGATGTCCCGCTGGTCTATGCCGATTATGTCGCCTCGGGGCGGGCGCTGCGGCAGATCGAGGATTTCGTGGCCGGCCGGGTGCTGCCCTTTTACGCCAACAGCCATACCGAGGCGTCCTATTGCGGCGGGTACATCACCCGGTTGCGCGCCGAGGCGCGGGCGGAGATCGCGCGCGCGGTGGGGGCGGGGCCGGAGCATGCGGTGATCTTTGCCGGATCGGGGGCCACGGCGGGGCTGAACCGGCTGGTAAGCCTGTTCGGGCTGCGCGAAGCGCGCCGTGCGGTGGTGCTGATCGGACCTTACGAGCATCATTCCAACATCCTGCCCTGGCGTGAAAGCGGGGCGAAGGTCGTCGAGATCCCGGAGGGGCAAGCGGGCGGGCCGGACCTGGCTGCGCTGGAGGCCGCTTTGATCGCCGTGCGGGGGGCGGATGTGGTCGTGGGCGCGTTCTCGGCCGCCTCGAACGTGACAGGCATCGTGACCGATCCTGACCCGGTAACGCGGCTGCTCAAGGCGCATGGGGCGCTGGCGGTCTGGGATTACGCGGGCGGCGGGCCCTATCTGCCAATCGAGATGGGGGCGGGTGAGACGGGCAAGGATGCGGTGGTGATCTCGCCGCACAAGTTCCCGGGCGGCCCGGGCGCCTCTGGCGTGCTGGTGCTGCGGCGCGCGGCGGTTCGGCTGGCGCGGCCGAGCTGGCCGGGCGGCGGGACGGTCAGTTTCGTGTCGCCCTGGGGGCAGGATTATGCGGCATCGCTGGAGGCGCGCGAGGAGGCGGGAACGCCCAACGTGATCGGCGACATCCGCGCGGCGCTGGCCTTTGTCGTCAAGGAGGCGGTGGGCGCCGGGGAGATCGCCGCGCGCGAGGCACGCTACAATGCGATGGCGCTGGAGGGTTGGGGGGACAATCCGCACCTGACGCTTCTGGGGGTCGAGCATCCGCACAGGTTGCCGATCTTTTCCTTCCTGGTGCGCGACGCGCAGGGCCTCCCGGTGCATCAGCAGCTGTTCACCCGGATGCTGAGCGATGTGCATGGCATCCAGGCGCGCGGCGGTTGCGCCTGCACCGGGCCCTATGCGCATCGGCTGCTGGGGATCGACCAGGTCGCGTCCGAGCGGTTGCGCGCGGATCTGGCGGCCGGGCGCGAGATGGAGAAGCCGGGCTGGGTGCGACTGAACTTCTCCTACCTGATGGAGGAGGAGACGGTGCGCTTCATCATCGACGCGGTGAACGACCTGTCGCGGCGCAGCGGCGCGCTTGCGGCGCATTACCGCGCGGACTCGGCGACCGCGCGCTTCAAGGCCGCATGAGCGGGATTGCCGCTTTTCACAAGGGGTTGGGATGGGTATGAGGGGGCATTCAAGGAGCCTCTCATGAACAAGATCACGCCGCAGCCCGGTATCATGGACATCGCCCTTTACCAGGGCGGGGCGAGCCATGTGCAGGGCGTGCAAGATGTCGTCAAGCTGAGCTCGAACGAGAATCCCTTTGGCCCCAGCCCCAAGGCGATCGAGGCCGTGCGCGAGAGTGCCGCGAGGTTGCACCGATATCCCTCGACCGATCATGCGAGCCTGCGTGAGGCGATCGGGCGGGTGCATGGGCTGGAGCCTGAGCGGATCATCTGTGGCGTCGGTTCGGACGAGGTGCTGCAATTCATCGTGCAGTGTTTCGCGGGGCCGGGGGACGAGGTGATCCATACCGAGCACGGGTTTTCCATGTATCCCATTCTTGCCCGCGCGGCGGGGGCGACGCCGGTTTCCGTGCCCGAGCGGGAGCGGCGGGTGGACGTGGACTCGATCCTGTCGGCCTGCGGCGCGCGGACGCGGGTGGTGTTCCTGACCAATCCGGGCAATCCGACCTCGACCATGTTGACCGAGGCGGAGGTCGTGCGGCTGGCCGATGGGCTGCCGGGGCATGTCATCCTGGTGCTGGACGCGGCCTATGCCGAGTTCGTCGAGGGGTTCGATGGCGGCGCGAGCATCGCCCGCGGGCGCGAGAACGTCGTGATGACGCGGACGTTCAGCAAGATCTACGGCCTTGGCGGGCTGCGGGTCGGCTGGGGATACGGTCCGCGCGCGATCATCGACGTGCTGAACCGGATCCGCCAGCCCTTCAACCTGTCCGCGACAGCGTTGGCGGCGGCGGAAGCGGCGGTTCTTGACCGCGACTTCGTGGATTTCTGCCGGGCCGAGAATGCGCGGCTGCGCTCCTGGCTGGCCGGCGGGCTGGAGGCGGCGGGGGTGCATTCCGATCCGTCGAACACGAATTTCATCCTTGCGCGGTTCGACAGCCGCGACGAGGCGGAGGGCTGCGACCTTTACCTGCAATCGCAGGGCCTGATCGTGCGGCGCGTGGCGGGATACGGGTTTCCGGCGGCGCTGCGGATCACGGTGGGCGATGCGGATGCCTGCGCCCGCGTGGTCGGGGCGGTGCGCGCCTTCAAGGAGGGCGCGCGATGAGCCAGGTATATGACCGCGTGGCGCTGATCGGGCTGGGGCTTATCGCCTCGTCGATGTACTGGGCGATCAGGCGCGCGGGGCTGGCGGGCGAGGTTACGGGCTATGCAAGGTCCGAGGCCACGCGCGAGACGGCCCGGCGCATCGGGCTGTGCGACCGTGTCTGCGACAGCGCCGCCGAGGCGGCGGAGGGCGCGGATCTCGTGGTGCTTTGCGTGCCGGTGGGCGCGATGGGCGCGGTTGCCAAGGAGATCGCGCCGGTGCTGAAGCCTGGTGCCACGGTATCGGATGTCGGTTCGGTCAAGCGGCATGTGATCGAGGCGGTGGCGCCGCATGTTCCCGAGGGGGTGCATTTCGTGCCCGCGCACCCGCTGGCGGGGACCGAGCATTCGGGGCCCGAGTCGGGCTTTGCGCAACTTTTCGACAATCGCTGGTGCCTGCTGGTGCCGGTCGAGGGCACCCCGCCCGAGCCGGTGGCGCAACTGCGCGCGCTGTGGGAGGGGATGGGCGCCAATGTCGATGCCATGGATGCCGATCACCACGACCTGGTGCTGGCGGTGACCAGCCATGCGCCGCACCTGATCGCCTATACCATGGTGGGCGTGGCGGACGACCTGCGCCGGGTGACCGATAGCGAGGTCATCAAGTATTCCGCCGCGGGCTTTCGCGACTTTACCCGGATCGCGGCCAGCGATCCGACGATGTGGCGCGACGTATTCCTGACGAACAAGGACGCGACGCTGGAAATCCTCGGGCGCTTTACCGAGGAGCTTTTCGCGCTACAACGGGCGATACGGACCGGGGATGGAGAGCATCTTTTCGACTATTTCACCCATACGCGCGCGATCCGGCGCGGCATCATCGAGGCGGGCCAGGACACGGACGCGCCCGATTTCGGCCGCGCCAAGGTGGTGAAGGCATGAGGGGCGTCTGGGCCGCCGCGCTGACGCTTTGCCTGATTGGCGGGGCCGGGGTCGCCAACGCGCCCGACCGGTCCCTGCGCCCCGTGGAGCGGCCCGGATCCGCCACCGATGTCGCTGTGTCCGAGGCGGCGGTGGCCGTGGCGATCAGCGAGGTCACCAGCGGAATGCGCCCGCAGATGCGCCCGCCCTCGCCGCAGGTCACGCAGGCCGCTGCCCGCGCGCCGATCCCGGCGCAGGGACCCGACAGCTCTCTGCGGCCCGAACCGCGCACCGAGGAGGTCGAGAAGGCGTTCCTGTTCAAGAAGCGCAAGCTGCGCAAGGGATCGGTCTGCGACAATATCGAGATCCAGGGCGATGTGGTCGGCAATGTCGATGGCTCGGGCGCCTGCGGGATCGTGGACGCGGTGCGCGTGCGTTCGGTCGCGGGGGTCAGGCTGAGCCAGCCCGCGCTGATGAACTGCGCCACGGCCCACGCGCTGCACAGCTGGACGACGCGGTCGCTCAAGCCGACCTTCCGCCGGCGCGGCCCCGTGGTGGAGATGCGGGTGGCCGCGCATTACGCCTGCCGGACGCGCAACAATCGCAAGGGCGCGCGGCTGTCGGAACATGCCAAGGGCAACGCGATCGACCTGTCGGGTTTCACCATGATGGATGGCGAGGTGATCACCGTTCTCGATGGGTGGCGGCGCGGCGCCTCGCGCCGGCTGCTTCAGCGGGTGTGGAAGGATGCCTGCGGCCCGTTCGGCACCGTCCTGGGACCGAATGCGGATCGCTATCACCGCGATCACTTCCATTTCGACACGGCCGCCCATCGGGGCGGGGCCTATTGCCGCTGAGGCTCAGCGCAGGATGAGGCGCGGGGCGGGGCCCAGAGGGATCGGCCCGAGCGCGACATAGCCGTCGCGGAAATTGAGCTGGGCGTCGAGCGCCGCCGGGTTGCCGCCCAGCCCGGCCAGCATGCCCAGAACGCGCGCCGCGGGTTCCACCGCGCGCGGGGGCAGGGCGCCGGCAGCTTGCGCCATCGCCAGCATCTCGCGCCAGTTCTCGGCCTTGATGGCGATCTCGCCGGTGGGGATGCCCTGTTCGTCCACGTTCAGTGTACCGGCGGCGAAGAGGCGCAGCTCGCCCCAGTGCAGCTCTGCCAGCCGGAGGTCGACGCGCTGCGGCTGCGGGCGGCGGTCCTCGAGCGCGCTGCGATCCCAGGTCTTGTCGAAGGCGACCGTCATTTCGACCTGCGCGGTCTCGAAGCTGCGGGGGAGGGCGGAACTGGGACGCAGGACCTGGCGCAGGGTGGTGCCGGGGGTGAATTCGCCGGCGCTGGCCGCGATACGATAGGTTTCGGGCGTGTCGGTCTGCACCATTTCAAGGACGAGGCTCTCGGCCTCGGCCAGCGGTTCCTCTTCCTGCTGCAGGGTCCAGGGGCCGGAGGTGAGCGCCATGCGCTCAAGCTCCAGCGCGACGCCGGGGGCGAGGTGGAGATCCGCGCTCATCCCCTTGGCCTCGATCACCGCCGTCTGGTCGAAATAGGACAGGCGCTGGGGCGTGTCGGCGAAGTGCAGGGTCTGGCGGCCCGGCCAGATCGCGGGGCTGTCGAAGGCCAGCCAGTCGGCCCGCCATGCGGTTCCCGTGGCAGGGTCGGCCAATGCGGGTGCGGCAAGTCGGGTCCGGTGGCGCAGGGGAAAGCCCGAGGTTTCGATTTCGGCGTAATCGGCCTGCCATCCTTCGGCCTCGCGCGCGGTGAACCAGCCGCTGACCGACGCGCGCAGCCCGTAGGCGGCGGCGAACCAGTAGAGCGACCAAAGAGCCGCCAGGATCAGAAGAACACGTACCAAACGGAGCATTCCGATCGCCCCTTTTTCCTGCCTCTGATTTGGTGTTTACAGGCGCAAACTGCCAAGGGCCAGAATAATGACGATGTGGGTGTTCGGATATGGATCGCTTTTGTGGAACCCGGGTTTCCCCGTGGCCCGGCGCGAACTGGCCGTGCTGCACGGCTATGCCCGGTCCTTCTGCATGAGCTCGATCCATCATCGTGGCACCGAGGAGGTGCCCGGCCTGGTCCTGGCGCTGGACGCCGTGGAGGGGGCCCATTGCCGGGGGCTGGCGCTGGCGGTCGAGCCGGGGCACGAGGAGCCGACGCTGGAGGCGCTGCGCGAGCGCGAGCTGATCTCCTCGGCCTATGTGGAGCGGATGCTGGAGGTCGAGCTGGAGGCCGGTCACAGGGTCGAGGCGGTGACCTATGTGATCGACCCGGACCACGTGCAATACTGCGGCGGTATGCCACTGGAGGACCAGGCGCGGATCATCGCGCGGGCCACGGGCGGACGGGGCCCGAATTCCGAGTATTTGTTCAATACCGCCCAGCATCTTGCCGAAATCGGCCTGCATGATCCGGACCTCGACTGGCTGTCGGCCCGGGTGCGGAGCCTTGAACCATAAACCCTTGGCCCCGCCTGAGTTTCTTCGATAGGCTCGCGGCAGGGCAGCAGAAGTCAGGAACCACGCGCATGGCGCAGGACGACCGAGAGGCGAGACCGCAATTCTCGCAGCCGATCCGTCAGATCGTTTTGATGCTGGCGGCCATCGGCCTGTCCGCCTTTGGCGTCTTCGTGGCGCTGCCCCGTGTGATGCCGGTTTTCGAGGCGAACCCCTATCTCAACGGCTTTATCTTCCTGGTCTTCGTGGTGGGCGTTCTGGCCTGTTTCTGGCAGGTCTTCCAGCTGATCGGCTCGGTCCGCTGGATCGAGGATTTCGCCAGCGGTCAGGAGAGCGACGCACGGCCGCCGCAATTGCTGGCGCCGCTCGCGTCGCTGCTGCGCTCGCGGGGGGCGCGGATGCAGATCAGCTCGACCTCGACCCGGTCGATCCTGGACTCGGTGGCCGAGCGGATCGAGGAAGAGCGCGAGATCACGCGCTATATCACCAACCTGCTGATCTACCTGGGCCTTCTGGGCACGTTCTTTGGCCTGGCCACGACCGTTCCGGCGGTGGTCGACACGATCCGCAGCCTCGCGCCGCAGGGCGACGAGGCCGGCGTCGAGGTGTTCAACCGGCTGATGACGGGGCTGGAGGCGCAGCTGGGCGGCATGGGCGTGGCCTTTGGCTCCTCGCTGCTGGGGCTTGCGGGCTCGCTGATCGTGGGGCTGCTGGAGCTCTTCGCGGGGCACGGGCAGAACCGGTTCTATCGCGAGTTGGAGGAGTGGCTGTCCTCGATCACCCGGCTGGGCTTTGCCAGCGGCGACGAGGGCACCAGCGGTGAGGCCGCGGTGCTGCATGGCGTGCTGGACACGATGGGCGAGCAGATGGATGCGCTGCACCGGCTGTTCGATGCCTCGCAAGAGGCACAGACCGAGGTGTCGGGCAAGCTGACAGAGCTGGTCGAGGCGATCGGAGACATGAACCAGCGCCAGACCGAGACCGAAGGCGTGATCGCGGCGATCGAGCGGATGGCCAACAGCCAGGATGCGCTGCTCGATCACATGCGCGCGCAGGGTCCGGGCGAGGGGATCGACGCGGAAAGCCGGATGCGGCTGCGGTCGATCGACGTGCAGATGCTGCGCATCCTCGAGGAGATCTCGGCCGGGCGGCAGGAAAGCATGTCGGAATTGCGCAAGGATATCGACCTGTTGGTCAAGGCCCTCTCGCAGCCGCGCGGGGCGGCGCGGACGCGGGCCGGCACGGATCGGGAGTAGGACATGGCGCTCTCCCGCCGCACAGGTTCACGGTTCCAGGGGGCGGTCTGGCCCGGTTTCGTCGATGCGATGACCGGGTTGTTGATGGTGCTGACCTTCGTGCTGACCATCTTCATGGTGGTCCAGTACGTTCTGAACGAGACGATCACCGGTCAGGAAAGCGAGCTGGACGCGCTGACCGGCGAGGTCGCGGCGCTGGCGCAGGCGCTGGGTCTGGAAGAGGCGCAGAACCGGCGGCTTCAGGCGCGGATGGGGGAGTTGAGCGCGACCCTGAACGAGACACGCGACGATCTGGACGAGGCGGCGGCAGAGTTGACGCAGGCGCAATCGCTGATCGCCTCGCTTTCGGCCGAACGCGACCGGCAGGCCGAGGCGCTGAGCCAGGCGGAGGCGCAGATCACCTCTTTCGAGGCGCAGGTCGCCTCGTTGATGGCCGATCGCGAGCAGGCGCTGAACACCGTGGCCGATCTGGAGATAGAGCTGGACGAGGCGAATGCCGCGCGAAGCGAGCTGATGACCGAGCAGGAGCGGCTGAACCTGGCCCTTGCCCAGAGCCGCGACGAGATCGACGCGCAGAGCGAGGCGGCCCGCCTGGCCGCGGCCCGGCGCGAGGCGCTGGAGGCGATGATCGCCGACCTCGAGCAGCAGGGCGAAGCGCGCGCGGACCGGATCGCCACGCTGGAAGAGCAGCTGTCGGAGGAAGAGGCAGGCCGGCTGGCCGAGGCGGCTGCGGCCGAGGCGCTGCGCGAACGGCTGGAGAACGCCGACGCCGAGCTGACAGCGATGACCATGGCGCTGGAGGCGCAGCGGCAGGAGGCGGAGGATACGCTGACCCTGCTGGCCGCAGCGGAGGCCGCGGAAGAGCGTCTGGCCGAACGGCTGGAGAACGCATTGAGCCAGATCGAGGCCGCCCGCGCACAAGCCCAGGAGCGCGACGAACTGGCCGAGCGGCTGACCCGTGTTCTCTCCCAGATGGAGGTGGCCCAGGCCGAGGCCAGCACGCAGGTGAATGCGCTCGAGGCCGAGCTGTCGCGAATCCGCGCCGAGGCGCGCGAAAGCCGCGAGACGCTGGGCGCGCAGCTGGCCGAGGCGCGGGCCGAAGCGGCCGATACGCGCGAGCAGCTGGAGGCGGAACTGGCCCGGCAGCGGGCAACGACGGTCGAGACGGTCTCGGAGTACCAGGCGGAGCTGGAGCGGCTGGAGGCCGAAAGGCGCGAGATCCGCTCTACGCTGGAGACCCAATTGGCGCAGGCGCGTGCTGCAGCCGAAGAGACGCGGCGCGGGCTGGAAGAGCGGCTGGCAACGGTGCAGGCCGAAGCCGACAGCACGCAGGCCGCGCTGGAGGCGGAATTGTCGGGTCTGCGGGCCGATCTGGCGGCGGCGCGCGGCGCGGCGGAATCGACGGAGGAAGAGCGCGCCTCGGTCGAGGCGCGGTTGCTGCAGGCGCTGGAATCGCTGGAACGCGCGCAGGCGGCGGCCTCGGATAGCGAGGTGCTGCAATCGCGCCTGCTGGCGGCGCTGAATGCGCAGGAAGAGGCCGAGGCCAGTGCCGCGACGCAACGGTCGCTGGCCGAGGAGCGCGCGGCGTTGCTGGCCAAGGCGCGCGAGACATTGGCGGTGGAAAAGGCCGTCTCGGAGGAGGCGCAGCGGCAGACCGCGCTGCTGAACCAGCAGGTCGCCGCACTGCGCGAGCAGCTGGGCAGCCTTCAGGCGCTGCTGGACGACTACAAGGAACGCGCGGCGGCGGATAATGTCCAGTTGCAGAACCTGGGCCAGGACCTGAACGCTGCATTGGCGCGGGCGGCCTCGGAAGAGCGCAAGCGGCGCCTTCTGGAAGAGGCTGAGCGCAAGCGGCTGGAGGAGGAGGCGCGGCGTCTGGCCGAACAGGCGGAGGACCTGGAGAAATACCGTTCGGATTTCTTCGGCCGGTTGCGCGACGTGCTGGGCCAGCAGGAAGGCGTGCGGATCGAGGGCGACCGGTTCGTCTTTTCCTCCGAGGTTCTGTTCCCCTCGGGGTCGGCGGACCTGTCACCCGAGGGCCGGGCGGAGATCGCCAAGGTGGCGCGGATCCTGCGCAACGTCGCCTCGGACATACCCGAGGGGATCGACTGGATCATCCGGGTGGACGGGCATACGGACGATACGCCGCTGGTGGGCTCGGGCCGGTTCGCGGATAACTGGGAGTTGAGCCAGGGCCGCGCCCTGTCGGTCGTGCGCTACATGGTCGAGGCATTGGGCATCCCGCCCGAGCGGCTGTCGGCGAACGGGTTCGGCGAGTTCCAGCCGGTCAACACCGCCGATACGGCGGAAGCGCGGGCGCAGAACCGGCGGATCGAGTTGAAGCTGACCGAGAAGTGACCCTAACGCAGGTCGACCGTGGTCGTCAGCCTGTCGATCTCCTCGCTGTCGCGGATCAGGCGGATGGTGCCGGTATAGGTCCCCTCGGGCCAGCTTGACGCGGTGAGCCGCTTGCCGAAGGCGCGAAAGAAACGCGCCTGATCGCGGTCGAGAGCGGTCGTGTGTTGCGCGAAGGGCCCGTCGGGGCCGTCGATGGCGATCTCGACCTTGTCACCCTCCCGGCCGCCGAACAGGAAACCGAACAGAACCAAGGCGTCGGCATCGGCGGGCATCTCGGCCCGGGCAGCGGTGCCGGCCTGGATCTCGTCGTAATCGGGCACGCGCGCGGCAAAGCCCGCGTCGATCACCGCGCCGGGGATATAGGCGGGCACCTCTTGCCAGAGCGTGCCTGCGCCTTGCCCGCAAAGCGCCTGGTCGGCGGTGTCGAACGGGTCGACCACCATGCCGTCACGGCGCACCGACATGTGCAGGTGGGGGAATTGCGTCTTGCCGCTGAGCCCGACCTGGCCCAGCACGGCGCCCCGCTCCACCCGCTCGCCGACGAGGACGCGGACCGAGCCGCGTTTCATGTGGCAATACTGCGTCTCCCACCCGTCTTCGTGGCGCAGAACGACGCCGTTTCCGCATTCCCGACCATCGACATCATCCTCTGTCTCGTCCGAGAAGTTCCGGTCCTCCATGCCGTCACGGCGACCGGTGACAAGGCCCGGCGCGGCGGCCAAGACGTTCACCCCGGCCTCCATCTGCGCCAGCGTGGCGAGCGAGAAATCGGTGCCCTTGTGACCGTCATAGGCCAGCGGCCCGCAGGTATAGTCGCGGAACCCCTCCTCGAGATCGCGGTCGGTATATTGCTGGATATGGCAGGTCTCGCCCAGCGTGCAATCGACGGGAAGGGTCAGAACGGGATCGCTCGCCGCTGGGAAAGCGGCGAGCGTCAGGATCGTCAGAAGCGCGATGCGCATCAGTCGGCGGTCAGCAGCGGTGGCTTGTCGCCCGAGATGCGCGGCGTGTCGGGGCCGAGGATGTCGAGATGCAGATCACCCTCCTTGACCGAGACACGCACGACGCCGCCCTTGGCCAGCTTGCCGAAGAGAAGCTCCTCGGCCAGCGGTTTCTTGATGTGCTCCTGGATCACCCGGCCCAGCGGGCGCGCGCCCATCTTGTCGTCATAGCCCTTGTCGGCCAGCCATTCGGCGGCCGGACGCGTCAGTTCGATGGCGACGTTGCGATCCATGAGCTGCGCCTCGAGCTGGAGGACGAATTTCTCCACCACTTGCAGGATGGTCTTCTTGGGCAGCGGCGCGAAGGAGATCACCGCGTCCAGACGGTTGCGGAACTCGGGCGTGAAGGTCCGCTCGATCGCGGCGGTATCCTCGCCCTCGCGGCGATCGCGGCCGAAGCCGATGGCGGACTTGGCCTGTTCCGTGGCGCCCGCGTTCGAGGTCATGATGAGGACCACGTTGCGGAAATTCACTGTCCGGCCGTTATGGTCGGTCAGCTGGCCATGATCCATGACCTGCAGCAGGATGTTGTAGACATCCGGATGCGCCTTCTCGATCTCGTCGAGCAGCAGCACGCAATGCGGATGCTGGTCCACGCCATCGGTCAGCAGGCCGCCCTGGTCGAAGCCGACATAGCCCGGAGGCGCCCCGATCAGGCGCGAGACGGCGTGCTTCTCCATGTATTCCGACATGTCGAAGCGCAGCAGTTCCACGCCCAGCGTATCGGCAAGCTGCTTGGCCACCTCGGTCTTGCCGACGCCGGTGGGGCCGGCGAAGAGATAGTTGCCGATGGGCTTTTCCGGCTCGCGCAGGCCCGCGCGGGCCAGCTTGATCGCCGAGGACAGCGCCTCGATCGCCTTGTCCTGGCCGAAGACGACGCGTTTCAGGCTGCCTTCGAGGTCCTTGAGCACCTCGGCATCGTCCTTGGTGACGTTCTTGGGCGGGATGCGCGCGATCTTGGCGACGACGGCCTCGATCTCCTTGACGCCGATGGTCTTGCGCCGCTTGCTCTCGGCCACAAGGTGCTGCGCCGCGCCGGCCTCGTCGATCACGTCGATGGCCTTGTCGGGCAGCTTGCGGTCGTTGATGTAGCGCGCCGACAGTTCAACCGCCGACTTGATGGCGTCGGCCGTGTACTTGATGTCGTGGTGCTTCTCGAAATAGGGCTTGAGGCCCTTGAGGATCTTCACGCTGTCCTCGACCGTGGGCTCGTTCACGTCGATCTTCTGGAACCGGCGCGACAGGGCGCGGTCCTTCTCGAAGTGCTGGCGGAACTCCTTGTAGGTGGTGGAGCCCATGGTGCGCAGCTTGCCGCCCTGAAGCGCGGGCTTGAGCAGGTTCGAGGCGTCCATCGCGCCGCCGGACGTGGCGCCGGCGCCGATCACGGTATGGATCTCGTCGATGAAGAGAACCGCGTCGGGATGTTCCTCGAGCTCGGTCACAACGGCCTTGAGTCGCTCCTCGAAATCGCCGCGATAGCGGGTGCCGGCCAGCAGCGCGCCCATGTCGAGCGAGTAGATCGTGGTGTTCTTGAGCACCTCGGGGGTCTCGCCCGCGATGATCTTGCGCGCCAGCCCCTCGGCGATGGCGGTCTTGCCCACGCCGGGGTCACCCACCAGAAGCGGATTGTTCTTGCGCCGCCGGCAGAGCACCTGGATGCAGCGCTCGACCTCGGGGTCGCGGCCGATCAGCGGATCGACCTCGCCGTCGCGGGCCTTGGCATTCAGGTCCACGCAATACTTGGCCAGCGCGCTTTCCTTGCCGTCGCCCTCGGGGGCGCTTCCGGTGCTGTGGCTTTCGGCTTCGGGCTGCTCGGACCCGCTGACCGGGCGGCTTTCGCCAAAGGCGGGATCCTTGGCCACGCCATGCGCGATGAAGTTCACCGCGTCGTAGCGGGTCATGTCCTGCTCCTGCAGGAAATAGGCCGCGTTGCTTTCGCGCTCGGCGAAGATGGCGACCAGCACGTTGGCACCCGTCACCTCGGTCCGGCCGGAGCTTTGGACGTGGATGGCGGCGCGCTGGATCACGCGCTGGAAGGCGGCGGTCGGAACCGCCTCGGACCCGTCTATGTCGGTGACGAGGTTCGACAGATCCTCGTCGATGAATTCGACGAGGGTGCCACGAAGCTCTTCGAGATCGACGGTGCAGGCCTTCATCACGCGCACGGCATCGGGCTCGTCCAGAAGGGCGAGCAGAAGATGCTCGAGTGTCGCGAATTCATGACGCCTTTCGTTCGCCGCCGCCAGGGCCGCGTGAATGGCTTGTTCAAGTGTGCTCGAGAATGAAGGCACGCCGGTGCTCCTCTAGTCTTGGGTCGGCAGGGGGATCGAGTTGCGGTCGGACCCCCTAGGCCAACCATGTCCTCATACTATTAGAGTTTGGTTGAACATTGCCCGGCTTCAAGGGTTTTCTTTCACTTGGCAGTCACATTTCCCCGGACCGTGGTTGCATGGCGTGATTTCAAGGCATCAGAAACTGTCTTTTCGGGTGCGGATTTCGGCAAAGACGGCGGCGGGATCGGTTCCCTCCATGCCGAGATTGGCCTGAACCGACGGCTCTGCCGCGCGCAGGAAGGGGTTGGTGGCCTTTTCAAGGGCCAGCGTCGAGGGCACGGTCGGCTGCCCCTTTTCGCGTGCTGCGGCGACATCCGCGATGCGTTGTTGCAGGTCGGGATTCTCGGGCTCGATGGTCTGCGCGAAGCGGCCATTGGCCTGCGTGTATTCGTGGCCCGAATAGATCACGGTGTCCTCGGGCAGGGCGGCGAGTTTCTGGAGCGACGCCCACATCTGGTCCATCGTGCCCTCGAACACGCGCCCGCAGCCGAGGGCCATCAGGCTGTCGGCGGTGAACGCCGCGCGGCTGTCGGGCAGGTGAAAGGCGATATGGCCGACCGTGTGGCCAGAGACGTCATATACATGCACCGTCTCGCCACCGAACTCGAACGTGTCGCCGTCCGAGACCTGCCGGTCGAGCGCCGGCAGGCGATGCGCGTCGGCGGCGGCACCGATCACTTCTGCGCGATGATGCGTCAGGATTTCCTTGAGCCCCTGCACGTGATCGGGGTGGTGGTGGGTCAGCAGGACGTGGCTGAGCGTCCAGCCGCGCGCGGTGAGTTCCTTCAGGATCGGGCCGGCCTCGGGCGCGTCGACCAGCGCCGTCTGGCCCGAGGCCGCGTCATGCGCGAGGAAGGCGTAGTTGTCGCTGAGGCAGGGGATCGTGACGATCTCGAGAGGCATGGTCTTTTGCCCTTTCACATTGCTAGACTGCGGCCAGCTTGGCCCATCGAGCAGGTGTCCGCAATGCATCTCGACGTGCAGGATCTGAGGAACTTCTACTACCGCAGCACCTTGGGGCGGGCGGCGCAGACGGCTATCCGGGGGCGCCTGGAAGAGATCTGGCCCGAGGCAAAGGGGCAGACGGTGGCGGGCTTCGGTTTTGCCGTGCCGCTACTGCGTCCCTACCTGGCCGAGGCGCGGCGGGTCATCGGGCTGATGCCGGCGCCACAGGGGGTGATGCCCTGGCCCGCGGGGATGCCCAATGTCTCGGTTCTGTGCGAGGAGACCGCCTGGCCGCTGGAGACTGGGCGTGTCGACAAGCTGGTGGTGCTGCACGGGCTGGAAACCTCCGAGCGGCCCACCGAGCTGCTTGACGAGTGCTGGCGGGTTCTTGGGCCGGGGGGCAAGGCGGTGTTCATCGTTCCCAACCGAGCAGGTCTGTGGTCACGGTCGGACAAGACGCCGTTCGGGCATGGCCGCCCCTACACGCTGGGCCAGCTCGAAACACAGCTGCGCAAGCACCATTTCCTGCCGGAATATCATAGCTCGGCTCTGTATCAGCCGCCCTCGTACCGGCGGTTCTGGCTGAAATCGGGCAACCTGATGGAGCGGACGGGCGCGCGTCTGCCGCGCATCATGGCGGGTGGTGTTTTCCTGGTGGAAGTGTCAAAAAGGGTTCACCCGCCGCGCGGTTCGGTTGTGCGCGACCGCGCGCCCAGTGCGCTCGAGGCGCTGGACGGGATCCGCAAGCCCGTGGCGAAACCGGTGTGATCCGGCGCGCAGAAAGGAACCGGCGCGCAAGCGGCGGAATCGAAAAAACCTGCAACATGGTAACATTTTTCACGCGCACATCGGGGTGCAAAGGGTCGCAGTCGGGTTAAGTGGCTGAAAATACTAGATTTGGGGATATTCCCGTTACCGCTATACTGTATTGCGAGGCTGGGAACGCTCTGCTACATCCCCCGTGATTTAAGTGCCCTGCCATTCTTGGCGGGGTATCGTCACGCCCCCGGACAGCGCATCCGCGCCAAACCGGGGCCAAGTTATCGGAAGGGTGGACGTGTCCGAACCAGCTTCGATTTCCGCAGGCATTGCCGAGCGCTATGCCACGGCGATCTTCGAGATCGCGAAAGACAACGATGACCTTGCAGGTCTCGAAACCGGCATCAGCGATCTGGCCACCGCCCTGGGCGACAGCGCCGATCTGCGCAACCTGATCAGTTCTCCGCTCATTTCCCGCGCCGAGCAGGAAGCCGCGATCACCGCGATCGCGGACAAGATGGGCCTGATACCGGTTCTGCGCAACTCCCTGGGCCTGATGGCGCAGAAACGCCGCCTGTTCGTCGTGCCCCAGCTGGTTCGCGTCCTGCGCGAGATGCTGGCGGATGCGCGCGGCGAGGTGACGGCCGAGGTGGCGTCGGCCAAGGCGCTGACGAAGACCCAGATGGAGAAGCTCTCGAAGACGCTGAGCGACAGCGTGGGCAAATCCGTGAACATCAATGCGACCGTGGATGAGAACCTCATCGGCGGTCTTGTCGTAAAGGTGGGCTCGAGGATGGTCGACAGTTCGATCCGCTCCAAGCTCAATTCCCTCCAGAATGCAATGAAAGAGGTCGGATAAATGGGTATCCAAGCAGCAGAGATTTCTGCGATCCTGAAGGACCAGATCAAGAATTTTGGTCAGGAAGCCGAAGTGGCCGAGATCGGCCGCGTGCTGAGCGTCGGCGACGGGATTGCCCGTGTGTACGGTCTCGACAACGTGCAGGCCGGCGAGATGGTCGAGTTTCCCGGCGGCATCATGGGGATGGCGCTGAACCTCGAGGCTGACAACGTCGGCGTCGTGATCTTCGGCTCGGACCGGGCCATCAAGGAAGGCGACATCGTCAAGCGCACGAACTCCATCGTGTCCGTGCCGATCGGCGACGCCCTGCTGGGCCGCGTCGTGGACGGCCTGGGCAACCCGCTGGACGGCAAGGGCCCGATCGACACCGACCAGCGCGGCGTGGCCGACGTCAAGGCCCCGGGCATCATCCCGCGCAAATCGGTGCATGAGCCGATGGCGACCGGCCTCAAGGCGATCGACGCGATGATCCCGATCGGCCGCGGCCAGCGCGAGCTGATCATCGGCGACCGCCAGACCGGCAAGACCGCCGTGGCGCTCGACACCATCCTGAACCAGAAGAGCTACAACGAAGCGGCGGGCGATGACGAGAGCAAGAAGCTCTACTGCATCTACGTCGCCATCGGCCAGAAGCGGTCTACCGTTGCCCAGCTGGTGAAGCGTCTGGAAGAATCCGGTGCCATCGAATACTCGATCGTCGTGGCCGCGACCGCGTCCGACCCGGCGCCGATGCAGTTCCTGGCACCCTATGCCGCGACCGCCATGGCCGAGTTCTACCGCGATAACGGCCGCCACGCGCTGATCATCTACGATGACCTGTCCAAGCAGGCCGTGGCCTATCGCCAGATGTCGCTGCTGCTGCGCCGTCCGCCGGGGCGCGAAGCCTATCCGGGCGATGTCTTCTACCTCCACTCGCGCCTGCTGGAGCGGTCCGCGAAGCTGAACGAGGATTTCGGCGCAGGCTCGCTGACCGCGCTGCCCGTCATCGAAACCCAGGGCGGCGACGTGTCGGCCTTCATTCCGACCAACGTGATCTCGATCACCGACGGCCAGATCTTCCTCGAGACCGAGCTGTTCTACCAGGGTATCCGCCCGGCCGTGAACACCGGTCTGTCGGTGTCGCGCGTGGGCTCCTCGGCCCAGACCAACGCGATGAAATCCGTCGCCGGCCCGGTCAAGCTGGAACTGGCGCAGTATCGCGAGATGGCGGCCTTCGCCCAGTTCGGTTCCGACCTCGACGCCGCGACCCAGCGCCTGCTGAACCGCGGTGCGCGCCTGACCGAGCTGATGAAGCAGCCGCAGTACTCGCCGCTGACCAACGCGGAAATCGTCTGCGTCATCTTCGCCGGCACCAACGGCTATCTCGACAAGATCCCGGTCAAGGACGTGGGCCGCTACGAGGCCGGGCTGCTCAAGCACCTGCGCGGCAAGCATGCCGACCTGCTCCAGTGGATCACCGACGAGGATCCCAAGATCAAGGGCGACGCCGCCGACCGGATCAAGGCCGTTCTGGACGAATACGCCGCAACCTTCGCTTAAGGAGACGCGGTAATGCCCAGTCTCAAGGACCTGAAACTCAGGATCGACTCGGTCAAATCGACCCGGAAGATCACCAAGGCCATGCAGATGGTGGCCGCCGCGAAACTGCGGCGGGCACAGGAAGCGGCCGAGAACGCGCGTCCCTATGCCGAGCGGTTCAATTCCGTGATGGCGGGGCTGGCGGCCTCGGTGGGCGACAGCGACACGGCGCCCCGGCTTCTGCGCGGTACCGGCAGCGACGACGTGCACCTGCTCGTCGTCATGACGGCGGAACGCGGCCTCTGCGGTGGTTTCAACGCTAATATCGCCAAGCTCGCCCGCAACAAGGCGGACGAGTTGATCGGCAAGGGCAAGACGGTCAAGATCCTGACCGTCGGCAAGAAGGGCCGTGACGCGCTCAAGCGTGACTATGGCCAGTACTTCGTCGGTCATGTCGACCTGAGCGAGGTCAAGCGCGTGGGTTATGCCGATGCGCAGGGCATCGCCAAGGACGTCATGGCGCGGTTCGACGGGGGAGAGTTCGACGTTGCCACGATCTTCTACTCGAAGTTCCAGAACGTCGTGACCCAGATCCCGACCGCCCAGCAGATCATCCCCGCCACCTACGAGGATGCGGGCGAGGACGAGGGAAGCAGCGTTGCGCTCTACGATTACGAGCCCAGCGAAGAGGCGATCCTCGCCGACCTGCTGCCCAAGGGGGTCGCCACGGCGATCTTCTCGGCCCTGCTGGAGAACGGCGCCTCGGAACAGGGCGCGCGGATGTCCGCCATGGACAACGCGACCCGCAATGCCGGCGAGATGATCGAGAAGCTGACGATCCAGTACAACCGATCGCGTCAGGCCGTGATCACCAACGAGCTGATCGAGATCATCTCGGGCGCGGAAGCGTTGTGATCGGCTGAAAAAGGGGCGAAACCGCAGATGACCGGCGTTCAGGCGCGATATGTGACAGAGGAACAGCAGCCCGAGCTGCTGTTTTCCGTCTGCACGCTCGTCGCGTCCGACGACCGGTACGCGCGGCTGCTTGATAGCTTCGAGCGCATGGGCTTCACCGCCGACACGACGGAGTTCATCGCGCTCGACAATCGCGGGCAGAACCGGTTCGACGGGTATTCGGCGCTGCGCCGGATGTTTCCGGAGTTTCGCGGCCGCTACATCATCCTGGTCCATGACGATGTGGAACTGGTAGATGACGGGGCCGAGGAGTTGCGGAAGATCCTCGAAGAGCTGGACCGCCGGGATCCCAACTGGACCCTGGGCGGCTGCTCGGGCTGGTCGGCCGACGGGAGCGAGCTGTTGCGGCACCTCGAGGATCCGCATGGCTGCTCGCGCCCCCTGACCGCCCCGCGCGAGGCGCAGTCGCTGGACGAGTGCTTCCTGGTTCTGCCGCGGGCGCGTGCCGTGCTGCCCTCGCTCGATCTGAGCGGGTTTCACCTCTATGCCGCCGACATGTGCGTGCAGGCGAAGATGGCGGGAGGTCGGACCTATGTCCTGCCGTTCTTCCTCCACCATCACAGCGGCGGCACCCATGGCGCCGACCTGGAAGCCAGCCGCGACGCGTTCACGCGCAAGTACGAGAAGCTGGCGATCGGCACGCGGTTGCGTGCGCCCGCGGTCACCGTCTATTTCGGCGCGGTGGGGTCGATGCGGCGCCGGATGGACGAGCTGGCCGGGCGCCTGAGACATAAAACGAGGACGATCGCGTCGCGCGCGGGCGTCCAGAACATGAAATGAACCGCCGGTAACGGCGCAACCGACATACTAGCCTGAGAGGTCAAGACGAACGATGGCGAATAGCAAAGGCAAAATCACGCAGGTCATCGGGGCCGTCGTCGACGTGCAGTTCGATGACACCCTGCCCGAGATCCTGAACGCGCTGGAAACCGAGAACAACGGCAAGCGCCTGGTGCTCGAAGTTGCGCAGCACCTGGGCGAGAACACCGTACGGACCATCGCCATGGACGCGACCGAGGGCCTCGTGCGCGGCGCAACCGTGACCGATACCGGCGCGCCGATCTCGGTGCCGGTGGGCAACGCCACCCTGGGCCGCATCCTGAACGTGGTGGGCGAGCCCATCGACGAAAAGGGTCCCGTCAACGCCGACGAAACCCGCGCAATTCACCAGGACGCACCGTTGTTCGACGAACAGTCGACCGAGTCCGAGATCCTGGTGACCGGCATCAAGGTGGTGGACCTACTGGCCCCCTATTCCAAGGGCGGCAAGATCGGCCTGTTCGGCGGCGCCGGCGTGGGCAAGACCGTTCTCATCATGGAACTCATCAACAACATCGCCAAGGTGCACTCGGGCTATTCCGTGTTCGCCGGCGTGGGTGAGCGGACCCGTGAGGGCAACGACCTCTACCACGAGATGATCGAATCCAACGTCATCAAGCCCGACAATCTGGGCGAAAGCCAGGTGGCGCTGGTCTACGGTCAGATGAACGAGCCTCCGGGGGCGCGTGCCCGCGTCGCGCTGACCGGCCTGACGCTGGCCGAGCAGTTCCGCGACCAGTCCGGCACCGACGTTCTGTTCTTCGTCGACAACATCTTCCGCTTCACCCAGGCCGGTTCCGAGGTGTCCGCCCTTCTGGGCCGTATCCCCTCGGCCGTGGGCTACCAGCCGACGCTGGCCACCGACATGGGCGCCCTGCAAGAGCGGATCACCTCGACCAAGAAGGGCTCGATCACCTCGGTTCAGGCGATCTACGTTCCCGCGGACGACCTGACCGACCCCGCGCCGGCCACCTCCTTTGCCCACCTCGACGCGACCACGGTTCTCAACCGTGCGATCTCGGAAAAGGGCATCTACCCGGCGGTTGACCCGCTCGACTCCACCTCGCGCCTGCTCGACCCCGCCATCGTGGGCGAGGAGCACTACAAGGTCGCGACCGACGTCCAGCAGATCCTCCAGCGCTACAAGTCGCTTCAGGACATCATCGCCATTCTCGGCATGGACGAACTGTCGGAAGAGGACAAGCTGACCGTGGCGCGCGCCCGCAAGATCGAGCGCTTCCTCAGCCAGCCCTTCGACGTGGCGCAGGTCTTCACCGGTTCGCCCGGCGTGCAGGTCCCGCTCGACGTCACCATCGCCTCGTTCAAGGCGGTTGTCGCCGGCGAGTACGACCACCTGCCCGAAGCGGCCTTCCTCATGGTGGGCGGCATCGACGAGGTGAAAGCAAAAGCGGAGAAGATGGCCGCAGAAGCCGCCTGAGGAGGATCCGATGGCAAACACGATGCAATTCGACCTCGTCAGCCCGGAGCGCAGGCTTGCCTCGCTCCAGGTGAGCTCGGTCCAGATTCCCGGTGCGGACGGCGACATGACGGCGATGGCCGATCATTCGCCGACCATCACCACGCTGCGCCCGGGCATCCTCAAGGTCGAGGGGCCCGAGGGCACGCAGGAATATGTCGTCTCGGGCGGTTTCGCGCAGATCAACGCCGACTCGCTGTCGGTGCTGGCCGAGCGTGCCGTGCCCCGTGGCGAGATGACCCGCGAGCACATGGACGAGATGGTCGCCGAAGTGCGCAAGGCGCATGAGGCGGCGAAGGCGGAAGAGCACCCCAACGCGGTGGACGAGGCCGCCAAGCTGCTCGCCGACATGGTCGCCATGGGTGATCATATCGGCCTGCCGGTCGACTCCCGCGTGCCCGCGCCCTGATTGGGCAGAGGTAACAGTCACAGGACAAGGGCCCGCTTCGACGGGCCCTTTTTCTTGCGTGCAATCGCGAACTTGCCGCGATACGGTGTTGAAATGTCAGGATAAGACGCCGGAATGAAATACTTCAGAACCCATCCCATAGGCATCGACCAGGGCGACGTCGCCCTGTTTTCGGATTTCGAGGATGACGGCGAGATGTGGACCGGCTCCGGTGACCGGGAGCGGCGAACCACGGTGCGCTTTGCCGAGCCGTTTCGCTCGGTGCCTGCGGTTCATGTGTCCATTTCGCTCTGGGATATCGACAACAACGCGGCGGTCCGGGCCGAGGTCATCGCCGAGAAGATCACCCGCGAAGGGTTCGAGATCGTGTTCCGCACCTGGCACGACACGCATGTCGCCCGCGTGCGCGCCGCGTGGATGGCGATCGGCGATGTCAGCGGCGAGGATGACTGGGACATCCCCTGAAAAGAACAAGGCCCCCGCCTTGGCAGGGGCCTGAACCGGTGGCTCAGTCCATGTGGTAGAGCGACTCGTAGATCGGGGTCAGCGTCTTGTCCTCGAAAAGCGAGGATACGCTGGTGCCGTTCCAGATGTTCAGGATCGCCTGCGTAAAGATCGGCGCCGTCGGCACGATGCGGATATTCGGCGTGTCCAGCACCGCCTGCGTGGGCCGGATCGAATCCGTGACGACCAGGGATTTCATCACCGAATTCGTCACCCGTTCGACCGCCGGGTCGCTGAGCACCCCGTGCGAGATATAGGCGTGAACCTCCTTGGCGCCCTGGTCCAGCAGCACCTGGGCCGCCTTGCAGAGGGTTCCGGCCGTGTCGCAGATATCGTCCACGATCAGGCAGACCTTGTCCTTCACCTCGCCGATCACCGTCATCTCGGCCACTTCGCCCGCCTTTTCGCGGCGCTTGTCGACGATGGAGAGGGGCGCGTTGATGCGCTTGGCCAGTTCGCGCGCCCGCGCCACGCCGCCCACGTCGGGCGAGACGACCATCAGTTCGTCCATCTGGCCCTTGAACTGCGTGCGCACGTCCAGCGCGAAGATCGGGCTGGCATAGAGGTTGTCCACGGGAATGTCGAAGAAGCCCTGGATCTGGGCCGCGTGCAGGTCCATCGTCAGCACCCGTTCGACCCCGGCCTCGACCAGCATGTTGGCGACCAGCTTGGCGCTGATCGGCGTGCGCGCCTTGGTGCGGCGGTCCTGGCGGGCATAGCCGAAATAGGGGATCACGGCGGTGATGCGGGCCGCCGAGGAGCGGCGCAGCGCGTCCGCGATGATCAGCAGTTCCATCAGGTTGTCATTGGCCGGGTTCGAGGTCGGCTGGATGATGAACATGTCCTCGCCGCGCACGTTCTCGAACACCTCGACGAAGATCTCGCCATCGTTGAACCGTTCGACCCGCGCGTCGACCAGTTGCTGGTCCACTCCGCGATAAAGGCTCATCCGGCGCGAGATGGCCTTGGCAAGCGGTTGATTGGCGTTCCCAGCGATAAGCTTGGGCTCGGTAAGTGTCGGCATGGGCTGTTTCCCCGGCAGCGAAGGCGTCTGTGACAGATTCGTGATGTTGACACCGCTTAGCACGCGGCTACCGTCGCGCAAAGGCAAGCGCGGGGGAAAAGGCACATGGCTCATATCGACTATTTCTTCGGGACGATCTCTCCCTATGCCTATCTTGCGGGCAACCGGCTGGAACAGATCGCGGAGCGCCACGGCGCCAGCATCACCTACAAGCCCGTGGACCTGATCGCGCTCTTTGGCCGCACCGGGGGCACGCCCCCCGCGCAACGCCACCCCTCGCGCCAGGAGTACAGGGTGCAGGAACTGATGCGGCAGGCCCGCAAGCGCGGCATGGATTTCAACCTGAAACCGGCGCATTTCCCGACCAACATGGCGCCCTCCTCCTATGCCATCATCGCCGCGCAGAAGGCGGGTGGCGGCGATCTGGGCAGGCTCTGCCATTCTATCCTGCGCGCCTGCTGGGCCGAGGAAAAGGACATCGCCGAGGATGCGGTGATCCGCGCCTGTCTGGAGGATGCGGGCTTCGATCCCGGCCTGGCCGACAGCGGGCTGCTCGTGGGCGCCGAAACCTATGCCGCCAATCTCGAGGAAGCGGTGGAGCGCGGCGTGTTCGGCGCGCCCTTCTACATCACCCAGGACGATCAGCGCTTCTGGGGTCAGGACCGTCTCGACGATCTGGATGCCCATCTGGCGGAGACGCGCGGGTGAAGGATATCGCCTCCCTGCCGCAACCCGTCCATGTCCGTCACCTGGGCCACGGCCCGCGCAAGGTTCTGGCCATCCATTGCACGATCGCCCATGGCGGCGCGTGGCGGGGCGTTGCCGCACGGCTGGAAGAGGCCAGTTTCACCGCCTTCGACATGCTGCATCACGGGCGCAGCCCGGATTGGGACGGGCAGGGCGATTTCCAGGACCGCAACCTCGAGGCGGCCGAGACGCTGCTGACCGAACCGATGGACGTGATCGGCCATTCCTTCGGCGCGACCGTCGCCCTGCGCCTTGCCGTCAACCACCCCGGGCTTGTGCGCAGCCTGACGATGGTCGAGCCGGTCTTCTTCAAGGTGGCCGAACTGGACGCGCCCGAGGTGCTGGCCCAGCATGACCGCGATGCGCGCCCCTTTTTCGAGGCGTGGGAGGCCAAGGATTACCCGCTGGCCGCGCGGCTGTTCAACCGGATGTGGAGCACCGCGGACAGCCCGCGCTGGCCGCAACTTCCCGAGGGGACGCGCGCGGCGATGATCCGCTCCATCCCGGTGGTTCCCGCCTGCGACAAGCCGCTGTTCGAGGACAGCGCCGGACTGCTCGAACCGGGCGTTTTGGACCGCGTGACCATGCCCGCGCTGCTGATACGGGGCGACCTGACGCATCCGGTGATCGGGGTCATCAACGAGGGGCTGGCCCGCCGACTGCCGGATGCCCGGTCCGAGGTGGTCACGGGGGCAGGGCACATGGTGCCGATCTCGCATCCGGACGCTGTGGCCGGGCATGTGCGCGCCCTTTGGTCGCGCAGCTGAGCCTCAGCCGGGAAGCGCGCCCTTCAGCAGCGCGGGCAGCGCCTCCGCCAACCGCCCTGCGGGCCAGTCCCACCATGCCGCGTCCAGCAGCGCAGCGATGCGGTCCGGGTCGAACCGATAGCGCAGCACCTGTCCGGGGTTGCCGGTGACGATGGCATAGGGCGGGATCTCGCCCCGCACCACGGCCCCCGCGCCGATGATCGCGCCGCTGCCGATCCGCGCGCCGGGCAGGATCATCGCGCCATGGCCGAACCAGACGTCATGGCCGACCACCGTGTCGCGGGTATCGGGCTGGAAGCCCGTCATCCGCTCCGGGTCGAAGACCGGAAAGGGAAAGCAACTGATCCCGTCCATCGCGTGATTGGCCGAGGCGGTGATGAAACGCACCCCATGCGCGATCTGGCAGAACTTGCCGATCTCCAGCCTCTCTTCGGAGAAGGGGAAAAGGTAGGGCGCCAGCCGTCCCGCCCAATCCTGCGGCGGATCGAAATCCGAGGCATAGGTGTAATCCCCGGCGATGAACCGGGGATGATCCACCACGCGGTTCAGGAACACCGTCCCCTCATGCGCGCTGCCATCGGGCAGCGTGATGGGGTGGGCGCGCGTGGGGTCGGGCAGCGGCATCAGTCGTCGGGCCGGGCCAGGGTGAACAACTCGGTCACCCGGCTGTAGTCGCGGTATCCCAGGCGCGCGAGCGGCTGGAAGGTGGTGATGTCGAAGATCCCGTCCCGCAGGCAGTCGTCGCGGATATGCACGCCGATCACCTCGCCAAAGGCCACGCGGTTGGCCTGTCCGGGCAGGTCCACGATCCGCGTCAGCTTGCATTCCAGCGCCGCGGGAACGCCCTCGATCCGGGCGCAGGGGATGGTCTCGCACTCCACCGCGGTCAGGCCCGCATGCTCGAACTCGTCCACGCCCTTGGGCAGCGTCTCGCAGCTTGCGTTCATCGCGTCGCACATCGCGTATTCCACCACGTTCACGCAGAAGACGCCGGTGGCCGCGACATTGGCCATGCTGTCCTTGGTGTTGTCCTGGTCGGGCTTTGCCCCGGTCGAGGCGAACATGACCTGCGGCGGGACATAGGCCACGGCGTTGAAGAAGGAATAGGGCGCAAGGTTGTTCACACCCTCCGCATCCCGGCTCGAGATCCATCCGATCGGGCGCGGCGTGACGAAGGCGTTGAACGGGTTGTGCGGCAAACCGTGGCCGTCCTCGGGGCGATAGAACATCTTTCTCTCCGGCTGGGCCCGGGGTAGGGCGTTTGCCCAAGGCCTAGCGAAGTGCTAGGGCGATTTCCACCGCATAATCAGCAAGGCAGGCGCGCAGGTGTTCGAGATCAGGCCCGAGGAAGACGGGGATTGGTGGGAGGTCGAGGCGCTTTACGACCTGTGTTTCGCACCGGGGCGCGAGGCGCTCAGCTCATACCGGTTGCGCGATGACGTGCCCGCCGTCGCGGGGCTCAGCCAGGTCGCGCGCGAGGACGGGATCCTTGCCGGCGCGATCCGCTTCTGGCCGGTGCATGTGGGCGGGGCCGACGCATTGCTGCTGGGGCCCGTCGCCGTCCACCCCACCCACCAGGGCGAAGGGCTTGGCGGCTACCTGATCCGCGAGGGGATCGAGGCGGGCCGCGCAAAAGGCTGGAGCCGCGTGATGCTGGTGGGCGACGCGCCTTATTACGCGCGGTTCGGATTCAGCAAGCTCCACGGCGTCGAGATGCCGCCGCCCACGAATCCCGACCGCGTTCTGGGCCTGGACCTGATCCCCGGCGCCTGGAAGGGGGTGACCGGCGCCGTCACCCGCTGGAGCCGGCCGGAGTGACCGCGTCCCATTGAAACAAGCCCCCGGCGTGCCAATCTTTTTCAACGAAGAAGGAGTGCCGCCATGCAGGACATTCACCTGATCCGCAATCTCGACCCCGAGGCCGAGCTGGACCGCCTTGCCACTTGTTACCACCGCGCCAACGGCGAGGGGATCAGGATCCTGAACCGTATCGGCGGGCAGGCCGAGGGGTTGCTCGACCGGTTGCCCGCCCCGGTGCGGGCGGGTCTGGAATCCGGGACCGAACAGGCGCTGCGTGTCGCGGTGCGCGCCGCGCAAGGGTCGCGCCGGGCGGTGCCGGACCAGAAGGAATGGGTCAACACCGCGCTCTCCACCGCGATGGGGGCGGCGGGCGGCTTCGGCGGATTGTCGACCGCGCTGTGGGAGCTTCCCGCGACGACCACCCTGCTCTTGCGCGCGATCCAGGGCGTGGCGGCCGAGAACGGTTTCGACCCCGCCGAGAAGAACGTGCAGTTCGACAGCGTGCGTGTCTTTTCCTCCGCCGGCCCGCTGGAGGCCGATGACGGCGCCGACATGGGCTTTCTCTCGGCCCGCATGGCGTTGACCGGGAATTCCATGCAGCGGCTGATTTCTTTCGTGACACCGCGCCTGGCCCGCGTGCTGGGCCAGAAGCTTGCCGCGCAGGCCGTGCCGATCATGGGCGCGGTGACCGGGGCGGGCACGAATTACCTCTACAGCCGATATTATCAGCAGGTCGCGCAGGTCCATTTCGGCCTGCGCCGCCTGGCGATGGATGCCGACATCCCGCAGGAGGAACTGGTGCGCAAACTCGCGCAGCGGATGCGGCAGCTGGAGGGTCGCGGGGCAAAGGCCACTTGAACTTAACCCCCTGAAAGATATTTATTCCTCAACCGTGCAGAGTGCCCTAGGGTTGACAGGACATGATTCAATACGCCCTCAAATGCAATGAAGGCCACACATTCGACAGCTGGTTCCAGTCTGCCGAAGCCTTTGACAAGCTCTCGCGCGGCGGGATGGTTTCCTGTGCCGTCTGCGGCGGGTCGCAGGTGGAAAAGGCGATCATGACGCCCCGCCTGCGCACCGCGGGCAAGACCGCGTCGCCCGCAACCGAAAACGGTCCCGAAAAGGGGCCCTTGTCGTGCCCGGCAAGCCCGGCGGAACAGGCACTGGCGGCAATGCGTCGTCACGTCGAGAAGACCGCCGACTATGTCGGTCGCGACTTCGCGGCCGAAGCACGGCGGATGCATACGGGCGAGGCGCCCGAACGCTCGATCTATGGCGAGGCCCGCGCCGAGGAGGCGAAGGCCCTGATCGAGGAGGGCGTGCCGGTCGCGCCGTTGCCCTTCATGCCCAACCGCAAGACCAACTGATGCGCGCCCTGATTACGGGCGCGAATCGCGGCATCGGCCGCGCTCTGGCCGACCGCTACCGCGCCGCAGGGCACGAGGTGATCGGCACCGCCCGCGATGGCAGCGCCGACGCCGTTCTCGACGTGACCGATCCAGGCCAGCAACGCGCGCTGGCCGAAAGCCTTCAGGGCCGGTCGCTCGACCTTCTCGTCTGCAATGCGGGTGTCTATCTGGACAAGGGCCAGCCGATCACCGGCTATCCCGTCCAGATGTGGGCCGACACCTTTGCCGTGAACGTCACGGGCGTCTTCCTGACAGTGCAGGCCCTGCTGCCGAATCTGCGTGCGAGCAAGGGAAAGATCGCCATCATCTCTTCCCAGATGGCCTCGCACACCCGCGCGCCGGGCGGCAGCTACATCTACCGCGCCTCCAAGGCGGCGGCGCTCAATCTCGGGCGGAACCTTGCCGCCGATCTGCGCGCCAACGGCATCGCCGTGGGCATCTACCACCCCGGCTGGGTGCGCACCGATATGGGCGGGCAGACGGCCGAGATCGCCGAGGAGGAGGCGGCCGATGGCCTGATCGCGCGCTTCGCCGCGCTCTCCCTCGACACCACGGGCTGTTTCGAGACATGGGACGGCCGCGCGCATCCCTATTGATGCCGCGTCACCTTTGTCCACTTGCGCGAACGATTCCCATTGCATAAGACGCCGGGGACCAAAGCCCGTAGCGCGCGGAGATCCCTGTCCCCATGCCCGTACTCGTGATGAAATTCGGCGGCACGTCGGTCGCCAATCTCGACCGTATCCGCCGCGCGGCCAAGCGTATCGGCGTCGAAGTGGCCAAGGGCTATGACGTGATCGTCATCGTTTCGGCCATGGCGGGCAAGACAAACGAACTCGTGGGCTGGGTGAACGAGACCTCGCCCTTTTTCGACGCGCGCGAATACGATGCGGTCGTGTCGTCGGGCGAGAACGTGACCGCCGGGCTGATGGCGCTGACCCTGCAGGAAATGGGTGTGCCCGCGCGCAGCTGGCAGGGCTGGCAGGTGCCGCTTTTGACCACCTCGGCCCATTCGGCGGCACGGATCGAGGATATTCCCACCACCAATATCAGCCAGAAATTCGGCGAAGGCATGCGCGTGGCCGTGGTCGCGGGCTTCCAGGGGCTCAGCCCCGAGGGTCGCATCACGACGCTGGGCCGCGGCGGGTCGGACACCACCGCCGTGGCCTTTGCCGCCGCGTTTGGTGCCGAACGCTGCGACATCTACACGGATGTGGATGGTGTCTATACCACCGATCCGCGCATCTGCGGCAAGGCGCGCAAGCTTGAAAAGATCTCCTTCGAGGAGATGCTGGAGCTTGCCTCGCTGGGCGCCAAGGTGCTGCAAACCCGCTCGGTCGAACTGGCCATGCGCTACAAGGTGAAGCTGCGCGTGCTGTCGAGCTTCGAGGAACAGTCCGACACGGCGGGCACGCTGGTCGTCGACGAGGAGGAAATCATGGAATCCAACGTTGTCTCCGGTGTGGCCTTTTCGCGTGACGAGGCCAAGATGACCGTCGTTTCGGTGCTCGACCGTCCCGGCGTCGCTGCCACGATCTTTACCGCGCTCAGCGATGCGGGCGTGAACGTGGACATGATCGTGCAGAACGTCTCCGAGGAAGGGATCACCGACATGACATTTTCCTGCCCCACGGACCAGGTGGCGCGGGCCGAAAAGGCGATGCGCGACACGGCCGGCAAGGGAAAGCTGGAATTCGAGGACGTGCTGATCGACTACGACGTCTGCAAGGTCTCGGTCGTGGGCATCGGGATGCGCTCGCAATCGGGCGTGGCGGCCAAGATGTTCCAGATACTCTCGCAAGAGGGGATCAACATTAAGGTCATTACAACCTCCGAGATAAAAATTTCCGTCCTCATCGACAGGAAATACATGGAACTCGCGGTTCAGGCGCTGCATGATGCATTCGAACTGGACAAGGCGTCCTGATCGGATCGACACGCAAGACGCCCGGCATCGCGGGCGGGCAGGGTTCATGGCGGACGGCACGGAAACGGAATCGCGCAAGCTGCTCATGCGGTTGCGAGAGGTCATGGCCGGCGAGGAAGCCGGGCAGACCCGTCTTGACCGCATCACCCACCTGATCGCCGACAGCATGGGGACCGAGGTCTGCTCGGTCTATCTGTTCCGCGATTCCGACACGCTGGAACTTTGCGCGACCGAGGGGCTCAAGTCCGAGGCGGTGCACCAGACCCGCATGCGCGTCGGCGAGGGGCTTGTCGGCCGCGTCGCCAAATACGGCAATGTCATCAACGCCCCGGACGCCCCCAAGGCAAAGGGATTTCGATACATGCCCGAGACGGGGGAGGAGATCTATTCCTCCTTCCTCGGCATCCCGATCCAGCGACTGGGCGAGACCCTGGGCGTGCTGGTCGTACAGTCGCGCGACGCGCGGGAATATTCCGCCGACGAGATCTATGCGCTCGAGGTTGTCGCGATGGTGCTGGCCGAGATGGCCGAACTGGGCGCCTTCGTGGGCGAGGGGGACGCGCTGTCGCCGTTGCACCAGCAATCCGTCGTCATCCGGGGCGGCCCCGCACAGGAAGGATCGGCCGAGGGGCATGTCTGGCTGCACGATCCGCGCGTGGTCGTCACGAACCCCTTCGCCGACGATCCGCACACCGAACTCAAGCGCCTTCAGGCCGCGGTCGAGGAATTGCGCGTCGGCGTCGACCGGATGCTGGAGATGTCCCGCACCGGTGACAAGGAACAGCTGCAAGTCCTTGAAGCCTACAGGATGTTCGCCAATTCCAAGGGCTGGATGCGGCGGATGGAGGAGGACATCTCGCGCGGTCTCAGCGCCGAGGCCGCCGTGGAAAAGGAGCAATCCACCGCCCGTGCCCGGATGGGCCAGGTGACCGACCATTACCTGCGCGAACGGCTGGCCGATCTCGATGACCTCTCGAACCGCCTGCTGCGCATCCTCACCGGCCAGGGCAACGGCACCGGGGCCGAGCTTCCCCCCGATCCGATTCTGGTCGCGCGCAATATCGGCCCGGGCGACCTGCTGGAATATGGCCGCTCCCTCAAGGGCATCGTGCTCGAGGAAGGCTCCGTCGGCAGCCATGCCGCCATCGTCGCGCGCGCGCTGGCGATCCCGCTGGTGGTGCATGCGCCGCGCATCACGACCGAAGCGCTGAACGGCGATCACATCCTTGTCGATGGCGACCAGGGCATCGTGCATCTGCGCCCCGAGGAAACTGTCGTCTCGGCCTTTCGCGACAAGATCGCGATGCAGGCCAAGGCGCAGGAACGCTATGCCTCGATACGTGAGACTCCGACCGTAACCGCAGACGGGCACAGGATTTCGCTGGTGATGAACGCGGGGCTGATGGCCGATCTGCCCTCATTGGAACATTCCGGCGCCGAAGGTGTGGGGCTGTTCCGGACCGAGTTGCAGTTCCTCATTCGCAGCCAGATGCCCAAGCGCTCGGAACTCGTGGCGCAGTACATTCGCGTCATGGATGCGGCCAAGGGCAAGCCGGTGGTGTTCCGCACGCTCGATATCGGATCCGACAAGGTCCTGCCCTACATGAAACATATCGACGAGCCGAACCCCGCGCTGGGGTGGCGCGCGATCCGGGTGGGGCTCGACAAGCCGGGCGTGCTCAGGATGCAGCTTCAGGCGTTGATCCGTGCCGCCAATGGCCGTCCGCTGACGATCATGTTCCCCTTCGTCGCGCAATTCGAGGAATACCGCGCCGCGCGGGCCGAGGTCGACAAGGCGATCGCGCGCGAGACGCGCCTTGGCCATCCGCTGCCCGAGACGCTCAAGGTGGGCGCGATGCTCGAGACGCCGTCGCTGGCCTTCGCCCCGCAGAAATTCTTCGACGAGGTGGATTTCATCTCCATCGGCGGCAACGATCTCAAGCAGTTCTTCTTTGCGGCTGATCGCGAGAATGAACTGGTCCGCCGCCGATACGATACGCTCAACGTCAGTTTCCTGACCTTCATCGAACGTATCGTCGAGCGCTGCGAACGCTCCAAGACCCCGCTCAGCTTTTGCGGGGAAGATGCCGGCCGCCCGGTCGAGGCGATGTGTCTTGCCGCCGTGGGCCTGCGCACGCTGTCGATGCGTCCCGCCTCGGTCGGCCCGGTCAAGAGCCTGCTTTTGCGGGCCGATCTCGGCGAGTTGTACAAGGTCATCCTGGATGTGCGCCATCGCGGCGGTCAAACCGTGCGCCCCGCTGTCATGGAATGGCTTCGCCAGCGCGGTTGAAGCCCTGAATTTTCGCCTTTGGGAAATAGATCGGCAGGTCAATGGCTTCCGTCGCGAAGCCGATCTATTCAAAATTTGCGCACAGTGTTATCCACAGGTTTATCCCGGTAGAATTTCGCTGTATTATGGCGGTGGGCTACGAACGTCACTATCCAAAAATGAACATTTGATGAGATTTTACTCCCAAGATACGCGATATAATTTACATATCACTACATTTGTGTGCATTTTTCCAGACAGTCGCCAACGCCCGTCGCTGCCGACTGAATATCGCAGATTTTGAACCGATCTCCGCGCTCTCGCGTTGACGCGGCAAATCAGGCGGGCGACGCTGGACAGGCTTGAATTCCGGGCGCGATTTGGTCCAAAAGGTGTGTTAACGCTAACATCGTGCATCCCGTAACCGAGAGGCCAGCCATGGTATCCCGCGTCATTCCGGTCGAGCCCTTCGATCTCGTTCTCTTCGGCGCGACCGGAGACCTTGCCCGGCGCAAGATCCTGCCCGGTCTGTTCCATCGGTTCCAGGTTGGCCAGATGCCCGAGGACGCCCAGATCATCGGTTCGGCCCGCAGCGAGATGACCACCGAGGCGTTCCGCGCCGAGGTGGCCGAGGCCATCCGTGCCTTCACCCCGGAGAGCACCGACCGCGAAGCCACGCTCGGGCAATTCCTCGAACGGCTCGATTACGTCGCCATCGACGCGGGCGGCGAAGCGGGGTGGCGCGATCTGGCCCACCGCCTGCGCGACGACGTGGTGCGGGCCTTCTACCTGTCGGTGGCGCCTGGCTTGTTCGCGGGCATTGCGCGCCAGCTCGACGCGCACGGGCTTGCCACCCCGGACTCCCGTATCGTGGTCGAGAAACCGTTCGGCCGTAACCTCGCCACCGCGCATGAGCTGAACGCAGGCTTGCGCGCCTCTTTCGAGGAGCACCAGATCTACCGGATCGATCACTATCTGGGCAAGGAAACGGTACAGAACCTCATGGCGCTGCGCTTTGCCAATTCTCTGTTCGAGCCGCTCTGGAACGCCACCCATATCGACCACGTGCAGATCACCGTCGCCGAAAGCCTGGGCGTCGAGGGGCGCGAGGCCTATTACGACCGCGCAGGCGCCATGCGGGACATGGTCCAGAACCACCTGATGCAACTGCTTTGCCTCACCGCGATGGAACCGCCGGCGAAATTCACGCCCAATTCCGTGCGCGACGAAAAGGTCAAGGTGATCGAGGCGCTCGACCCCGTCGCGCCCGAGGATATCGCCCGCGGCCAATACGCGGCGGAAAACGGCGGAGACGGCTATCTCGACCACGTCGGCCACCCCGACAGCCGCACCGAAAGCTTCGTCGCGATGAAGGTGCATGTCTCGAACTGGCGCTGGGCGGGAACGCCCTTCTACCTGCGCACGGGCAAGCGGCTGCGCGCACGCGAATCCGAGATCGCGGTGATCTTTCGCGACCCGCCGCACACGATCTTTCCCAATACCGGCCCGCTCAAGGGCAATGTGCTGGTGATCCGGCTGCAGCCGGACGAGGGGATCCGCCTGCAAACCACCATCAAGGACCCCGGACCGGGCGGCTTCCGGCTGGCGGGCGTCTCGCTCGACATGAGCTTCGCCGAGGCGCTGGGCGAGGATGCCCACGCCCCCGACGCCTATGAGCGCCTGCTGATGGACGTGATCCGGGGCGACCAGACGCTTTTCATGCGCGGCGACGAGGTCGAGGCCGCTTGGGCCTGGATCGATCCCATCATCACGCGGTGGGAGGACAGCCGCGACCGGCCCGCCCCCTATGACCAGGGCAGTTCGGGGCCCGAGGAGGCGCTGATGCTGATGCATCGCGACCACCGCCGCTGGCGCCAGATCGGAGGATAGAATGCTGCACCCCATCCTTGAACGGGTAACCGCCCGCATCATCGAACGCAGCGCCGAGACGCGCCGCGCCTATCTCGACCGGATCGACCGCGCCGCGGGGCAGGGGCCGGCACGCGCGCATCTGTCCTGCTCGGGCCAGGCCCATGCCTATGCCGGCGCGGGAGAGGACCAGTCGAAGCTTGCCACCGAAACCCACGGGCACCTGGGCATCGTCACCGCCTATAACGACATGCTCTCGGCGCACCAGCCCTTCGAGCGGTATCCGCCCCTCATCCGCGAGGCAGTGCGCGCCGCGGGCGGCTCGGCGCAGGTCGCGGGCGGGGTGCCCGCCATGTGCGACGGGGTCACGCAGGGCGAGCCGGGGATGGAGCTGTCGCTCTTCTCGCGCGACGTGATCGCCATGGCGGCAGGCGTGGCGCTGAGCCACAACACCTTCGACGCCGCCGTCTTCCTCGGCGTCTGCGACAAGATCGTGCCGGGCCTCGTGATCGCGGCGCAGGCCTTCGGCCACCTTCCGGCCGTCTTCCTCCCCGCTGGGCCGATGACCAGCGGGCTCTCCAACGACGAGAAATCGAAGGTCCGCCAGCAATTCGCCGCAGGCGAGGTGGGCCGCGACGCGCTGATGGCGGCCGAGATTGCGGCTTACCATGGCCCCGGCACCTGCACCTTCTACGGAACGGCCAACACCAACCAGATGCTGATGGAATTCATGGGGCTGCACCTGCCCGGATCGTCTTTCGTCAATCCCAACACCGACCTGCGCGACGCGCTGACCATCTTTGGCGCCCGCCGCGCGCTGGAGTTGAGCGCCCTGGGCGATCGTTACACCCCCGTCGCGCATGTGCTGGACGAAAAGGCCTATGCCAACGGCATTGTCGGGCTGATGGCCACGGGCGGCTCGACCAACCTGCTCATCCACCTGATCGCCATGGCGCGGGCCGGGGGCATCCTGCTCGATTGGCAGGACTTCTCCGATCTCTCCGGCGCTGTCCCGCTGGTCGCGCGGGTCTATCCCAACGGGCTGGCCGACGTGAACCATTTCCACGCGGCGGGCGGCCTCGGCTACACGATCCGCACTCTGCTCGACGCGGGTCTCCTCCATCCCGATACCCGCACGGTCGCGGGCGGCGGGCTTGCGGCCTACACGCAGGAGCCCAAGCTGATCGACGGTCGCCTCAGCTGGCACGACGGCGCCGATCACAGCCTCAACGACAAGATTCTGCGCCCGGCCACCGACCCGTTCCAGCCCACCGGCGGGCTCTCGCGCCTCACCGGTTCGCTGGGCCACGGCGTGATGAAGATCTCGGCCGTCGCGCCCGAGCATCGCGTGATCGAGGCGCCCGTGCGCGTCTTCGAGGATCAGCAGGCGGTCAAGACCGCCTTCAAGGCGGGCGAGTTCACCGGCGACGTGGTCGTCGTGGTCCGCTACCAGGGGCCCAAGGCCAACGGGATGCCCGAGTTGCACAGCCTGACGCCGGTCCTGTCGATCCTTCAGGGGCGCGGGCAAAAGGTGGCATTGGTCACCGATGGGCGCATGTCGGGGGCCTCGGGCAAGGTGCCCGCCGCCATCCATGTCTGTCCCGAGGCGCTTGAGGGCGGCCCGATCGCCCAACTGCGCGACGGCGACATCCTGCGCGTCGATGCCGATGCGGGCGTGCTCGAGATACTGACCGAGGGCGTCACAGACCGGCCCATCACCCATCCCGACCTGTCGGCCAATGCCTTCGGGGTCGGGCGCGAGCTCTTCACCTCGTTCCGCGCGACGGTCGGCGGGGCCGATACCGGCGCCAGCGTGTTCGGAGGATAGGCCCATGACCCGTTCCAGCTTCACCCGCGAGATCTGCGGTCTCGCCCCCATCATCCCGGTACTCGTCATCGAGGATGCCTCAAAGGCCCGCCCACTGGCCGAGGCGCTGGTCGCCGGCGGCCTTCCGGTGCTCGAGGTCACCCTGCGCACGTCAGCCGCACTCGAGGCGATCCGCGCCATGGCCGACGTACCGGGCGGTATCGTCGGCGCGGGCACGCTGGTGACGCCCGCGGACGTGCGCGCCGCGAAAGAAGCCGGCGCGCGGTTCGGTGTCTCGCCCGGCGCCACCGACGACTTGCTCGCAGCCTGCGAGGCCGAGGGCCTGCCGCTCCTGCCCGGCGCGGCCACGGCGAGCGAAGCGATGCGCCTTCTTGCGCGCGGCTACGACATGCTGAAATTCTTTCCCGCCGAGGCCTCGGGCGGCGCGCCCGCGCTCAAGGCCATCGGTGCGCCGCTGCCGCAGATCGCCTTCTGTCCCACGGGGGGCGTCTCGCCTGGCAATGCGGCCGATTACCTGTCGCTGTCCAACGTGATCTGCGCCGGCGGCAGCTGGGTCGCGCCCGCGCAGAAGGTTGCGGCGGGCGACTGGGCGGGGATCGAGGCGCTTGCCCGCGAGGCCGCCGCGCTGGGCGGGTAGGGCGGAAGGGGGGCTGTCTGCCCCCCGCGCCTGCGGCGCTCCCCCCGAGGAATATTTTCGGCAAGAGGAAGGGGGCGGCGGGGCGCCTAGCCGAAGAGCCGTGCGCGCAGACGACCCAGCCAGCCTGCGGGTGGGTTGACCGCATTGGCATGGGGTTTCGGCGCCATCGCCGCCAGGCGCGAGCGGTCGATCACCTCAAGCCCGTCCTGGAACTGCAACCGGTAGAGATCGGCGTAGATGCCGCCGCGCGCCAGCAACTCGTCATGCGTGCCCTCGTCCACCGCCTCGCCACGATCCATCACCACGATCTTGTCGACGCTGCGGATGGTCGAGAGCCGGTGCGCGATCACGATGGTCGTGCGTCCGCCCGAGAGCCGGTCGAGCGCGGCCTGCACCACCTGCTCGGATTGGGCGTCCAGCGCCGAGGTCGCCTCGTCCAGCAGCAGGATCGGCGTGTCGCGCAACAGCGCCCGCGCGATCACCACCCGCTGCCGCTGCCCGCCCGAAAGCGCCGAGCCGCGCGGGCCGACCCGCGTTTCCAGCCCATGCTCCAGCTTGGGAAGGAAGTCGCTGACATGCGCGGCATCCAGCACCCCCTGCAACTCTTCCTCCGAGACATCCGTGCGGCCCAGCAGGATGTTCTCGCGCAGCGTCTCGTCGAACAGCAATGCCTCCTGCGTCACCACCGAGAAGAGGTCGCGCAGCTCGTTCAGCGCGATCCGGTTCACCGGCACGCCCGACAGCTCCACCGCGCCCTCCTGCGGATCGACCAGCCGGGTGAGCAGGTTGAACACGGTGGATTTCCCCGCCCCCGAGGCGCCCACCAGCGCCGTGGTCTTGCCCGCCTCGGCATGGATGGTCAGGCCGCGCAGCACCTTGGAATCGCCGTAATCCAGCCGCACGTCGCGCAGGTCGATATCGGGCTTGCCCTTGGGCGCGGGCACCGGGTTCTCGGGCGAGAGCAGCAGGATCGGCGCGTCCAGCAACTCCTTGATCCGCTCAAGGGCCGCCGCCGCCACCTGCCAGGTGCCCGAGATCGAGGCCAGTCGGCGCATCGGGTCGAAGGCCAGGCCGATCGCGGTGAAGAAGCTCATGAACTCGCCCACGGACTTCTCGCCCGAGATGATCTCGGACCCGCCGTAAAGCAGCACGCCCATGAACCCCAGACCGGCCATCACGTCGATCAGCCCGGTGATCGAGGCCGTCCCGAAAGAGGCGCGCACCTCGGACCGGACGAAATGGTCCATGTGACCCTTGAACCGGTCCGCCTGGTAGCGCTCCAGGCTGTTGAGCTTGATCGGCACGATCCCGTGAAAGATCTCGTCCAGCCGCGTGGCCAGCGTCGCGCCCAGATCGCGCGCCGAGCTGGCCTTTTTCCGGACATAGCGCTGCGCCATGCCGATCGGCAGAAAGGCCAGCGGCACGCCGATCAGCATGATCGCGGTCCAGGCCCAGTCGACGCTGATCGCCACGCCGATCAGCGCGATCAGCGAGATGAAATCGCGCCCCGCGCCGGTGATGATCACCTGCCAGACCTGGTTGACCGCGGTCACGTCGCTCTGCACCCGCTGGATGAGAAAGCCGGGGGGATGCTCCTTGTGAAACGCGGTATCCTGCCGGATCATCCGGTTGAGCAGGTCCTGCCGCAGATGCGCCGCCGTCTGCTGCGAGATATTGGCGAGCGTCACCTTCTGCACCACGCCCGCGATGCCGCGAATGGCGAAAATGCCGAAGAACGTCACGCTGACCCAGCCCAGCGCGCCGGAATTGCCCTCGACGAAGATCTCGTCGAACATCGGCTGCATCATGTAGCTGACCGCGCCCACCATCGAGCCCTCGATCAGCATGAAGATCACCGCGATGCCCAGAAGGCCCATGTGCTGGCGCAGGTAGTGACGCCAGAGCCAGCCCACCAGCTCGCCCGAGGATTTGTGTTTCGCGCTCATGGCCGGGCCCGCAGGGGGAGGGGGATGTTCATCATGACCCGCCCATTTAAGCCGCCGGGCAGGGCCACGCAAGCCGCGCCGCCCGGTGGTGCGATTGACGCCGCCGAACCCGGCGCTATCGTGGCCGCGATTCAGTTGAGGACAAGCCGCGCATGACACAGGAAATCACGCTTTCGCAGGGGCGGGAATATCTCGCGATTCCGGGCCCTTCGGTGGTGCCCGACGCGGTTCTGCGCGCCATGCACCGCGCGTCGCCCAACATCTATGCCGGCGAACTGATCGAGATCACGCGGAGCCTGATCCCCGACCTCAAGCGGGTGGCCCGGACCGAGGGCCGCGCCGCGATCTACATCGCCAACGGCCACGGCGCGTGGGAGGCGGCGCTGTCCAACGTGGTGGCCGAGGGCGACCGTGTTCTGGTTCTTGCCACCGGCCGCTTCGGCATCGGCTGGGGCGAGATGGCTACCGGGCTGGGGGCCGAGGTCGAGCTTCTCGATTTCGGCAAGCAGGCGACCTGGAACCTCGACCAGGTGGCCGAGCTGCTGCGCGCCGACCGCGAACATGGCATCAAGGCGGTGCTCGCCACCCATGTCGATACCTCGAGCTCGGTCCGTAACGACATCGCGGGCCTGCGCGCGCTTCTCGATGCCGAAGGGCACCCGGCGCTGCTGATGGCCGATTGCATCGCCTCGATGGGCTGCGACCGGTTCGAGATGGATGAATGGGGCGTCGATATCGCCGTCACCGCCAGCCAGAAGGGGCTGATGACCCCGCCGGGCCTCTCCTTCGTGTTCTTCAACGAGCGCGCGGCCGAGGCGCGCGCGCGCATGAAGCGCGTCAGCCGTTACTGGGATTGGACCCCGCGCGGCGACCCGCAGGAATTCTACCAGTATTTCGGGGGCACCGCGCCCACCCATCACCTCTACGGCCTGAGCGCCGCGCTCGACCTGATCCATGCCGAGGGGGTCGAGCATGTCTGGGCCCGCCACCAGCGCCTGGCCGAGGCCATCTGGGCCGCCTGCGAGGCCTGGGGGCAGGAGGGGCCGCTGGCACTCAACGTGGCCGACCGCACGCTGCGCTCGCACGCCGTCACCGCGCTGCGCATCGGCTCGCCACATGGCACGGCGCTGCGCGACTGGGTGACAGCCCATGTCGGGCTGACCCTGGGCATCGGGCTGGGCATGGCGCCGCCGGGCGATCCGGCATGGCACGGGTTCTTCCGCATGGGGCACATGGGCCATGTCAACGCGCATATGGTGCTGGGCATGCTGGGCGGGGTCGAGGCCGGGCTTGCCGCGCTGGGCATCCCGCACGGCACCGGCGGCGTCGCCGCGGCGGCAAAGGTGATCGCCGGGGCGCGTCAGGCGCTGTAGCGCGCCTCCAGCCGGTTGATGATCTGGTTGAGGAACGCCGCCAGCAGCAGCACCGGCAGGAAGCCGAAGATCACCCATATCGCGAAGAAGATCCATAACAGGTTCACGCCCAGCATGGTCAGAGCGGCGTGGGTGTAATCGGGTGCGGCTTGGCGCTGTTGGTCGCGCATGACGGTCTCCTGATCATTTCCTTCCCAACCGCGACAATAGCGCGCAGGTTCCGAAAGTCAGGACTCAATCTTGTGTCACGTCCCGGAGCCGGCCCGCGCATCCTCCAGCGCACCGGGCAGGGCGGCGGCAAAGGCATCGAGGTCGGCCGGCGTCCCGCAGCTCACCCGGATGCAGCGGTTCTGCGGCGCGGCAAAGGGCATCCGCACGAAGATCCCCCGCGCGATCAGCCCGTCGAGCACCGCCTTGGCAAAGGCCCCGTCGCGCCCGCAATCGATGGCCACGAAATTCGTGGCCGATGGTAGCGCCTCCAGCCCGTTTTCGCGCGCGATCTCGCCCAGCCGGTCGCGGGCCTCGGCGATCCGGGCCTGCATTTTGGCCAGGAAATCCGTGTCGCGCAGGGCCGCCAGCGCGCCGGCCTGCGCGATCCGGTTCACGCCGAAATGGTTGCGTACCTTGTTGAAGGCGGAAATCAGCCCCGGTTCGGCCAGCGCATAGCCGATCCGCGCCCCCGCCATGCCATAGATCTTCGAGAAGGTCCGCATCCGGATCACCCGCGGATCGTCCGGGTCCACCGGCGCGGCCACGCCCTCGGGCGCGCATTCGACATAAGCCTCGTCCAGCAGCAACAGCGCCCCTTCGGGCAGAGAGTCCAGCGCGGCCACGATATCCGCGCCGCCGTGCCAGCTGCCCATCGGGTTGTCGGGGTTGGCGAGATAGACCAGCTTGGCCCCCACCTCGGCCGCCTTGGAAAACAGCGTCTTCGGGTCTTCGCGGTCCGCGACATAAGGCACCTTGTGCAGCGCCCCGCCATAGCCCGAGACATGATAGTTGAAGGTCGGATAGGCCCCGTCCGAGGTCACCACCGCATCCCCCGGCTCCACCAGCAGCCGCACCAGCGAGCCCAGGAGACCGTCGATCCCGCTGCCCACAACGATATGTTCCGGGGTCACCCCGTGCAGCGCGGCAAGCTCCTGCTTGAGGTCGTAACTCTCCGCATCGCCATACATCCAGACCTCCGCCGCAGCCGCGCGCATGGCCTCGACCGCGCGCGGCGAGGGGCCGAACACGCTCTCGTTCGCGCCCAGGCGGGCCTTGAACGGTTCGCCCCGCGCGCGGATCTGCGTCTCGGGGCCGACAAAGGGGACGGTCGCGGGCAGCGACCGGACGATCTGGGTATAACGGGGCTCACTCATGCCGGGCAGATAACCGCAGGCCGCAGGCGGCGGCAAGACCCCATGCCAGCCCGCTTTTCCCCCACGTCCCGCTGGCCAGCAACCGATCAAGCGGGCAGACTGCGACCCGAGACAAGCAAAGGGAGGTCCCATGGCCCGCGTATCGGTCGATTACCAGGATCACGTCGCCCATGTCACGCTGACCCGCGGCGACAAGATGAACGCGCTCGACGACGCGATGGTCAAGGCGATCATCGCCGCGGGGCAGGAGGTCGCGGCCTCCGACGCGCGCGCCGTGGTGCTCTCGGGTGAGGGGCGCAGCTTCTGCGCCGGGCTCGATTTCGCCTCCTTCATGCAGATGGGCGACATGAACCCCGAGGACTGGCTGATGACCCGCAGCCACGAGGACGCCAACGAGATGCAGGAAATCGCGATGATCTGGCGCCGCGTCCCGGTCCCGGTGATCGCGGCGCTTCGGGGCCATGTCTATGGCGGCGGGCTGCAACTGGCGCTGGGCGCCGATATCCGCATCGCCGCGCCCGAGGCGAAACTTTCGCTGATGGAGATGAAATGGGGCCTCGTCCCCGATCTCGGCGGCATGGCGCTGCTGCCGCATCTCGTGCGCTCGGACGTTCTGCGCCTGATGACCTACACCGCGCGCCCCTTCGGCGCGAGACAGGCGCTCGACTGGGGCTTGGTGACCGAACTTCATGACGAACCGCTCGCCGCCGCGCAGGACCTCGCGACCGAGATCGCGGGCAAGAGCCCCTCGGCCATCCGCGCCGCCAAGCGCCTGATCGGCGTGGCCGAACATGCCGATCGCGCCACCGTGCTGATGACCGAATCGCGCGAATCCGTGGGCCTCATCGGCCGCAGGCACCAGATGGAGGCGGTGGCCGCGAACATGGCTGGCCGCACGCCGAAATTCGACTGACCGCAAGCGCCGCTTGCACCGGACGCGCGTCATGCCATCATGGCCCCGACCGCCGGCAGAGGGAGCACCCGGAATGGAGACCGTGAATTTCACCCGGATGAAGGATGGCACCAGGGAGGAATACGAATTCCTCACCGCGCTCGAGATCGACCATACGCGCCACACCGCCGACCGGCTGCTCAAGGCGCTGGTGGACCTCGACCAGAGTCTGAGCGGCTACAAGGTCACCCGGCTCGGCCACTCGGTGCAATCGGCCACCCGCGCCTGGCGCGATGGCGCCGATACCGACTGGGTCGTCTCGGCGCTGCTGCACGATATCGGCGACATCTACGCGCCCTACAATCACGACGAATACGCGGCCACGATCCTCAAGCCCTTCGTGCGCGAGCAATGCGCCTGGGTGGTCCAGACCCACGGCGATTTCCAGATGGTCTATTACGGCCATCACCTCGACGGCTTCGACCAGCACAAGCGCGACCGCCATCGCGGTCACGCGTATTTCGACGACAACGTCACCTTCTGCGAACGCTGGGACCAGGCCTCCTTCGATCCCGATTACGACGACCTGCCGCTGGACTTCTTCGCGCCAATGGTGCGCGAGGTCTTTGCGCGCAAGCCCTACGATCCGCAGGTGATCCGCCCCGGCGCGCGTGAGCCGCTCGTGGTGCCCGACCGCGCATCCGAGCGCGGGTGACGGGTTTCTCCTATGTCATGGATTAAATGCGTGACGCAGCGTAACATGCGCTCATGTCCGATTGGCGCGCAGATTCGGTCTTTTCCTTCACAGCGCCGCTTTCGGGCGGTGGCCAGGGAAAGCATGATATCCACGTCAAAGGCGCCGGCCCGCCGATCCTGATCCTTCAGGAACTCACCGGCATCAGCCCGCAAACCCTCGACCTCGCGACCCGGCTGAACCGGGCAGGCTTCACCACCTACCTGCCGCATCTTTTCGGTCCCTTCGGAACCGAGGCCACGATGCGCAACGCGCTGCGCCTTTTCTGTGTGCGGCGCGAATTTCATCTGTTCGCGCGCGGCCGTCAAAGCCCCGTCGCCGGCTGGATCGCCGCCCTCGTGGCCGAGATCGCGCGCCGCGAGGGCGGGCAGGGGGTCGGCGTGATCGGCATGTGCCTGACAGGCAGTTTCGCGCTGGCGCTGATGGCCGAGGACGCCGTACTTGGCAGCGTGGCCAGCCAGCCTTCGCTGCCCATCATGGGCGGTGACCGCCTGCATATGAGCGAGGCCGAGATCGCCGCCGCCCGCGCCGCGATGGACCGCAAGGGCCCCGCCCTCGCGCTGCGCTACCGCGGCGACCGCCTCTCGACCAGGGCGCATATGCGCGCGGTCGAGGCCGCCTTCGGCGAGGGCGTGCAGGTGGTGGAATATCCCGGGGACGGCCACTCTCTCCTGACGCTCGATTTCCACGCGCCCGCCTATGCGCGGGTCGAGTGCTATTTCCGCTCCCGGTTCGGCCTGCCCGAGGCTTGAAAGCGGCGCGGTCCAAGCCGCGAGACTGCCGCGCCATGCGCGCATCACGCTAGGGAGGGTCATGGTCGATCAGACCTGACGGCCCACGATCTCGCAGTATTCTCGCAGGCCGCGCGCCACGCGAAACGGCCCCCGGCTTGACCGGGGGCCGTTCCTTACGCTGTCCGGCGCCTCAGGTGTATTTCCGGATCTCGCCCGAGCGCAGCCGGCCCATGTAGCTGTCCAGCTCCTTTTTCACGATCGACATCAGGAAGTAGAGCGCGATGATGTTCACCACCGCCATCGCAAAGATCATCGCATCCGAGAAGTCGATGACCGGGCCAAGGTCGGCCGCGGCCCCGATCACCACGAACAGGCAGAAGATCACCTTGAAGATCACCTCCTTGGCCTGGCCCTCGCCAAAGAGATAGGTCCAGGCCTTCAGCCCGTAATAGGACCACGAGATCATCGTCGAAAAGGCGAACAGGATCACCGCGATGGCCAGGATGTACTGGAACCCGCCAAAGGCCGAGGAGAAGGCCGCCGAGGTCAGCGCCACGCCCGAATTCCCGTCGACGGTCTGGATCGCGCTGCCGGTCTCGTTCAGCATGTAGAGACCGGTTTCCGGATCGCTCACCAGCTGCCCGGTGATGATGATCACCAGCGCGGTCATGGTGCAGATCACCACCGTGTCGATGAACGGCTCCAGAAGCGAGACGAAGCCCTCGGTGATCGGCTCCTTGGTCCGCACCGCCGAATGCGCGATGGCCGCCGACCCCACGCCCGCCTCGTTCGAGAACGCCGCCCGCTTGAAGCCCTGGATCAGCGCGCCGACGAACCCGCCCGCGACGCCCAGCCCCGTGAACGCGCCCTCGAAGATCTGGCCGAAGGCCCAGCCGATCTGGTCGAAATTGATCAGCAGGATCACCAGAGCCGTCGCGACATAGAGGATGCCCATGAACGGCACCACCTTCTCGGTCACCCGCGCGATGGATTTCAACCCGCCCACGATCACCGCGAAGACGATGGCCGCAAAGACGATCCCCGTGATCCAGCCGGGGTAATCGCCCACCACGTTGGCGATCTGCGCATGGGCCTGGTTGGCCTGGAACATGTTGCCGCCGCCCAGAGCGCCCAGGATGCAGAAGATCGAGAACAGCACCGCCAGGAAGCCGCCGCCCGGCAGGCCCTTCTCGGCAAAGCCCTTCTTCATGTAATACATCGGCCCGCCCGAGACCTTCCCGTCGGGATACTCGTTGCGGTATTTCACCCCCAGGGTGCATTCGGTGAATTTCGACGCCATGCCCATCAGGCCCGCGAGGATCATCCAGAAGGTGGCCCCCGGTCCGCCGATGCCCACGGCCACCGCGACACCCGCGATATTGCCCAGGCCCACCGTGCCCGAAAGCGCGGTCGCCAGCGCCTGGAAATGGCTCACCTCGCCCGCGTCGTTGGGGTCGGAATAGTCCCCCTTCACAAGGGCTATGGAATGCGGAAAGGCGCGGAACTGGATCAGCCCGAAATAGACGGTAAAGATCGTCGCCGCGATCACCAGCCAGGCCACGATCCAGGGAAAGGCGGTTCCCGGAAAGGGGCTGAAGATGAAGCTCACGAACCAGCCCGTGGAGTTGGCGAACACCTCGTTCACCTTGTCGTCGATGCTCTGCGCCAGCGCGGGCGTCATGCCCAGGGTCAGCGCCGGGACGGCCAGCGCCGCCCGTTGGAATGCCGTTTTCATGTCGCGTGTTCCTGTCCCTGATGTCATGGCACGATGGTCACGGGCACCGGCGCGGCCTGCGCCAGCGTGCCCGCCACCGATCCGAAAAGCCGTGCCGACAGGTCCGAGTGACCCGTCCGCCCGATCACGATCTGATCGGCCCCATGCGCCTTGGCGATCTTGATCAGCGTTTCGGCGATATGGCCGTATTTCAGTTCGGTCACGACCTCCAGACCCTCGCCGCGCAGCCGCTCGACGACAGGCGTCAGCATCGCCTTCTCGGCGCGCTCCAGCTCCTCCTTGCGCCGCATGTGCCGTTCCTCCAGCTCGTCGGGCGTCAGGAACGAATAGGGCGACCATTCCAGCACATGGGCCACGATCAGCGTGCCCCCCTGTGCCCGCGCGATGGCCGCGGCGAAACCGAGCGCCGCATCGGCGCTGCCGCTGCCGTCGTAACCGACGACGATCTTTTGGGACATGTTTTCCTCCCTTGATTTTCGGATGCCTCCCAAAGGCCCGCCCACGATAGGAAGGAAGCAGCAAGAAGGGTTCCGCAATGTCTCGCGATATGCGAAGATTTCCGGAAATATTATCGAACAGCAACAGAACACGGAAAAATTTTCCATGGACAGGCTGGATCGCCGTATTCTTTCCATCCTTCAGAAAGACGGCCATATCTCGATGGCGCGGCTCTCGGAACAGGTGGGCCTGTCGCTCTCGGCCTGTCACCGCCGGGTCAAGATGCTCGAGGCCGACGGCAAGATTTCCCACTACGCCGCCCGGCTGAACCGGAAATCCGTCGGGCTCGAGATCCAGGTCTTCATCGAGGCCAAGCTCGTCAGCCAGCGGCGCGAGAATATCGAGGCTTTCGAGCGCGCCATCCACGAGATGCCCGAGGTGCTGGAATGCCACCTGATCTCGGGAGAGTTCGACTATCTCATCCGCGTCGCCGCCCGCGACACCCAGGATTACGAAAACCTCTACCGCGAGCGGCTGACCCTGATCCCCTCCGTCGCGCAGATGAAGACGCTGCTCTGCCTCTCCACGGTCAAGGAATTCCGTGGGTTTCACCTGCCGGACTGAACCGCCGCCGCCTTGCGCAGGTCCGCCTCGAACAGGGCGGTGGCCGCTGCCCGCTCTCCCTCGGGCAGGCGCAGAAGGTATGAGGGATGCACCGTGATCAGCACCCGCGCGCCGTCCGGTGTCTCCTCGATCCCGCCGCGCCGCGACATCAACCCCGCGCGTTTGCCGGTCAGGCTTTCCGCCGCCGTGGCCCCCATCGCCACGATCAGCTCCGGCTGCACCAGCGCCCGTTCCCGGTCCAGCCACCATCGGCACTGCTGCATCTCGCCCCGGTCCGGCGCCTGGTGGATGCGCCGCTTGCCGCGCGGCGCGAACTTGAAATGCTTCACCGCATTGGTGACATAGGCGCGCCCGCGATCCAGCCCCGCGCGCGCCGCCACCTCGTCGAAAAGCCGTCCGGCAGGTCCCACGAAAGGCCGCCCCTCCAGGTCCTCCCGGTCGCCCGGCTGCTCGCCCACCACCATCAGCGGCGCATCCGGTGGCCCTTCGCCCGGCACCGCCTGCGTCGCATCCTTCCACAGGGGGCAGCGCCGACAGCCATTCAGCCCCGCGAGCAGCTCCGCCCGATCCCCCACCGGCGGCGGCGCTGCGCGCGCGGCCTGCAACCGTTCCCCGATCCGGGCCGCGCGGGCAGGGGCCAGCGTCGGCGCCGCCTCGGCCATTTGGCGCGCGCGGGCCTGCGCGGCCGCCACCATCTCGGGGATCAGGCGCGTTTCCGGCATGTTCTTCCAGTATTTCCTGGGCATTTCCGCCCGCATCGCCCCCAGCTTCAGCCGCGCGGGGTTGAAGATGTTGCGGAAATAGGTGCGCCACAGCTCCTCGGCGGCATCCTCGGGCAGATCCGGCCGCTCCGCCCCCGCCTCGAACCGCACGGCCTTGCCGTCGAAATGCGCCGACAGGTCGGGGGTGAAGATCGACCAGTCCATGTCGCCGAACCGCTTGGCGAAAAACGGCGCGGTGGGCTCCAGGATGTAATGCGACGGCTCGAACCAGGCCGCGAATTGTCGTCGCCCGCCATTCGGCGCGGCCACTTCGCGGAACCGGACAAAGGCCGTCATCTTGTGCCGGTCGCGCCCCACCTCCTTGGCCATCCGGTTCAGCCGGTCGATCCTCGCATCGCCGCGATCCGCCAGCAGGTGTCGGTTGCCCCTCAGCGCCCAGAGCACCGCGTAAAGCCGGGCAAAGCGTTCGGGGTCCGAATGCCAGATCACCTGCCGCGCCAGATCGACAAAGCCCTTGGGCACCGTCACCGCGCCGCCCTCGACCGCCGGCAGCGGCGCGGCGAACAGGTCCGGTTCCGCCTCTCCGCGGAACCACAGCACCTCCTCCGGCGGCACGCCCGCCGACAAGAGCGCCCGCGCCTCGTCGCGCCACGCGTCGAACGTTCCGATCTCGGGCAGGACCACCCGGCGCATCAGATCAGCTGCAACTGCTCGGGCGGCGGGGTGAAGCGTGCGCGCAAATCGGCGGCATCCAGCGTCCCCCCCGGCCGCCAGTCCAGCGCGGTGATGAAGGGCCGCGCCTGTTTCAGGTTCGCCCCCATCCGCCGCAGATCGTCATAGCGCAGCGACCGGTGCCGCCGCGTGCTCAGCACCCGGCTCACCGTCTTGGCCCCGATCCCCGGCACCCGAAGCAGCGTGTCGCGATCCGCCCGGTTCACGTCCACCGGGAAGAGATGCCGGTTCGCCAGCGCCCAGGCCAGTTTCGGATCCACCTCCAGGTCCAGGTTGCCGTCCGCCGTGGCGCCTGTGATCTCGTCCAGGTCGAACCCGTAGAACCTCAGCAGCCAATCCGCCTGGTACAGCCGATGCTCGCGCATGAGCGGCGGCTTGATCAGGGGCAGCGCGGCCGAGCTGTCGGGGATGGGCGAAAAGGCGGAATAATACACCCGCTTCAACCGATAGGAGGAATAAAGCCGCACCGCGCTCTGCAGGATCACCGCGTCCTTGGCACCGTCCGCCCCCACGATCATCTGCGTCGACTGCCCCGCCGGCGCGAATTTCGGCGCGCGCTTGCCCGAGAAACTCTTCTCCTTCCGCGCCTCCCGCTTCACCCGCACATCCGCCATCGCGCGGCGGATCTGGTCGGGCGATTTCTCGGGCGCATAGCGCGTCACCGCCGCATCCGTCGGCAACTCCACGTTGATCGACAGCCGGTCGGCATAAAGCCCGGCCTCTTCGATCAGCGCAGGGTCGGCATCGGGAATGGTCTTGAGGTGGATATACCCCCGGAAATTGTGCTCCTCCCGCAGCATCCGCGCGATCCGCACCATGTCGCCCATCGTCTCGTCGGGCGAGCGGATGATGCCCGAGGACAGGAACAGCCCCTCGATATAGTTGCGCCGATAGAACTCCAGGGTCAGCTGCACCACCTCCTCGGGCGAGAAGCGCGCGCGCTCGACATTGGAACTCACCCGATTCACGCAATAGGCGCAGTCATAGATGCAGAAATTCGTCATCAGGATCTTCAGCAGGCTGATGCAGCGCCCGTCCGGCGCATAGGCGTGGCAGATCCCCGACCCGGTGGTCGATCCGATCCCCTTGCCGTCGCGCGAATCCCGCCGCTGCCCGCCCGATGACGCGCAGGAGGCATCGTATTTCGCAGCGTCCGACAGGATCGCCAGCTTCCGGTCCAAACTCAACTTGCCCATGTGTTCTTGATATGTTCCGATCCGGGAAACATCAAGCCCCGCGCCTCTTTCCCTCGGCCCTCCCTTTCGCTATTGCAGGGCGCAACCCGGAACAGAATTCTGCGAGACCCCGATGGCGATGGACAAGACCTTTGACGCGGCCCAGGCCGAACCCCGCATCTACGCGGAATGGGAACAGGCCGGCGCCTTCAAGGCGGGCGCGAACCGGTCGCGCGACGAAAGCTTCACCATCATGATCCCGCCGCCCAACGTGACGGGCGCGCTGCATGTGGGCCATGCCTTCAACAACACGCTTCAGGACATCCTGATCCGCTGGCACCGGATGCGCGGCTTCGACACGCTCTGGCAGCCGGGGCAGGACCATGCCGGCATCGCCACGCAGATGCAGGTTGAAAAGATGCTGGCCGCCACGCAGCAACCCTCGCGCACCGAACTGGGCCGCGACGCGTTCCTCGAGAAAGTGTGGGAGTGGAAGGGCCAGTATGGCGGCACGATCATCGAGCAGCTCAAGCGCCTCGGCGCCTCCTGCGACTGGTCGCGCAACGCCTTCACCATGGCCGGCGCCCAGGGCGACCCGCGCACGGGGCATGAAAATTCGCCCAATTTCCACGACGCGGTGATCAAGGTCTTTGTGGACATGTACGAAAAGGGGCTGATCTACCGCGGCAAGCGGCTGGTCAACTGGGACCCGCATTTCGAAACCGCGATCTCCGATCTCGAGGTCGAGAATATCGAGGTCGCGGGCCACATGTGGCACTTCAAATACCCGCTCGCGGGCGGCGAGACCTATACCTATGTCGAAAGGGACGAGGACGGAAACGTCCTCTTCGAGGAAGAGCGCGACTATATCTCCATCGCTACCACCCGCCCCGAAACGATGCTGGGCGACGGCGCGGTCGCGGTTCATCCATCGGATGAGCGTTATGCGCCAATCGTCGGGAAACTCTGTGAAATTCCCGTCGGCCCGCAAGAGCATCGCCGCCAGATCCCGATCATCACCGACGAATATCCCGACCCGAATTTCGGCTCCGGCGCGGTCAAGATCACCGGCGCGCATGATTTCAACGACTACCAGGTGGCCAAGCGCGGCGGCATCCCGCTCTATCGGCTGATGGATAAGCGCGGCACCATGCGCGAGGACGGCGCGCCCTACGCCGAAGAGGCCGCCAAGGCTCAAGGCTACGCCCGCGGCGCCTCCTTCACCGAGAACGAGATCGACGCCATCAACCTCGTCCCCGACCACCTGCGCGGCCTCGACCGGTTCGAGGCGCGCGAGCGCGTCGTGGACGAGATCACCGCCGAGGGGCTCGCCGTGATGACCCGCGCCGATGACCCCCGCCTTGGCAGGGACGCGGTCAAACCCGACGCCGAAGGGGCCGATGCCATCGTCCCGCTGGTCGAGGCGAAGCCGATCATGCAGCCCTTTGGCGACCGCTCCAAGGTGGTGATCGAGCCGATGCTGACCGACCAGTGGTTCGTCGATGCTGAAAAGGTGGTGGGTCCCGCGCTCGACGCCGTGCGCAACGGCACCGTCAGGATCATCCCCGAGTCAGGCGAGAAAACCTATTACCACTGGCTGGAAAACATCGAGCCCTGGTGCATCTCACGCCAGCTCTGGTGGGGCCACCAGATCCCCGTCTGGTATGGGTTCGACCTGTCGCGCGGCACCTTCACCGATGACGAGGGCGACGGCACGCTCGACCTCGTGGAAATGGGCCGGCTCCTCTCCGAGCAGAAGCTGCTTCTGGGCGACGAACACCATTTCTGCGCCCCCGATTTCGACAGCGTCGTCTCGCGCGTCAAGGATGCCGAGGCGTCGCTGCCCGTGCCGCTCAACCACGCCCGCGTGGTCGAGGTGGCCGACCGCGACGAAGCCGTGCACGCGCTGGCCCGCTCGCTCGCCGACTACGAGATCAGCCAGGACCCGACCAAGCTGGTCTACCCCGTCTGGCGCGATGCCGACGTTCTCGACACCTGGTTCTCCTCCGGCCTCTGGCCCATCGGCACGCTGGGCTGGCCCGAGGACACCGACGAGATGCGTCGCTACTTCCCGACCGATGTTCTCATCACCGGGTTCGACATCCTCTTCTTCTGGGTCGCCCGGATGATGATGATGCAACTCGCCGTCGTCGATCAGATCCCGTTCCACACCGTCTACCTGCACCAGCTCGTCCGCGACGAGAAGGGCAAGAAGATGTCCAAGACCACCGGCAACGTGATCGACCCGCTCGAGATCGTGGATGAATACGGCGCCGACGCGCTGCGCTTCACCAACGCCTCGATGGCGGCGATCGGCGGCGTGCTGAAACTTTCGAAGGACCGGATCGCGGGCTATCGCAATTTCGGCACCAAGCTCTGGAACGCGGTCCGCTTCGCCGAAATGAACGGCGTCTACGATGGTACAAAACGGTCAATCGGTCGTCTGGAGGATGTACAAAACGGTCAATTCGCGGTGAATCGCTGGATCATCGGCGAAACCGCCCGTGTGCGTGAGGAGGTCGACGCCGCGCTCGACAGCTACCGCTTCAACGACGCCGCCAATACGCTCTATGCCTTCGTCTGGGGCAAGGTCTGCGACTGGTACGTGGAACTCTCCAAGCCGCTCCTTCAGGGCGAAGATATTGATGCCAAAGAAGAAACCCGCGCCACCATGGCCTGGGTGCTGGACCAGTGCATGATCCTGCTGCACCCGATCATGCCCTTCGTCACGGAAGAGCTCTGGGGCCTCACCGCCAAGCGCGACGGATTGCTGGTGACCACCGACTGGCCGACGTACAACTCGGCGGAACTCATTGATTCCAAAGCGGATAGTGAGATGAACTGGGTCATCGCGGTGATCGAGAACACCCGCTCCGCCCGCCAGCAGATGCGCGTTCCCGCCGGTCTTTATGTCCCCATGATCGTCACCGAAATCGACGCCGACGGCCAGGCCGCATGGGACCGCAACGAGACCCTGATCAAGCGCCTCGCCCGCATCGACAGCCTCACCCATGTAGAGACACCGCCGAAGGGCACCATCTCGATCTCCGCTCCCGGCGCCTCCTTCGGTCTGCCGCTTGCCGACATCATCGACATCGGCGCCGAGAAGGAACGGCTGGAGAAGGCAAAAGCAAAGCTTTCCAAGGAGTTGGGAGGTTTGCGCGGCCGGCTGAACAATCCCAAATTCGTGGACTCCGCGCCGGAGGACGTGGTCGAGGAAGCCCGCGAAAACCTCGCCGCCCGCGAAGAGGAAGAGGCCCGCATAAACGAGGCGCTCGCCCGCCTGTCCGAGATCGCCTGACCCTGTTGCAGCTGGAAAATACCGAACCCCGCCGATCTCGCAAACGGCGGGGTTCGTCCTTATGTTTCGGGCATGTTTCGCAGCTTCAGAAACCTGATCGAACGCCAGATCCTCAAGGCCCAAGCCGAGGGGCAGCTAGACAATCTGGAAGGTCAGGGCAAACCGCTACCTGACCGGTCCGGCGAAGGCGATGCCGCACTTGCTGCCGGTTATCGCATCATGGCCCAAGCGGGTGTCCTGCCGGAGGAATTCCGCTTCAAGAAAGAGCTTGATGCCGCGCGCGAAGCCTATGCAAAACTGACCGATCCGGTCGAGCGCAAGGCCGCGATGGCCCGCATCGCGGATCTCGAGATGCGCTGGAACATGGCCCGCGACGCGCGGCGCAATTTCTTCAAATAGACCCGCCCGCGCCGGGCTGGACATTGACCTCTCAAAGGCTAGTGTCGCCTCGTCAGCAAGGGGAGCGCGCGCCATGGAAAAATTCGGGAAAAGCCAACCGGTCAAGCGGGTCGAGGATGTGCGGTTCCTCACCGGGGCGGGACGCTATGTCGATGATATCGCGCCCGAAAACGCCTGGCACGCCATGGTTCTGCGCAGCCCGGTCGCGCATGGCACGATCAGCGGTCTGAACCTTGATGGGGCCCGCGCGGCCGACGGCGTCCACCTGGTGGTCACGCAGGATGATCTGCGGACAGCGGGCATCGACGCCAGGATGAACGCGAGCATCGTGACCAATCGCGACGGCAGCAAGGGCGCGGACCCGATCCGGCCGGTGCTGGCCGATGGAAGGGTCCGCTTCGTGGGCGAGCCGATCGTCATGGTCGTGGCCGAGACCCGCGAGCAGGCCCGTGATGCGCTGGAACTGATCGAGCTTGATATCGACGACCTCCCCGCCAAGCTCGACCTCGCTCCGGGTGGCGCCACGATCCATGACGAAGCCCCGGACAACCGGGCGTTCGAGTGGGGTCTGGGCGATGAGGCGGCCACGCAGGCGGCCTTCGACGCCGCGGTGCACACCGTGTCGCTGGAGGTGGCCGACAACCGGATCATCGCCAATTCCATGGAGCCGCGCGGCTGTTTCGCCGAATGGGACGGCGAGCGGCTCCATCTGAGCTATGGCGGGCAAGGGGTCTGGGGCCTCAAGACGCAGCTGATCGAAAAATTCGGCCTGGACGCGGAACAGGTGCGCGTGACCAATCCCGATGTCGGCGGCGGGTTCGGCATGAAGGCGATGGCCTATCCTGAGTATTTCGCCGTGGCCCATGCCGCCCGCGTGCTGGGCCGCCCGGTGCGCTGGATGTCGGACCGGACCGAGGCGATGCTGAGCGACAACCATGGCCGCGACCTGACCTCGCTGGCGGAGCTGGCCTTTGACGCCGATCACCGGATCACCGCCTATCGCGTGCGCACGCGCTGCAATCTTGGCGCCTACAATTCGCAATTCGCGCAGAACATCCAGACGCAACTGTTTTCCCGTGTGTTGACGGGGGTTTACGATGTCCAGACGACCTGGCTTCAGGTTGAGGGCTATTTCACCAACACCACGCAGGTCGATGCCTATCGCGGGGCGGGGCGGCCCGAGGCGATCTATGTGCTGGAACGCGTCATGGATCGTGCGGCGCGTGAATTGGGCGTCGATCCCTGGGAGCTTCGCCGCCGGAACTTCATCCGACCGGAGGCGTTCCCGTATGGCACTGCAACCGGCGAGACCTATGATGTGGGTGATTTCGACAAGATCCTTTCGCGTGGCGCCCGAGAGGCGGATGCCGAGGGATTTGCCGCCCGCAAGGCTGCCGATGCCAAGCGCGGCCTGCTGCGTGGTCAGGGCCTTTGTTACTATATCGAAAGCATTCTCGGCGACCCTTCCGAAGGCGCGAAGGTGGAATTCTGCGAGGATGGCACGGTGAACCTCTATGTCGGGACGCAATCGAACGGGCAGGGGCACGAGACCGTCTATGCGCAATTCCTGGCCGACCAGACCGGGATTCCGGCCGACTGGATCAGGGTGATCCAGGGCGACAGCGACCGGATCGCCCGCGGCGGCGGGACCGGCGGATCACGCTCTGTCACGGTACAATCCACCGCCACGCTGGCCACTGTCGACGTCATGGTGGCAGCCTTCACGGCCTATCTTGCGGAAAAGATGGGGGTCGAAGAGGAGGCTGTCCGTTTCGATGACGAGACATTCCGCGCGCCGGGATCGAACCTGACGCCTACCATGGTGGAGGCCGCCGAAATGGCCCGCGCCGACGGCCGCGAGGACCTGCTCAGCCATGAGGCGCGGGCGAAGCTGCCCGGCCGCAGCTATCCCAACGGGGCCCATGTGGCCGAGGTGGTCGTGGATCCCGAGACCGGCGAGGTGCGGGTCGACCGCTATACCGTGGTCGACGATTTCGGCAATCTCATCAATCCCATGCTGGCCGAAGGCCAGGTGCATGGCGGCGTGGTCCAGGGCATCGGGCAGGCCATCGCCGAACATGTCGTGCATGACGCGGATGGCCAGCTGCTCACGGCAACGTTCATGGACTATGCCTTGCCGCGCGCGGCCGACGTGCCCATGATTGACTTCACCTCCGAGCCCGTGCCCTCGACCGCGAACCTGATGGGGATGAAGGGCTGCGGCGAAGCGGGGACGGTGGGCGCGCTTGCCGCGGTCGCAAACGCGGTACAGGACGCCTTGTGGGAACGCGGGGTACGTCAGGCGGACATGCCGTTCACGCCGCTCAAGGTATGGGAAGTTTTGAAAGATGGATCTGTCGCGGCTGAGTAAAAGACTCCTGGGGTGGCTCGGGCGGCCTCTGTCGTCGGGCCATTCCGCGGAGTCGCGGCATCGTGACCCCCTTACTCATGTCATCATCCTTGACGGCACCATGTCCACGCTGGACCCGGGGCAGGAGACCCATGCAGGCCAAGTCTACCGCATGATGTGCGAGATGGGGCCGGGCATCTCGGTCTTCTACGAGGCCGGGGTGCAATGGAAAAGCTGGCGCAATACCGGCGACGTGGTGGTCGGGCGCGGCATCAATCGGCAGATCCGGCGGGCCTATGGCTATCTCGCTTCGCGCTACAAGCCGGGGGATCGGATATTCCTGTTCGGCTATTCGCGCGGTGCCTATGGTGTGCGCAGTCTGGCCGGGGTGATCGACATGGTCGGTCTGCTCAAACCCGAGCAAGCGACCGAGCGCAACATCCGGCAGGCCTATCGCCATTACGAATGCAATCCGCGCAGCAGCCATGCCGCCGATTTCAAGCGCGCTTTCTGCCATGACGAGGTCGCCATCGAGATGATCGGCGTCTGGGACTCGGTCAAGGCGCTGGGCCTGCGCCTGCCGCTGTTGTGGCGCTTCGCCGAGGCGCGGCACGCCTTTCATAACCATGAGCTGGGTCCAAGCGTGCGCAACGGATACCACGCGCTGGCGCTGAACGAGACGCGCGAGGTTTTTGCACCCGTTCTCTGGCAAAGCTCACCGGCCTATACCGGCCATGTCGAGCAGGTCTGGTTCCGCGGCGCCCATGGCGATGTCGGCGGGCAGCTTGGCGGTTTCGAGGAGGCCCGTCCGCTTTCCAACATCTCGCTGGTGTGGATGATGGAACGGGCGCTGACACATGACTTGCCGCTGCCCAAGGATTGGCGGGAGCGTTTTTCAACCGATCCCGAAGCGCCCTCGGTCGGCACCTGGCGGGGTTGGGGAAAACTGTTCCTTTTCCGGCGTGCACGGACCGTCGGGCTGGATCGGACCGAACGGTATCACGAAACCGTTCCGCCCGAGATGCAGGGCGATCCGGTACCCAGTCTCTGGCGGTTCGTTCCGGGCTTCCGCGCGCCGCAGGTGCACTGACGGGGTTTTACCGCGCGCCGGCGAGAACAATGCAGGTTGTGGATCCGGTGGCATAAAGGCGCCCATCCGATACGCCTCGTATTTCTCCATGGGCCACGCCGGTCGATCTGCCGACATGATCAGCTTCGCCGATGCATTCGACCTCTGTTCCCAAGGGGATCGAGCGGATGATGTTGATCTTGTATTCCAGCGTCGTATAGGCCGCCCCGGCAGGCACGCCGGTCTGCACCGCGCAGGCCATCGCGCTGTCCAGAAGCGTGCCGTACCAGCCGCCATGCACCTGGCCCAGTGGGTTGCAGACGCTTCTGCCCGGCGTGCCGCGAAAAGCGACGCGCCCCGTCTCGACCGAATGCAGGTGATAGCCCAGCACCTCGGCAATGGGGGGCGCGGGAAGGCTGCCATCCAATATGCCGTTCATGAAATCCAAGCCGGACATTGTCGCCATGTCGGCCGGGCTCAGCAGGTCTTGCGGTGCGTTCATCGCGCGTCTCCCTCTTGCCCGGCAGGCTAGCAGCCGGGCAGGGGTGGGCAAGATTTACGCCACGTTCTGAAGGGTGACCTTCGGGACGATGCCGAGCGCGTGGCACACGTCGCGAGTCAACTCCGGGCGGTTGAGCGTATAGAAATGCAGCTTGTCGACGCCGCCCTCGATCAGGTCCGAGCAGAGCTCGGTGCAGATCGCGGTGGCGAGGAGATCCTCGCGCCCGTCGCGTTCTGCCTTGTCGAACGCATTCTCGACCCAGGCCGGGATTTTCGTCCCGCACATCTTGGCGAAGCGGCGCGCACCTTTCCAGTTCTCGATCGGCAGGATGCCCGGCGTGATCGGCTTGTCGATGCCGGCTTTTTCACAGGCATCGCGGAAGCGGAAGAAGGTCTCGGCCTCGAAGAAGAACTGTGTCAGCGCCTCGTCGGCCCCGGCATCGAGCTTGCGCTTGAGCCAGTCGACATCGGCGGTGTCGTGCGCCGCATCGGGGTGGATGTCGGGATAGGCGCCCACGCGGATCGTGAAGCGGCCCGTGTCGGCCAGCGCCTCGATCAGTTCAACCGAGTTGCCAAAGCCGCCGGGATGCGGGCGGAACGCACCTTGGCCCTTTGGCGGGTCGCCGCGCAGGGCCACGATATCGGTCACGCCCGCCTCGGCAAAGGTGTCGGCAATGGCCAGCGTTTCCTCGCGCGTCGCGTTCACGCAGGTCAGATGCGCCGCGACGTTCAGGCCCGAGGTCTTGTGCAGGGTGGCGACCGCATCGCGCGTCAACTCGCGCGTGGTCCCGCCCGCGCCATAGGTCACCGACACGAAACGCGGTCCCAGCGGAGACAGCGTGTGAACCGTGTCCCACAGCCTGAAAGACGCCTCAAGCGACTGCGGCGGAAAGAATTCGAAGGAAATCTGCGGCGTGGTCATGACGGTCTCATCTCATTGTGGTTGAGCTTTTGTCGCAGCTGCAGCATTGTGAAGCAACTTCATATTTCTCAAGAACAACATGAGGCGAACGCCTGTATGCATATCGAATTCCGTCATCTCAGGACGATCAAGGCCATCCACGATTGCGGCGGATTGGCCCGCGCGGCGGAGCAGTTGAACATCACGCAATCAGCATTGTCACATCAGATCAAGGGGTTGGAGGATCAGGCGGGGGTCGAGCTGTTCATCCGGCGGTCCAAGCCGATGAAACTGTCACCGGCGGGGCTGCGCCTCTTGCGGCTGGCCGAGCAGATCCTGCCCCAAATCGAGGCGATGCAGGAGGAATTCTCATCCCTGCGCGAGGGGCGGGCGGGGCGGATGCATATCGCCATCGAATGCCATGCCTGTTTCGAATGGCTGTTCCCTGTGCTGGAAGCTTTCCGAAAAAGCTGGCCCGACGTCGACGTGGACATCAAGCCGGGTCTGGCCTTCGACGCGCTGCCGGCGCTTCAGAAGGAGGAGGTGGATCTGGTGGTCTCCTCCGACCCCGAGGACCTGGCCGGGATCGAATTCGTGGAACTTTTCGACTACAACCCGGTCTTTGTCGCGGCCTCGACCCATCCGCTGGCAGCGAAACCCTTTGTCGAGGCCGAGGATTTTCGCGGCCAGACCCTCATCACCTATCCTGTGGAACGCTCCCGCCTGGACATTTTTAGCCAGCTTCTTACGCCTGCCCGGGTGGAGCCGGCCGCCATCCGGCAGGTGGAACTGACGGCGGTGATCCTGCTGCTGGTCGCCTCGAACCGGGGGGTGACGGTGCTGCCCGACTGGGTGGTGCGCGAGGTGAAGTACAACTCGGATTACGTGACCCGTCCGCTGACCGAGGCCGGCATCACCCGAAGGCTCTATGCCGCGGTGCGCGGCGAGGATCTCGAAAAGCCTTATGTCCAGGAACTGGTGGCCCTCGCCCGCACCGAAGCGCGGCGGTTGCAGGCGGCGTGATGAAAGGGGGCGCTGCCCCCTCTTGGCGCGTGCCGCGCCAATTCACCCCCGCCGGTATTTTTCAACGAGAAGAAGACAGGGCGTCAGATCAGCTTGACGATCTGCTTGCCGGTATTGCCGCCCTTCAGCATGGCCATGAAGGCGGCAGGGGCGTTTTCCAGCCCGTCGGCCACGTCCTCGAGGTACTTGATCTCGCCGCTTGCGACCTTGGGCGCGATCTCCGACAGGAATTCGGGGTAGCGGTCGAAATGGTTCGAGATGATGAAGCCGTTCACGCTGAGGAATTTCACGAGGATGCTGCGCCAGAGCGCGGGCGCGCTCAGCCCGTCCTGTGCGGCGTTGGCCCCGAGGCCGCCCGCGTTGTACCAGGCGATCATGCCGCAGATCGGAATACGGCCATGCGGGTTCATCAGCGGCATCACCGCTTCGAGAACCTTGCCGCCCACGTTCTCGAAATAGATGTCGATGCCTTCGGCGCATTCCTTGGCCAGCGCAGCGCGCAGGTCCCTGGCGCTGTCATAAGCGCGGTGATCCAGGCAGGCGTCGAAGCCGAAAGTCTCGGTTGCTAGACGGCATTTCTCGTCCCCACCTGCTATGCCAACCGTTCGCAGCCCGGCCAGGCGCGCGACCTGCCCGACCATCGAGCCGACGGGACCGGTCGCGGCGGCCACGACGAGGGTTTCTCCTTGCTTGGGCCGGCCATGCTGGGTCAGGCCGAACCAGCCGGTGAAGCCGGGCATTCCCAGAACCCCGAGAGCCGTGGTGATCGGCATCTCGTCGGGATCGATCTTGCGCAGCATCTTCGCTGACTGGACGCCGTGCGTCGCCCAGCCGAACATCCCGAAGGCGAAGTCGCCCGGCTGGAAGTTCGGCGCGTTCGAGGCGATGACCTCGCCAACGCCGCCAGCCTCCATCGTGCCGCCGATGGGGACCGGAGCGGCATAGGACTTGGCGTCGTCCATCCGCCCGCGCATGTAAGGATCCAGCGACATGTAATGCACGCGGACCAGCACTTCGCCATCGCCGGGTTCAGGCAGATCGGCGGTTTCGAGGCGAAAATTCTCGGGCGCGGGCGCGCCGTCCGGGCGGCTTGCCAGCACGATGCGCTTCATGGTCTCGGGCATTGGGCGTCTCCTTTGTGGTTGGCATGCAAGGTGAGGGCGAATGATCGATCAGGCAAGCGGTGACGCGGCGAGTTGCGCTGGTATGGCGGCCGACAGGCGGAACATGGCCCTTGGCAATCCCAACCCGCGTCGATATACGCGCGGTTTGACCGATGAGGAGCCCGTTTAGATGGTTGGCAGTGCGAATCTCAACATCATGATCAAGGCCGCGCGCAAGGCCGGCCGTTCGCTGGTGAAGGATTTCCGCGAGGTGGAGAACCTGCAGGTCTCGATGAAGGGCGCGGGCGATTTCGTGAGTAGGGCCGATATCGCCGCCGAGAATATCCTCAAGGAAGAACTGCGCAATGCCCGTCCCACCTATGGCTGGCTGGCCGAGGAGGGCGGCGGGGAGGATGGCGAGGATCCGACTCGGCGCTGGATTGTCGATCCGCTGGACGGAACCACGAATTTCCTGCACGGGTTGCCGCATTGGTGCATCTCGATCGCCTTGGAGCACAAGGGGCGGATCGTGGCGGGCGTGATCTTCGACCCGGCCAAGGACGAGATGTACTTTGCCGAGAAGGGCGAGGGCGCCTGGATGAACGAAAGCCGCATTCGCGTTTCGGGGCGGCATCGGATGATCGAGTCGATCTTTGCCACGGGCCTGCCTTATGGCGGCCGTTCGGATCTGCCCGCCACGTTGCAGGATCTCGCGCGCCTCATGCCCGTCTGCGCGGGTGTCCGGCGCTGGGGATCGGCGGCGCTGGATCTCGCCTATGTTGCTGCCGGTCGCTACGAGGGGTTCTGGGAGCGTCGCCTGAACGCATGGGACCTTGCCGCCGGTATCCTGATCGTGCGTGAGGCCGGGGGCCTGGTCGAGGCGCTCACCCCGGGTGAAGAGATACTGTCCTCGGGCGAGGTGATCTGTGCCAACGAGCAGATCTTCGACGGGTTCGCCAAGGCCATCCGGGGCTGAGCCAAGGGTCGCGGAGGACTGGAAAGGGGCCAGATGGCCCCTTTTTCTATTTCCGGCGCACGCGCGGAATGCGCGATGTCGAGAGTTCGTATTGCTGTTCGGGATGCGGTGGGTGGCCATACGTCTGGTTCCAGAAGGCGGGACCGCCCCGCCGGATCCAGAGAGGCAGGCAAAGCACCAGCCCCACGGCAAAGCCGCCCGTATGTGCCCAGTAGGCCACGCCGCCCAGATCGGGATCGCTGCCGAGGCTGCCCATGAACTGCATTCCCAGCCAGACCCCCAGCATCACGAAGGCCGGGATCGAGAAGACGCGGAAATAGACGACGAGAACCAGCAGGATGTCGACCCGCGCTTTAGGGAACATCAGCAGATAGCCGCCCATGACCCCGGCAATCGCGCCTGACGCGCCGACGGTCGGCACAATGGATCCTGGGGCCGATACGACATGGATCAGTCCGGCGCCCAACCCGCTCGCAAGGTAAAAGAGCAGGAAGCGGAGATGCCCCATCTCGCCTTCGAGGTTGTCGCCGAAGATCCACAGGAACAGCATGTTGCCGGCCAGGTGCATGACCCCGCCATGCAGGAACATCGATGTCAGCAGCGTGTCATAACGGAAACCATCGGCGATCCGCGCGGGGATGATTGCCCAGTCGAAGAAGAACCGGTTGATCGCATTCGGATCGTCCATGATGCCCCAGTACCCGAGGAAGACCAGGATATTGGCCGACATCAGCAGGTATACGACATAGGGCGTGCGCCCCGAGGGGTTGTGATCGCGGATCGGGAACATGCCGCCACGCTCTGCGCAAAGCGGCGAGAGGTCAAGCGGCCTTGGCTGTTCCTCGGGTCACGTACGACCGCAGCGCGCGGCAATGCCGCGCGCTGCTCGGCCCAACCGGCGGGATCGCATCTGTGATGCGGTCGCGCCGGGCGGGAGCCTCCCCGGTCAGGCCATGCCGCCGAGAAGTGCCGCGTTGCCGCCTGCGGCCGTGGTATCGACGCAGACATGGCGCTCACCCAGAACACGCGCACGGTCCGGGCGGCCGGGGATGAGCGGTACGATCGGGCCGTCGCGACGCGCGAGCGCCTGCTCGATACCGCGGGCCGTCCCGGTATCGCCCCACCAAAGCACGCCAGAGATACCCTCGACCTGTTCCAGGGTGCCGTCGGGCAGCGGGCCGGAGGCCGCGAGGGCCACGCCACCGAGGGCGCGTACGGCCTCGACCTGTGCCTTTACGGTCTCGGGGCCGGGGCCGAGGCAGAGCAGCGCCTCGCGGGGGATTTCGCTCAGCCGGTTGGACTCGCCCGTGGGGCCGGGCAGGCTGCGGGTGGCGGGTGCTGCCGGGCTGCCATGCCGTTCCAGCGCGCCCGTGTCCGCACCGTTCCAGCCCTTGGCCGTCTCCTGCCGGTCGGGGGCGAGAAATCGGGTCATGTAGTTCGGGCCGCCCGCCTTGGGTCCGGTACCCGAGAGTCCCTCGCCGCCGAAGGGTTGGCTGCCCACGATGGCGCCGATCTGGTTTCGGTTCACATAGATGTTTCCGGCATGGATCGCCTCGGTGACATGCTGCACCCGGTCGTCGATTCGGGTCTGCAACCCAAAGGTCAGGCCGTAGCCGGTGCCGTTGATATCCGCGATGACCCGGTCCAGATCCGCCGGGCGGAAACGGGCGACATGCAGGACGGGGCCGAATATCTCGCGCTCCAGGTCCTTGATGCCGCCGACAGAGATCAGCGTGGGCGAGACGAACAGCCCTTCGGCGGGAACGGGGAGTTCCTTGAGCACGCGGCCCTCGGCCCGGGCTTGGGCGACATGGTCCATAATGCCTTGCCGCGCTGCCTCGTCGATCACAGGGCCTACATCGGTGGCGAGTTGCCAGGGATCGCCCATGGCCATCGCCTCCATCGCGCCCTTGAGCATTGTCAGCAGATCCTCGGCGATGTCCTCCTGCACATAGAGACAGCGCAGCGCCGAACAGCGTTGGCCCGCCGACTGGAAGGCCGATTCGACGATAGCCTGCACGGCCTGTTCCGGCAGGGCGGTGGAATCGACGATCATGGCGTTCAGGCCACCGGTCTCCGCGATGAGCGGTGCGCCCGGGGCAAGGTTTTCGGCCATTGCGGCCCGGATCTTGAGCGCGGTTGCCGTCGAACCGGTGAACGCTATCCCATCGACGCGCGGGTCGGAGGTGAGCGCCGCACCGACCTCGGGGCCGCCGGGCAGCAATTGCAAGGCCGAACGCGGCACGCCGGCCTCATGCAGCAGTTCCACCGCGCGATGGGCGATCAGCGGGGTCTGCGGCGCGGGCTTGGCCAGCACCGCGTTGCCGGTGGCGAGTGCCGCCGAAATCTGGCCGGTAAAGATCGCCAGCGGGAAATTCCACGGGCTGATGCAGGTGAAGGTGCCTGCGGGTGCGCCCTCGGGGATGTTGGTGGCGTAGTAGCGCAGGAAATCCACCGCCTCGCGCAGCTCGCCCACCGCGTCGGGCAGGGATTTTCCGGCCTCGCGGGCGACGAGCGCAAAGATCTCGCCGAAATTGGCCTCGTAGAGATCGGCGGCTGCGTTCAGCACGCGCGCGCGTTCCTTGGACGGGGCCTGCCAGGGACGCGCGGCGGAAAGCGCCGTTTCCACATCCGCAGCGCTGGCCGGCGCGACTGCCCCCGGGGTGTCCGATGGACGGGTCGGGTTTGCCACCGGTTGATCGGCCTCGGGTGAGGCTTTTTCGGCAAGAAGCGGCGCGGCGCGCCAGGTTGCGTCGGCATAGGGGGCGCGGGCGGCCTCGATCTCGTCGAGCGTGGGAACATGGGCCAGGTCGAAACCCTTGGAATTACGCCGCTCGGGCTGGAACAGGTCGGGGCCTTTCGGAAGCGCGGGCGTGGGCTGTTCCAGCGCCTCGAACGGGTCGGCCGCGACCACCTCGGGGGGCACGTCCTCATCCACGATCTGGTTGACGAAGGAGCTGTTGGCGCCGTTTTCCAGCAGGCGCCGCACGAGGTAGGCCAGCAGGTCACGATGCGCGCCGACAGGGGCATAGATCCGGCAGCGAGTGCCGTTTCGCGACTTCACCAGCTGGTGCAGCGTCTCGCCCATCCCGTGCAGGCGCTGGAATTCGAAGCGTTCAACGTCATCGGCCATGTGCAGGATGGCGCAGACCGTGTGGGCGTTATGCGTGGCGAATTGCGGATAGATCCGGTCGGTCATGCCCAGGAGCTTGCGCGCATTGGCGATGTAGGACACGTCGGTCGCGGGTTTTTGCGTGAAGACGGGGAAACCGTCGACGCCTTCGACCTGGGCCAGCTTGATCTCGGTATCCCAATAGGCGCCCTTGACCAGCCGCACCATCAGCTTGCGGTCATGGCGCTGCGCCATCTCGTACAGGGTGTCGAGCGTGATGCCCGCGCGCGGGCCGTAGGCCTGTACGACGATGCCGAAACCGTCCCAGCCCTTGAGCGCGGGTTCGGCCATCACCGTCTGGATCACCTGGAGCGACAGAGACAGGCGATCGGCCTCCTCCGCGTCGATATTCAGGCCCATGCGTGCCGATTTCGCCAGCAGGCAGAGCGCGCGCAGACGCGGCACAAGCTCATTCATCACGCGGTCTTCCTGCGCCACCTCGTAGCGTGGGTGCAGCGCGGAGAGCTTGACCGAGATGCCCGGATTGGCGCGGATGTCGTCCGAGGTACAGGCCTGCGCGATGGCGGTGATCGCGCGGGAATAGGACAGGTGATAGCGGGATGCATCCGCCTCGGTCCGCGCGGCCTCTCCCAGCATGTCATAGGAATAGGTGTAACCTTTGGCCTCCATCCCTTCGGCGCGCTTCATCGCCGCCTGGATCGTCTCGCCCAGCACGAATTGCCGGCCCATCTCGCGCATGGCGCGGCCGACGGCGGTGCGGATCACCGGCTCGCCCAGGCGGCGCACGGCGCTGCGCAGCGCGCGCACGGGGCTGGGGCGGTCGTCGTCCAGTACCCGGCCCGTGAGCATCAGCGCCCAGGTCGAGGCATTGACCAGCGATGAGGAGGAATGGCCCAGATGCTTGCCCCAGTCCGACGGCGCGATCTTGTCCTCGATCAAGGCGTCGATCGTGTCGGCATCGGGAACGCGCAACAGCGCCTCGGCCAGACACATGAGCGCCACGCCCTCGTCCGTCGAGAGACCGTATTCCGCGAGGAACACCTCCATCAGCCCCGGCGCTGTACTGGAGCGGATGTCGCGGACGAGTTGCGCGCCGTCTTTGCAGATCTTCGCGCGGTCTTCGGGTGAGAGGTTCGCCTCATCTCTCAGGCGGGCGAGGATCTCGGACTGGTCGGCATAGGTCTGGCTGTCGATGACGCGGCGAAGATCAGTGTGCATCGGCATGGGCTCCTTTCAGGTTCGGAGCAGTTTATCGCGGATTTGACAGGAGGAATGGCTGAATATAGGGCTGCTGCAGAACAATCACCTGATTTGGAGGTGCTCAGAGGTGCAATCCGACTTTCCCGGGCTTGACCGGTTCGACAGGGCGATTCTGTTGGCGTTGTCCGGGGATGGACGCATGTCGGTTGCCGATCTTGCCCGCCGGATCGGGTTGTCGAAATCTCCGACGCAGGCTCGGATGAAACGGCTGGAGGCCGAGGGATATATCACCGGGTACAGGGCGCTGATCGATCCGATCCGGTTGGGGCTGGATCACGTGGCCTTTGTCGAGTTGCGGCTGACCGATACGCGAGAAAAGGCGTTGGCAGAGTTCAACGCGGCCGTGCGCAAGATCGCCGAGATCGAGCAGGCGCACATGATCGCAAGCAATTTCGACTATCTTCTAAAGATTAGGACGCGGTCGATGTCGGATTACCGCGCGGTTCTGGCCGAGAAGATATCGACCCTGCCGCATGTGAGCAGCACCTCGACCTTCATGGCGATGGAGGCGGTGAAGGAAAGCGGGACGATGGGGCCTTTGGCGCCTGCCGGATAGGCCGACATTGACGCAGGGTCATTTTGCGCCCATTTTTTTTGGAATGAGACCGCTGCTGATTGCCCTTGTCGCTCCCGCCCTCGCAACTGGTGCTGCACTTGCCGATACGTGCCCTGCGCCGCCCGATCATTCCGAGCCTCTGGACCAGTTGATCGCCCAGATCGGTGACGCGGCGTCGGAAGTGGAGGCCCGCCGGATTTCGAACCAAATGTGGGAGTTCTGGGCCGACGCGCCGAACGAGCAGGCGCAGGCCATCCTTGATCGGGGCATGACCAAGCGGGCGAGTTGGAACCTGCTTGGCGCTCGGCAGGAATTCGACCTGTTGGTGGAATACTGTCCGGACTATGCCGAGGGGTACAATCAGCGGGCTTTCGTCAATTACCTGAGACAGGATTTCGCGGCGGCGCTGGTCGACCTGGATCGCGCCTTGGAGCTTTCTCCTCGTCATGTCGCGGCATTGAGCGGTCGTGCGCTGTCGCTGCTGGGTCTGGGCCGGGTTGAAGAGGCGCGGGATGCGTTGCAGGACGCGCTGGCGCTGAACCCATGGCTGCCCGAGCGCGGTCTGGCTGCAGCCGGCGGACCGCTCGAACCTTTGGGGGACGATATCTGAACGCGAAACGGCCCGGAGAAATCCCCGGGCCGTTCCAGTGTCGTGTTGACTATCAGGCTGCGTCCTTGGCCCCGGGATTGAAGCGGCCATAGAAGGTTTGACCCTTCTCCGCCATTTCGCGCAGCAGGGGCGGACAGGTGAAGCGGGGGCCGAACTTTTCGGTCAGCTCGTCGCAGCGCTGTGCCGCATAGGGCGCGCCGATGATGTCGAGCCAGCTGAGCGGGCCACCGGACCAAGGGGCGAAGCCCCAGGCCAGGATCGCGCCGACATCGGCCTCGCGGATATCCTCGATCACGCTTTCCTCGAGCGCGCGAACCGCTTCGAGCGCCTGCACGAACATCAGCCGTTCCTGCACCTCGATCAGGTCGGGCTGTTCGTCCGCCAAGGGATACTTGTCGTGGATCCCCTTCCAATAGCCGATGCGCTTGCCTTTCTCGTCATAGTCGAAGTAACCCGCCTTGGCCTTGCGGCCCAGGCGGCCTTCGGCCTCCATCCAGAAAACCAGGTTGTCGGCCTCGGAGGCCGGATAGTCGTTGCCCATCGCCTCCTTGGTGGCCCGGGTGATCTTGGCGGCAAGGTCGATCGAGGTTTCGTCGCCCAGCTGGATTGGCCCCACCGGGAAGCCCAGCTGCCGTGCCGCGTTGTCGATCAGCACCGGGGCCACGCCTTCGGTCACCATCCGGGCGGCCTCGTTGCCATAGGGGATGATGCAGCGGTTGCAGTAGAAGAACCGCGCATCGTTGACCACGATGGGCGTTTTCCTGATCTGGCGCACGTAGTCGAGAGCCTTGGCCACCGCGCGGTCTTCGGTCTTCTCGCCCTTGATGATCTCGACCAGCAACATCTTCTCGACAGGTGAGAAGAAATGGATGCCGATGAACTGCTCGGGCCGCTTCGATGCCTCGGCCAGCCCGGTGATCGGCAGGGTCGAGGTGTTGGAGGCAAAGATGCAGTCCTCGGGGATGATCGCCTCGACCTTCTGCGTCATTTCGGCCTTGACCTTGGGATCCTCGAACACGGCCTCGATGATGAGGTCGCAGCCCTTGAGCTGTTCCAGATCCGGCGTCGCGGTGACGAGACCCAGCATCGCCTCTTTCTTTTCCGCCGTGACCTTGCCGCGCTTGATCCCCTTGTCGAGATAGGTCTCGGTATAGGCCTTGCCACGATCAGCGCTTTCCTGGTCGCGGTCGATCAGCACGACCTCCATACCGGCCTGCGCGCTGACCAGCGCGATGCCCGCGCCCATCATGCCCGCGCCCAGCACGCCCAGCTTCTTCACCCGCTGATCGGGGACGTCCTTGGGACGCACGGCACCCTTTTCCAGCGCCTCCTTGTTGAGGAAGAGCGACCGGATCATCGCCCCCGAGGAGGGGTTCATGAGTACGTTGGTGAACCAGCGCGCCTCGATCTTCAGCGCGGTGTCGAAATCGACCAGCGCCCCCTCGTAGACCGCGCTCAGCAGCGCCTTGGCGGCCGGGAAGGCGCCCTGGGTCTTGCCGTGGACCATCGCCGAGGCGCCGACGAAATTCATGAAGCCCGCCGGGTGATAGGGCGCGCCGCCGGGCATCTTGTAGCCCTTGGTATCCCACGGCTTGACCAGGTCGGCATCCTTGGCGTTCAGGACCCATTCACGGGCCGCCGCAACTGGATCAGCGGCAACCTCGTCCACGATACTGGCGCCCTTGGCCTTCTGTGCGTCCAGCATCTTGCCTTCCAGCAGCAGAGGGGCAGCCGCGACGGCGCCCAGCTTTTTCGCCAGCCGCGTGGTGCCGCCCGCGCCGGGGAAGATGCCGACGAGGATCTCGGGCAGGCCGTATTTCGCCTTGGGGTTGTCCGAGACGAAGATCCGGTGCGTGGCCAGCGGAAGCTCCAGCCCGATGCCGGCCGCAGTGCCGGGCAGGGCGGCGGCGATGGGCTTGCCGCCCTTCTTGCTCTTGGGGTCCATGCCCGCCAGCTCGATCTTGCGCAGCAGGGCGTGCATCTTCATCGTGCCCTCGAACAGGCCCTTGGCCGGGTCGTCTCCCGCCTGTTCCTTCATCACCGCGAGCAGGTTCAGGTCCATGCCCCCGGCAAACGAACCCTCCTTGCCGGAGGTGATGACGATGCCCTTGACCGCGTCATCGGCCAGCGCCTCGTCGATGCAGGCTTCCAGCTCTTCGAGCCCGGTAAAGGACATGACGTTCATGGTCTTGCCCGGCACGTCCCAGGTGATGGTCGCGACGCCGTCGGCGTCCTTTGTCAGCGTGAATTCAGCCATAGTGTTGTTCTCCCGATCCCGCGATCACACGCGCTCGATGATGGTGGCGGCGCCCATGCCGGACGCGATGCAGAGCGTGGCGAGGCCAACCTGCTTGTCCTGGCGCTCCAACTCGTCGAGCAGGGTGCCGATGATGATCGCGCCGGTCGCGCCCAGCGGGTGGCCCATGGCGATGGAGCCGCCATTGACGTTCACCTTGTCCGGGTCGGCGTCGAAAGCCTGCATGAAGCGCAGCACGACAGAGGCGAAGGCCTCGTTCACCTCGAACAGGTCGATATCGGAAAAGGCCATGCCGCTCTCGGCCAGGATCTTCTCGGTCACCGGCACCGGGCCGGTCAACATTATGGTCGGGTCGGTGCCGATCTTGGCCGTGGAGCGGATGCGTGCGCGGGGTTTCAGCCCGTGCTTTTCGCCGAATTCCTTGTTGCCGATCAGAACGGCCGCCGCGCCATCCACGATGCCCGAGGAGTTGCCGGCGTGGTGGATGTGGTTGATCCGCTCCAGATGCGGGTATTTCAGCATCGCGACCTTGTCGAAGCCCGGCATCTGCTCACCCATCATCTGGAAGGACGGGTTGAGCGCGCCGAGGCTCTGCATGTCGGTCTGGGGGCGCATGTATTCGTCGCGGTCGAGAATGGCGAGACCGTTCTGGTCGCGCACGGTGATCACCGACTTCTCGAACCGGTTCTCCTCCCACGCCTTGGCCGCGCGCTTCTGCGATTCCACCGCAAGCGCGTCGGCCTGGTCGCGGGTGAAGCCATATTCAGTCGCGATAATATCGGCCGAGATGCCCTGCGGCACGAAATAGGTTTCCATTGCCAAGCTCGGATCGACGGCGATGGCTGCGCCGTCGCTGCCCATGGCCACACGCCCCATCATCTCGACACCGCCGGCGATATAGGCATCGCCCGCACCGCCCCTGACCTGGTTGGCGGCAAGGTTCACGGCCTCCATGCCGGAGGCGCAGAAGCGGTTGATGGCCAAGCCAGGGATGGATTCGTCGAGATCCGAGGCCAGCACGGCGGAGCGCGCAAGGCAGCCGCCCTGTTCCATCACCTGGGTCACGTTCCCCCAGATCACGTCCTCGACGGCGTGGCCCTCGAGATTGTTACGCTCTTTCAGGGCGTTCAGGGTCAGCGCGGAGAGCCGCACAGAGGTCACCTCGTGCAGGGCGCCGTCCTTGCGGCCCTTGCCGCGAGGGGTGCGCAAGGCGTCGTAGATATAGGCTTCGGTCATGAAAGTCTCCTCAAGCTCGATCCGACGGTTTGCCGGGCATCAGGTCATAGGGGTGTTTCCAGCCGGGCTGCTGCGACAAGCGGGTCAGCCAGGCGTCGATATGGGGCCATTCGGCACGGTCGAAGCCGAAGGGCTCGGGATAATAGAGGTATCCGCAGCAGGACAGGTCGGCATTGGTCACCCCGTCGCCCACGATCCAGTCACGGCCCTCCAGATGCGCATTCAGCGTTTGGTAGGCCGCCTTGAGCCGACCCTGGTTGAAAGCGATCACCTCTGCGGGTTGTTTGTCTTCGGGCAGAAAGTTCATCAGGAACCGCGTAAGCCCCGCCATCGACGACAGCTTGTGGTTGTCCCACAGCACCCAGCGTAGAACGTCGAACCGCTCCTGTCGGTCGGCGCCACCGAACTTGCCACTCTTTTCGGTAACATAGGCCTGGATCGCGCCGGATTGGCTGAGGCGGAAATCGCCGTCGATCAATACCGGCGCCTCTCCCATCGGGTTCTCGGCCCGGAATTCCGGCAGGCGCGTCTGGCCACCGAAGAAATCGACGAAGACCGGTTCCCAGTCGAGACCCGACATTTCCAGCGCAAGCGCGGCCTTGTACGAGTTCCCGCTTTCTCCGAAACAATGAAGTTTGATCGTCATGCGAACGCCCCTCCCGTGACGCGGTTTGCCATGTGGCCTTTCGAGTATTTGGAAAGAGATGAAGGACGAAAGAGCATCTCTTGCTAACCCGACGTTAACGTTAATGCGGTGTCATCAGGCTTGCGGTACAGGCTGGAGAGCCGATGACCGCAAGAGGTGAAGCCCCGCCGTCCCGACTGAGTGCCACCAAGTGAGATCAGATCCCGGATGGCGGGGTGGACTACCCCTTGTCCTCTTTTTCATCTCTTTCCAAATACTCCCGCCGGAGGCGGATCGACGGGGGCCAAAGGCTCGATGGCCGGATCAGCGTTTGCGGTCTTCCAGTTCCGCGTTGAACAGCCTCAGCCTGTGGGTCAGGTTCTCGTCATTGATCACGCTGTTGAAGTTCTCGAAGAGGAAGGACAGGGCCTCGCCCTCGTCCAGCCCCGCCTCGCGCGCAAAGCTCTTCAGTCGGCGATAGCCGTCCTCGGTCATGGCGGCATTGAAGCGGCGGGTCAGGCGAAAACGTTTGGGCATCTGTCCTCCCGTTGGTCAGAGGGGTAGGGCGGGGTTTCACCCCGCCGCGACCCTTCAGAAATTGGCCGCGTCGAGGGCCATCACCGTTTCCGCGCCGGATTCGATGCGAGCAAGATGCATCGCTGTCGCGGGCAGGCGGCGGCTCATGTAGTAGCGACCGGTGGCGATCTTCGTCTCGTAGAAGTCCCGATCCGAGGCCCCCGCGTCAAGCGCGGCCTGCGCGGCCTTGGCCATCCGCGCCCACATCAGGCCCAGGCAGACATGGCCGAACATGTGCATGAAGTCATAGGATCCGGCCAGAGCGTTGTTGGGGTTCTTCATGCCGTTCTGCATGAAATACATGCCCGCGGACTGAAGGTCCTTCGACGCCTTCTTGAGCGGCTCGATGAAGTCACGGTCGAGGCTTTCGCTCTGTCCGGCGCTGGTCTTGCAGAACTCCTTGACCATGTCAAAGAAGGCCATGACGTGCTTGCCGCCGTCCTGCGCCAGCTTGCGTCCCACGAGGTCGAGCGCCTGAACCCCGTTCGCGCCTTCATAGATCATCGCGATCCGGGCATCGCGGGTGTATTGCGACATGCCCCATTCCTCGATGTAGCCGTGTCCGCCATAGACCTGCTGCGCGAGCACGGTCATGTCGTAGCCCTCGTCGGTGAGGAAGCCCTTGATGACCGGGGTCATCAGCGACACGAGCCCGTCGGCGTCCTTGTCGCCCGCGCGATGCGCCTGGTCGATCAGCGTCGCGCTCCAGAGGATGAAGGCGCGCGCGCCCTCGACGAAGCTTTTCTGGTCCATCAGGCTGCGGCGGATGTCAGGGTGCACGATGAGAGGATCGGCAGGCCCTTCGGGGTTCTTGGCGCCTGTGACGTCCCGGCCCTGCAGCCGGTCCTTTGCGTATTCCAGAGCGTTCTGATAGGCGGCGTCGGCCTGGGCCAGACCCTGCATGCCCACACCAATACGGGCCTCGTTCATCATGGTGAACATGGCGCGCATGCCCTTGTGCTCCTCACCCAGCAGAAAGCCGGTCGCCTCGTCATAATTCATGACGCAGGTCGAATTGCCGTGGATGCCCATCTTCTCCTCGATCTTGCCGCAGGAGACACCATTTCGCGCGCCTAGGCTACCATCCTCGTTGACCAGGAACTTGGGCACGATGAACAGCGACACACCCTTGATGCCCTCGGGGCCGCCGGGGATCTTGGCCAGCACCAAGTGGACGATGTTGTCGGCCATGTCATGCTCGCCCGAGGAGATGAAGATCTTCTGCCCCGAGATCTTGTAGCTGCCGTCATCCTGCGGCTCGGCCTTGGTCCGCATCAGGCCCAGATCGGTGCCGCAATGCGGCTCGGTCAGGTTCATGGTTCCGGTCCATTCGCAGGACACCATCTTGGGCAGGTAGGTACTCTTCTGGGCGTCCGTGCCATGGGCCAGGATTGCGGAGGCCGCGCCATGCGTCAGACCTTGGTACATGGTGAAGGCCTGGTTGGCCGCCGAGAACATCTCGCCCACCGCGGTGCCCAGGACGTATGGCATGTTCTGCCCGCCATATTCCTCGGGCATGTCGAGACCCGTCCAGCCGCCTTCCTTGACCTGTTCGAACGCGTACTTGAAGCCGGTCGGCGTATAGACGACGCCGTTTTCCAGGCGGCAGCCCTCGGTATCGCCCACGGCGTTGAGCGGGTGCAGCACGTTGCTTGCCACCTTGCCGGCCTCTTCCAGAACGGCGCCGGTGAAATCGCGCTCCAGTTCGGCATAGCCGGGGATGTCGGAGGCGGAAACACTCAGCACATCGTGAAGGATGAACTGGCTGTCCTTTGTCGGTGCGTTGTAGATGGGCATGTCTCGCTCCCTCGTATCAAGCGTGTTTTCGGGGGACGGCGCAGGAGATTACTCTGCGGCGTCCTTTTCTTCTTTCATCGATGCGATGACCTTCTCGCCCCATGCCAGCTGGTTCTTGAGGTCATCGATGGCCTCGGTAAGCTCGTCCCGGCGCGCTTCCATGTCGGCAAGGCGATCGCAGGCGATCTCGTAGGTGCGGGTCAACTGGGTTAGCTGCTGGTCGCCCGCGTGATATAGATCGAGAAGCTGGCGGATCTCTTCCAGGCTGAAGCCGAAGCGCTTGCCGCGCAGGATCAATTTCAGCCGCGCGCGGTCGCGCTTGGTGAAAAGCCGCTTCTGGCCCTCGCGGATCGGGAACAGCAATTCCTTGGATTCATAAAACCGCAACGTGCGCGGCGTGACGTCATAGGCGTCGCACATTTCGCGGATCGTCATCAGTTCTTCGGTCATGTCTCAAACTCTCATCGCAAGCGTCATAGGCGTGAGGTGGTCCGTTTCGCCGCCAGTTACAACACTTGTTGACGTTGACGTAACTTGAACGCTGCGTCACTCTTCCTGCTGACGTGGGATCAGGCCTGATTTACTTTGGCTGGCGCCGCTTTCGGCGAGATGGACACGGCGCAAAAGGTCGCCCGGTCGCGCTGATGGAATGCAGGGAAGACTCCTGCCGATCCATCCGGCAGGCAGGAAAAGCTAGGCGGAAGGTTCCTTGAGCAGGCCGATGGTGTGATCCCGCAACTGCTTCAGTTCCGACAAGGCCTCGTCCAGTTGCTGGCGCTGCTGTTCAAGTTCGCCCATCTGGCGGTCGGCCATCTCGATGAAGGCGGCCATCTGTGCCTGGTTGCCCTCGTTCTCGTAGATAAGGAGCCATTGACGGATCTCTTCGAGGGGAAAGCCGAATCTGCGCCCGCGCATGATGAGCTTCATCCGGGCCCGTTCGCGCGGACCATAAAAACGGGAGCGTCCCTCGCGGTCGGGCTGCAAAAGCTCGATATACTCGTAATAGCGCAGGGTCCGCGGCGTCACGTCGAATTCCGCGCACATTTCCTTGAATGACAGGCGTGTGTCAGACATCCCAGATCTCCTCGACCCGCAACCTAGGCCCGGTCGACGGGAAGCGCAACAGGCTCCCTTGCCCTTTGCTCCAAGCCCGGCCCATAAAGGGCGCGCAGGAAAATTCGGGATCGGGAACCCATGGTGGACAAAGCGAAACTTGCCCGACAATTCATAGAGGCGATCCCTCATGCACGTGCCCTGGGGCTCGAGTTGACCCATATCGGGGAGGGCGATGCGGAAATATCCATGCCTTACAACAAGGACCTTGTCGGTGATCCGAGGCGCGGCGTGATCCATGGCGGCGCGGTCTCGGCAATGCTCGACACCTGTTCGGGTGCCGCCGTCATGAGCCATCCGCAGGCGCCGGGCGGAACCGCGACGATCGACCTGCGTATCGATTACATGCGCGCCGCGACACCGGGACAGACCATCCGGACCCGCGCGACCTGCTATCACATCACGCGAAACGTGGCCTTCGTCCGCGCCACGGCCTACGACGATGATGAGGAGCGCCCCGTGGCCACAGCATCGGGCGCCTTTACGGTGGAGGGCGGATGATGCAGCGATCCCGACCGGAACCCGTGCAGGTGGTCAAACAGCGCCGCGACGCCGCGCTCAAGGCGCTGGTCGAGGGCGTGCCGTATATCCGCTTCCTGGGGATCACCTTCGACAGGCGCGGCGACGAGTTGACCGGGGTGCTCAACTTCGATGAAAAACTGATAGGAAATCCTTTTCTTCCGGCCATACATGGGGGCGTCACGGCGGCCTTCCTGGAAGTGACCGCGATCATCACCCTGAGTTGGCAGCACATGTTCTCGGGAATCGAGAGCGGCGAAATCGATCCGGAAGATTTCCTCAAGCCCGAGTTTCCCGGGTTCCCCAAGACCATCGACTTCACGGTCGATTACCTTCGGTCGGGCCTCCCGCGGGACGCCTATGCGCGCGCGACGGTGAGCCGCGCCGGTAGGCGTTATGCCTCGGTCCGGGTTGAAGCCTGGCAGGACAACCACGAGCGGCTTTTCGCGCAGGGGTCAGGCCATTTCCTGATGCCGCAACCGCGCAAGACCGAGCGGTCCGAGTGACGGAGACCCTGGCGGAGGTAACGCATCGGCGCGTTCTCAGGATCGCTCTGCCAATCGTGCTGTCGAACGCGACCGTGCCGATCCTTGGAGCGGTCGATACCGGCGTGGTCGGCCAGATGGGCGAGGCCGCGCCGATTGGCGCGGTTGGCATCGGCGCGGTTATCCTCTCGGCAGTCTACTGGGTGTTCGGGTTCCTGCGCATGGGGACGACCGGCCTGACCGGTCAGGCGCTGGGTGCCGGGGATCGGAGCGAGGTCGCCGCCTTGCTGACCCGCGCTTTGCTGATCGGCTCGGCCGGCGGCTGCGTCCTGATCGCGCTGCAACTGCCGCTGTTCTGGGCAGCCTTCAGGGTCTCGCCGGCATCGGACGAGGTCGAGACTCTGTCTCGTGGATACATGGCGATCCGAATCTGGGGAGCACCTGCCGCCATCGCCCTCTTCGGGATCACCGGCTGGCTCATCGCGCAGGAGCGGACGCGGGCGGTGCTTGTTCTGCAACTATGGATGAACGGGATAAACATCCTGCTCGACTTCTGGTTCGTCCTTGGCCTCGGCTGGGGCGTCAAGGGCGTGGCGCTGGCTACTCTCATTGCTGAGTGGAGCGGGTTGGCAATGGGCTTGTGGTTCTGCCGCGGGGCATTCAACGTGCCGGACTGGCGTAACTGGGACCAGGTCTTCGACGCGGCACGGCTGAAACACATGATGACCGTGAACACCGACATCCTGCTGCGCTCGCTCCTATTGCAGGGGGTCTTTGTATCCTTCCTGCTTCTCGGGGCGCGGTTCGGGGATGTGAGGCTGGCCGCAAATCAGGTCCTTCTGCAATTCCTCGAGATCACGGCCTATGCGATGGATGGCTTCGCCTTCGCAGCCGAGGCGCTGGTCGGACGGGCGATGGGCGCGCGGCAGCGGCTGGTGCTGCGCCGCTCGGCCGTGGTGTCCAGCATCTGGGGTGGGGTCATTGCGATCGGGCTCGCGGCCTTTTTCGCGATCTTCGGAGGCGCGATCATCGATCTGATGACGACGGCGCCCGAGGTGCGCGCAGCTGCGCGCGACTTCCTGCCCTACATGGTGCTGACCCCGATCCTCGGCTGGGCACCGTTCATGCTCGATGGGATCTTCATCGGCGCCACGGCGACCCGAGACATGCGCAACATGATGGTGCTGAGTTTTTTCGTCTACGTCGCGGCTGCCGCCATCCTCATGCCGGCTTTCGAGAACCACGGCCTTTGGATCGCATTGCTGATTTCCTTCGCGGCCCGTGGTGTGACCTTGGGCTGGCGCTATCCCGCGCTCGAGGCGCGGGCCTCGGCCTAGAGCCAGCGGTCGCGGTCGGTTCCCACGGCGTCTGCGACAGAGCCGAAACCGTCCCTTGCGAGCAGTCGGTCGAGACCTTGCGGGATCTCCCGTGCGAGGCTGATGCCCCCGAAGACCAGCGCCGTGTAGAATTGCACCGCCGACGCACCGGCACGGATCTTGGCATAGGCATCCTCGGCCGTGGCGATGCCGCCGACGCCGATCAGGGGGACGCGACCCTCGGTCAATTCGGAGAGCCGGGCCAGAACGCGTGTGGATTTCTCGAACAAGGGTGCGCCCGAGAGGCCGCCTTTTTCCTCGCGATGGGAGCTTTGCAACCCTTCCCGGTCCAGCGTCGTGTTGGTGGCAATGACCGCGTCCACGCCGCTTTGAATGGCGATCTCGGCGATATCCGCTATCTCGACCTCGGAAAGATCCGGCGCGATCTTGAGAAAGACGGGCAGGGGGCGTGGCAGGGAATTGCGGGTCTCGACCACCCGAGCCAACAGGGCGGACAAGGCATCCTTGCCCTGAAGGTCCCGCAATTTCTCGGTATTGGGCGAGGATACGTTGACAGTGGCGAAATCGAGATGCGTGGCACAATGCGCCAGCACGCGCGCGAAATCGCCGGGGCGATCCTCGCTGTCCTTGTTGGCACCGAGGTTCAAACCGATCACCGCATCGCGCGGACGATCGGCAAGCCGCGCCGCTACGACCTCCATCCCTTCGTTGTTGAAGCCGAAGCGGTTGATCGCGGCGCGATCCTCGCTCAGCCGGAAAAGGCGCGGTTTCGGGTTGCCCGGCTGGGGACGCGGAGTGACGGCACCCAGTTCGATGAAACCGAACCCGGCTCGGGACAGCGGGCCGACCGCCTCGGCGTTCTTGTCGAATCCGGCCGCCAGACCGACCGGGTTCGGTAGGTCGAGGCCCGCGAACCGGCTGTGCAGCCGGGGCGAGGTGACCGGGCCGTGTGTCCGGGCCAACCCCATGCGCAGCGCGCGGATCGCCATGCCATGCGCGGCTTCCGGATCTACGCGGTGCATCGCGGCCAGCGCCAGTCGTTCGCCGAGTCTCATCCGAAACGCGCCCCGGTTTCCGAGGGTTGCGTGCGGATCAATCGCGAAGTCTCGACCGCAGCCTGCCGATGCACGACGGCCCGCTGGTAGTCCGGGTCCGTGACCATTTCAAGAAAGGCATGCGCAGAGGGATAGCGTGCGATGAACATCTCGTCCCAAGCCTCGTCCCCCGGTCCGATCAGCACTCCCTGAAATGCCCCGCGCCAGGCGATCCGCGCGCCCAGTCGCTCGATAATGGGGGCGGTGTCGCGGCCGTAGTTGCGATAGGCTTCGGCACCGGTCAGCCCCTTTTCGGCCAGTTGGTGCCCCTTGGGATAGGCGGCTCGATCGCGGAATTTCACGAGGTTCAGCATCTCGATCGGCTGGTCCCGGTCGAGGGCCTTGAAGGCTTCGAACTGCGCGCGCCCGGGGTCGATATGGCCTGTCATTTCATCTCCTCGGGGAACCGGTGGCCGCCATCTTCGAGCGGGAGCGGAAGGGTCCAGACCACGTCGGACAGGCGCAGGTGACGGTAGAGATGGGGAAAGAGTGCGCCGCCGCGCGAAGTTTCCCATTTCAGATCCGCCCCCAAGGCATCGGCGTCGCAGGCCAGAAGGGACAGCCCGTCTTCGCCCGCGAAATGCCGCGCCGCCGTTTCGCGCGCCTGTTCGGCGGTCGAGAAATGGACGAAGCCATCGGCCAGATCGACCGGCGCCCCCGCAGTTTCCCCTTCAGCTTCAAGTCTGGCCAACTCCTCGGCCCGGAAAATCTTGTATATCAGCATGGGCCGGTCTTGCCCCGCGCGACGGGCGGAATCAAGCCCGATGACAACCGTCATGCTCATTGCGGGTTTGACAGGTGGAGCGGCTCGCCGCACCATTGGTAAAAGACAGATACGGGGAGACCGAGATGAAAGGCGCATTCTTGGGGGGCGTGGCCGCCCTGGGGCTGAGCGCGGGTGCGGCTTGGGCCGAGTTCACGCTGACCATCCTGCACACGAACGACTTCCACGCCCGGTTCGAGCCGATCTCGAAATATGACAGCACCTGCAAGCCCGAAGACAATAATGCGGGCGAATGCTTCGGCGGTACTGCGCGCCTGATCACGGCCATACGCGAGGCCCGCGACCGGGCAGGGCATTCGATCCTTGTGGATGGCGGCGACCAGTTCCAGGGCACGCTGTTCTACACCCATTACAAGGGCAAGATGGCCGCCGAAATGATGAATCGGCTGGGATATGATGCGATGACCGTGGGAAACCACGAGTTCGATGACGGGCCGGAGGTCTTGCGCGGATTCATGGATGCCGTGGAGTTTCCGGTTCTCATGTCCAACGCCGATATCAGCCGCGAAAAGGTCCTGGCGGACGCGCTGATGAAATCCACCGTGATCGAGGTCGGGGGCCAGCAGATCGGGCTCGTCGGATTGACGCCCGAGGACACGCATGAACTGGCTTCGCCCGGTCCCAACATCACCTTCACCGATCCGGTCGCCGCCGTGCAGGGCGAGGTCGATCTGCTGACCGCCCGCGGCGTCGACAAGATCGTCGTGCTCAGCCATTCGGGATATGGAGTCGATCAGCGCGTCGCGGCCGAAACGATCGGCGTCGACGTGATCGTGGGCGGTCATTCGAACACCTATCTCTCCAACATCTCGGACGATGCAGCAGGACCCTATCCGACCGTGGTGAATGGCGTGCCCATCGTGCAGGCCTATGCCTATGGCAAGTTCCTTGGGGAATTGGTGGTCACCTTCGACGACGCGGGCAACGTGATCAGCGCCGAAGGCGAACCCTTGATCATGGATGCCGCCGTCGTCGAGGATGCCGAGATCGTCTCCCGCATCGGTGAAATGGCAAAACCGCTGGAGGAGGTCCGCGCACGCCGTGTGGCAGAGGTGGCCGCACCTGTTGAGGGGAGCCGCGACATCTGCCGTCAGCAGGAATGCGAGATGGGAAATCTCGTGGCCGATGCGATGCTTGAACGCGTGGCCGATCAGGGCGTGACCATCGCCATCACGAATTCCGGCGGTCTGCGCGCCTCGTTCGATGCGGGCGAGGTGACGATGGGCGAGGTACTGACCGTGCTTCCGTTCCAGAACACGCTTTCTACCTTCGAGGTGAGCGGCGCAACGCTGATCGAAGCTTTGGAAAATGGCGTGAGCCAGGTCGAGGACGGCGCAGGTCGCTTTCCGCAGGTGGCCGGGATGACCTTCAGGTGGGACCCCTCCGCCGCGCCGGGCGAAGGCCGTGTGCGCGAGGTCATGGTCGCGGAGGGAGCAGGTTTCACCCCGATCGATCCGGAAAAGAACTATCTGGTCGTGTCGAACAACTATGTCCGCAATGGCGGCGACGGCTACGGCATGTTCTCGGGCGATGACAAGAACGCCTATGACTACGGTCCTGATCTGGCCGATGTCGTGGCCGAGTATCTTGCAGCTAATGGCAGCTATCGGCCCTATACCGACGGAAGAATTTCACGAGAGTGAACAGGCTCCTTCGGCCGGCGGGCGCCACTATGGGGAACCGGTGCCGAAAGCGTCGCGGTGTTGCCACCGCGACGAAGGTCAGTGTCAGGAAAGATCGGGCCAGAGGTTCGGTTCCAGCCCCGTGATGAATGGGGCAAGTTCCTCGGCATGTGCTCTCCACTTGCCGACCGATCTGGCATGGACCGGCTGACGTAGCTGCAAGGCGCTGAGCGTGAGAACCTGCCCGGCGTGTTCCTGCGGCGCGGTCATGTTCGGGTGCCAGTCCAGACCGCAGAAATCCGCCATGCGCCGTCCGGTCGCCTCGACATTCAGAACCATGTCTTCGTAGCGGATCTCGAGGATCCGTTCGGGGAAGACCGCGTTCCAATGCGTCATCATCCGGGCAAACAAATTGAAACGATGCGCCATCGCTTTCAGGTCATAGGTGTAATTCAGAGCGGTCCCCTGAAAGTGCCCGCGCCACATCGACAGGGCAACATCCCGGGGGTCGCGTCGAACGTGGATAATTCGGCATTGTGGCTGGGCCGTCAGCAGGAAGCCGATAAGCCGATAGTTCTCCGGCATCTTGTCCACATAGGCCACCGCATCCGGTGGAAGCTCGGGCAGCAGACGCCTGTCAGCTTCGTTGAACCGGTTCACGGCTTCGCCGTCGAAGGGGAGGTCTTGATTGATGACGCCGCTCAAAAGGGCCCCTGCCGCCGCGCGTTCCCCAAGTGCCGCGACCGCGGGATGGGCGCCCAGAATCGCTTCGGCCAAGGTGGTTCCGCTGCGGGGCAGACCCAGAACATAGATCGGGCGGGGATTCGCGGGTGCGCTCGTGTCGGCCTCATTGGAGTGAGGTGGAAAGCGTTTCAGTATTCGGTCCGTGAGACGCTGATCGCCCTGCGGGTCGTATGGCAGGAGGTGCGACATCGCTCGGTTGGCTTCGGCGCGGGCCCGAATGGCACCGGGGTCGTCATGAGCCTGCTCCAGGATGATCGCCTCGGAGAAACAGAGGCTGGCGTAGGCCTCGCTCTTGCGCGGGACGGCCGTCTTGGTTGCCGCTATCATGGGCCGCAACGCGTCATTCGCACCCGGTCCCTGCAGCGTGACGATCTGCTCCAACGCGTCCGGATGGCCGGGCACCCGGTCCAGCAACTCTTTCAACGCAGCCAAGGCGCCTTCGCGGTCGCCCGCCGCGACGAGGGTCACGGCAAGCCGCAAACGTGCTTGCGAGTGATCCGGCGCGAGTTCCACCGCGCGCCGGATCGCCGTGAGCGCCTCGTCGAACCGTGTTTGCCGGGCGAGTGGCAAGGCGATGCCGACCAGCGCGTCGATATTGTCGGGGTCCGTCCTCAAGACGCTTTGGAAATCGGCGATGGCATCCTTGATGCGCCCGGCACGATCTCGGATCCCGGCACGCAACAGCAGGGCGCGCGCGGCAGAAGAAGACATGCTGATCACGTTTGTGATGCTGTTCTCGGCCAGGTCGAGCTGGCCCAGGATCATCTGGCACTGCGCAAGCAGGTACCAGGCGCGATCATCCCCCGGAGCAGTTTGAATGAGGTCGACCAGGATCGGTTCCGCCTTGTCCGCCTGTCCCAAAGCGATATGCGCCTGCGCGAGATTGCGTCGTGCCTCATCGAAACGAGGAGCCAGGTGCACGGCCTTCCTGAACTGCGTTACGGCTTCCTGATGCCGTCCGGTCGCCCCAAGGGAAACTCCGGCGATATTGGCGGCAAGGGCGGAACGAGGATCCTTGCGCAAGGCCGCTTGCGCCGCCTTGAGCGCCTGCGAAAATTGCTGCTGTGACAAAAGCCACTGCGCTTCATCGAGTTTTTTCAATGGGGGCATGACAACAGGCCGAGAAACAGGACAAGGGTCGTAGGATAAACAGTGACAAACACGTCCGGAAATCGATTTCTCATGGATCGGCCTGCCCTCTGGCCGTTTTCCGCCGACGCGCTTAAGTTCAGGGTATGTGCGGACGTTTTGCCCTGACTTTGCCCACCGATGCGATGGCCCAACTGTTTGAGGCCCGGCCTGCGAACGATCTTCCTCCGGTGCCGAACTACAACATCTGTCCGACGAACCAGGTCCACGCTATCCAAACGGGTGAAAGCGGCCGCAGGTTGTTGTCGATGCGCTGGGGGTTTCTGCCGCATTGGTACAAGACCGAAACCGACGGTCCGCTGCTGATCAATGCACGGGCCGAAACCATTGCCGAGAAGCCCGCCTTTCGCGATGCTAGCCGGAACCGGCGTTGCCTCATCGTCGCCACCGGTTTCTACGAATGGACGAAGGACGAGGCCGGGAAGCGGTTGCCGTGGTACATTTACAGGCGCGATCAGACGCCGATCGCCTTTGCGGGCATCTGGCAGGACTGGGGGCCCGATGAAACGCGCAAGCGCACCTGTGCCATCGTCACCACGCCGGCCAATCGCACCATGGGCCGAATTCATCACCGGATGCCGCTCATATTGGAGGCAGATCACTGGTCCTTGTGGCTTGGCGAGCGAGGAAAGGGCGCCGCCAGACTGCTTGAACCCGGCGCCGAAGAGATTCTGGAGTATCACCGCGTCGACCCAGCGGTGAATTCGAACCGAGCCAGTGGTCCCGACCTGATCGAGCCACTGGATCTCTAGGACTTGACGGGAAAGAGCGGTGCGCGGCTCCGCTCATTCCCCGCCATCGTCACTTTCTCGAGCATCTCGATGAACAGGTCGCGCTCTTTCGCGTCAAGCCCGGCCAGGATCGCGGGCTGAACGGCCTCGACATGCGGGCGCGCGGCTGCCAGCAACTCTTCTCCGGCCGCGGTTAGTGTCAGCACGCGGGCACGTCGGTCGCGATCGGAAACCGTGCGTCGCACCAGGCCTCGCTCGTCCAGGCGATCGATCACCTTTCCCAGTGTCGCCCTGTCATAGGCGATCAGACCCGCCACGGTCGCCTGGTCGATGCCCGGGTTCTCCTGCACCGCGCTGAGGGCCGCATATTGAACCGAGGTCAACCTCAGCCCTGCCTTCTCCATGTGGACCAGAAACAGGGCCACGGAAATCTGGTTGAGCCGCCGGATCAGGTGTCCCGGCATGGTGTGGATATCCATCGCGTCCCTCGCTGCGCGGCCGTCAGGGGCTTCATGCTGTTCGCAACGCGGCAAAATGGCAAGAGAGGCGGCTTTCCCTGCCTTTCGCGGCGCGCTAGATCGGAGCCATGGCCCTGACTGTTCACACGCTGCCCGATCTCTATGCGCATGGTTTCGATACCGTCATCGACGTGCGCAGTCCCGCCGAATACGCCGAGGACCATCTTCCCGGCGCGATCAACCTTCCTGTGCTCGACAACGAGGAACGCGCAAGGGTCGGCACGATCTACAAGCAGGAAAGCCCGTTTCTCGCACGCAAGCTGGGTGCGGCGCTAGTCTTTCGCAATGCGGCCGATCATGTGGAGAAGAGGCTCAGCCATCACGGCGGCGGCTGGCGGCCCCTGGTCTATTGCTGGCGTGGCGGACAGCGCTCGGGCTCATTTACCTGGTTGCTCCAACAGATCGGATGGCGGGCCGAAGTGGTCGAGGGGGGATATCGCAGTTACAGGCGGTTGGTGAACCGATATCTCTACGACGACCCGTTGCCGCATCGACTGGTGGCGCTTGACGGCTATACCGGTACTGCCAAGACCGAGATACTTGGGTATCTGCGCGCGCGCGGCGTTCAAGTGCTTGATCTCGAGGGACTGGCCAATCATCGCGGCTCGCTCCTCGGCGATATGCCGGGTGGCCAGCCAAGCCAGAAAGGGTTCGAGTCGCGCCTGGCGGCGGATCTGGTATCGCTCGATCCATCGCGGCCCGTAGTCGTCGAGGCGGAGTCGTCCAAGATCGGCGAACGTCTGGTACCGCCCACGTTCTGGGCTGCGCTATGCGCCGCCCCGCGGATCGAGGTGACCGTCCCGATGGAGGCGCGCGCCGAATATCTCGTGCGCGCCTATGACGACATCCTTTCGGACACCGAGCGTCTGCGCAATCGACTGGAGCCACTACGATACCATCGCAGCCATGCCGTGGTGGACGGCTGGCTGGTCAGGATCGAGGCTGGCGACAAGATCGGGCTGACGCGTGCACTGATGGAAGAGCACTACGACCCGGCCTATGCCACTTCGCGCAAGGCGCATGATCACAGGCAGCTGGGCCGGGTCGAAAGCCATGGGCTCGACCCCGAAAATCTGGACCGGCTGGCGATGCGGATAGAAGAATTGCTGCAAAGGGTCTGACCGCTTTGGTCAGCGGTTCAGGCGAAGCCCGGTTTGCGCAGTGACAACCCCGATCCGCGCGGCCTCCAATCCCGCCTTCCGAAGGTCGGCCAACAGCGCGTCGGCCTCTCCTGCCTCCACCGCAGCCAGCAGGCCCCCTGACGTTTGCGGATCGAACAGCAGGTCGGCCTTTCCTCCCTGGGGCAGGTCCGGGGCGAGCATGCGATTCTCGGCAAAGATGGTCGAACGGGTTCCAGACGCGCTTAGCGCTTCGGCCCCGGGCATTGTGGGTATGGCATCGAGATCGAGGCTCGCGCCGCAATTCGAAGCCTCGCAGATCCCGTTCAGATGCCCCGCCAGTCCGAACCCGGTGACGTCGGTCATCGCGTGCGCGCCGGACAGGATGCGCGCGGCCTCACCCTGCGGCTGGGTCATCAAGTCATAGGCCACCGCCACATCGGCCCCCGCCGCGATGCCGGCCATCTCGGCAGCCATCAGCACGCCGCTCCCGATCGGCTTGGTAAGGACCAAAGCATCGCCGGGTCGGGCGCCGGAAAGGGTGATCGCCTCGCCCTCGAGAAGGCCTGTCACGGTGAAGCCGATGGTCGTCTCATCACCCATCGAACTGTGCCCGCCGACAATTTCGGCCCCGGCGCCGCGCATGACGCGATGGGCGGCGGAGATGATCTCGGACAAGGTGCGTTCCTGCAACTCGGCGGACATGCGCGGAAGGATGACGGTGAGTGTCGCCGCCTGTGGTGCGGCGCCCATCGCCCAGATGTCCCCCAATGCGTGAACGGCGGCGATTCTGGTCATAAGGAACGGGTCCTCGGTCACGCTGCGCAGGTGATCGGTGCTGATAACCTGACGCACGCCTCCAGTGCTCAGAAGGGCCGCGTCGTCACCCGGCAGCGAGGTTACATCGGCGCGTTCGGAGTGTGGGAGCCTTTCCAACGCCGTGCGAAGCGCGCCCCGTCCCACCTTGGCGCCGCAGCCGCCGCACATCGGTTTCTCGCCCAGGGCTTCCTGCAAGTCATCGGCATGGTGGCGGGGCAAGGGCGGTTGTGCCATCGTCGGCAGATCGCGGAACCGGTCCATGAATTTCCGGTCGATATGATCCTTCCAGCGCCACATGAGGGCGCCCGCCAGGGTCAGGCCGAACCGTTCTGCCAGTGCTGCCTTGCGTCCCAGCGAGATCAATTTGAGGTAATCCCGTTGCGGGCGATAGTCGCGCATCTGTCCCGCCCCAAGCGCTGCGCGCAGGTTGTCATGAAGAATGGGTGCCTCGCGCACAGCATAGACGCCCGCCTTGGGGCGTGGATCGTGGCCCAGATGCGCGCAGTCTCCGGCGGCAAAGATCGCCGGGTCGCTGGATTGCAGGCGAGGGCCGACCTTGATGAAGCCATCCACGACCTCCAGCCCGCTTTCGGCGAGCCACGGATATGGTCGCGCTCCGGCCGCGCCGGTGATGAATTGGGCCTCGACCAGGCCTTGATCCGTCTCGACGCCTTCGTGCGTGATGGCCGTAACGGCGCGTTGTTCCAGCAACCTCACCCCCAGACGGTCCAGCGCCCGGCGGATCCGCGCGACGGCCGGGGCACCGAGACCGGGAAGGGCCGTGTCGGCGTCCACGATCGAGATACGTGCGGGCCGGCTCCGTTTCTTCAGCGCATGGGCCATTGCCATGGCAAGTTCGGCGCCCGCCACACCGCCGCCTATTATCGCCACGGATGCAGGTCCATCGCCCGAAAGATATTCCGACCAGGCCGATGCGAAAGGTCCCAGTGGCTTTGCCGGGATCGCGTATTCCGCGAAACCGGGCAGCCGGGGCATGTCGCTGGTAATGCCCACGTTGATCGAGGCCACGTCGAAGGCGATTGGGGGCCGTCCGGAGACATGGATTTCACGCCGCTCCGGGTCGATGCCTTCGGCCGCGCCCAGAACGACACGTGCGCCCGCAAAGCGCGAAAGCTGGACAAGATCGATATCGAGCGCGTCGCGCGAATAATGCCCGGCCACGAAGCCAGGGAGCATTCCCGAATAGGGCGCGGTCGGCCCCGTGGTGATGACCGTCAGCCGCGCACCTGGCAAGGGATTCATGCCCCATTTCCGCAGGACAAGAGCGTGTGTATGCCCCCCGCCCACCAGAACAAGGTCGCGCGTCAGGGGTAGGGGAGGGGTTTTCATAGGGTAGTGTCAGTACGTCTTGTGGCCGGGCACATCCTCATCGGGGGCGACCGCATGGGTGGCCCATAGTTGGTCGGCGCCGCAACTGGGCAGATCCTTGGGCTGCTCGTGGCGATGGATATGCCATTTGGCGATGAAAAGGGCCGTAACCGGGGCGGTCAGGAACAGGAAAAGCGTGATCAGCAATTCGTGCAGCGACAGGTACCCCTCGATCACCACGGAATGCAGAATCGAGGCGATCAGCACGCCGCCCACGCCCAGGGTGGTGGCCTTTGTCGGCGCGTGCAAGCGCGACATCGGGTCCTTGAGCTTGATCATGCCATAGGAGCCGACGAAGCCGAAGACCCCGGAGACGATCAGGAAGAAGGCGATCAACCCTTCGAGAACGGTTTCCATGTCAACCTCACTCGATGATATTGCCGCGAAGCATGAAACGCGCGTAGGCCACTGTCGAGACAAAGCCCAGCATCGCGATGATCATGGCGGCCTCGAAGAAGATCTCGGTGCCGGCGGAGACCCCGTAGAGGATCATGAGCGCGATGGTGTTGATCACCATCGTGTCGAGCGCGAGAACGCGCGTACCAACCCCGTCCGCAGTGATGATGCGCCACAGGCACATCAGGACCGCCGCGCCGAAACAGGCGAAGGTGAAGTAGATGGCGTAGAGGATCATTCGAAAATCTCCTTCAGACGGCGTTCATAGCGGGCCTTGATCTGGTCGCGCACGGCTTCGGGGTAGGGTGCGTCGAGGCAATGGACCAGCAGGTTATGGCCTTGCGCCGAGAGGTCGCAGCTGACCGTGCCGGGCGTCATCGTGATCGTCCCGGCTAGCACGGTGATCGCTTCGGGCGAGCGCAGCTCCAGCGGTATCGCCACCCAGTTGGGTTTGCGGGCATCGTCGCGCTTGAACAGGATGATGTAGGCCACGGTGACATTCGCCACGACGATATCCCAAAGAACGATCAGGAAATACTCCACGATCATCGGCCAGTTCCGCAGCCGTGGACGGCTGGGCCACCACGGCTGGGTAATGAAGGGGATGACGATACCGAGGAATAGGCCGAAGAGCAGGGAATTGAGCGATGGCGTATTCACCATCAGCATCCAGACAATGGTCAGCAGGATGGTGAGATGCGGGTGCGGGAAGACGCGTCGGAGCAGGTTCATTCACTCTCTCCCTTGAGCACGGCGTCGATATAGGTCTGGGGCGCGAAAAGCTGGTTGGCGATACCCTCTGTATAGGTCGTGGCGGGCCCCGCGAACAGCGTGAGCGCTGCCAGCCCCGCGACAAGCGCGAAAACCGATGCGAAGGCCAGGCCTGGCTGCGGTTCCGGCGGCGCCGGCAGGGGCATCACGTCCTCTCCGTCATCCGCGGGTTCGGGGGCATGTTCGGCGTCATGGCTTTTCCAGAAGATCTGCGAACCCGCGCGCGCCATCCCGACGATGACGACGAAGGAACTGATCAGGATCACGGCCCAGACGACCCAGTAATTGGGCGATTCCCGGGCGGCGTCCATGACCAGCAGCTTGCCGATGAAGCCGGAAAGCGGCGGCATGCCCGCCAGTGCGATCGCCCCAATGAAGAACAAACCTGCGATCAGCCCGGATTGCTGCATCGGATGCGTGGGAAAGATCGCAGCGCCCCGGCGGTTGTTGATCAGGTCGGCCACCAGGAACAGAAGCGCGGCCGCCAGCGTCGAGTGCATCATGTAATACAGGCCAGCAGAGGTCGCCTCGGGCGTGAACAGGGCGATTGCGACCAAAAGCGTGCCCATCGATGTGATGACACCGAAAGCCATCAGGCGCCCGATTTGTCGTGCGCCCAGTACACCAATCGCCCCGACAGCCAGGGTGACAAGCGCGGCGGGCAGCATCCAGGCGGCGATCAGTCCTGCCGTCGCATCGAGCTCGGGGCCGAAGACCAGCGTGTAGACGCGAAGGATCGCATAGGCGCCGACCTTGGTCATGATGGCGAAGAGAGCGGCCACGGGGAAAGGCGCGTTGGCATAGCTCGACGGCAGCCAGAAATGAAGCGGCAGAACAGCGGCCTTGATCGAGAAGACCAGCAGGAGCAGCGCCGCGCCGACGCGCAGCAGCGCCGTATCCTCGGCCGGGATCTGCGCCACGCGAACGGCCAGATCGGCCATGTTCAACGTGCCCGTCACGGCATAGAGCGTCCCGAGCGCGAAGAGGAACAGCGTCGAGCCGAGCAGGTTGTAGGTCACGTATTGCACACCCGCCTTCAACCGCACGGCCCCGCCGCCATGGGTCATCAGGCCGTAGGAGGCGATCAGCAGGACCTCGAAGAACACGAAGAGGTTGAAGGCATCCCCGGTCAGAAAGGCGCCACAGACCCCCATCAGCTGGAACTGGAAAAGGGCATGGAAGTGCTGCCCGCGCTCGTCCCAGCCGGATCCTATCGCGTACAGAACGATGGGCAGTGCCAGGATGGCGGTCAACCCCACCATGAGGGCGGAAAGCCGGTCGAGCACCAGAACGATACCGAAGGGCGCCGGCCAGTTACCCAGTTCATAGGTCTGGATGTCACCCGTCGAGGCCTGTGCGACCAGCGTCGCCGCGATCCCCAGCAGGCCGAGGCAACCCGCGACTGAAAAGATCCGCTGGAGGTCCAGATGGTGACGCAGCACCATGACGATGAAGGGGGCGACGATCGCGGGCAGTACGACCGGCGCAATGATCCAGTGGTTCATCGCTCCTCCCCCGTCTTCTTGTCGACGGAAATGTCGATATGGTCGTTCTTTGTGGTCAGATAAGCGCTGAGCGCGATCATCACGATCACAGCCGTCATCCCGAACGAGATCACGATCGCCGTCAGGACCAGCGCCTGCGGGAGCGGGTCGGTATAAGCGACGTCCTCGTACTTGTTCAGCACCGGGGGCGCGTTGAGCGCAAGCCGTCCTGTGGCAAAGAGAAACGCGTTTACGGCATAGGTCACCAGCGACAGGCCGAGGATCACGGGAAAGGTGCGGCGGCGCAGGATCAGGAAGATCCCGGCGGCGGTCATCACGCCAACCGCGGAAGCGAGTAGAAACTCCATGTCAGGCTTGTCCCTCTTTGTCTTCTGCTGCCCCTGACGGCGGGTCATCGCGCATCGGGTTGATGTCCATCGCGTGTTCGCTGACCATTCCCGGTTGCCATGCGAAGCGCGACAGGCTTTCAAGAGCCAGCATCACGGCGCCCAGCACAGCCAGGAAGACGCCGACGTCGAACAGCATTGCCGTAGCAAGTTCGAACTCTTCGAGAGGTTCGATATGCACGTAGCCGAAATCGCTGGTCAGGAAGGGCAGGTCGTTGAACCATGCCCCCAGACCGGTCGCCGCCGCGATCAGCACGCCCCAGCCGATCACGCCGTGATAGGGCAGACGCTGGCGCTCGGTGGCCCAGGCAAAGCCGCTCGCCATGTATTGCATCAGCACGGCGATGGCGACGACGAGCCCTGCAATGAAACCTCCGCCCGGCTGGTTGTGGCCCCGGAAGAAGATGTAGGCGCCGACCATGAGGGCGATGGGCATCATCACGCGGGTTACGACGACCATCATCAGAGGATGCGCGTCGCCTGATTGCGGCCAGTGCGGTTTTCGGTTGAGAAGGTAGGCGCGCACATTCGTGGCCAGTACGCTTTCGGTCAGGGCAAAGATGATGAGAGCCGCGATGCCCAGAACGATGATCTCGCCAAAGGTGTCGAAGCCTCGGAAATCCACGAGGATAACGTTCACCACGTTGGTCCCGCCGCCACCTGAATACGAGTTGGCGAGGTGATATTCCGAGATCGACGGAAAGGCGAAATCCCGCGTCATCAGGGCATATATCAAGCCGCCGCTGCCCAGCCCCGCCACGATCGAGATCGCGGCATCGCGAACCTTGCGGCGGGTGGAACTGTCCACCGGGGTTTCGGTCGGCATGAAGTTGAGCGACAGAAGCAGCAGGATCATCGTCACAACCTCGACCGAGATCTGGGTCAGGGCCAGGTCGGGGGCCGAGAGATAGTTGAACGCCATCGAGACCATCAAACCCACGACCCCGATCAGCACGAGCGCCAGCAGGCGGTTACGGTGGAACCACATGATCGCCAAGGTGGCCGCGACAAGGCAGATCCAGCCGATGATCGGCACCAGCGGGGCCTCGAGCGTTGGACGCGTCGGCAGGCCGGTCGTGCCGGTCGCATAGGCATACCAGGCAAGCCCGACGGTGAAGAAAACGAAGATGGCCGCATAGCGGCTGATCACACCGTTATGCAGCCGGTCCGTCACCCAGCGGCTGAACCGAATGAACGCGCCGATGATCCCTTCGAAGATCGCCTTAGCTTCGGGACGGGGCAGAGCATTCCAGAACCTTTCCAGATGCCGGTGAAGGGCTAGCAGGATCACGCCACCCAGTACGGCTGCAATCGACATGTAGAGCGCGGCGTTGAACCCGTGCCAGAGCTTGAGCGAGTAATAGGGCAGTTCCTCGCCGCCGATCACGGCCGAGGAGGCGGTCGCGACAAGGGGGCCGGCCACGGCTTTCGAGAACAGGCCGATCAGGATAACCAATGTCACCAGGATGGCCGGTGACAGCCAAAGCCCCGGACCGGGGTCATGGGGCGGGTGCGGATAGTCGTCGCGCTCTTTGCCCAGAAACACATGTGCGATGAAGCGGAAGGAGTAGGCCGCCGAGAACAGGGCCGCGACCGCGGCCAGTGCGGCAACGATATATGGCGAGTCCAGCCATTCCGCGTGAACGGTCGCGTCGAGCATCATCTCTTTCGAGATGAAGCCGTTGAAGGGCGGAATGCCCGCCATCGAAAGCGCGGCGACGGTCGCGAGCGTGAAGGTCAACGGCATCAGGTGGCGCAAGCCGCCAAGACGCTTGATGTCGCGAGTGCCCGTCTCATGATCGATGATGCCCGCGCTCATGAAGAGGGCGGCCTTGAAGGTCGCGTGGTTGATGATATGGAACACGGCGGCGACTGCCGCGAACTTCGTGCCGAAGCCCAGCAGCATCGTGATCAGGCCCAGATGCGATACGGTCGAGAAGGCCAACAGTGCCTTGAGATCGTCCTTGAACAGCGCGATCACCGCGCCGATCAGCATTGTCACAAGACCGGTGGTGGCGACGATGTAGAACCATTCCTGCGTACCCGCCAGGACGGGCCACATCCGCGCCATGAGGAAAAGGCCCGCTTTTACCATTGTTGCGGAATGCAGGTAGGCCGAGACGGGCGTGGGCGCGGCCATCGCGTGCGGCAGCCAGAAATGGAAGGGAAATTGTGCGGATTTCGTGAAGCACCCCAGCAGGATCAGGATGAGGGCAGGCAGGTAGTAGGGCGAGGCCTGGATCGCTTCCTTCTGGGTGAGAATTACGCTCAGGTCGTAGGAACCCACGATATTGCCCAGGATCAACATGCCCGCAATCATCGCAAGGCCACCCGAGCCGGTGACCGCCAGCGCCATACGCGCACCTTGGCGGCCTTCGGGCAGGTGTTTCCAATAGCCGATCAACAGGAATGACGAGAGCGAGGTGAGCTCCCAGAAAATGAGCAAAAGCAGGATGTTGTCACTCAAAACGATGCCCACCATCGCGCCTTGAAAGAGCAGGAGGTAGGTGTAGAACTGCCCGACCGGGTCCTCTCGGGACAGGTAAAACCGGGCATATAGAATGATGAGCAACCCGATCCCCAGGATCAGCCCCGCAAAGAGCAGGCCCAAGCCGTCGAGAAAGAAATTAGCGTTGAGCCCCAGCACCGGAATCCAGTCGAACCGGGCCATCACGACCTCGCCCCGCATCACGGCGGGGGCGTGAATGACAAGGCCTACGAAGGCGAGAAACGTCGTCAGCCCTGCAGCCGATGCGGCCGCATCGCGGCCCGCGCGGACAAGCAGGGCAGGGAAGACGGCCCCGAGGAAGGGCAGGGCCGCGATCAGGAACAAGGACACCGGCGAACTCCGTTCGTTGGCGGGATTAATCCAAAATGTATTGGTGGGTAATATTTTAGAACCTCTTCCTCCATTGCAAGGGTAGAAGCTCCGACAATCGGACAGCGGAAGTGCGACAGATCGAACGAGGCCGCAGCAGCGCGGCTTCTGGCACGCCGCGGCCGCGGGTGACGAGTCAGATCAGCCCGTCATATGCCCCGCGCTCGATCTCGGCCGCGATGACAGTGAAACGGTCCGCCTCCATCGCCTCGCTCAAGGCCGCACGCAGCTCGGACCGGTTGCGGACCGTGTGTCCATGACCTCCGAACGCGCGGCCTATGGAGGCAAAGTCATGTCGGGCGAAATCCACCCCGCGGTTGGGCATCTGCCGTTGGCGCTGCTTCAGCTCGATCAACGCAAGGCTGGCATCGACGAACACCAGAAAGATCGGGTTGCCACCCATCTCGGCGGCGGTCGAGAGTTCTCCGGCAATCATCAGGAAGCCGGCATCCCCGCTGAACGAAATGACGGGCCGTTCCGGTTCTGCGAGCTTCAGCCCGATCGCCATGGGCAAGGCGCAGCCCATCGTGCACAAGCCGGTGGACTGGATCAGCCCGCGCGGCTCGTAACACCGCCACATCTGGCTGAGCAGGATGCGATGCGCGCCGCTGTCCACCGTGGCCAGTGTTTCGCGAGGAAGCACGGCGCGGGTTTCGGCAATGATCGCGGCAGGTCCCCACTCGCCATCCTCGGGAAAAGCTTGTGCAAGCGCGGAGCGGGTAGCGGCAGGGGCTTGGTCCGGCCAGGTATCATTCGGGCTGATGCCGTCGCTCAAGGCAATCAGCGCCGGCCCGGTCGGTGCAACGATGTTGATGCCGGCCTGGTGCATGTAGTGGTCGTTCGGTACGGCCGCGATATCGATCACCCGCTGAAGCTCTGGGTCCCAGGCCTCACGCCAGCCCGGGCGCATCTCGATCGGGTCGTAGCCAAGGCAGAGGATCAGGTCGGATTTCGCGAAAAGCGGCAGCAGGTGGCTGTCGGCCAGCGGTGACAAGCCCGCCGCGCCGAGGCAGAGCGGATGATCCTCCGGCAAGAGGCCCTTGGCCTTGTAGGTCGTGACGAAGGGGATCCTGAACTCTTCGAGGAATTTGCGAACCGGTTGGGCGGATCCGTCCGACAGGGTGTCGAGGCCGATCAGGGCGATCGGTCGACGGGCATCCGCTAGCCAGGCCCTAGCGTCATCGATCGCCGCGCCCACAGGTGCGTTGGCCGGAGGTGAGACGACACGCCGATGTTTGACCGATACGCGCGTATCCGCCACAGAGATCGGAACATCGACATGGACCGGGCCGGGGCGCTGCGCCATGGCCGTACATACCGCGCGGTCGGCGATGATATCGGCGCCTTGCGGAGTGAGCCGGAAACTCGCTTTGGTGATGGGGCGAAAGACAGCCTGATGGTCCATGACCTGATGGGTGTAGCTCAGGGCCTCGTCCGCATCGACACAGCCGGTCAGAACGATCATCGGTACGCGGTCCTGCCAAGCGTTGGCGACGACATTGACGCCGTTCATTGCGCCCGGTCCCAGTGTCGCCACAAGGATTGCGGGCGCGCCGTCACGGTGATGCGCGGCTTCGGCCATGAAACCTGCCGCGTTTTCGTGCTTGGCGAGATGAAATGCGATCCCGGCCCGCTCCAGCGCATCGACGAGTGTCAGGACTTCTCCTCCGGGCATGCCGAAGGCGTGGCGACATCCCGCCTCGTGAAGCCGTTGTGCCAAAAGGTCGGCGGCGCGTGGGTCGGTATCGGTCATTGGAGATCCTTCGAGCTGTTCGGGCCGCAGAATGGGCGAAGTGTGATAGGGCGCAAGCGCTTTGTCACCTTCGCGGCTGCGAAGGTTCACATCGGGACAGGTTTACCCTTTTCCCCGGGCGCTCTAACGTCGCCGCAATATCGAAGCGCCAGAGGAGGTGAGCGGATGAACGAGATGAACGGGGCCGAAAGCCTGGTCGAGAGCCTGATTGCAAGCGAGGTTGAGGTCTGTTTCACGAACCCCGGCACGTCCGAGATGCATTTCGTGGCTGCGCTTGACCGCATTCCCGGGATGCGGCCCGTCCTCGCGCTGTTCGAGGGCGTGGCGACAGGGGCTGCGGATGGCTATTTTCGCATGGCTCGGCGCCCGGCCTCGACATTGCTTCATCTGGGCCCGGGACTCGCAAACGGTATTTCCAACCTGCACAACGCCAAGAAGGCAGGGTCGGGCGTGGTGAACATCGTGGGCGAACATGCGGCGACGCATCGCGCATTGGATGCGCCGCTTGCAGCCGATATCGAGGGCTTGGCACGACCTGTCTCCCATTGGGTCCGAACATCCGAGAGCGCGGCGAATCTTGGACGTGACGGGGCCGAAGCTGTCGCGGCGGCCCGAACGGCGCCCGGGCAGGTCGCCACGTTGATTCTGCCCTCGGACACGGCCTGGACCTCCGGCGGGCAGGTCGCCGGCCCCCTCGCACCCCCGGCGCGGTTGCCCGTGTCCGAAGAGACGCTGGAGCAAGCCGCCCAAGCGCTTGACGGACCCGAGAGCCTGCTTTTGCTGGGCGGCGAGGCGCTGACCGCGGAGAACCTGGAACAGGCAAGCCGGATTGCAGCGCGCACCGGTTGTGCGATCTTGTCCGAATGGTCCAACGCAAGGGTGGAGCGGGGCGCGGGGAGGGTCCCGATCGCGCGCGTGCCGTATCCGATCGATCAGGCACTGGCCACTCTCGAACCCTTCCGCAGGATCGTGTTGCTCGGCGCGCGTCCTCCGATCGGCTTCTTTGCCTATCCTGGCAAGCCGGCCGTGTTGACCCGGGAAGGCGCGAACATCATCCTGCTGGCCAATGCCGGAGCGGATCTGGATGGCGCCTTGGCGGGGCTGGTCGACGCGCTGGGCGCAGGAGGCGAAACGCCCTCCGTCGCGACCCCGGTGGCGGCGGAAACGGTCACCGGGCCCGCAACCCCCGATACTCTGGCCGCCGTCCTGGGCCAATGCATTCCGGAAAATGCCATCGTTGTCGATGAATCCATCACGACCGGCCGCGGTTTTCATCCCGCGACCCTGGGAGCGAAACCCCACACATGGCTCAACAATTGCGGGGGCTCTATCGGTTACAGTCTCGCCGTTGCGGTGGGCGCGGCGATTGCCTGTCCGGACCGGAAGGTGATGACCCTGACCGGAGATGGCTCGGCCATGTACATGCCCCAGGCGCTCTGGACCATGGCGAGAGAAGAACTGGACGTCACCGTGGTGATCTGGGCCAACCGCAGCTACCGCATCCTGCGCGGCGAATTGAAGGGGGTCGGTGTCGAGAACGCGGGACCGCGTGCGGTCGACATGTTGAGCCTCGACCGCCCCGAGATCGACTGGGTCGCGCAAGCCAGGGCGCTGGGCGTGGCGGGCGAGCGTGTCGACCGGGCCGAGGATTTCGCGGAGGCGCTGGCGTCGGCTTTTGCCACGAAAGGCCCCCGTCTTATCGAAGTGTTGCTTTGAGAAAGAAGCGCGTCTGCAGCTGTGCCTTTTCGGCGTCGCGAACCTGCCCCTACGGCATTCCGAACGAATGCGACGGTCGGATGTCGGTCCGGGGCATGACCGGCCCGGCTCGGAGATGGTCGAGTTGAACCATTGCAAATCCTGAGGGGGAGCGGAATGGAAATGAAAGTCGGGTTCATCGGTTTGGGCAATGTGGGCGGCAAGCTTGCGGGCTCGTTGCTGCGAAACTGCATCGATCTCACGGTCCACGACCTCAATGGCGCTTTCGTCGAGGGCTTTGTCGCACGCGGCGCGCGAGCTGGAGGCGGCCCTGCTCAGATAATGCGCGAGTGCGACGTGGTCATCACTTGCTTGCCTTCGCCGGCGGCCTCGGATGCGGTGGTGACGCAGATGCTCCCCGAGATCGGCCCAGGCAAAACCTGGATGGAGATGTCCACGACCGACGAGGCCGAGGTTAAACGTCTGGGTGCGCTTGTCATAGCAAAGGGCGGGGCGGCTATCGACTGTCCTGTTTCGGGCGGTTGCCATCGGGCGGATACCGGCAACATCTCCATCTTTGCCGGATGCGACCGGGCCAGTTTCGAACGTGTCGCGCCGCTTCTCAAGACGATGGGGCGCCGCATCCTGCATACCGGCGACTTGGGGTCTGCCTCGGTGCTCAAGGTCATCACGAACTATCTTGCCACTGCCAACCTGCTGACCTGCTGCGAGGCGCTGGTAACGGCCAAGGGGGCTGGCATGGATCTCGCAACCGCCTACGAGGCGATCAAGATCTCCTCGGGAACGTCCTTCGTGCACGAGACGGAAAGCCAGGTGATCCTCAATGGGTCCCGCGACATCTCGTTCACTATGGACCTCGTGAAAAAGGATATCGGCCTTTTCCAGGAAGTTGCCGACCGCGCGGGCGTGCCGCTCGAGATCAATCCGCTGATGATCCGGATCTTCGACGACGGGATCGAGCGGTACGGTCCGCGTGAACTGTCGCCCAACATAATCAAGCGGTTGGAGGAAGCGACCGGCCTCGAGATTAGGGCCCCCGGTTTCCCACCCGAGATGACCGACGACGAACCCGAGGAACCGGGATACGAGGTCGTTCCGCAAGGCCGGATGGCCGCGGAATAGCGCTCACTCGGTCGGGCCGGTAAATGCCAGCGCACGTTCGAGTTGCCGGTCGAGCTTGGTCTGTTCGCGCCGGGTCGTTGCGTGCTCGGCCTCGGCGCGGGATTGTGCGGCCCTGCGCAACAGGCTTTCCATCGGGTGGCACGGGATGGCCCGCGCCAGTCGAAGCAGTCGCGGAGCGAACCGGCTGAACAGTTCGTCTTCGAAACTGACGATAGCCTCGGTCGATCCGTACGCTCCTTGGCGGCCGGTACGGCCATAGAGCTGTCTGTCGATCCGAGCGCTTTCGTGAAACTCGGTCAGGATGACATGCAGCCCGCCCAATTCGTTCACACCTTCGCCCAGCTGGATGTCGGTTCCGCGACCGGCGATATTGGTGGCGACGGTGATGGCACATTTCTGACCGGCCTTCGCGATGATCTCGGCCTCCTCGCGGTCTTGCGTGGCGTTCAGCACCTCATGCGGCAGGTTTCGCGCGGCGATGGCAGCGGCGCAGGCCTCCGACGCCTCGACCGATCGCGTGCCGACCAGCACGGGGCGTCCCGCAGCGTGCATCCGCTCAACCTGGTCGGCGACCCACTCCCATTTCGTCGCGGCGTCGCGGCAGAACCGCGTGCGCAGGTGTCGGACACGGCTGGCGCGGTGGCGGGGAACGCGCGTCGTGAAAAGGCCGAAGGTGTCGCGAAATTCCTCGGCCAGTTCCATGCCCGTACCGGTCATGCCGGCGAGACGCAGGTAACGGCGAAAGAAGCGTTGATAGGTGATGCGCGCCAGCGTTTCCTTGCGTCCCGTGATCTCCTGCCGCTCCTTGGCCTCGATCATCTGATGCAGCCCGCCTTGCCAGCTGCGGTCCGGCATGACGCGGCCGGTGAACTCGTCCACGATCTGCACTGCGCCGTCGAGGATGACATAGTCGCGGCCCAGTTCGAACAGGTGGATGGCCGAGAGCGCCTGTTGCGCCAGTTCCTCCCGCGCGCGGCGGATGCGCCATATACCGGTCAACTCGGCGCAGATTTGCTCGAGCGCGCGTTTGCCGGACTCTTCGAGCGTAACCTGGCGGTTCATCACATTCACCTTGTAGTCACGCCCGTCCCGCAATTTGCGCGCCACCGCAAGCGCGGTGGCGTAGGTTTGGCCAGCCTCCGGGTCATTGGCGGTTGAGGACAGGATCAGGGGCGTTCGCGCCTCATCGACCAGCACCGAATCCGCCTCGTCCACGATCGCAAAGGCCAGACCCCGCAGCATCAGCGGCGGCGCCTGGCGGGCAGACACCAGTTCCAGCGCCTTGCGCCGCGGTCGGCCCCTGCGTCGGGCGAGCGCGATACGGTCCCGCAAATAATCGAAGGTCAGGTTGTTGTTCGACACATAGGTGATGTCACAGGCATAGGCGCGCTGGCGGGCGGCGGGGTCCATGTCGCTGTCGATCACACCGACCGTGAGGCCAAAGAACTCGTAGACCGCGGCGGTTTCCTCGGCATCGCGCGTGGCGAGGTAATCGTTGACCGTCACGACATGAACCGGTTTGCCCGAAAGCGCGGCGACAACAGCCGCCGGGGTCGCGGTCAGGGTCTTGCCTTCGCCCGTGGCCATTTCGATCATCCGCCCCTCGTAAAGGCCGATGGCGCCCATGATCTGTTGCTTGTAGTGGCGCTTTCCCAGCACGCGGTCGCTGACCTCGCGTACGATGGCAAAGGCGCGGTCCACTGCTTCGGTCGCGTTTCCTCGCAGCAGGGCCGGTCGAAGACGGTGTGCCGCTTCGCGCAGTGACGCATCGGTTTCGGCGGCGAGAGTTTCACCGATTTCAAGAACGCGATCCGCCCGGCGGGCGAGGCGGTGGCGCGTGAACGGAAGCCGTGAGGCGAGGCGCCCCAGTCGGCGCTCGAGCCAGAGATCGACGGTATTGCCGGCCGGATCGGCCAGTTCCGGGTAGGGACCGGTTCCCAGCGGCACGCGCCCGAAGCCGAAAAGACCGGTCAGCTCAGGCATTGAACTGCCTCAGGAACAGCTGTCTCACGCGGCGCCAGATCTGAAAGGCCGCGGGCTCACTGCCATGATCGAGCCGCAGGTAGACCCGCGTGCCGTAAGGCAGGGGATCGGATGTCTCGGGAAGGGTCAGGTCGATCATGAATGCTTGCTCGACCAGTGCAGCGCCCTCGGGATCGGCCGGGTCGGTCATGAACGGCCCCCCCGCTGCCGCTGTCAGGACCGCCGCCGGGGTCTGGCCGGTCGCCTGCGGGGTCTCCCGGACCAGGTCGGCGGGTATGCGGCGGTCAAGCTGGCCGGCTGCCTTTATCTCGATCCCCCGCAACCGATGGCGGGCAAGCGCGATGTCATCCTGCGAGATCAGCGCCCGAACCTGTCGCGGCCCGTCTGGCAGAACATAGGCGATCAGATCGCCCTCTGAGACGTAGCGGTCGACGAGGTCACGGCCGGGCAGGGCGGGTTGAAACACGCCGGCGATGGGGGCACGAACCGTCAATTCGGCAATTCGCTCGCGTTCGCGGGCCAGTTCGGCGCGCGCTTCCTCGAATTCCAGTCTCGCGACCTCGGTCCGGCGGCGTTCGTTGACCTCGGTCGCGGCAAGCCGCCGGCGCATTTCCTCGACCCGCCATTCCAGCACCGCGATGCGCGCGCGGACGGGCGGTTCCTCGAGCGTGGCGACAAGGTCCTGCGCCTCGACGTGCGCCCCTTCCGCGCGGGCAAGCTCGGTGACGAACCCTTGCGTACCCGCCCTCAGATACGCCTCGTCGGGCAGCCACACCACGCCTTGCGTATCTGTCCGCAGTGGCAAGGGGATCAGCAGCGCCAAGCCAAGTATCGCGCCCAGGCTGCCGAAGGTCCAGCCCATCGCCCTTCTGCGCACCTTGCGCAGGGCCGGGGCCGTCACCACGTGGCGCATGTGTTTGAAGAGCGGCTTGACGATCGTGTTGAACAGCGACCAGATCGCCAGAAGCACGCCGATGACGAAGAATTTCTGCGCCACGAAAAGTGCGATGCCCAGCATCACGATCATGCGATAGACAAAGGCCGCGGGTGCGTAGATCAGGAACCAGATCTTTTCGCCCCGGGTGGCGATCTCTTCCTTCAACTGCTTGGCGCCGAACAGGTGTCGTTGGATGATGTGGCCCCAGTATCGGTTTGCGCGGGTGCCGAAATTGGGAATCTCGATCAGGTCGGAAAGAACGTAGTAGCCGTCGAATTTCAGGAGTGGATTGCCGTTTACCAGCACGGTCGAGATGCCGCCCACCAGCACGACGTTATAAGCCACGGCGCGCACGATACCGGGCTCCGCCGACGCCCAGATCATGACGGCTATGGCAGCGGCGAAGGTTTCGACGAAGATCCCTCCCGCCGAAACGGCGGCCCGGCTCCACTTGCTGCGAAAGGCCGCGGCGGCCGAGGCATCGACGTAAGGAACCGGAAAGAAAACCAGGAACATGACCCCCATCTCGCGCACCTCGCCACCGCGCGCGCGGATGAGATAGCCATGCGCCAACTCGTGCAACGCCTTGAGCACCGGGTAGGTTACCACTGCAATCATCAGGTTCGAGGTGGCGAGCATCTGGTCGACAAGGTTATGTGTGAGCTCTTTCCAATGCATCGCAGCGGTCACGAGGCCGGCGGCAACAACGACAATCCACAGCAGGAAGCCGAACCAGCCGGTCAGCGGGCGGACCCAGGGAAGTGTCTTTTTCAGAAACGCGTCCGGATCGAAGAGTGGCAAGCGGAAGCTCATGGGGTTGAGCAGGTTCTGCTTCACTATCTGGCGCGTGTTCCGGTTGTAGCGTTCCAGCAGGTCGGCCACGTCCGGGGAACCCGAGTAACGGATCAGGTCGTTCTGATGCAGGCGCGACAGCAACCGGATGACCTCGTCCTGACCGGGCGCGTCCTCGTCATAGGCTTCTGCCAGCGCGCGCCAGACCTCGTCCACGGTGCGGCCCCCATCCATCTGGCCGATCAGCATGTATGCCCCGGGCGTGAACCGGTGAACCCGCCCCGAGGCATGGTCATGCAGCACATACCAGGCCCGCCCGCGATAGCGGTGACGATGCACGCTCACATGGTTGCGCAGCTTGGGTTGCAGATCGGCGACGCGGTACCAGATGGTGCTGAGATAGCTTTCGGCCATGTCACGGCTGCCACGTCCAGAGCGTGCGCCGCGTCCAGTCGATCAGTCGCCGCGACCAGACCCAGATCACCAGTTCGCGCCCGACGTCGATCTTGGCCACGCCTTCCATTCCCGGCCGCAGCCCCTCCGGGGTGGTGTCGAGCAACCCTTCGACACGGAATGTGTTCCGGGTTTCGCGGATCTCGGCAATGGGGGTGATACGGGTCGTTTGGAAAGGCAAGCCTTCGCTCGGCTGTCCTGCCAGCGACAGGCGGCCAGCCTGGCCGGTTCCGACATAGGGAAGGTCGCGTTCGTCGACATAGATGTCCACCCGGTAGCGGTCAGGTGGTGCGATCTCGAACAGCACTTCGCCCAGTTGCACCGGCGCGCCCAGTTTCTGGCTGAGGTCTCCTGATACGATCATGCCGTCGATGGGCGCGGTCAGTCGCGTTCGGCCAAGCTCGGCCTGGGCCAGTGACAGTTGCGCTCGCGCTTGGGCAAGTTGCGCCTCCAGCAGGGCCACCTGCGTGCGATCATACTGCGCCTGCGCCTCACGGGCTTGAGAGACCAGACGGTCGATCTCTGACCTCCAGCGTAACTCTTCCAGCCGCAGGTCTGAATCATCGAGCCGGACCAAGAGATCGCCCTTTTCGACAGTTTCGCCCGCGCGCAGCGGCGCCTGATCTATGAAACCCGCAAAAGGGGCGACGACGGCACGCATTTCCTGCCCGCGCAGCACGGCATCGGCCTGCACTCGGAAGGGGCCGTGAACGGTCGCCGCGGCGAAGGCGAGGAAGGCCAGGATAATCGCGAGCAGTTTCCAGCTGAGGTGGCGGGGCCCCAGCAGGATATCGAGCACGTGCAGGATGCCGTCCACGATGCGCCCGCCGAACCAGCGTGCATTCTGGGCCTTGAGTGCAAGCATGGGGCCGACCAGTGCCGCGATGCTTTCGGCCATCAAAAGCGTGTCCTCGTCGAACGGCTTGTCCGCATCGCGGCGCTCGCAGGTCATGGCTCCGATGGGGCCATCCTCGTCCGAGAGCGGGACGGTGATCATGTGACTTGTGCGAGAGCGGCGAACATGTTCGCCATGCGCGACCGACACGGCGCGGGCAATCCGGTCGAGCGGCGGATAGCTCACGCTGGCATTCTGATCCCAGGCTTCCTCCATCGCCGTCTCGATTCCTTCGACCAGGCCCGAGCGTTTGCGAAACCAGGCGGAATAGGACATCGCGAGGAGCTTCATTCGCGGGGCGCTGCGGCGGCGCTTGATCAGCCCCAGGCTGATCTGGTCGCAGTCCAGCACTGTCTGTGCCTCGTTCACCACGGCCATTGCAGCCGCTGCAGGTTTGCGATGCTCGGCGGCGACGGCGAGGATGTCGAGCGCCACGCCCGCCCGGCGCAAGCGCGCCTCGCCGTCGCGGGCGGCATCCTGCCAGAGCTGCGCCGACAACCAGCCAGCCGCCCAATGCGCATCACGCAACGCCTGCTGGACGCCTGCATCGTCGCTACCTTTGAGTTCGAGCACAACGACATAACCGGCGGCGCCATCGGGGCCCTTGACGGGGCAGGCGACCCTGCTCACCTCGCCGTCGCCGGAGCGGGTGCTCGAGGAGCGGTTCGAAGCGATGGCCTTTTGCGCGATATCGGTTAAGCCCGACAGATCGCGTCGGGGGTCTGGTGCAACCGCGACTGGAACGTAGGCGGCAGCGCCCGGGTCGGGGCGTAGCAGGACGCCAAGCGTGGCTTCCGGCACCCTGTTGACCAGGACCGCCAGCCACGATGTCAGAAGCGCGGTTTCGGTCCGGGCGTTGGCGAAGGCAGTCCAGAGACTGCGTGACACCTGCGTGATCTGGACCTCGCCGCCATCTGTACCCGCGGGCAGGTCTGGCGCGGATCGGCTGATAGCCATCAGGCGCGCCCTGCCTTATCCGTCGAGCTTACCGTAACGCGTTTCATGTTCGTCGATCAGCCGCACCAGCATGTCGCGCAGGCGTTTCGCGGCATGTGGCGACATCACCACGCGGTGTTCCAACTGAACTTCGAGCTTGGTTGTCCCCATGTCCCAGCTGTTGTTGACGCCGAAATTGACAACCACCTCCTCGCGCGTACTGGAGCCGTTGCAAACGTTGCAATAGCTGCTCTTGAGGTTCGATGTGTCGAACTTCACCTGGCTGGGCGGAATGGTGGCTTCGCGTTGCCTAGGTCCCGTCCCCGTGCTGTGCGGAGACGCTTCTGCCTGCGGGCCAGTGGCCCCGGTCGCGCCTGCGGCGCCATTCTTGTCTGTCTTCTCCGCCGCTTTGGCCATCCCTCGTCGTCCCTCTGAAAATTGAAAGGTCCCGGTCACTTGTCCGGCGCCCGCACCGGCGCGTGAACCATCGGGATCGACAGGCCGGTCGAGGTTGCCGCAGCGATAGTGTAGCCACCGGGCGCCTGCTCTGTCCAGCCGGACAACTCTTCTTCGAGCGGCACGTCAGCGCCGTCGATTTCCAGAGACTTGAGCTTGACGGTACCTGTCCGGCGCCCGCCCGGCGCCCTCTTGAACGCGACACAGGCCAGCACGGCGGCCTCGGCCAGAAGGGCCGGCAGGTCGGCTACGGTAATTTCCAACTCGCCGCTTGCGGGCCGGTCGAACATGTCGACCGCGCTGCCGCTTCGCGGGGCGATGGCGGCATCGGGCAGCAGCGCCCGGCTGTCATAGGACAAGGTCATCCGCAGGCTGTCGGCGGTGCGAAGATTCGCGATGCTGAGCGCGAGGAAACCTCCTGCCACGGAGTCGGGATCGAGAAGAACTTCGCCCGGGTCACGCGCTCCGGTGCCCTCCAAGGTGATGTCATAGGCCAACGGTGCCTGGACGGCCTTCTTGAACTCCACATCACCCACATCGACACGAAGCGGCGTGCCATCCGCCGCAACGGGCGGTTCGGGCGCGTCGTCGACGGGCAGGCCGTTGATCTCGATCGCGCGGATGGTGAGATCGGCCGACGCAGGATTACCCCCGGTTTGTACCTGCACGCGCAGCAGGTCGAGAACGCCTGCCGGAAGCGGCACGCGCGACGTGATCGTAACCCGCATCGTGTTGTCCGTGACCTCGGTCTTCACGCCGATGCCGAATGGCATGCACACACCCTTGAACACGTCCAGAAGTTTCATCACCCCGGCACGATGGGTGATCTCGATCACCATGCTGGTAATTCCGCCCTTGCTTTCGAAAACGACGGGGATCTCGGTGTATCCCCCGCCGCTGCCCAGGAAATCATCCGATACATAACCAGCGGTCACGCTGGCACCACCGCTCGAAACCGTCGAGATGCGGCTCGGATTGGTGGTCGGCCGAGTGATTTGCACCGGCGAGGAGGGCACGCCACCCGGACTCCTCTGCGGCGCCACGTTGATCGAAACATTGGCGTCGCCGGTCAGGCCGTCGGCATCCGTGACACGGATCACCGCGTTCGTCTGCCCGACATGCCCGGTGGTATCGGCGCTCAGGATACCGGTCAGCGGATCGAGTTCAAGCCAATCGGGACCGTCGATCATTGCATAGACAAGGTCGCGCACGTCGCCATCGTCGTCGCGGGCCCTCATTGCTTCGGCGATGGTCTGGCCCGCGGTCAGCGACAGTTCCAGATCGTCGAGTTCTGGGGGCGCGTTCACGTCCACGATCATCTCCGCCTCGTCGGTCAACCCGTCCGCATCCGTGACAGAAACGCGCACAAGTGCTTCACCGGCCTGACGGGTCGTATCGCCGGTCAGCCGGCCGGTAGCCGGATCGATGGCGATCCAGTCAGGCCCCGAGAGCAGCCGGAAGGTCAGCGCGGAGAGCGGGCCATCCGCATCCCGCGCCGCTGCTGCGACGTCGAGTGTCTCGCCACGGACAAGGGTAATGTCCGAAAGCTCGAGAACCGGGACCGCGTTGACGTCAATTGTCAGTGCGAGATCCGCGCTCAACCCGTCGCTATCGGTCACGCGGAAGGTTGCTTCCTGTTCCCCTGCATTGCCGGAACTCTCGCCGGTCACGCGCCCGGTTTCGGCATCGATAGCGATCCAGGCGGGCGCGTCGACGATTTCGAAACGCAAGGCCTCCGTGCCACCATCGGCATCGCCGCCCGTCAGTTGCAGGTCAAGCGGCTGGCCTTCGACCAGCGTCACGTCCTGTCCGGAGAGGGTTGGCCGCGCCTGAACGGTAAGGGTCAGCGAGCCCTCGTCGCTGAGCCCGTCGGCATCGGTGACGCGCAGCGTCACGGTGTAGACGCCGGCCTGTCCGGTCGTGTCGCCGGAAAGCGTACCCGTCTGCGGATCGACCGACAGCCAATCCGGACCGGAAACCTTGGCATAGCGCAACTCGGTGGCGGCCGAATCCGCGTCTTGCGCGGAAACCGGGTGCGAAAGACTCTCTCCCGCGACGACAGTCGTGTCGGTTGCAGTCAGAACCGGGCGTGCCTGCACGGTGATCGCCAGGCTCGTCTCGCCGGTCAGGCCATCGGCGTCGGTGACACGCAGAGTGACGGGGACGATGCCGACATGCCCACTGCTGTCGCCCGAAATGCGACCAGTTGCGGGATCCACCGCAAGCCAGTCCGGAGTCTCGATCAAAACGAAAACACGGGTGCCGGCAGGATCATCGGCATCGTTCACCACCGGTCTGATATCGATGCCAGTTCCTTCGACCACCACGGTATCGGCGGCGGTTACGACCGGCGGAGAATTGACGTCTACGTTCAGCCGAACAACGGCGGTCAGCCCGTCGGGATCACTGACCTCGATCGCGACCTCTACGACGCCCGCCTGGCCCGTGCTGTCGCCGGTCAGTTGGCCGGTGGCCGGATCGACGGTGACCCAGTCCGGACCTGCGAGTTTTACGAAGGACAATTGATCTGTCGGCGTGTCGGCATCGCTGGCCGTGATCGGGTGCGACAGGGTCTCGCCCTGTGTCAGGGTCACGTCATCGGCGGCAATTACCGGAACAGCAAGTATCCTGAGAACAAAGCTGGTCTCGGCGCTCAACCCGTCGGCATCGGTGACGCGAAGCGTGATTTGCTCGGTACCCGGATGCCCCTCGCTGTTGCCGGTAACAAGTCCGCTCGCGGCGTCGACCGCGATCCAGTCAGGTGCGCTGACCAGCGCAAAACTGCGATCGCCACTTGGATCGTCGGTATCCGAAACCGTAGGAGCCACATTGACCGGGTCTCCCTCGACGAGCGTGACATCTGCGATGCTCATCACCGGCGGGGTGTTGACGTCGACGATCAGGCTCGCTTCGTCGCTGAGGCCGTCCGCATCGGTGACCCGCAGCGTGACGACCGCCTCGCCCGCCTGACCGGTGCTGTCACCCGAAATCATGCCCGTTGCCGGATCGACGGTGATCCAGTCCGGTCCAGCAAGCTTGACGAATGTCAATTCGCCAGCGGGGCTGTCGGCATCGGTCACAACCGGGGTGAGGGACAGCGCGTCGCCCGCTGTCACCGTGGTGTCGACGACGCTCAGCGTCGGCCGTGCCAGGACGGTGATGGTGACGGTTTCCTCGGAGCTGAGGCCGTCCGGATCGGTTATCCACACTGTTACTTCATGCACGCCAACCTGGCCTGCACTGTCGCCGGTCACTGCACCTGAAGCGCTGTCCACCGCGATCCAATCAGGGCCGGAAACCTTGGCGAAGCTCTGGCTTCCTGCGGGGTTGTCGGGGTCCGAGACGGTCGGGGACAGATCCAGCGCCGCGCCCTCGATTAGCGTGGTGTCGGCAAGAGTGAAGCCCGGCGGTGCGTTGACGTCGACAGTCAATGCAATTTCGGCCGAAAGACCGTCGGCATCGGTGACCTGGACCGTAACCTCGGCCTCTCCCGACTGGCCGCTGCTGTCGCCCGTCAGCGTGCCGGTCGCGGCATCGACCGAAATCCAGGCCGGGCCGGCCAGCTTGGTGAAAGCCAACTGATCGGCGGGAGTGTCGGCGTCGGTCGCGGCCACCGGATGCGAAAGGGCCGTACCTTGGATGACTGTCACGTCCTCGGCCGCGAGGACCGGTCGCGCACGAACGGTCACGGCAAAGGTTATGTCGTCGCTCAGCCCCTGGGCATCGGTGACACGCAGTGAGACTTCGAAATTGCCCACATTTCCCGCACTGTCGCCGGTCGCGACACCGGTGGCCGGATCGATGGAAATCCAGTCGGGCCCGTCGATTTTGGCAAAGGTGAGCTCTTCTTCGGGACTGTCGGGATCGGTGGCGAGCGGTGTTGCCGACAAGGCGTCACCCTCGACCAGGATGACGCTTGCGGCACTCAGTTCGGGCGCGGCATAGACGCGAAGTTCGAAACTCGCCTCGCCCGTCACGCCATCGACGTCGGTCGCTTGAACGGTGATCGTGTAGTTTCCACCCCGACCCGTGGTATCGCCGCTCATTGCACCGGTGCCCGCGTCGATCGAGAGCCATTCCGGTGTGGACAGCAAGAGATAGGTGATCGCGGTGTCGTCCCCGTCGGGATCGGTCGCACTGGCGGAGTGATCCACTGGAACGCCCGCGTTCAGGGCAAGGTCTGCCACGGTGACGACAGGTGCCGCCATGATCGCAAGGGTAAAGCTGCGGCTGGCCGTCAGGCCGTCCGGATCGGTCACGCTCACGGTGAAGTCTCCGGCTTCGGCCGTGGCCGGTGTCCAGGAGATCAGGCCGGTTTCCGCGTCGATGCGTGCCCCTTCAGGTGCGGCGCCGAGCGAGAAGCGCAACTCGGCCGTGCTGTTGTCGACATCGCTTGCGATTGCCTGGATCTGTGTCTCCACGCCCTGCGGGATACGTGCGTCCGCGATGGGATCAAGTGCCGGAGCGTCATTGACCGGAGTGATCTCGACGGTGAGCGTGACGGGGTTCGAACGGTTCACGCCGTCGAACAGGCGATAGGTGATCTGCTGCTCGCCCACGCTGTTCGCCTCGGGCGTGTAGCGGAACACGCCGCCGGTGACGGGAACCAGAGTGGCGCCGCCAAGATCGGTTTCGATCTGCACGATCAGCGGGTCGCCGTCCGGATCGCTGTCATTCGCCAGAATATCGATATCGACTGGGATGTCTTCGGGCGTGGTTGCGGTTTCTCCCGCAGCTACTGGCGGGTCGTTGGCTTCGAGCCCGAGAAGACGCACACTGTCGACGCTGACAGCCGAGTTGACGTCGCCCAGACCAATGAGATCGAAGGAAATGATCAGGTCTTCTGGCCGGGTTTCGAGGCCCGTCAGATCGACGGTCACAGTCAGCGAGCCATCCGCATTTGCGCCGACGCCGACGGCCGAACTGAGATAGCGCGTTCCGTCTGCCTGGATGTTGAGGATGGCATCGGTTCCGGAAAGGTTGGCGATTGCCGGCAGGATCGGCTGCCGTGTCGCCCCGTCGAGCAGTGCGACCTCGAACGCATCGGGCGGCGCCTCGGCTGGCTGGTCGAGCGTGATGTCGGACAACGTGAATTGCAGCGCGGTGATCCCGGCGGGGAGTTGGAAGCCCTGGCTCAGCCCAGACATGATGCCCGAACTTTCGTCCAGGCGTGCCTTGCTGCCCACGGCGGACACGCTGCCGGTTGTGGTCCAACCGTTCAGATCGGTATCGAACCCGCCATTGGTGAAAGGCTCACCTAACGCCCCGGCAAGCTGCGTGTCCGGCCTGGGGACACCGGTCGCCGTTTCGCGCGTCGTCGGCGCAGTGTCCCGCTTCAGGCCGTCAACACCTACGATGTCGGTCTGCTCGTCTATGATGGCGGACCAGTCGCCCACATCCGGTCCGGTTGGCAGGCGCCGTGTTCCCGGATCGATGACCGGGCTCATCACGAAGCTGCTACCGGGATCGACATGATCAGGCAGGCCCATGATGTTGCCGATCTCGTGCGTCAGGACCGTCAGAAGGTCGATGCGGCCGTGGGCCTCGCTGTCTGTTCCCGCGATGTAAAGATGATCGAGATCTGTGGCCGCGAACTCACTGGCGTCGTCCGCCGTCGTGTCGACGAACCAGCCATGACCAGCGGCATCAGCGTCGATGGTGATCACGTTGCCGTCCGCCAGCGCCAGTTCCGCACCGTCGAGATCGGCGATCCGGATGACCAGATCCTCGAGGAGACTCTCCGCTCCGGGGACGAGTTCGCTATCGACCCAGAACCCTTGGGCGACTTCGGCCAGGGCCTGCGCCTCGATGACTGTGATCGGTGTGGCGCCGTCGCCAATGCTGGTCGCGGTCTGGTTGGAGCCCGACTTGGTCATCCTGATGTTGTCTATGACCATGACCACCGATGCGGCATCGTTGACCGCGGCGCCGAAGTTGAAGTTGCTCAGGAACTCGACGACTTCTTCGGCGAGGTTCGCGGCGGGGGCGCGCTCCAGCCCGTTATTGGTGATCGTGACATTGGCGACCTTGCCCCGCACCTCCGGGGGGATCTCGAAGCGCGCGATCTGGGTAGAGAAGAAGCTCCGGTCGAAGTAATAGGCGTTCTTTTTCTCGACAACTCCATTCTCGTTGGTATTGAGGCCTTTCGCGGTATATTCGCGGCCGTCCATGGTGGTGAAGACAATCTCGGCATTCACTTCCTCGCCGGGATTCAGCGGCAGGAAGGCGTCGAACATGATCTCTTCCATGTCCGCCGGAATAAACATCCGGTTATGCGTCAGCGAGTCGATCTGGCCGACAGCGTCGATGGCGCGGTCGAACATGTCTGGCACCGAGATCTGGTTGCCGCCGACCGTGAACTTGGTTTCGGGCAGGAAGGTCCGCACCATCTCCTTGAGCGCCTGCGAACCGCCGAACATCAGGGCATAGTTGGGCTTCGTGTCCCAGCCGAGTTGGGTCGTGACAAGCGCCACGAGGTTCTTGCCGATCCACGCCAGGTAATCGCTCATCGCCTTGGCGCGTGCTGCCTTCGAAGCCTGCTCGTTTTCCGGTGTAGAGGTGTCGAGCGGCGTGTCCAGGATCTTGATCAGTGACGGCACACCGCCCTTGAGCGCAAAGCTGTCGCCGCCCCAGGACTTCAGCGCGTCCTTGATCACGTCGCTTCCCGATGCGGCATCGACCACAAAGTCGAAGGCGCGCGCCAGCAGCCGCAGCGAGGTCGCATCGTCGATCACGAAATTGAAGGTCGCATCGACGTTGCGCGACAACTGATCGGCTGTCAGCAGCGTTTCGCCATCCTTCATGATCTTGAAGCTGTCACCGTCGGGCACGACCGTGCCGCCCACGCTTTCGGCATAATCCTTGCGGATCAGGTCCTTCTTCTCGCTGTCGGTATAGCGGTTGGTGTAATTGTCATTGGTGAACTTCTCGGCATATTGCGCGAGCATCTTCTCCAGCAGTGGTTTGAGGACGCGGCCAAGGATGTCGATGACTTCTGCCCCGAAATTCATGTTCATCAGGAACAGGCCGGTGATGTCCACTGGCCCGGCAAGACCCCAGCTTTCAGCGGTCGAGGCCGAGAACAGGTCGAAAGTATAGGAGGCGCCCTCGTCGATCCCGTCAGGGAAGGTGGTCGCGTTGTCACGATCGGTCTGCGTGCCCTCGATGCCGCCATGCATCGACCAGCCGGGCAGGTCGTAATGCAGTGGGAAGCGGCCCAGGGTTGGGGGAAGGTCGGGCAGAATGGCATTCGCGGCCGAGGCGACGCCGCCGAACTTCTTGGAAATCGACAATTCCTTGTCGCCGACATTGTTCAGCGCCTTCTTGAAATCGTCCCAGGACGATTGTCCGTTCAAGAGCTGGCTGTAACCTGCGCCCGCAATCCACTTGATGTAGTTCGACAGGGCGTGCCGGGTGCCGTGGCTGAAATCGCCGTTGAAGACGGTTGGCACAGGCTCGTACTTGACCGGGTTCTCCTTGGGGCCGACCGGTCGGTCGACCTCGGTGTTGTCGAAATCAAGGCTCGTGCGTTTCTGATCCTTGCTGTCGGGACGGATGTCCGGATTGCCCGCGACGGTCGAGAAGTAGAAGCCGGTGCCGATTGCCTCGGTGCGCGTCGTGTTCGACTGCGCCGTGCCCGGATTGATGTTCGCCTTGCGGAAATAATCGGCGAAGTGTGTCTTGACGTCTCCCCATTTGCCGTTGCTGAAGGCAACGGGATCGACGCCGTAATAGGGTTGTTTCGTATGGCCCTCGCCGAACAGGGCGTTGCCCAGCTGGCCGAAGAAGCCCTCGTCGCCGGTAGAATTGATTGCAAGCCCCTCGTCGCCCATCGTGCGCGGGATCAGCACGCCACCGACGAAGCCCGAATTGACGTCGGCGGTGCCCATGTACCAGTTGGTGATCCGGCTGTGCGGCGTGGCCAGAGCGTCCGCTTCGATGAACCCGGGCACCTTGGCCTTGGTGAAGTCGAGCTCGATATCCGGGACCCCCATGCCGTGCTTGGTGGGCAGCTTGTCCTTGCCGTCCTTGTCGGTCGGAATCTTGGTGCCGTTCGGCGTGGTGATCGGAACGAATTTCAGCCCCGTGAACTTGTTGAAATTGCTGTCCCCCTCGGGGGCCGAAGTCTGGAAGTAGTTGTCGGCGAAATCGACGTTCGACCAGACCTGAACATTGGGGTCCTTGAAATCATCCCACGGGATTTCGGCGGCCTGAATACCCGCGTACCCCGCGATCTTGAACAGAAGCTGGGCCCCCAGTTCGACCCCGTTGATGACGCGCAGCAGGGTCGCTCCCAGGGCCGGGTTCGCGAAACTGGTCAGGGTCGCACCGAATTTGGCGGCCGTGATCCAGCTTTCGACGATCTTCTTCAACTCGACCTTGAGCGAATCCTGCTTGAAATCGTGGGGGTCCAGAGTCGTCATGTGGATGTCGATGTTCTTGTCGCCGCTTTCAGGGAAGCGGACACCCAGACGCTGGATGATCTCGGAGTTGACCGACGTACCGCGGCTATGGCCGATGAAGTGCAGCGGGCTCTTGAAGATCTTGCCGCCTGTATCGAGGTCAAGTTGTACCAGCGAGGCAAAGAACGCATCGGCTGCCGCCTCGGAGAAGCCGCTATCCGAGATGTTGCTTTCGCGGTACCAGTCGAGAACCAGCGTGACGGCTTCTTTTTCCTTGAGTTGCGAGGCCTGGAAGGCAGCCCCCGAAATGCGGGCACCCTCGGCGCCTTCGGGATCGTATTCGTGCCATTTGCCGGTCTGGCGGTTGTAGACGAGGATCGTACCGCCGCCGGAGGCATCGCTGAGCAACTCGCCGCTTTCCAGCCAGGGCGCCAGCGTATCCTCGTTGAGCGCGGTGTTCGCGTAATCGGGCAGCAGCCCCATGATCTGGAACCCGTGCGTCAGCACGTTCACCGTCGAGAAGGGCGTCTGAGTGGGCATCACGGAGTTGGTCGTGAAGCGCCGCGATCCGACGAGATCGCCGCCGCTGTTCTTGATCTTCACGCCCCAATAGTAACTTTGACCCCCTGTCAGCGCGTTGCGGAAGCCAGGATCGACCTCGATCACCACGGCATGCTTGGGATCGACGCCATTCACGTCTGCGCTCGTCAGGTCAGTGGTTTGGGACTCGTCGATCGTGCCATCGCCCTTCAGGAAATATTTCTTGCCGGACTGGAAGGCGAAATTCTTGATGGAGTCGACCGAGTTTATCAGGCGGTAGCGGTGATAGTCGTTCGATTTGGTCGGGTCGTCATTGCCCAGCCATGCCCGTTCCCTGAACGGATCGCCTGGGAACAGACCTTCGCCCGGGGCCTGGGTCGAGACGAACAGGTCCATCTCGAAGAACGGCACGCCGATCTTCCGCGGATCCAGGTGCACTTCGAATTTCAGCGGATCGGCATCCGGCCCGTTTGCGGTGATTTCGCCCTGCGGATATATCAGTTCAAGGCCGACCTCGGCCTGAATGTCCATGCCGCGGCCCCAGAAAACGACATCGAGCGGGTCGCCGTAAAGCCGCAGACCCTCTGGTGTCTTCTCGCGCACCACCTCGTCGCCGAGACCCAGAAGCCCGCGTTCGAGGTCGACTGGAAGTTCGCGGTTGCGGCCCAGGTCGGTGCCGTTCGCACCACTGATCGCCATGTCCGACGCCTTGATGATCCCGTCGGTATTCAGGGTCAGGATCGCACCGGAGCTGCGCAGATGCGCCAGCACCTGGCTGCCATCCGGGCGCATTGCGATTTCCGTGAGATACTGGTCGGGGATCGGGCTGGTGGAGCCGACATGGCCGCGCAGGCCATATTTGTAATCCACCCCGCGCGCCTGGTTCAACTCCTCCCATTCCGTCTTGCTCATCTCGAACGGGTTGCGGATCAGGCCGATATTGTTGCCCAACTGGTGGCGGCGTTCGATCTCGTAGGCGATGAGGGAGTCGCCCATCGTCAGATATCGCGACAGGTCGTAGTCCGCCACGAAGGCATAGGACATGTCGGGCGTGATCTCGAGCGCGACGGGATTGCGGATGTCGAGATCGTAGTACTGGCTGGTGAGCTTGCGGTAATCGTCGATCAGGATCGGCGGGAAGGGCAGGACGAAGCCGGCATAGCGCACGCCGATGTCACGCAGGTTCAATTCCAGCGGGAACCGGTTCGGCTGCTCCTGGTCGGGGATGCTGGGAAGGCGTTCGACCCAGGCATCGTAATTGTTCGGGTCCGCATCACGCACATTGATGAAATAAAGGCCCTCGCGCCGCTCCCCGCGCGACACGAACGCCAGCTTGTTGGCATCGGCGGTGGCCTCGATGTCATAGGGGTCCTTGTGCCCGTTGAGTTGGCCTATCACCGAAAGATAGGTGGTCTGCTCGCCGGCCGCTGCCCTTTCGGCGTCAGCCTGATCGACGTTGATGACATAGATCTTTCCGTCGACGCCCTGACCGCGCGCCCAGCCGTTGGTGCCGAACATGCCGCCGAAGGGCACGGCCACGTAAAGCTTCTTGCCATCGGCATCCAGTGCGATGTCGTTGATCTTGCCGTTCTGGTTGCCGATATCCACTCCCGGCACGGGCAAGTTCACCTGGCGCTGCTTGAGATAGTCGGGAGAGTCGGGGCGCAGGTCGATCACATGAATGGCCCCGGTGCCCGCGGCGTAGAGGAAGTTGCCGTCGTTCGACAGGGCCAGTTTCTGCACCTGATTGCCCGGGATCTTGATGACGTTCGTTCCCTCCAGCTTGGGGAAGGGGTCGAACTGGCGCAGGCTCAGCATGTCGACGATGGCGATGCCGTCGTATGTGGCGACATAGGCCGCCGAAAGATCGCCGGCGAGGACCACGTCAAGCGGCCATCCCGTGATCGGTTTCGTGCCATTCATCAGAGCGATGTTCGTGACCACCTCGGTCTTTTCTGGCAGAACTCCGTCGACCGGATCGTCATCGTCTGTCTCGGAGAAGTTGGCAGGCAGGATGTCGAAGACCTGAAGGATCGTCTGGTTCACGTCACCGACATATTCGCTGCCGCCGATCACGCCATAGCCCCGGTCGTTCTTGACGGTGAACTCTTCGGAGGGTTCCGCGTCGGTCGTAGCGCTCCACTTGCCTTCGCCATCGCCGGTACCGCGTGGGGATGGCCGTTCAAAGCTGAACTTGGCCCGTGAAACGAGGATGTCGTTGGGCAATTGAACCGAAAAACTGCCGTTTCCGGTCGCCGCGCTGACATTGGGCTCCAGGAAATCCTTGCCGTAGATGTATTGGGTGTAGGCGCCTATCCGGATCTTGAGACGGGTATCCTCGAGCTTGTTGCCAAAACTCGCGGAGTTGTCGGAATTCTCGCCATAGATCAGCCGAGAGCCTTCGATCTCCAGGCGAACGCTGCCATCCTCCATCAGCTTCGGCGTGACCTTGCTGACCTGCGGCTTTTCCCCTGCAGCCGGCACGATTGCCGTCGGCGGCAGCTTGGCCGAGATGTTCAGGCGGCCATCGACACCTTGCGGATCCGCTTCGGCCTCGTACTTGGCCCATTTCTTGCCTTCCAGGTAATCCTGGTAGACGTCGATCTTCTGCTTGCCCGGCGTCATCTTGAAGGCCATGTAGCTGATGCCCGCCACCAGCCCGAGACCCACGACCGCACCCGCCAATCCGCCGGTTGCCAAGCCGATCGCCATGGCCGGGATCACCGCCACAGCCGCCCGGGCCAGCGTGGGCAGATAGAGCGAGGCATCCATGAGCGGCTGGTTCGCCTTGGCGACGAGATAACTGCCGCGTTCGGACATGCCGGGGAAGGGCGGTGAAGCCGTGCGGGCCATGCCATCGGCATCGACCGTGCCGCTATCCACCAGCCGCCAGATCTCGCCGTACTCGCCATCCGTCTGTTCCGAGAAATCGTCGAGGACGAAGAAGAGAACCTCGTCGCCTTCCTGCGCGACATCTGCGGATACCTTGGTTGCCAACTGGATCGGGCCGTTCAACGCGCCGCCCTCGATGTCGATGACGCCGCCCGCCACGAAATCGAAATCGGGCGGCACCTCGAGATCCAGTTCGGCTTCGCTCCGGGCTTCGGCCGAGATGGTCGCCGTGCCCGAAAGCTGCCCTGCGCCCACAGCGATCTCGATCCCGTCGGGCGTGCGCATCGCGCCGCCGGTTTCGTCCATCTCGACGCTCGCGGCCTCGACGGGCGGGGTCACGCTCACGGTCAGAACCTCTTCGGCGCCGCGATAGATCACGGTCACGGTCGTCTCACCCGGCGCCACCGCCTCGATCAAACCGCCGTCGGTAACGGTCACGATGTCGGTGTCGGAGGAGACATAGACCACACCGTCCTCGGTCCCCTGCACGAAATCGGTACCCAGCGTGCCAAGTTCGGTGACGATCTGACGCTCTCCGCCATCGGGCAGGATGGTCACGCTGTCGGGATAGGCATCGATGCCGAAAATCTGCGCCACCGCACCATCGGGATCGTCGGCAATGCCCACGGCCACGGCTGTCGCTGCCGCGAGGTTGCCGCGCTGCGCCAGGATGTGGGTGTCGCCCTGCTTGAGCGCGGTGACAAGGCCGTTGCTGCCGATCTTGATGACATCGGGATCGGGCGTTGTCACGTTCACATAGTCGAACGGCAGAATGACATCGGCCTGATCCTCGAACTGGCCGACGATGACAAGATCACCCACTTCTCCGGGTTCGGTGAAATAGTACTCCCGTTGCAGGAGCGTGATCGAGGTCAGGGCCGCATCCGACACGGTAACGTCCAGCTTGATATCGCCGGTCTGAGCGTAGCCGTCATCGGCGGCCACGGTGATCGAGGCCGCGCCGGTGAACCCTTCGCCGGGTGTGATGCGCAGGTACTGGCCATCCGGCGTGAAGCGTGCGGTGACGTTCTCGGCGTCGACGATGCGGAAGAAGACCGGATCACCCTCCTGATCCTTGGCGATCTCGTCCAGCTTGACCAGAACCGGAAGGTCTTCATGCGTGAAGACCTCGGGCAGCGTCGCGGCGACCACAGGCGCAGTATTGCCACGGATGCCGAAATTGACGTTCAGCACCTCGCGATCCTGCGCATCGACCACGCCATCGCCGGTGATGTCTGTCCCCGGGCCGCCATCGCGCAGCAGATCGCTGTCGGTGCCGTTCACGCTGCCATCGGCATTGACGTCGCCAGCCGCACCGAGCACCAGGTCAAACTCGGACCCGCCGGAGAGGGAAAGGGTATAGAGCCCGGCAGCCTCGAAGCGGTAAAGCGCGACTGTCTTTCCGCCGGAGCGCTGAAGGCTCAGCAGGCGGCCGCCGTCGATCACGGGTGTCGCCTCCTCCGATGAGGTCTCGACCCGCACGACTGGCCCGTTCCCGCCGGCCCCGGTGATCAGGTCGCTTTCCCGGATCGTCAGCGTATAGAACTGCGTTCCGCCCGAGGCATCGCCCCTGATGACCCGGCCGATGAACTGGCTGATACCGCCAAGGTCCTCATTGAGAGGAGTTTCGACGATGCCGCCATCGCCGTCGTAGACGATCACACGCGCCGGGCCCGAACCGCCCGTCGTAACATTGAGTCGCCCGTCCTCGTCGTAGCCGAAGCGACCGCCCGACCCATCCTCGAGCGCGCGATAACGGACCAACTGGCCCTTTTCGTCATAGCTGTAGACCGTGGCCTTGCCGTCGGGCGTCGTGATCCGCACGATCCGGCCGTCAGCGTCGCGCAGGAAATTCACCACGGCACCATTGTCCGCCGTGATGCCGCTGTCGCCGACGAAGAGTCGCGCGCCGTCCTTGCGCATTTCCTGCACGCGCCCATCGCTGCTGACCGCGTAAGCGGTTCCGTCAGGACCGGTGAGAAGGAAGGGCTGCGCCCCGCCGACAAATGGATCGGTCGGGTTGTAGGCCAGCCCGTCATCGGCGGTGAAGAAGCGCCCTCCGGACTTGCGCAGCAGCATGTCGGCCGATTGCAGCACCCACTCCGCATCACCATCCGCTGTCCAGCCGGCGCGCCAGAAGCTGCGACCGCCGATCTTTTCCTCGACCGGGGCGAATGTGAAGCCGATCCGCTCCCCCGTGGGGGTCGTGAGGTAGAGCCGTGCCTCCTCCGCAAGCGCGGAGTAAAGGCCGAAGGCTTCCCGCCCTGTTGCCGCGGTGCTCAGCGCGATATCGAGGTCAAAGCCTGCCGACCAGCTTCCGAAATCCCGGTCCGCGCCGGTCAAGCTGTCGAAGCGGCGGGTGAGCGAGAATGGGACGCCACCGAGATCGGTCTCGATATCTGTCTCGACCGCCGTGAACCGGCCCTGCTTGTCGGTGCCGTTGACCTCGATCCTTACATCCTTGACCGAGTACCGGTTGCCGATATCCGCCGCCGTCAGGCGCAGCGAGTAGAAGCCATTGAGCAGGTCTCCGGTATCAAGCTTCGCCAGCAGGCCACCCACGGCTTCTTCGCCCGAGGCCAGTTCGCGGACCAGGCGCGTGCCATCTGCGCTGCGCAGTTCCAGTTTCCAGAAGTCGAGATTGCTGTCCTCGACCATGCCGCCGATATCGACTTCGCCATCGAGCTGGTAGAGGTTCAGTCCCTCGCCCATGAAGATCACCGGCGCGCTGCGATCCTCGGGGTCGCGCACCTTCAGGTCGATGATCTGCTGGCCGATATTGCCATCCGCGTCCTGCGCGTATCCGGCCAACTCGATCTTTCCTGTCCTGGTCGGGGTCAACAGGGTTCGGCCGAACGCATCGAGCGTCAATTCGTTGCCATCGGCGTAAAGCGATATGCCGGTGATATCCGACAGGCTGTCGGCCACCACCTGTATCAGCACCTGCTGGCCCGGGACAGCCGGGAAGCTGGGCGTCAACTCTATGCGCACCACCGGCTCCTCAGGCTCCAGCGTTGCGCGCATCACGATGGTCTGGCGGGTCTGGTCGCGCCCGTCATCGGCGATGAAGGTGACGTAATAGTCGCCTTCCTGTCCCGGACCGGGGGTCCAGCTGACCGCGCCCGTCGCCGCATCCAGCGTGGCCCCTTCGGGAAGGTCGAGGCCGCTGAAGCTCAGCGCATTGCCGTCGGAATCGGAGGCTTCAAGCGTGAACGTCTTCTCCTCTCCGACGAGGAAGACACGGTCGGATACTTCCATCACGGGCGCGCGGTTCACATCCGCGATGATGATGTCCACGGCGTAGCGCGCCACGGCTCCGTTCGGATCCTGGGCGGCGAAGACGACCGTATGGGTGCCTGTCTGATCATATTGCGGGATCCAGCTGAACTCGCCGCGTTGCTCGGAAAAGGCCGCACCTTCGGGAAGGCCGGAGATCACGCTGAGCTTCAGATCGTCGCCATCGGGATCGTCGGCCACGACGGTGAACCGGATTTCTGCCCGGTCGCGGCCCAGCTGCGCGGTCATGGGTACGAAGACAGGATCGCGGTTGGCTTGTCCGATCTGGATGGTCACGTCTTCGCGGCTCTCGCTGTGCCCGTCCGACACCGTGACGCCCACGGTGAAGGTCCCGGCCTGCACTGGCGAGGGTGTCCAGTCGAGCTTGCCCGTGACGCGGTCGAATTCCGCCCCCTTGGGCAGATCCACGATCGAATAGGTCAGCGCATCGCCATCGGCATCGGTCGCGCCGAACGTATGGCTGAGGGCCTCGTTCTCGGTACCCTCGATCAGGCCGACGGGGTTGAGAATCGGCGCGTTGTTGGCCGTGCGCACTGTCACGCCGAACAGCAAATCGGTCGTCGCCGGATCTGTCAGGCCGTCGGCACCGGTATCGGTGGCCGAGATCTTGGCCGTGTAGCTGCCGACATTGGCCGCGCTCGGCGTCCAGGTCAGCAAGGCGCGACCATAGATCAGCGGGTCCATGGTCAGAACCGCCCCGGCGGGCAGATCGGCCAGCGCAAAGGTCAGGTCGTCCTGATCCAGGTCGGCGGCGTCGATCTCCAGCGACAATTCCTCGCCTACCACGGCGACCACGTCCGACTGATAGGCAAATTGCGGCGGCTCGTTATCGCTTTCAACGTCGATGACGAAAGTATGCAGCGCTCCGCGGCGGGTTCCCTCGGCGCCGCCGTCGTCATAGGCCACCATTGTCACCGCGTGCTCGCCGCGGTCTCCCACACCCGGCGTCAGCCGGATCACGCCACTGCCATCGCCATTGTCGGTGAAGGTGATGAAATCGGGAAGCGGAATGCCCGGCTGCTCGTTGATCAGCATCAGTTCGATCGGGTCGCCATCGGGATCGATGGCCGAGACCGGGATCTCCCGCGTGGCGTCACGCGCGATGGAGATGTTGGTCAACTCCGACAGGACCGGCGGCAGGTTGAGGTCGAGCACCTTGATCCGCGCGGTTTCCTCGACCGAGATCGGCTCGCCGCTTTCGGCCCCGTCATCAGTGGCGCGGAACGTGATCTCGTAATCGCCTGCCTGATCGGCTCCGGGCACCCAGAACAGCTCCCATGTGTCGGTGTCGAAAGTAGCGCCCTCCGGCAGGTCGCCCACCACTTCGATCTGCACTGTCTTGGGCAGGTCGCCGAGTTCATGGAACATGCCATCGACATCGCGATAGCCCGGTTCATAGAACGGATTGTCGGGATCCTTGGCAAAGGCCCGCAGGACGAAATTCTGGCCCTCGTAGATCTGTAGCCCGTCGAAATTGTCGAAGACCGGCGCGCCGTTTCCGGGTGTCACCTCGATCTCCATCGTCGCCACGGCCAGCCCGTTTCCGTCGGATACGGCGAAAGTGATTTCGTAGGTGTCCGCCTGCGTATATCCCGGGATCCACTCGAACTCGCCGGTGGTGGCATTGAGCGTCGCCCCGAAGGGCAGGCTGCCATCCACCACGCCGAAGGACAGCGGAGTGCCGGGTTCGGCCTCGGCCTGAAGGTTGAAACGGATCCGGTCGCCCTCAGCCGCTGTCAGTTTCCCGGGCGTGCGCAGCATGACGGGACGGGCGGCCTCGGAGATCAGCAATGCGACATGCGTGGCGATCTCGCGCAGCCCGTCCGAGGCGCGGACGGTCAGCGTATATGTTCCCGCCTGCTCGTAGCCCACCTGCCAGGACAGCGTCCGGCGCTCGGCGTCGTAGACCGCGCCCTCGGGCAGGTTGTCGATCCAGATCACGACCTCGTCGCCATCGACATCGGCCGCGACCACTTCGAACTCCACCAATTCGCCCTCGGAGGCGCGGACCTCGCTTGGGACGGACAGGAATTCAGGCGCCTCGTTTCCGCCCTCGACATCCAGCACGAAGCGTTGCACGGTGACCGCCCCACGCGCGTCGAATACCTGCACCGTGACCGGTGCATCTGCATTGGCCGTCTCGTCCGGCATCCAGGTCATCTCGCCGGTGGCGGCGTCGATCTCCATCCCCGAGGGCGCATCAAGCAGGTGATAGATCAGGCTGTCGCCATCGGGATCCTTGGCGGTGATGGAAAAGGTGAAAGCCTCCCCCACTGTGGCAGTCTCGGGGGGAACGGAGGTCAGGACGGGCGCCCGGTTCGGGCCTGTCGAGGCTGCGATGCCGGCCGAGAACTGAACGCGCTGCCGGTCGGGGGTCACGATGGCGACCGTCTGGCCCGTGGTCGTGGCCCCGGCTGCCAGCTTGCCGCCCTCGGGCAGGCTTTCGGACAGGTCGATCATCCAGACGCCCTGATCCGTCTGGCCCGTGGCATCGCCCGGCACACCGGAATAGCCGCGCTTGGGATCGAGCAGCAGCAGAACCGGCAGCACGATATCGCCATCGCCGATATTGGTGACCTTGACGTCATAGGAGACGGTGCCCAGGGACCGGTCATAGCGCGTGGCGCCGAACTCGACCGCGATCTGCGCCGAGAGGTCCTGGATTGCGCGGAACTCCGTCACGTAATCTGTGCCCATCCGCAGACCCTGGGTCGAGGTGACCTCGCCCGACACCGTCAACGAATAGGTGTCGTCGGTCAGGTTTGCGACCTTGATCAGCACCAGCCGGTTCGCCGCGTCATAGACGATGGCGTTGGGCGTGATCTCGGTCCCGTCCGAGCCGGTGATCGTATAATTGCCGGCATTCGCCACCGAGGCTGTCGATGTCGGATCGCCCGCGAACATGTCCTGGTCGAAGCGCACGGTCAGCACGCTGAACGGAAGCGGAACCACCGCATCCTGCGGCGGGTTGGTCGCCACGACGATGGGCGAATAGGCCGGGCTGACGACGTCCACCTGGTTGGACTGACTGATCAGGATCCGGCCGTCCGAAGTGGTCGCCACCACGTCGCCGCGTGTGCCGCCCTTGGCGATCTCGATCCGGTGCAGCGTCTCCAGATCCACCATCGTGAGGGCAGAGCCCTCGGCCACCTCGCCGGTATCCGATACTGTGCCGGTATTTGCGGAGACGAAAAGCAGATCCTCAAGCGCGGTGCCTTGTTGGCCAAAGGCGATCGAGTCCACCTTGCTGTCGAATTCCAGCACGATCTCGGCGCGTCGGCGCTCGGTGAACTTCACGACCTGGCTGCGGTCGGGCCAGGTAACGGCCCAGAGCGTGCCCTGGACGTCGAAAGCCAGAGAGCCCACGCGCAAATTCTCGTCGCGGCTCCACTGGCTGAACATCTCGGTCTCTGGGTCGAAGGCCAGAATACCGGAATTCGCGCCGACATAGATAAGTCCCGTGGCCTCGTGGATGGCCAGGCCCATGGTCAACCCCTGGCCAAAGCGTTTGACCACGCCACCCGTTTCGGGGTCGAGCTTGAGCAGAGCGCCGCCGCCGGTCGTGGCCCAGACCGCGCCGTCAGCATCCTCGGCGAGGTTGAAGACCGGATCGTCCAACTGGATCAGGCGCGAGGTGCCGTCGGCGGTTCCTCCCTCGGCATCGAAAGTGAATATCTCGCCGCGATTCAGCCCGCCCGAAACCCAGATATCGCCGTTGGCGCGCTCGAGGATCGCCATGGGGCCGATCAAGCCCTCCTGGGATTGCTGGAACCCGGTGGCAAAGGAATTACCCAGGAAAGGATTCAGGATGGTATCGAACTCGGGCAGGTCCACCACCGCTTCGGCGGCAGGGATGTTCTCGCTGGCCCGGATGAACAGGTCGTTGGTCGAAGGTGCTTCGACCGGTGCGGGCGCGCGGCCGAAATTGGGCGCCGTCGTCTCATCGACCGATTCCGCAGCGCCGAGGTTCACCGGCTGGCCGTCCGCCGTCACCGCCGAGCCATCCGAAGGCGCTTCGCGGTTGCCCGCAACATCGGTGGCGAGCGCAAGGAATTCATATTCCTTGTCGGGCTCTCCGTCAAAGATCATCGTACCGCCGGCCTGTTCCAGCCGCCGCTGCCAGATTCGGAACTCACCGCCATCCTCGGCAACGTAGAGCGTGACATGCCGCACGCCCGATCCGCCGGGATCATCGACCGCGTCCCAATTGAACTCGTAGCTGTCGGTTCCCTCGATCTGCGTGATTTCGATCGTGGTCCGTGGCGCCGTGCCGTCGATCACCTGGACAAGCTCGCCCGTATCCTCGGGGGCGGCAGTATCGAACAGTACCCGCGCCGAGGAGGTGATGCGCGAGCCGGTGTCGACATCATCGGCCGCCTGCACGGTCCATGTGACGAAGCCCGCGCCCTTGCCTCCCTCGGTGTTGGGCGGAAGCAATCCGCGCGTCGTGCTCTGGATCTTTTCTCCTGTGAGCGGGTCGATGGCCTGGATGACCCAGCGGGCGGTGGCGGGATCTTGGAACAGGTCGATCCCCGCACTCACCCGAACGATGAAGCCGAGCGTGTCGGAGAAGTCGATCTCATCCTGGTAGAACCAGCGATCATCCGGCACGTCGATGGTGATCTCGCCGATGCGGATATCGCCCAGCCGGAAACTGCGTGGATCGAGATCGTTGTCGAGCTGTGTCACAACCTCGATCTGGTTGGCGAAGGTCGAGGAGGCCGCGTCGTTCTCGAACTTGACGGTAAAGGGCAGATCCTCGGACGCGGGCAGCCAGCCGTCGGTCTCGAGCGTTTGCGGCCCGCTGATCGAGGCCAGCGTGCCGGTATTGGCGGGATCCGAGAAGTAATCCGAGAAGTCGAGGATCTCGAACTCGTCACCATCCACCGTGGCGGGGCTCTGGTTCATGAAATCGACCGGCAGGGCCTGTCCGCGATCCTCGAAAGGCACCCAGGGGCTGTAGATGCGCACCGCTTCGAAATGGGTCTGGTTGCGCAGCCCCATGTCGTAGTCCTCGAACTGGGGCAGGGCGGGCACCGGGATCTCACCGGTGTAACAGTCGCTGGATCGTTCATCCCAGTACTCGATCTCGGCCATCAGGTTCTCGTCATGGCCGTAGAAACTGCGGAGCTGTTCGAAGAACCCGAGAATGTCGCCGTCCGAGCGAATGTCCTGACCCGCCGGGCCGAAGAGGATACCCGAGGCGAGCGTTGCCATCAGCGACAGGATTTCCTGCCGTTCGCGGATTGGTGGAACATCGGCCTCATCCCGAAGGATCCCGGCCTGTTCCAGTCCCGCAAGGTAGAAATCGGCCCAGAGGTCGGGGTCGGCAACGATCGCCACCAGCGGGCCAGGCGCCTCGTCGGCCGCAAGGATGTTGTCCCGCAGTTCCAGCGCGATGTCGGTCTGATGGGCGACGAACTCGTCGCGCGTCATCGAGGTCGAGGTGGCGTAGATGTGGAAGCGGAAGGGGATGAAGGGTATCTCGCACTCGCCCGGCTTGGCGGTGTTCTTGTTGTACAGATCCTCGAAGGGGAAGGCCGCCATGGCCGCCCCCAGTTGCGGGCTGGCCTCGGTCGCTTTCTCGACGACCTTGTCGTACCAGTCACCGATGGCGCCCTGTCCGCCTTCTTCGAGTATTTCGTCGAGATCGGGCAGCACCGTTGCCATGCGCGCGCGGAACGCCTCGAACGCCTCGTCGTGCAGTGCCTGAAGCCCGGGATAGGCGGCGACGTTGAAGGTGAAGCCAGCAAAGCCGTCGGCGGGAAGATCATACAGGAAGCCGCGCGTCGCCAGTTGGCCATCCTTGTTGACGATGCTTTCCAGACCGGCCCAGAAGATGTCCTCGTTGGGCGTGCCGGCCGCGCCGTCGGGCTCGCCGCGCACATTGGTGAAGAAGTCCAGGAAGGGCAGGCCATATACATAGGGGTTGAAGTGCAGCTCGGGCACGCCGACCTCGAAATAGGTATAGGGCGCATCGAGATTGTTGAGGTTCTGGAGCGCGACTGAATAGGTCTCGGTCTCGCCCGGCAACACCACGCGAGAGCCGCCGATTCCGATCGTCACATCGCCCTCGATCCCGCGCTCGACGAGGAAACGATATGGCGCCAACGCCTGCGCGCCCGAGGGGTTGGTTACGACCACGTCGTAAAGGCCCAGCGGCGCATCGGTCAGGTCGAATGTGGCGATGATCTCGCTGGAATCGACGACGCGGTAGTTTACCGGCGCGTATTCGGCGATGTTGGGGCGGACCAGCTTGACTGTCGCGCTTTCGGCGAATTGCGCGCCCGAGATGCGCGTCGTGACGAAATTCGACGCCCCGCCGCGATCGGTTTGCACATTCGTCACGACCAGCGGCAGCAATTCGGCAAGGATGGTCAGGTCGGCGCCGTCCTCGGGGCCCGAGAAGTTGCGCAACGAAATATAATAGGTCCCCGGTTCGGTCGAAGGGACGAGTGCCATCAGGTCGCTGGACAACGGCCCGTCATAGGTCGCGTCGAAGGCATTGGCGGTGGGCAGCGCGTTGTGGCGGATGAAGATCTCGTTGAGAGCGTCCGCTTCGGAGGAGATGACCGAGACCCGCAGCGTCTCCTCTGGCGGAACCGTGATGCGATAAAGCTTCTCGGCGCCATTTTCGACGGCCACGGTGGTGGGCGTCCCGATCAGTAGTTCCGGAACCGTGGTCTCCAGCGTTTCCGATGAGGCGGTGGTGTTGTTGGCCTCGTTCACGCCTTCGTGGATCTGGTTGAAGATATCCGTGCGTACGATGACCCGGTATCCGCCCGGCGTCGCTGCGGGCATCGTCGTTTCAAGCGTGACGGTCCGACTTTCTCCCGGCGCGAGCGGCCCGGAACTCTGCACCCGTCCGATGGGTCGGTCCTTGATGTCCCAGATCCCGTCAGTCGAGAGGAACGCGGTGTCCGACCATGCGCCCTCCGCCACGACTTCGTCGGACTGGTTCGTCACGGTCCAGCTGATCGTGATCGGCTCGCCCGCCTCGGCATCTGCCGGGATCGAGATATCCGTGACCTCCAGATCGGTCGGAGGCGGCAACTCGATGATCATCGGTACGCCCGAACGCGCGTCATTATTCGCATCGTTCAGTTCGAATACGGTTCCGCGGTTGCCGCTGCGCGATGGGTCGGTGACCACAAAGACATAGTAGGCCTCGGTCGGCATGTCGGTCGGAACCGCGAAACTTTCCGAGACGTCGTAGCTTTCGCCGGCCTCAAGGCCGCCCGCGTGCCGGATCGTCCCGATATAGCGATCGGAGCGGATATCGAGCAGGGCATCACGGCTGAGATAAATCAGGTCGTCCCACGCCGCCTGCTGAAAGGGAACGGTGCCGCCGTCGTTCGAGACTGTATAACTGACGTCGAACTGCTGCCCTCGGACGGCGCGCTCGCTGGCATCGAGTTGCGTGACCCGCAGATCCGGCGCCACATAAGGCCCGATGGTCACAGCCTCGAACCTTGTATTGTTGCCCTCTCCCTGGAATTCGCGCACGACCCCCGCGGAACTGCCGTTCAGACCCGGCAGGCGCGGGGAGATGGTCGAGGCGGACCGCGAACTGTCCGACAGATCGGCATCCGCCACGGCAAGAATATGGAAATCGCCCTCGATTTCGAAGGGCAGCGTGACTGTCACCGACGAGATATAGCTCTCCCCGGGATCGAGGAACCCGACATGCTGGTTCTCCGCCCGGATCTCCCGCGTACCCTCTTCGCGGCGCAACAGGAAGTCGCCGACATCAAGCGAACTGTCGAGCGAGAGATAGACCCGGTCGGTCCAGACTTCCTGTCGCGTGGTGCGGTTGCCGACATTGGTGACCTCGAAACTGATGTCGATTGTCTGGCCCGCTGCCAGCGTTTCGGGAATGTCGAGCCCGGTGACCTGCAAATCGGGCTCGCGATATGTGATGTCGAATGTCCCTTGCAGCATCGCGCCTTCTGGATGCTCGAAGGCGTTGCTCGCGAAAGTCGCGGTCGTGCCGCTATTCGAACCGCCTGTATAGGGCCAAGGCCGTTCGTGTTCCTGAAGCCTGATGCCGGTATTCGTGAACACGTAGACATAATACGGCCCCTCGATACCCGGGGGGAGTGTACCCTCGACCGTACGGGTATAGCTCTCGCCCGCGTCGAGCCCGTCCGCATTCGAGATCGTCAGCGTCTTGAGCAGGGTCGCCCGGTCTCGGATGAAGGTCGGGTCCGCCGAGATCCAGACCTCATCGCGCCAGAAGCGGGTTTCCTCCCAGATCTTCGTTTCACTTTCGTTTTGAACGGTATAGCTGAACTCGACCTTCTCGCCCGAGAAGGCCTCTTCGGGCGGGATCACCTCGGTCACACGCAGGTTCGCTTCGGGGCTTTCCACCTTGGTCGTGGCGACGTCGCTGTTATCGTCCGTGTCCGGATCGCCAGGTTGCGACACGACGGCATGCAGGTAGGCCCCGTCGAGGCCGGGGGCCAGCTTCATGGTCTGTGTCAGGGTCAAGCTGCCGCCGATCCCTATGGTGGCAAGGTCGAACCGTCCGAGGCTCCAGCTTTCCTGGCCCGGTGCGAACAGGCTGGGCGTTGACGTCAGGGTCAGGGTCACATGCCCGCCCGACGCTTCCTTGTCGCCGGTATTGGAGACCGTGTAGGTGACTTCGAATTCGTTCTCTCCCGTCACGCCGGCCTTGGCCTCGGAGGTAACGGCGTCGACGGTGATGGTCAGGTCAGGCCGCGTCAGGTCGGGCGGGTCGCCGATCACGTTGAAAACGGGAGGTTGGCCGATCACCTCGCCGCCACCTGCCTTGTAGTTGTTGGAATTGAGTTCTGTGGGGTCGTCTTCGTTCACGTTGACGGCCAGCGTATCCTCCAGAAGGGTCCCATAGGGATCGACCCAGGGCGTGAGGTAGTAATTGCCCGAGCGCACGCTGTCGGGCAGCGTGACAGAAACCGTCCGGTCATAGCCTTCGCCCACATCAAGGATGCCGCCTTCGTATTGGATCGTGGTCAGCAGCACATCGCCCTGGCCGGGATGCGGCCTGTTCTTGTCGACGGTCAGCCAGATCTGTTCGGCCCAGTTGCCAAGATCGGTCGCACCCGCGCCACGGTTGGTGACCGTGTAATTCAGCGAAACCTCGTTCCCCTCGAAGGCCTGGGTCGGCGTGACCACGTCATGCACTACCAGGTCGGCGAAGGGGATCGGGTCGACGAAGATCTTGTGAACGCCCAGGTTGTTCGTGTCGTTCGGCCATTCCTCGACGGCGTTGCCGCTATCCGTTTCGACCAGCAGGTACACATCCCCCCGGAACCGCATCGGGATCTGGAAGAAAACCTCCTGGCTGAGATATTGCTCGCCCGTGTCCAGCGCGGCCTCATTCGAGAAGCTGCCCAGGCGTATGTCGTCGAAGGTCACCTTGTCGTCGAGCGAGAGGTAGACGCTGTCGGTCCAGTTCGGGACCTTGGTTGCGACCGGCCCCTGGTTGATCACTGTCCAGCGCAGCGAACCGGTGCCGCCCGCGGTGAAGCTGTCATTCGTCTGGAACTCGGCCACCTGAAGATCTGGACGCGGCAGTCGCGACACCAGGATCTGCGTGTCGGCTGCGCTTTCGTTGTCGTCCTCGTCAGTGTGCTCATAGACCTTGTTGTCGTAATCGGTGATCACGATCAGGTCGTAGCGATCATTGGTCTGGGCCGGCAGGAGGATCTGTTCGCGCCGCGTGTAGGTCGTGTTGGCCTGAAGCGGTCCATCGTAGTTGTAGCTGCCGATCAGGATATCATTGCTGCTGCCATCCGACTTGCGCAGGACGAGGCGGTCGGTCCATGGACCCTCGGCGGTTCCCGTTCCGTCGTTCCGCACGGTCCAGGTAACGTCGATGGCCGAGCCTTCGGGCGCGGTCTCGGGCGCGGTGATGTCGGTGACTATCAGGTTCGGCGGGGGTGTAAGCGTCACATCGACCAGGCCTGACGCACCGGTATTACCCTCGTCGGTGAACACGAATTCGTAAGGAGCGCCGAAGGGGTTGGTCGAGGATCCTCCGGGGACCTCCACGAAGAAATAGGCCGGACCTTCCCAGCCGTCCGGCAGTCGGATCTGCGCCTCGCGAGTGTAATCTGCGTCGGGGGCAAGGAAACCGAGTTGCTCAAACCGGCCAACAAGCTCTCGTTCGGTTCCATCGGGGTTGTCGGCGATATAGACAAAATCGGTCCAGCGGCTGGTCTGGGTCAGCCCGATCCCCTCGTTCTTGACGGTCCAGCGAAGCAGAACGTCGTCACCCGAATTGGCGGTCTCGGGTGCGGCCACCTCCTGCACCACCAGATCGGCATAAGGAATAGGGGCGACATCGAAGAACCCGTCAAGAGCAAGGCGGTTATCCGCCTCTTGTCCGTTCTCGAACACCGCGTCATCGGCATCGGTGATGACATAAAGCTTGAAGCGTCCGTTGAGGGCCACCGGCAGATAAAAGCTTTCCTCGCGTTCGTAACTGGTGTCCTTTTCCAGCCCGCCAGTATGCTCGAAGGCTGCCAGTTCGATATCGTCGGCATTGCCGATCTCGTCATCGAGAGAGATGATGATCCGGTCGGTCCAGCCATCGGTGATGCCGCGCCCGGTGCCGGTATTCGCAACAGTCCAGCCCACGGTGACGAAGCCGGGGTCGTCCACTGTAAGGTTCGGTGCTGTGACTGCGGTCACCTCGAGATCGGCATAGGGTGCCAAGGTGACGTCCAGAGCGACCGCCGCGGTATTGTCTTCCTCGTTGCCCGGTTCGCTCACCGCGTTCTCACGGTCGGCGCCCACCAGGATAAACCAGGCGCCCGAGACCGAGATCGGCAGCGTCACATCGGCAAAGGCCGCGGCGCTTGCCCCATCGGCCAGGGGGGCGGGCTGCCCGAGCTCACCGAGAAAGATGTCCTGTGGGTCTAGGGCATCATCGCGGCTCAGCCAGATGCCATCGCTCCAGTCCAGGCGCGCCGGACCCGCGCCGGTGTTCTCCACCTCCCAGGAAACGCGCAGCGTGTCGCCCGATTGCGGTGCGTTTTCGTCCAGCGCGACTGTTCCGATGACCAGGTTCGGGTGGCGCAGACCCAGCGCATCCCCTTGGCCGGCATTGTTGTCCTCGCGTCCCCCTTCAAACACTTCGCGTCGCACATCCGCGCGCGCCTCGAACCGGTACTCACCTTCGCCGACATCCGGCACGGTGATATCGAGTGTCACGTCATAGCTTTCGCCGACGCCTAGGTCGAATGGCCGCTCGGCCTCGCCCAGTTTCTGCCCTGCGCCCAGCCCCGGCCCCACGAGATAGAGCGCATCCCACCAGGGTGCGAGCGCCGCCGCTTCGCCGTCATTGAGAATGGTGTAGGTCACCTGAACGGTTTCGCCGGGCACCAGCGATGTCGGTCCCTCCACGCCTGTCGCGCGCAGATCGGGCGAGGGCGCAGCGGCAAGGCCCAAGGTGCCGTCGGACACCTTGATGTTGTTCGCGGTCAGTTCGCGCTCATAGACGTCGGCCTCGGCATTCGTCTCGACGATGATGTGGAAATCGCCGACGAATCCTGGCGGGAGCAGTAATTTCGCAGACCTGGAATAGCTTGCATCGACGGCCAGTGCCGTATCGCGGAAAAACTCGCCCAGCAGGAAATCGTTGCCGTCGATCGTCTGGTCGGCCGACAGATAGACACGGTCGACCCAGCGCTCATTCGTCTCCGTGACCGGGTTGGGACCGAAATTCGCGACTCGCCAAGCGACGTCGATCTCTTCATTGGCGAAGTAGGACCCCGTGGGGGCCACCAGGGCCTGAACACCCAGATCGGCATAGGGCGACGAGAGCGATATCTGGCGGTTGTCGACGTTGTTGCCCCGTGTGTCGGGTTCCAGAACCGCCGCTTCGGCGTCGGTGGCGACAAGGATCTGGACATCGCCTTCGATTCCCAGTGGCAAGGTGACATCGGTGGAGACGGCATAGCTCTCGTCCACGTCCAGCGCGCCGCTTCTCGAAACGGTTCCGATCAGAACATCGCTGTCATCCAGCACCGCATCCTGCGATATGTGGACTTGGTCGACCCATTCGGATGCTTCGGTCGCAACCGCGCCGCGGTTGATCACGCTCCACGAGACGGTTCCCGTCTCGCCGCCACGCGGGCTGTCCGGAACGCCGGTGATGGTTGCGACAAGGTCGGCATAGGGCCGTGAGATCGAGGTCACCTCGATCTGCTTGTCGTTGTTGTTCTCCGCCTGTGAGATCGTCAGCCCGTCCCGAGCCTCGTTCAGCGCGCTGCGATTGGAATCGTCACGATCCGCGATGACCGTGATCCGCAACCTGCCTACGCCCGCCGCGCCATGGGGCAGGTCGAAGGCAAGCGTTCGTGTATCACTTTCGCCGGGATCAAGTCGTAGCCCGTCGGCGCCTACGGTTACATCATGAAGCACCTGGCCTGTGTCGAGATTCGAGATGATTACCCGGTCGGTCCAGTCGCCCGGCGTCGCTGCCGCGCCATCGTTGCCTATGGTCCAGCTTACGGTCAGGGGGCTTCCTGCGGCGGGTTCGTCCTCGGCTACGGTGATATCCGAGATCACCAGGTCCGGAGCCGAGGCGACGCGTGTGGTCGTGTCGTTGTTGGATTCGCCGGTGTCGTCGTCATTCGCTTCGGTCACCTCGTCGAGCGCATCGACGATGATGCGGAAATCGAACAGACCGGTGCCGTCGATTCCCTGGGGCCAGCCGAATTCGACACTGCGCGCAAGCGTGGCTGCGGCGTCGAGCGTGGTGTCGCCCGCAACACGCAGATCCTGGCTCAGAACGACGCGGTTCGTATTGCGGTTCGTGATGACCAGACGTTCGGTCCAAGCCCCACTGGCCGCCTTGCCGCCGTCATTGGCGAGCGTGTAGTCCACCGTGACGGTCTCTCCGGCGTCCCACCCGGAGGCCGGAGAGATACTTATGTCGCGCGCCAGAAGGTCCGGGCTTGCAGCCAGAACCACGGTCGCGGTCAAGGTCTGGTTGTTGTTTGTTTCCGCATCGCCTGCGTCGTTCTGTTCCTCGACGTTGTTCTCGGTATCGACGCGCAATGTGACGCTGAGGTCACCGACCGCCTGAGAGCCTGCCGGCAGGCGGATATCCGCGCTACGGGTCAATGATGCCCCTGCCGCGATTTCGCCGCCTGCGTCCACGTCATAGGGTACGACCAGATCCGAAAGGATGGCCCCTTCGGCATCGCGAACGGTGATCCGCGTGTTGAAACTGGTGGTGACGGGCAGGTCGCCGGCATTTGTCAACGTCCATTCCAGCGGCATCGTCCCGCCGGTTTCCAGCGGGTCATCCGTCGCGACGCGGAAATCGCTTGGCACCAGATCCGGTGCGGGCACATCCTCGAGCGTCAGCGAAATCGGGCTGCGCAGTGGGTTGGAATAGATGTTGAACGTGAATTCGCGTGCGTCGGGCGCGTTCATGAACCCTTCGACGAGAAGGGTATAGGTCCCGTCGAATGGCATCTCGCGCGTGTCCACATCCTGCGCGTACTGGCTGAAGATCTGGTTGCCGAACGGGTCGATCAGTCGCCACCAGTTGTCGAAACTGAGATCGCCGAAATCAAAGAACAGCCGGTCGCCTGCGCTCGCCACGAACTTGAAGGCCTGCGTTTCGTTCCCGGGTGCCAGCTGATCTGTGATCGCTGTGCCGATGGTCAATTCCGTTGCCTGCGCGAGGTCCAGAAGGCGGAAGGAGAAATCGCCGCTCACGCCGTTCTGCGGTGCGATCGTAAAGGTGTAGTCGCCCGGAACAAGCTGGTAGATCGGCGGCGTGGTCTGCGCATTCGATCCGTCGGTCTGGGTGAATGCGCGGTCGTCCACCTCGCCACGCGGACCGGTCAGCGACCAGCGGAAATTGCCGTCGTAGGGCGTCTGGGTATCGACATAGATCCGTGTCGCCTCATCCACTGAGAAGGTGAAGCTCGACGTCTGACCAGGCAGCGCGATGTTGCCCGAAGTCAATTCGCCGAAGGTCAACTCGGTCGCTGAGCCTGTCAGGGGCACCATGCGGAAGGAATGTGTACGCTCCTCGGTCTGGCTGACCTCCCCCTCGATCAGCAGGTAATGCGTGCCGCCGATATTGAGCGACAGGCTTTGAATATCGCTGCGCAGGTTCGTCGAGCCTGCGACAAGCTGGCCGAACCGGTCCACGATCTTCCACCGCCCTTGCAAGTTTCCGTCGAGCGCGTCGAGATAGAAGCTGTCTCCAGCATCGCCCTCGAAGGTGAACAGGCGCGAGCTGTTTCCCGGATCGAAGGTCAGGTCCTGCTGCTCCGAGAAGGGCAGGGCGGTTGCCCCTGCCAGATCACGAAGCGCAAAGGCGAAGGCTCCGGTGGCGTCGCCGGTTCCGTCAATCGTGACCGCGTAGTCGCCGGGTGAAAGCGCCAAGACCGCGGCATCGTTGCGATAGGTGGAGTCGATCGACCGGATGTCGCGGGAATAGATCGTACCTTGGCGGCCCGACAACGTGAAACTCAGGGTCGTGTCATTGGTCAGCGTATCCAGCAGGATCTGCTTTGCCGCGTCGAGCGTGAAACTGAAGCGGGCGGACTCGCCAACCGCCTCGATTTCTCCGTTCACCACGGCGTCCAAAGCCATCTCCGCCGTCGTGGTTCGGGGGAGGGTCAATCCCAGCGTGTACTCGATGGGTTCGGTGACATTTGTGGTCCCCTCGACCAGAAGCAGGTAACGGCCCGCCTGCCGGAGGCTCGCGATCTCGAAATCCGCGCCCAGTTGGTTGCGCTGGGTAACGATTTGTCCGTCCGGCGCGACGAGCTTCCAGTACCCGGCTGGCCCCGAGGCCAAATCGGTGTCAAGGCGCAAGAGCCCCTCGCCACCGGCCCAGTCGAAGGCATAAAGATGTGCGCTGCTGGCCGGGTCGAGGGTGGCCGCCACGGGTGTTCCGGCCTCAAGGTCGGAAGCGGCATCGGCGCCTCGCAAACCCAGGTTGTAGCTACCCACCGAGTCGTCGGTCGTGTACACGCTCAGCATGTAGGTGCCGGCGGGCATCTCCACCACCGGGTCGGACGTGAGGTAGTAAGAATCCGACCGGGTGAAACTGCGCGCGTCGAAGCCGACCGGGCCCGTAAGTACATAGCGCAGCGTGTCATTGTCGGTCATCGGATCAAAAATGATCCGGGCCGTGTCATCGAGGTCGATCTGGTAGCGGTCGACCGCAGCCCCGTCCGCCAGTGTGCCAGACAACACGTCACCCGGCTGGGCGGTCGGCGCGCTCCCAAGACCGGTGGTCGACACCGAGACATTGTCGATGGTCAGGCCCATCACGGTGCTGGTGCCGTTCTGGGCTTGTATCGCAAGGCGCCTGTCCGCCAGTTCGAGGCCGCCGACGAAGAACTCCTCCATCAACATCGTCTCGGTGCCGCCGATGGTCAGCGATACCGTGATGTTCGCACCACCCGCAGCGCGAGAGGCGGTCAGGGACAATCTGCCCGGTTCGGTGATCAGATCGGCGATGCCCAGCCCGTGATCGCCGAGCGCGACTTCGGTTTTCTTGTTCCCGAAATGCAGAGACAGGTGTGGGACAGGCCCCTCGCCATTGTCCTGGTAGAGGTCGAGAGCGACGGCCAGAACGTCGCTAGCATCAGGCTCCAGACCGAAAAAGCTGATCTCGCCCCCTGCGCCATAGGTCGCAGTAGGAACGAGCAATAGTGAGAAGCCATTGCCGGGATCACCCACTCCGGGCGCGGTGAGATCGTAGTCGAAGGCCGCCGTGTAGCCATCCGCGCGCCCTTCGGTCGTGGTGGAAAAGGATATCCCCGTCCGGTTGTCCGCGGAAAGGATGTCGAGCAATTGCAGCACGGTCCCGCCAGCGCCTGCTGTCTCGACCGGCGCCGTGCCCTGGTAGGTGCTCAGGACATGACCGATGGAGGATCCGGTACCGAACTCTTCCAACGTGTCGCCCAGTGCCGAAGGGTAGGCGGGGCTGACCAGTTCGAAGCGATAGCCTTCTTCGGACTCTCCGTTGACAACGTTTCCTTCCAGGAGCAGGAAATAGGTGCCTTCGTCTTTCAGAACGAACCCGCTCGCATCCTCCAGCCGTCGCGCTGCGATCACCTGGTTGCCGTCCGCATCGATTACCCGCCAGCTCGTATCGCGGGCGGGGCTTTCGATCATGTTCATCGAGAAAGGTTGATGCCGCGTGGCCTCGAAGCTGAAAACACGCGTGCCAAGGGCATTGTTCGGCAGGGTGCCGAAGATCTCGTCGTTGAAGCCGATATCGCTGGCCGAGGCGTCCAGGTCGATCATCCGGAACTCGAACGCGCCGGTCAGCGTGCCATTTCCGAAGATCGTCAGTTCGTAATTTCCTGGTTCCAGCGAGAGAACAGGATTGTCGGAGAACCGGTTGGCATCGGTCTGGTCCATTGCCCGGTCGATGACGATGGCGCCGTTCGGACCGCTCAGTGACCAGCGCAGGTCACGGTTGTTCTCGAGGCTGTCCATCACCAGCCGCTTGGCCTCGTCCAGATCGAGGGAGAAGCGCTGTACCTGTCCGGGATAGTCCAAATCCGCGTTCTGGACACTGCCAAGGGTCAGCCCGACAGGTTCTTCGTCGACGATCTCGTACACCGCAAGTTCGTAGGCCGCGCGCGTGCCATAGCTTAGCTCGCCTTCGACGAGGAAGGTATAGGTCCCGGCATAGGGCAGCGAGACCGTCCGGTTGCCGGGGTTCTCGTAGAGATGCACACGGCCGAAGGGGTCGATCACCCGCCAGTCCATCCGCCCCGCCTCGGAGAGGTTGCGCATGTAGATCTGCGCATCGCCGGCCGAGGAGAAGCTGTAGGCCGCCGTCCGGTTCGCCGGCAGCAACTCTCCCTCAATCGGGGTGCCGAGGGTCAGTTCCTCGGCCGCGCCCAGGTCCAGCAGGACGAGGTTGAACATGCCTGTTGTGCTGCCGTCGCCCTGCACGCGCAGGGTATATTCCCCCAACGGCAAGCTGATGACCGGGTTTCCGGTATTGTCGGCCCGGTTGAGATCCTGTGATACCAGAACGCCCTGTGGTCCGCGGAGGCTGTACTGGATGCCTCCGGCGGGCGTCAGGCTGTCGATGTAGATCCGCCGCGCGCTGTCGAGGGTGAAGCTGTAATCGATCCGCTTGCCGACGGCATCTATTTCGCCGGTAATGCCCTGGGGGATCAAGTTGATCCTGGAAGCCGGATGCGTATCCGGACCTGCATCGCTGAGCGCATTATCATCCGCCACCGTGTCGAGCGGCAGGTAGAGCTTGAGATCGGCTTCGTCTCCGGCGAGCGTGGACTCGAAATCGGCAAGGATCTCGGCGTCGCTGCGCGCCGTCGACCAGAGCCGAACCTCGTCCACGGAGCCATCGAAGGCCCCGTAGGAGGCGTCGATCTCGCGCGACCACCCGATCCGGACCGGCGCGTCGGTGGCTTGGGCCACGGTGGTTCGCATCGCCTCGGATACGGCGGGCTCGCCATTGATATAGAGCCGCTGTTGTCCGTTCGCCCGGTCGAATACGGCGGCGACATGTACCCATTCACCGCGAGCGACCGATCCCGGCGCCGTCTGCGCGGAATCCCGACCGCCGCCCTGCGCATCGGTGGAGGCATAGATCGAGCCGTTTTCATGAAACCACAGATCGAAGGTGCGCGTGCCCGCGTCATCGGTTTTCGACAGGATCGGCGTCCATGTGCGATAGGTCCGGTCGATCCGGACCCAGGCCTCGATGCTCATGTTGCCGGTCAGGTCGAGCTTTGCATCGTGCGGAACCTCGACATATTCCGCTCCGCGCAGCCGCAGGCTCTGGTCGAGCGCCCCCTCGACCAGTACGGGCGCACCTTGGGGATTGCCCCCGCCGGGTCTGATAGAGACCTCTTCGGTGGAAATGCGATGTACTTGGAAGCGATAGGCGATGTCCTGATGCGGATCGAGCCCACGCTGTGATTCCAATACGAGTGTGTAGCGACCGGTGAACTGCATCGTGGTCGCGGCGATGTCATCGGCATTGAGCGGCCCCAGGATCAGCTGTCCGAAGGGGTCGAAAAGACGCCAGGCAGAATTGCCCGCGCCCTGATCGATCGAGTTCATGTCGACGAGGATCTGGTCACCTTCGGTTACGTCGAAAGCGAAGGCAGCCGAGGCGCGACCGGCCGGGATGGCACCAGTCACGTCGTTCCCATCGGCCTCGATCAACTCGGCATCTCCGAATTGCAGCAGTCGCAGCGCATAGGCGGCCTTGGTCGCTGCATCGGCTCGCACCGTCAGCGTATAGTCACCGGCAGGGGCATCGAAGCTGTAGTTTCCGCCATTGAAATTGGCACCCGTAGCATTCAGCGCTCGCGAGATGCTCAGCCCGTTGGGTCCACGCAATTCGGCGCGGACATCTCCGCGGTTGCCCATCGTGTCCCAGTAGATCCGCTGCGCCTCGTCGAGCGTGAAGCTGTAGAGATGTACCTCGCCCGCGGTCTCGATCCGGTTCTTGAAGAGACCGGCCAACGGCGCTGCCAGATCCACGACCTTGCCTGAGCGGTCGTTCCCGGTCGCGTCGGCGAGTGTCTCCGCCCCCGGTGCCTCGTCCATTCTCAGGTGCAGCAGGGGATCGGTCGCAGCTTCGCCGCCGCCAGCCAGCGCCTCGGCATCTTCCGTGCTCAACGCTGCGTCGTAGAGGCGGAAATCGCTCATTGCGCCTTCGAAGCCGGATTGCCCGCCGATCTCGCCCCCAAGGGAAAGCGGAGTGGTCACCGACACGGCCTCCTGGTCGCGCAGGGCGGTCGTACCGGCCAACTGACCGTTGAGGTAAAGGTTGAGCGTATCGGTTTCACGGTCGACAACGCCCGTGACGTGGTTCCAAGTGTCGAAGCGCACCGATCCGCCCGGCGAGTTGACCGCGATCTGACCGTTCGCATCCGAAGTGGTAAGGTGCAGGTAGCCGCTGGAATTGAGCCAAAGCGTATATTGGCGGTCCCGCGAATCCGCGGTCTCCGCGCGATAGACCAGAGGTTGCCAGGTACGCTGAGGCAAGTCCGGCTTGAACCATAGCGAGAAACTCACGTCGCCGGTCCGGTTCACCGCGGGATCGTCGATCTCGACCCGTTCGTAACCGGTGAATCCCTGCGCCCCACCGTTGTCCGGCCCGATCGCATCGCTCAAACCGGCGCGCGCCCCGATCTCGTCAAGGTCCGCTTCGATTTCGTCGGTGACCTGCGGCTGAAGCACGAAGGCATAGTCGATCATGCCCTCGGTTGCCTCGTAGACGCGGCCTTCGACCAGCAGGGTATAGGTGCCGCTGCGCTTCAAGGTGAACGGGCCGCTGTCCTGGAAACTGGTGCGCGTGATCTCCTGCTTGCCGGCCGGATCGATCAACCGCCAGTATGTTGTCTGGCTGGCGTTCACCCGCCGCAGCACGTCCAGCACGAAAGTATCGCCCGCTGCTCCGTCGAAAGTGTAGATATCCGTTTCCCGCTTCGGGTCCAGCGTCGCTTCCTGGATGGTGCCGGGGGTCATGTCCACGGCATCGGAAAGGTCGCGCACGGCAAACGCAAAGCTGCCGGTGACCGCATTCGTGCCATAGACCGTGGCGGTGTAGCTTCCCGCCGCTGCGTCGAGCACGGGGTTGCCGGTACCGAAGTCAACACTGTCCGTAGCATTGAGGCGCGTCGTGCGGTCCAGACCCTCGGGACCCTCGACCCGTATCCAAAGCTCGTTGGTCTCGGTGAAGCTGTCGAGATAGAGCCGGGCGTCCTGGGCCAGGTCGAAGGTGAAGCGATGGGATTGCCCCGCTCGCGCGATCCCGGCCGCCACGGTTTCTCCTACGGCAATCGCGACCGGATCGGGATCCTGCGGATCGACGAGCGTGAAACCATAGGCGATTTCGTTACCTGCATCTTCGTAGACGCGACCTTCGATCAGCAGCGTGTAGGTGCCCGCGAGTTCCAACTCCTGTGCGCCTTGGCCGCTCAGTGTCGTCGGGCCCGAGATCACCTGACCGAGCGGGTCGATCAGGCGGAAATAGGCGTTGTACCGCCCGCCCGTGTTGGTCACCTCGCCGATCGAAACGACCTGATCCGCCTCCACGTCGAACCGATAGATGTCGGTTTCGGCGCCGGGGGTCAGCGTGCCGCTGACGGCCGTCCCCAACTCGACCGCATCGGCGGTTGCGGCATCCAGCAAGCGCAGGGAATATGCGGGTCGGTTCCAGTTGTCGTCGCTGGTGATCGTAATGCGATAGTCGCCCGCGGCGAGACGCATGAACGGGTTGACCGAGGTGTCGGCGCTGTCGGCATCGGTCAGGTGCAGGTTCCGAACGAAACCGTTCGGTCCGGTGACGCGGACGCGGCCGTCATCCGAACGCGACAGGACATCGAGCACGACGTCAGTCGTGGCGTCCAGCGTGAAAGCGTAGCTGTCGGACCCGTGGGCGGTCGCGAGCTCTCCCTCGATCGTTTCGCCCAATGTCAGTGCGGCGCTTGTATCGACCACCTCGCTCAGCGTGAAACCATAGGTCAGGCTGGCTGCCGTCTCGTATGTCGCGCCTTCGAGGAGGAGCGTGTAGGTGCCATCGTGCAGCACGTCCAGCACGGGGGCATTGCGCAATTCGTAGGGCCCGAAGACATCTCGACCGAATGGGTCTATGACGCGCAGCGCAGGATTGTATCGCGCCCCGTCCAACGAGATGTCCGAAAAGCTCAGGCGCTGGCCCGCGGCGCCCTCGAACCGGAAAACCTGCGTGCTGCGACCCGGATCCAGGGTGCCTGTGACCGGGCTTCCTATCTCGATTCCGGCCGCGCTCGACAGGTCCAGCAACCTGAAGGAATAGGCCGACGACGCCCCGTCATTGAGAAACACGCTAAGCTGGTAAGTCCCGGCCGGAAGATCCAGCGTCACATCCTGCGACGCCTCGCGCGCGTTGGTACGATAGAAGGGCCGGTTCTCGACCTCGATCCCGCGCGGGCCCGACAGCGTCCAGAAGGGCCAGGGACTGTCAGACGCCAGCTGATCGAAATAGACACTGCCCGGCTCGTCCAGGGTAAAGACATAGTCATCAACTTCGTCCGACTGGCTGATATTGCCGTCGATGGTGGAGCCCAGCTCGATCTCGGTTCCGCTCGGAGCAGGAAGCGTTTCGGTCCGCAGCTTCTCAAGTGTGAAGCTGCGCGCGATGCTTTCGGACGAGGCGTTGAACGGGAACCCTTCGACCAGCAGCGTATAGGTGCCAGCCACGCGGAGCAACTGTTCGGTAATGTCCTCGAAGTCCCGGTTATAGAACACCTCACGGGCGAAAGGATCGATCAGCCGCCCATAAGCGCCATCCTCGCTTGCCAGCGAGATGACGTCGCCGCCCGCGGCCTCGAAGCGGAACATCCGCGTCTGACTACCCGGAGTGAGCTCGGCATCGACTGTATCGCCATACTGGATTTCCGCAGCCGCGGAGAGGGTCGCGGCGCGGAAGGAATAGGCACCTGTCGCTGTGCCGATACCATCCACCACCAGCGTGTAGTCGCCTGACGGAAGCGTCAATGCGGCCCCCAGTTGCGTGTTGTAGGCGTCCGAGGCGCTGAATGGTCTGGCGGCAGTCTCGGGGCCACGCGGCCCAAATATCTGCCACGTCATGTCGCCGCGATCGGTCGAAATCGCGTCAATGTAGATGCGCTCCTCACCATCGAGGCTGAAGCTGAAGCTGTCGGCTTCGCCGACGGTGGAAAGCTCGCCCTCGACCAGGGTGTCGAAGCCGAGTTCCAATGTCTCCTGGCTGGGGGGCACAAGCGTCAGCGAGTAGTCGAGAGGCTGGGTGTTCCAAGACTCGGCCTCGACCGCAAGAAGATATCGTCCGGCGGTGTCGGGAAGTGTAATGTCCTCGTCCGGCGAATTGTCCGGTCCGAAGATCCGGTTTCCCATGGGATCGAATATTGAAAGGGACATCCCGGCCGGCGTCAGCTGCGTCACGAGGGTTTCGCCGCCGGCAGCGTCGAAATGAAACAGTCGGCTGTCAAGCGCGGGGCCGGCAACCGCCATCGCCTCGAACCCGTTTGCGGAACGGTCCTCGGCGCTGTCTGGAGAAGCCGCGTCAAAGCCCAGTGACAACTCCAGCCCATTGGCGCTGCCAATCACCTGCCCGTGCTGATCCGCGATCTCGTCGGCATTTAGCGCGCGGCTCCACAGGCGCAACTCGTCCAGCGCGCCTTTCATCTTGTAGCCTTCGGGATTGCTACCGATCAGCAGCGGTCCGGCGCTGTGATTGATATCGTCGGTATACGCGCGCTCCTCGCGCAACTCACCGTTCACGTAGATACTGATCGCGGCACCATCGTAGGTCGCGGCGACATGGCTCCAGACACCCAGTTCCAGATCGGCCGCGACGCGCGAAGAGGCGTTGAACCAGCTGTTGAGGTAGAACGCCACGCCGGTATCGGTCATGTAAAGACCGTAGCCGTCGTTGTAGGCGCCGGTGGTCGTCTTGCCGGCGATCTGATCGAAGAAATCGAACGCGTCCGGCCGTATCCATGTCTCGATCGTCAGGGTTTCGGGGCGCAGGGCATCCGCGTCGGGCACCGAGAAATGTGGCGTGGCCTCGGTGAAAAGCTGGGCTAACCCACCGTCGCCCACTCGCGCACCTGACGTGATACGGCTGCCGAATACGCCGATCCCTTGGTCGCTCAAGGTTCCCGTGGCAGGCTCTGCAAGGTCGATCCGTTCCGCGCCGCTGGTGGCAAGCATCCGGAATCCGTAGGCGCCAGTGCTGTCGTCCTTTCCCCCGATGCTGAGCGTATAGTCTCCTGCGATCAGTTCCAGCAGACCCTCGCCCCAACCAGCGTCCAGCCGATTCATGAACGCGTTTTCGATCACCGCCCCGCGCGGCCCGGTCAGCGTTACCGGCAGTGGAACCGTAGTGAGCGAGTCGAAGAGGACCGTCACGTCGGCCTCGAGCGTGAATGTCAGATCATGACGTTGCCCCGGCTGCGCGATGACGCCTTTTACCAGACCATCCAACGTGATCGCCCGGGTCTCGTCCACGACGCGCGAGATGGAAAAGCTGTAATCGCTGTCGGCACCGTTCGAGATCCGCCCCTCCAGCAAAAGGGTGTAGGTCCCACTCTTCGGCGCGGCGAAACGCTCCACGTCGTTGCCGGAAGAAAAGCTCGTCGGTCCGAACACCGTCTGGCCGTCGGGATCGACAAGCTGCCAGGTCGCCGACCCGTTCCCGAAGCTGCGCGCATCGAAGAAGAGTTCGGTCCCCGCTTCGACATCGAACTGGAAGAGATCCGTTTCCAGACCTTCCGCCTCCAGCTTGCCCGAGACCAGCAGGTCCGTCTCGATGCGTTGGGCGTTCGCGGTGTTCAGCAGCCGGAAGGAGTACTCGCCCTGGGCGGCTCCATCGCCATCAATCGCGAGCGTGTACGTCCCGGCATCGAGCGCGATGATCTCGCCGCCGTGATCGGCATCGGAGCGCGCCAACTGAGTTGGACCGACGATTTCCCCGCCAGCGCCTTCAAGCGACCAGGTCAGGTCGTATCGCTCGATGAGCGAGTCGAACACGATGGTCCGCTCTTCCGCCAGTTCGAACGTGTAGAAATCCGTTTCGCCCGGAACCTCGATTTCACCTGCAATGGGAATCAGATCCGCCGACAACAGGATCCTTGGTTCCAGCATTTCCAGGTGCAGCCCACGGCTGAGCAGCGTCTCGCTTCGAAGTGCAGACTTGCCTTTGGCCGATGATGGCCCTGTTCCTCCTGCGCGGCCTTCGGCATCGCGCAGGGGAGAGTCCGGTGCCCCGCTCACCTTCTTCATCATCTTTCCCCCTAGCGCTCCGTCCTTGCGCCAAGGTCGGAACAAAAAAACGCCAGAAAATGGAACTTCTTGTAATCTTCACGATATTCTCAATATCCTCGAGCCTAGGACAGCCGGCGTCCGGATGGGAACTTTTTTTATGGCGTCAACCCGGAATTTCACGGCACGTGCACTATATCTTGTGGCTGTGATCGCCGAGGCAGCGGTCTGGTCCGGGCTGTGGGCCCACCGCTCCCTTGCAGATACCGGGATGGCACCGGTCAGTTGCCTGATCGAGCCGGACCGGGTGATTCGCCTGTCGACGCCTGTCGCGGGAATCGTCGATTCGGTATCGGTTGACCGGGGCGACAGGGTCACGTCCGGGCAGATCGTGGCGCGGCTTGACACAGGGCTTGAAGAGATTGCTGTCGGCATCGCGCGAAAGCGGGCCGAGGATCGCTCTCAGATCGCTGCCCTTGAGGCGCAAATCGAGTTCCTTGAGGCGCAGGCCCGGCGAAACGAACGTCTGCTGAAAAAGAACGCGGTTTCCCGGTCGCAGGCCGAAGAAGCCCGCCTTGAGGCCCGTCTGGCAGAACGGGAACTGGAACAGGCCCGCCTCGAACAGGATCTGGCCGCGATGCAACTGTCTGAAGCCAAGGCGCGACTGGAGCAGAAAATCGTGCGGAGCCCTATCGATGGCGTGGTGATGGAACGCCTGCTGAACGAAGGGGAATATCGCGAGGGGGAGGCGCATATCCTAACCATTGCGCGCCTGGACCGATTGCGCGTCGAGGCCTTCGTGCCGATCGCATATTTCGAAAGGCTTGAATTGGGGCAGCACCTCACGGTGGTGCCTGAACCACCGCTCGACACACCACACCCGGCAGAAGTGACAGTGATCGACCGGGTCTTCGACGCCGCCACTGCCACACTCGGGGTCCGTCTGCATCTGGACAATTCCAAATTGGCACTGCCGGCCGGCCTGCGCTGCGAGTTGCATTTCGACTCTGCCGACGTCGCGGCACGGTAAGCTTTTCCCACCGCATTCGGGCCGTGGCCCACTCTGAGAGATCAAACGTCTGCCTCCCAAGACCTTCCTTGGCCCGGATATTTAATCATCTTTGACGATCCATTCGCCGGAATTGTCTCTCGCGACCCGTGCCCGTTCGAACTACGGTTGAGAGATGTCGGAACGCGGAGCGAAGCAGGTTTTCATGTCCCACTGGCCTCTGAAGAAGGAAGACGTCAAGCGTCCTGCCTATCGCAGCCTTGCCCAAGCCATCGCGGCAGCCATCGGCTCAGGCAGTCTCCGGCCGGGCCAGCGCCTGCCGACGCATCGTGAGTTGGCCTGGCAACTTGACGTCTCCGTTCAGACCGTAAGCCGCGCTTATGAAGAGTTGATCCGCGCCGATCTCGTCTCGGGCGAAGTGGGACGGGGGACTTTCGTCCAGTACGAACCCCGCGAATACGACGAAATGCCCTGGCAAGACACAAGGGGACTTGGGGCGCCGATCGACCTGTCTTTGATGACGCCGGTCAGGCTTCCAGAAATGGCCGCTGCCTGGAGCGCGTCCCTGCAACGTATCGCAGAGACGATGCCTGACACCGTGATGCACGCGCTTCGTCCCGAACAGGTCGCTACGCGCTATTCCGATCTCGCCGTCGCGTGGCTGGCGCGCTGTGGCCTGGTGGTAAACCGCCAGCGTCTCCTGATCACCAACGGTGTGACCCCCGCGATGTTCACCGCACTCGCCGTGGTGGCCAATCCCGGCGAGGTGATTGCGGCGGACACGTTCAGCAGCCACACGCTGGGACCTGCGGCGCAGCATCTGCATGTCGGCCTCAAGGGTGTCGAAGGGGATGAACGCGGCATGATCCCCGAGGCGCTGATCGAAGCGGCCCGCGAGTCGCCGGGTCAGATGAAGGCGGTGTTCCTGTTGCCCGGAGGGGCAGGCCCGCAGGCGCGGATCATGGATCGGGAGCGCCGCGAAGCCCTGGCGCTTGCCGCCGAGGAGGTCGGGTTGGCGATCCTGGAGTGCGACCCGCTGGGCCCGCTTGCGGCAAGGCGCCCGCCACCCATTGCCAGCCTTGCGCCAGATCGCACCTTTTATTTCACCGGAATGTCGAAAAGTCTGGCGCCCGGGTTGAGGCTGGGCTTTCTCGCCACGCCTGAGGAACAGGTCGAACTGACGGTCAACCGGCACCATTCGGTTTCGTGGATGGCGACGCCCCTCGTGGCCGAGATCGCATCGGATTGGCTGGAAAGCGGTATCGCCGACCGGCTTCTGCTGGCGCATCGGGCCGAACTCTCGGCGCGCAACCGGATGGCGCAGCGGGTTCTCGGGCCGCGTTGTTTCGGGAGTCTGCACGGATTGCACCGCTGGCTGCCCCTGAGCGCAGGAGCGGACGAGGGGGCCGTGATCCGACGGTTGCTCGAAGAAGGGGTGGCAGTGGCGCCGGGGAGCGGGTTTTCGGTGTCGGATACGCGCCCCGCGATCCGGATCTGCCTCGGGGCCACTGGGCGCCGCAATCTTGAGCGTGCCTTGATCACAATCGGGGATCTGTTTCCGCCTCAAACGCATGCCGACACGGTCGGACTGACAGAGGCTTCGTCTGAATTGTCATGATTTAATATAGCCATTGACTTGCCATACTCTTCCCTGAACCCTTTGGTATGAGCCGCAAGAAACTGATCTGCGGCATGAAACCGAGCCTCGTCGCGGAAGATGCCGCAACGGGGCCAACAATCAGGGAGTATTGCATTGCGTTACGGAAAACTCGCTGCAACCGGCGCCTTGGCGCTGCTGATGACCTCGGGCGCCGCGATGGCCGATACTTGGCGCTACGCGTTCGAAGAGGCCATGGACGAGGTTCAGGGCAAGTTCGCCCAGAAATTCAAGGAAGAGGTCGAGGCAAATTCGGATCACACGGTCCAGTTGTTTCCCTTCGGGACTTTGGGTGAATCCGACAGCATCCTGGAACAGACCCAATCCGGGATCCTTCAATTCGTAGACCAGTCGCCCGGCTTCACAGGCGCCTTGATCCCCGAGGCGCAGGTTTTCTTCGTGCCCTACCTGCTGCCGCAGGACGAAGAGACGCTGGCCACCTTCTTCGAGGAATCGAAGGCGATCAACGAGATGTTCCCGCCGCTCTATGCCGAACAGGGGCTGGAATTGCTGACCATGTTCCCCGAGGGTGAGGTCATGATGACCACGACCGAACCGGTCGAGGGACCAGCAGACCTGAACGAGGTCAAGTTTCGCGTCATGACCAACCCGCTGCTGGTGGAAAGCTACAAGGCCTTCGGCGCGACCCCGACGCCGCTGCCTTGGGGCGAGGTCTATGGCGCCTTGCAGACCGGCATCATCCAGGGGCAGGAAAACCCCGCCTTCTTCATCGAGTCGACCAAGATGTACGAGGTGACGGATCACATAACCCGCGCCGGGCACAACAACTTCACCACAGCCGTCATGGCAAACAAGGATTTCTATGACGGGCTCTCGGAAGAAGACCAGAAGGTTGTGGATGACGCGATCGACGTGGCCTTCGACTATATCATCGATTACCAGTCTGGCCTGACCGAGGAGGCGCTGGCCAAGATCAAGGAGGCCAAGCCTTCGATGACGATCACAACCCTGACCGAGGAGCAGCGGCAGCCTTTCATGGACACCGCGGATTCGGTGGAGCAGCAATTCCTCGAGATCGGTGGCGATCAGGCCGAGGCGATCCTGACCCAGCTCAAGGCTGATCTGGAGGCAGTGGCCTCCGAGTGACCCGTGGCGTCGGGTAACGCCGCGTCTTGTGTGTGGCGTCACCCGACCCGCTCGGTATGCCGGCCACTCGAGCATGGCCGGCATCCTCCTTTTCCAGAACGGCAACAATATCCAGGAACCCGGCGATGCGCCTGAACGAAGAAAGCCCCCCCGAGGTCGATCCGGACGTCATCGCCGATGCGCGGGCGCCGGGGCTCGACGACGACGACATCGACGATTCCAGCTATGTCTCCGGTCTGCCGGGCTTTCTCGGGGTAATCGACGTTGGCATCGCGCGGATCGAGGCGGTGTTGCTGGCCTTTGGCGTCCTTGCCATGGCAATCAACACAATGGCCAACGTCGTTGGGAGGTTCGTGTTAGGTCAAAGCCTGTTCTTCTCCGAGGAGGTGAACCGCGCGCTGATCATCCTGATCACCTTTGCCGGAATATCTTATGCTGCCCGCCACGGGCGCCACATTCGCATGTCTGCCTTCTTCGACGCCATGCCGTCGCGTGCGCGCAAGGTGCTGATGGTGATCATCGCCGTCACCACGGCCGCGGCGATGTTCCTTCTGACATGGTATTCGGTCGACTACCTGCTGGCCCAGGCCTCACGCGGGAGGTTGCTCCCCGCGCTTCAGGTCCCCGTCTGGTGGATCATCGTCTGGGCCCCGCTCGGGTTCTTCCTGACCGGCCTGCAATACGCGCTTACCGCTATCAAGAACCTGATCGACAAGGACATCTGGCTCTCGACCAGTACGCTGGAGGGATATGACGACGACACGGAAGAGGAAGTTTGACCCATGGCCATTTCGATCTTTGCCGTCATGATTGTCCTGCTTCTGCTCGGTTTTCCGATGATGGTTCCGCTCATCGCCGGGTCGCTTATCGGATTCGTCGGGCTGTTCGGTGGACTCGGCCAGCTCGACACGATGGTTCAGCAGATACTGGGGGGCATCCAGCCTGCCAGCCTGATCGCAGTCCCCATGTTCATCTTCGCGGCCGACATCATGACGCGCGGACAATCCGCAGGCCGATTGATCGACCTCGTCATGTCCTTCGTCGGTCATCTCAAGGGGGGACTTGCGGTGTCGACGGCCTCGGCCTGCACGCTGTTCGGTGCCGTCTCGGGGTCGACGCAGGCGACCGTGGTCGCGGTGGGAGGCCCTTTGCGCCCACGCATGCTCAAGGCCGGCTACAAGGACAGCTTTGTCTTGGCACTCATCGTGAACTCGTCCGACATTGCCTTCCTAATTCCGCCCTCGATCGGAATGATCATTTACGGCGTGGTTTCGGGCACCTCGATCTCGGAGCTGTTCATCGCGGGGATCGGACCCGGCCTGCTGATCCTGTTCCTGTTCTCTATCTACTCCTACATCTACGCAGTCCGAAACGATGTCCCGACCGAACCGAAATCGACATGGGGTGATCGCGGTGCGGCGATACGGCGGGCTCTGTGGCCGCTTGGCTTTCCGGTCATCATCGTCGGCGGCATCTATGGCGGGATCTTTTCCCCAACCGAGGCAGCGGCGGCCTGCGTCCTCTACGCCTTGCTTCTCGAGATGGTCGTTTTCCGTGAAATGAGCCTCAAGCAGCTTTACGCGACCGCGAAATCGACCGGGTTGATTACCGCCGTTGTGTTCATCCTTGTGGGGGCAGGGGCTGCTTTTTCCTACGTGATCAGCTTTGCCCAGATCCCGCAGGAGGTGCTTGGGGCCATCGGAATCGACGAGATGGGGCAATACGGCGTGCTGTTCACCATCTCGATCGCCTTTTTCGTGGGATGCATGTTCGTCGATCCGATCGTTGTCATCCTGATCTTGGTGCCGATCTTCGCGCCGGTGGTCCAGGCCGTGGGGCTCGACCCGGTTCTGGTGGGAACGATCATAACCCTTCAGGTCGCGATCGGCAGCGCGACGCCACCTTTCGGCTGTGACATCTTCACGGCCATCGCGGTGTTCAAACGCCCCTATGCCGAGGTCGTGCGCGGCACGCCGCCTTTCATCTTCATGCTGCTTACGGTTGCCGTGCTGCTGATCTTCTTCCCGCAGATTGCGCTGTTCCTGCGCGACCTGGCGTTCAACAAGTGAGGAGGCTTCGATGTTCAAGAAAATCCTGCTCGCCTATGATGGCTCGAAGGGGGCGGATGGGGCGCTGGAAAAGGCGGCCGGGCTGAGCAAGCTTACGGGCGCCGAACTGGTGGTGTTGACGGTCTACAGGCATCACTCCATCCTTGAGGCGTCTCTGTCGATGGTACGCGGGGTCGAAGACTCCACAGGCAACCTCGACGATGCGATGCGCGCCGCGTCACGCGAAGCGGCCGAAACGGCCAAGAAACGCGCCATCGAACTGGGCGTCCCCGCGGTCCATGCTTTCATCAAGGGTGGTCCGTCCGCACGCACCATCGCCTCCTTCGCCACCAACCACGGTTGCGATCTGATCGTCGTGGGCTCCCGTGGCCTCGGTGCCTCCGAAGGCTACATGCTGGGATCGGTCAGCCACAAGGTGACCAGTATCACCTCGGTCCCCGTTCTGGTGGTCTGAGCGGGCAGGTCCTCAGCTCAGGAGGTCTTCTTCCTGCTCCGGGTTCTCGCCACGCGTGGCGCGCTCGACAACTTCCTTCTGGTCATTTTCGAGGGAGGCCTCTGCCCGGGTTCGTTCGGCAGGGGTTTCATGCGCGATGATGGTCTGTCGTTCCGGTGGCCGTTCCTCCTCGCGCAGAAGAGGAACCCCATGCGGGAAGATGATCTCCCGGGCATCGTCGGGCATCGACACGCCTGCATCCATCAGGGCCTTTTTCATCAGTCGGAGAACGGACGATTTCACCTTCAGGAGCGAGAAGTTCCGGACGTTGACCCAGTAATAGGCGCGAAGGTTGACGGTCGAGGCGCCAAGGGCCTCGACCAGAACCATCGGCGGCGGTTCGTCGAGAATCGCCTCGTGATGCGAAAGCACCGCTGCGATGATTTCCTGCGCCTCGGTCACCGCGGCGTCATAGCCGATGCCGACCGTCACGCTGTCGCGTCCTTCGGGGGCAGCGGTGAAATTGGTGATGACACTCTTGAAGACCATCGCGTTGGGAATCTGGATGTGATTGCCCTCGGGCGAGATCAGCACGGTCGATCGGGTGTTCATCGAATGCACCGATCCCAGGCGACCGTCGACATCGATCAGATCGCCCGCCCTGAAGGGCTGCCTAAGGGAGAGCAGCAGCGAGGCGAGGAAATTCTCGGCGATGTCCCGAAAGGCGAAACCGACGATGATGCCGATGATGCCCGCGCCGCCGATCAGCGAAAAGGCTATTTGCGTCAGTCCGGCCGCCTGCATGACGATATAGAGACCGAACAGAAAGATCGGCAGGGCCAGCGCGCGGGCTATGACCGTCCGAAGAAAGGGCGAGTCGAGCCCACCCAGAAGCCAGCGACGCACGCCTCTTGCGGCTATGCTCGATATTCCCCACGCGAGCGGAAGAACGACCAGCGTCAGAACCACCAGGGGCAGGGATGCTACCGTTCGTTCGGCCACCGTCCGCATCGCGCTAAACGCCGGGGCAAAGGACCAGTCGGGCTTCGAGACGACGGCAATCCGGTTGACCACGGCGACCACGTCCTGCGTCTTGGCGGCGAGATCCCGCGCCCAGGCGCGGTGATCCTCCGTGTCGGAGAGGCCGTCGAGAAAGACAATCCCGTCATCGACGCGGACCCGGATATCGGTGAACCAGCCCGTGGCGTTAAGAATCTGGGTAATGCGCTGGTCGATCTCCTCGTCCCGCGCCAGAGGTGTCACGGCGACGTCCCGCACGGGGCCGGTTTCCTCGGCCGGTGTAGTCGCATCCTGCGCACTCGCTGGCTGGAGCGGAGCAAGGAGCAAAAGGAGCAGGGCGAGACGTCGCATCATTCCGATTAATGCCGGTGCATGGGCGGTCTTCAAGAGTAAAACGGAAAGACCGCGCTGCGCGAGGGTGCGAAGGCGCGTCCGATGCTACTTAGCCAGGCTGTCGGGTAGGGGAACTTCGCGAAGTTGCAGGGAGACGATGCAGGCGACCAAGGCCAAGGCGGCAGCGATCCAGAACACCGGGTGCAGTGCGGCCGAGAAGCCCACGAAAACATCGTGTTGCGCCTGAGCCGGAAGGTGCGAGACAAGCTCGGCACTTATCGACCCGATCCCGTCCTCGGCATTTACCGGAAGGTCGCCCGCCAGGTTGCGCGCCAGGTTCGAACTGAACAACGCCCCGAACGCGGCAGTCCCGATCGCCCCTCCGATCAGGCGGAACATGTTGGCGCTTGCCGTCCCGACTCCCAGCATGTGCACGGGAATGTCGTTCTGAATGGCCGCGACCCCGATCGAGAATACAGGCCCCAGACCCAGCCCGACGAACACCATCGAGAATGCGACAAGCCAAAGCGACGAGCCTGCCGAAAGGGTTGAGAGCGACAGCATTGCCAGGGCCAGCAGGGCGGTCGACAGGACAGGCATCCACTTGTATCGCCCGGTTCGGCTCATCACTCGGCCGGCACCGGCGGACGAGGCTATCAGGCCCGCCATCATCGGTGTCAGAAAGAGGCCCGAAACGGCCGTAGAGACACCTTGCACCACTTGCAGGTAGAGCGGCATGAAGGTGATCGTGCCGAACATCGCCACGCCGACCATGAACCCGACGGTGTTGACGACCAGAAAGGTGTTGTTGCGGAACAGGTTCAGCGGCAGTACCGGCTCCTGGGCCCGCTGCTCGACCAGGACGAAGCCCGCCAGTGCGGCAAGGCCCAGCCCCACCAAGCTTAACAGTTCAACGCTGCCCCACGGATACACCGATCCGCCGAGATTGGAGATGAGCACCGCAACCGACAGGATCGTCGCCAGCAGAAAGGCTCCGGCCACGTCGAGCTTCACGGCATTTTCGCGTTTGACGTTGGGCAGGGCGGCATGAAGTACAACCAGCGCAAGCAACCCGACCGGGAAGTTGGCGAAAAAGATCCAGTGCCAGTTCAGTGCCTCTACGAGGAAGCCGCCGATCAGCGGCCCGATCACTGTAGATACGCCAAAGACAGCGCCCAGCAGACCTTGTGCCTGCCCCCGCTGGCGAGGCGGCAGCACGTCGGCCACTACTGCCATAGACACCACGATCAGCCCGCCACCGCCAAGCCCCTGGATTGCGCGGCCAGCGATCAGCACACCCATCGACTGCGCCAGCCCGGCCAGGGTGGCGCCGGCAAGGAAGATGAAGATGCCGACCTGCACCACAAGCTTGCGGCCATATAGATCGCCGAGCTTGCCCGCCACGGGCGCACCGACCGTTGAAGCGAGAAGATAGGCCGTGATCACCCAGGTCATGTGGTCCATGCCGCCGAGATCCGCCGCCATGATCGGAATGGCCGTGGTGACGATGGTCTGGCCCAGCGATGCAAAGAGAAGGGTCACCGCCACTGCGGCCAGCGCGATACGGGTCTGAGAGGAATCCGTCCGGGGCCGAGCCGGGTTTTGCGTTCTTGCCGTGGTCATGTCACACCTCCGGCGGCCGTCGGAGATTTCCATCGGTCGCAGTAATCATTGCTTGTTGCATATGTGTGCCATGAGCACATATATGTCAATAGCATGCATTTAGGGGCATCCATGCCGGACCGTGACAAGGATCTGACAAGCAAACTCGCCCAAGCCGGTATCGGCGAGGATCTGAGCCAGTCCGCGCTGGAGCTCGACGCGATCATGCAGCATTGGCGCCGGCGGGTGGTCAAACGTGAACTTGGCCAAAGGGCCATTGCCGATCTCGGTCTCGATCTCGACATGGCGCTGCTGGATGCGCTGATGGTGGTCTCGGCCCCGGCGAACGAATTCGGAGAGGATCCCGAACCCGAGATCATGGTTTCCACCGTCGCTACCCGGCTCGGCATCGATCCGTCACGCGCAAGCCGCCTCACCTCGGAGCTGATCCGCATCGGTCTGGTACGGCGCGCCGTCAGCCAGGTCGATGCCCGGCGTGCCGTTCTCGAACTGACCGAGGATGGAGCCCGCGTCGTCAGGGCGGTGCGTCACTACAAGTTCTTGATTCTCGGAAATTTTCTGAAAGGATGGTCCCAAGAGGAGCTGGCTGCCTTCATCCCCCTTCTCGAACGGTTCTCCGCATGGTCGGAAGCCTCGGAAGACCCGACCGGACAAATAGCAGCCGAGATCGCTCGATTGCGCAATAGCGTCTCGGACACGACCGGCTGAAGGATTTTTGATCCGCGCCCGGAACCCAGCCAGAAGAGGCCTTCTTTCCAGGTGGAGGGATCACGGTCGGCAGAAAGATCCACAGAGAATATGGAGGCGAGTACCGGAATCGAACCGGTGTACACGGATTTGCAATCCGCTGCGTCACCACTCCGCCAACTCGCCTTATCAAGCGAAATCAATCACTTGCTGTGGTGTGCGCTGGGTTCTAGCAGGTTTGTGCCAGCAGGTCCAGTGACCAAATGCGAAAAGGCTGGACGGAACGCGACGGGATGCGCGGGTTTTCTTCACGGCCGGTGTCGACGGTCGGGCAAGGGCCGTTGCCCGGGGGCGGGCGATATGGCAAAAGCCGGATACACGAGGGATAGAAAGAGCGTACCCATGACAGATTTCGCCGCGCGCCGCCGCATGATGGTCGACACCCAGGTGCGGCCGTCGGACGTGACCAAGTTTCCCATCATCGACGCCATGCTCAAAGTGGCGCGCGAGCCCTTCGTGCCCAATGCCCAGCGCGAGGCCGCCTATGCCGACCAACCTATTTCCCTGGGCGGCGGGCGCTACATGCTCGAGCCGCGGACGCTGGCCAAGATGCTGGACTGGCTGAACATCGGTCTGGACGACTCGGTTCTCGACATCGGGTCGGGCTATGGCTATTCGGCCGCCGTCGCCGCGCACATGTCGCAATTTGTCGTTGCGGTCGAGGAAGACGAGGCGATGGCCGAGGAGGCGCAGGAAATCCTTTCGGAGATTTCCGCCGACAACGCGATCGTGCATCGCGGGCCGCTTGCAGAAGGCGCGCCCGAACACGGCCCCTATGACGTGATTATGGTTCAGGGCGGTGTCGAGGACGTGCCGCAGGCATTGCTCGACCAGCTCAAGGACGGCGGTCGGATCGCCTGTCTTTTCATGGAAGGCAATCTGGGAACCGTGCGCGTGGGCTACGCCAATTCCGGCCAGATCACCTGGCGTTTCGCATTCAACGCGGGGGCACCGGTTCTGCACGGTTTCGAAAAGCGTCGCAGCTTTGCACTATAGAGCGGACAATCATTCCCCTGCGGGTTGCCTTGCGGCGCCGGAGCGCGCAAGCTGCCGGAAAAAGTTTGGCGGGCATTTTCAGCCTTCGGGCAAGGGGAGACAGGCATGCGCAGGGGAAAGACCCTAGGACTGGCGAAGGCGGCGGTTCTGACGCTGGCGCTGTGCGGCGTTGCGGTTGGAACGAAACCGGCCTCGGCCGACAATCTGGCGGACGCGCTGATCGGCGCCTACAATACCAGCGGGCTGCTGGAACAGAACAGGGCTCTGTTGCGGGCCGCCGACGAGGACGTGGCCATTGCCGTTTCGGCATTGCGGCCGATCATCGACTGGACAACCCGCATCCAGCAGAATTTCACGCGCAACCGGACCGGCGCGCTGGTGACCGATACCGATAACGCCGCTTTCTTCTCTGGCCTGACCTTCCGGCAACTTCTGTATGATGGCGGCGCATCGATCCTGGCGAAGCAGGCCGCACAGGAAACCGTTCTGGCCACGCGTCAGGCGCTTATCGCCATCGAGCAACAGGTTCTGTTGCGAGCGGTGTCGGCCTATCTCGGGGTATTGCTGCAGGAACAGACAGTCGGACTCCGGCAAAACAACGTTCGTGTTCTGGGCGAGGAATTGCGCGCCTCGAACGACCGGTTCGAGGTAGGGGAGGTCACCCGTACCGATGTCGCACTCTCGCAATCGCGCCTCGCGAATGCGCGCGCCAACCTTGCCGTTGCCCAAGGCGGATTGACCTCCGCTCAGGCAGAGTATGTCAACGCCGTTGGCCGGGCCCCCGGACAAACCGCTGGCGAGCCTCGCCTGCCGCCGCTGCCTGCCTCGATCGACAGTGCGGTGGCCCTCGCCGTGCGCAACCACCCGCAGGTTCTGGGCGCCCAACATGATGTGCGCGCAGCGGAACTCACCGTCGACCAGCAGCGCCGCAACTTGGGTCCAAGTGTCCAGTTGCAGGCAGATGTCGGCGTTACCGAGAATTACGGCAATTCGAACTACAACCACACCGCCAGTGCCGGCGTGGTCCTGTCGCAATCGATCTATGCCGGTGGACGGCTGGCGGCACTGGTGCGTCGGGCGATGGCCACGCGCGATGCGGCCAAGGCTAACCTTATCAACGTCCAGAAGGATGTGATCCAGGGCGTCAACGATGCGTATGTCCGGTACCAGACGGCATCGGCCTCGCTGACGGCTTCGAACGAACGGGTCCGCGCGGCGCGGGTCGCGTTCGAGGGCATCCGCGAAGAGGCGACGCTGGGCGCACGCACGACGCTCGACGTTCTCACGGCAGAGCAGGATCTGCTTGATGCGCAACTGGCACAGGTCCAGTCGCGCATCGAACGCTCGCTCGCGGCTTACCAGCTCCTTGCGGCGCAGGGTCTCCTGACTGCCGAGCATCTGGGGCTTGCGGTGCAGATCTACGATCCGACCCTCTATTACAACCTCGTCAAGGACGCTCCGGCGGTTGTCAGCAAGCGTAGCAAGGACTTGGACCGTGTCATGAAGGCGCTGGGGAAAAGGTAAGAATTCGCGGCATCTGTTGTGAGGATGGCCGCTATTGGCTACACTTCTGTCTTGAGGATAAGAGTGGTAACAGCAGATGTCCGATCCCGTCACGAAAATCGAGATTGAGGACGTATTGTCCTCGATCCGCCGCTTGGTCAGCGAGGACACGCGGAAGAGCTCGCGCGCTACCGTTCGTGCAGAGCCCGACAAGCCCGACCGACTGGTCCTGACCCCTTCGCTGCGCGTGGGCGAGGCCGAGGAGGACAAGACCTCGATCGAACGTGGCGAAATCGACCCCGAGGCCCCCTGGACCGATCCGGAGGCAACGCTTTACGAGGCGGCTCAGACGCTTGGCGCGGAGGCGCGGGAGACCGATGCGGAGCCGGTTTCCGGTCCGGCGACCGAGGCCGATCCCATGGTGCTGCGTCCTGAAGACGCCGTCGCCGGCACCGGTATCTCGGGGCTTGAACCTGCCGACGAGGATGGTTCCGATACCCCGCCGGAGGATCAGGCGGATCTGGAGAGTCTTTCGGCCCGGTTCGAAGCGCTCGAAGCCGCGATCTCGCAAGCTGAAGATACGGAATGGGAGCCCGACGGCAGCGACGAGGATGTGTATTCCGGGTCGATCGAGGAGATTGCCTGGGAGGATCACGATCCCTACGTGGAAGAAGTCGGTGCCGATCCGGACGACCCGGAAGAGATGCCGGACGAGGCTGCGGCCCCAGACGCCGAAACCGATCCTCCTGTGGATGAACCAGACGTCGCGGAGGAGGAAGAGGCTGAGGAAGCTGACCGGGATGGCCTTTTCGCGCTCGACGAGACCATCATGGACGAGGAGATGCTCCGCGAACTGGTGGCCGATATCGTCCGGCAGGAGTTGCAGGGCGCCCTCGGTGAACGCATCACCCGCAACGTGCGCAAGCTTGTGCGGCGCGAAATCCATCGCGCCCTGACGGCGCAGGAATTCGAGTGAGTCAGCCCCGGCGCGGCACTTCGGCAAGCGACAGCAGCAGGTCCAGATCCATGTGGCGTTCCAAGTGATCGGCAAGCCGGTCGAGGACGCCGTCGATGCCATCGTCGTAGCCGGGAACGGATCCGGCCCCCAACGTCGCCAGATATTCAGAGCGGAATACGTCAGAAGAAAAGAGCCCGTGCAGGTAGCTGCCCCGGACCCGCCCGTCGGCCGAGGCTGCACCTTCGGGTCGACCATCGATATCCAGCCAGGCGCGCGCACAATCGGGGCCTGACATGCGCCCGAGATGTATCTCGTATCCTGTGATCCGCGCGCCCGAGGGCAGCGCGCGCGCATCGCGCAACGTCACTTGCTTGTCGGACGACATTACCGTTTCGACCGCCAGCAGGCCAAGCCCAACGACTCTACCGGCAATGCCCTCGACGCCCTCGGGATCGTGGATCGACCGACCGAGCATCTGATATCCGCCACACAGGCCCAGAACGTGCCCGCCGCGGCGCAGATGGGCCTGCAGGTCGATATGCCAGCCTTGCGCGCGGAAGTGGTTCAGATCGGCGATCGTGGACTTGCTGCCCGGCAGCAGTACGAGATCCGCGTCGCCCGGCAGGGCGGTGCCCGGGGGAACGATTTCCACGCTGACATCCGGTTCCGCCGAAAGGGGGTCCAGATCGTCGAAATTCGCCATGCGCGCCAGTTGCGGCACGGCAATCTTGATCCGGCCTCCGGGGGAGGAGCGGATATCCATCATGTCCTCCGCCGGCAGCCGCCAAGCGTCGTCGAACCACGGTATCACACCAAGGCAGGGCCAGCCTGTGCGTGCTACGATGTCGTCACGTCCCTCGTCGAACAGGCTCACATCACCCCGGAATCTGTTGATTGCGAAACCGCGCAGTTGGGCCAGATCCCGTGCGTCCAGAACCGCCTGCGTGCCCACGATCTGCGCGATGACGCCGCCACGGTCTATGTCGCCTACAAGAACCACCGGCACCGAAGCCGCGCAGGCAAATCCCATATTGGCGATGTCACCTTTGCGCAGGTTGGTCTCGGCCGGGCTGCCTGCACCCTCAACCAGCACAAGATCGGCACTGGCACACAGCCTGTCGAAACTTTCCAGAACGACGCGCAGAAGATCCGGCCTGTCCTTGCGGAACGCTTTCGCGAGCAGCGTGCCGGCGCGGCGGCCCTGCACGATCACCTGCGCGCCCGTGTCCGTCTCGGGTTTCAGCAGCACGGGGTTCATGTCGGTATGCGCGACCCGCCTCGCCGCGCGCGCCTGCAATGCTTGCGCGCGGCCAATCTCGCCGCCATCGGGGGTCACGGCGGCATTGTTGGACATGTTCTGCGGTTTGAACGGTGCCACCGAAAGGCCGCGCCTTGAATAGGCTCTTGCCAGCCCGGCCACCAGCACCGACTTGCCGACGTTGCTGCCGGTGCCCTGGATCATGATGGAACGTGCCATGAACTGCCCCTCGCTTCGGCGCGAAGATGATCCCGATTCGGCTTTTAGGGAAAGCGCGGAATCCGCCGCTTGCGCGAGGAACCGGGCGATTGGGCCGGGCGTTTTGTTTTCGTCAATCTTTGCAAGGAGGCCGCCGATGGACATGCCGCTTGAAATCGTCTGGCACGATACCGAACAATCCGAAACGCTGGAGGCCAGGATCCGCGACAGGGTCGACAAGATGCACCGTTACTTCAAGCATATCAATTCGGTGCATGTCGCCGTCGAAATGCCACACCGCAGCCAACATGGGAGCAAGGCCTATCACATCCGCATCGAGTGTCGTGTGCCCGGCGACGAATTGGTGGTGAGTCAGGACCCCGGCGATCACGGCGCACATTACGACCCGTATATCGCGGTGCGCGACGCATTCGACGCGATGGACAAGCAGTTGGAGTCGTTCTCGCAGAAGATACGCGGCGATGTGAAGGAGCTTGTCGGGCCGCCCCAGGGGCGCGTCGCACGCAAGTTCCCCGAATACGGGTTCATCGAAATGATGGATGGGCAAGAAATCTGGTTCAATGAAACCGCGGTCGTTCAGGGCAGTTTTGACGATCTCGACGTCGGCGACCCGGTTGAGGTAACCTTGTCCCCGGGCGAGGGCGCAATGGGCCCGCAGGCGTCGATGGTGCGTCCGATCAGTTCGATGCAGCTGGAATATGAGGTTCCCTCCCGCTCCTGAGACGGGAGTGGAGATCAGGCCATGTAAAAAGGCGCGCTCCCCAGCGGGAGCGCGCCTTTTTGGCAAACTGTGGGCGGCTTCAGGCAGCTTCGGCCTGCTGAGCGGCATTGCGCCGTTCGCTTTCTTCGCGCGACAGTGCGACCGAAGTGCGGACGCCGCGGCTCACGAACTCCATGAGGCCGTTCACAACCCGTTCGTTCGGGTCGATCCCGGCACAGGTCAACACTTCGCGCCCATCGCGCGACCGCGCCCAGCGGGCGATCTGGTCCGGGCCATTGCCGTATTTCTTGTCATCGGCAATTGCGTCGTCCAGCGCGGCCAACACAACAGCCGCGAACAGTTTGCGTGCACGATTGCCTTGTTCATTGTTAAAGGCAGTGCCGTCAACGAAATCTCGCATCTCGTCTTCCTTGTTGTTCTTGCTCTTGCAATTTTCGGCGTAGCGGTGGTTATGACCGATCGAACTCGATTCGGATACCCCGGATATGCATAGGTGGCTTGCATTCCATGCATGTCTTGCTGCATCTGCAGCACTAGGTATCGTTGTCTTGTCACGACTGCGCCCGCCAGATATAGGGTCGCAAGCTGGCGCATCAACCATCTGTGAAGGATTCGAGCTATGCCCAAGATCAACGGCAACGAGATCCGCCCCGGCAACGTGCTGGAGCATAACAGCGGTCTGTGGGCGGCCGTGAAGGTCGATCACGTGAAGCCCGGAAAGGGCGGCGCCTTTGCCCAAGTCGAGTTGCGGAACCTGCGCAACGGCTCCAAGGACAACGTCCGGTTCCGCTCCGCCGACAAGGTCGAACGCGTGCGGCTGGAGCAGAAGGATCAGCAATTTCTCTATGAAAACGACGGGATGCTGGTCGTGATGGATACCGAGACCTACGAACAGGTCGAGCTTCCGGCAGAGATCCTCGGCGAACGCCGTCCCTTCCTTCAGGACGGTATGACCATCGTGGTGGAGTTCTACGAAACCGAGGCGCTGAACGCGACCCTGCCGCAGAAGGTCATCTGCAAGGTGGTCGAGACCGAGCCCGTCGTTAAGGGCCAGACAGCTGCGAATTCCTTCAAGCCCGCGCTTCTGGACAACGGGGTCCGGATCACGGTTCCTCCCTTTGTCGGGCAGGACGAGGACATCGTGGTGAACACCGAAACGATGGAATATGTCGAGCGCGCGTGACGCTACGTTCTTTTTCGGTAGGGGCAAAGGGGCCGGATCGGCCCCTTTTTCATGTCTTGGGGAGTGGTGGCGGGACGATCAGCTCGCGCAGCAACTCGAACTTTATGCGGTTGGAGCTCACCTGCCTGTAGAAGGCGATAAGGAAGTTTGTCGGCCCCTGGATCCGGCTCAATCCGCTTGTGGCCGCGACGACCGTTCCGACATCGGTCCTGCCTTCGAGGACCAGCCAGCCACCCAGCATCAGGACGCTGACCGTGCCAAGCCCGTTGATCGTGCTGAGCAGGAATTTGGCCGAGGTTTTCCACATGAACATTCGGCGGCGGGTGTCGTAAATCTCGTCGAACCGCGCCAGAACTTCTTCCGCCGCGTCGCGCAGCTTCTCGGCGTTGACATGGTCGGTGGATGCGCGCAAGGCGCGCACCCGGAGGGCGACATAGATGTTCACCTTTCTCTGGGAGATCAGGACGATCACGGTCTGCGGAACGATCATCGACAACGCGATCAGGCCCAGCATCGGTTGGGTGGAAGAAATGAAGGCGATCACGCTGATCAGCGTTCCGATCTGCACCACCGGCTCGGAATAGGCCGCGCCCGCGAATTTGCCAAGCTCCTCCGCTTCGGCCGAGATGGCGGTGGTCAAGGTGCCTCGACGCAGCTGTTTGCCGTTGGCTTCATCATTCTCCGCTTCGCTGAGCAGGCGACGACGGATCATTCGGATCACGTCTTCGCCGAGGAGGCCTGACAGGTAGCCCCGCGCCGATTTCGCCGAGAGGCTGACCAGGATCACGCCAAGCATACCGCCCCCGAGAAGGTAGAGCCGGTCCAAATCCATGCTGTCGGCCGTCAGCAGGTTAACGATCCGCTTTTGGAATTCCAACGGTGCGGCCGCCAGTGCCGCGATGGCCAGGGAAAGCAGAACCAGAAGAACCTGCCGCCGCCAGCTGACGCGCCAAATGGCCTTGTAGAGTTGGATCATGTCCCGTCCCGAGCATTTTCCGAGAGGTTGGCCCGGCGCGTCGGGTTTGACAACGATCAGCTGAGGCCAAGGCCGGGGAACCGGCCCTGTCGAGCTCTCGATGTTGCTATTCGGGCATGGAAACGCGGGCCGGACCGGCTTGCATGTCGTCCCCGGCGCGCGCGAAACGGAGATAGGCGATAGCGCGGTCGCCGGACTGGGTGAATAGCGTACCGGCAGGTTTGCCGTCTGCGGTGATCTCGGTTCCGGCGGGGGCGTTGCCGTCGATCTGGACCACAGTCAGACCCTTGCGCAGCTCGGTCTTGTGCTTCATCCGCGCGGTGACCTCCTGTCCGACATAGCATCCCTTGCGGAAATCGACGCCGTTGAGACGTTCGAAACCGGCTTCGAGGATGAAACTGTCGGGGGTCAGTTCGATCCCGCTTTCCGGGATGCAGTGGGCCACACGGATCGCGTCCCAGTCGGTGCCGTCATCCTCCTCCAACCCATTGATGTATTTGCGCCATCCAAGGTCCGGGTGGCGCGGGTCGGGCAGGGCGCCCTCGGGGGCCGGGCCGGTTCCGCGCTGAAGCGCGAGATCGGTGGGCGCGATCGTCACGTCCGAGCGAAGCTTGTACATGCTCAGCCGTTTCACGAGGTCGTCGGCCAGATCCTCGGCCACGTCGAGGAGCACGCCATCGCCGTCGCGGAGCAGAAAGAAATCGGCCAGGTACTTGCCTTGGGGAGACAAAAGGGCCGTGTAAACAATACCTTGGTCAAGTTTCCTGATATCGTTCGTCACCAGCCCCTGCAGGAATTCCTCGGTGTCCGAACCTGTCAGGCGCAGGATGCGGCGGTTTGGCATGGCGGTGTCCTCGTTCTTTTCCTGTATTCTGGATATAGGAAAACATGGCCCATCCGCCAGAGGAGAGACCCGTGCCTGCGCCGATCAGTATCGTCATTCCCACGCTCTACGCCGGACCCGGTTTCGCGCGCTGTCTGGAGGCGCTCATGGAGGGGTTGCCGATGGGGTTGATACAGGAACTCATCGTCAGCGATGGAGGCTCCACCGACGAAACCTTGCGTATCGCGGATGACGCCGGGGCACATATTGTGTCCGGACCGCCGTCGCGCGGAGGGCAGTTGCGCCGGGGTTGCGCGGTGGCCAAGGCGCGTTGGATCATGGTTCTGCATGCGGATACGATGTTGCAGCCGGGATGGGCGGAGGTGGTTCGGGGGCATGTCCGGGACAGCCGCGAGGGTGCCTATTTCCGGCTGGCCTTCCGCGCGCCGGGCGTCATGCCGCGGCTGGTGGCGGGGTGGGCCAATGCGCGAGCGGGCCTTCTGTCGCTGCCCTATGGCGATCAGGGGCTGCTTTTGCCGCGACAAATGTACGAAAAATCAGGTGGTTATCCGGATCATCCGCTTATGGAGGACGTGGCGCTGGTGCGGGCGCTGCCGCGTCTGGTGGGCCTTCCGGTGGTGGCGATGACGGGGGCGGAGCGGTACCTGAAACACGGATGGGTGCGGCGCGGGGCGCGCAACCTGTGGACACAGGCGCGCTATTTCACCGGAACCGATCCCGAACGCCTGGCCGAGGGGTACCGACGCTAGAGCCCCGTTTGTGTCGTTTTGTACATGCCCCCAGGGGGCAATTGACCGTTTTGTACAAAACTTTCGGACCCTCTCGAATCGATCAGGCCCCTGACCCTCTCCGGTGATCGTTGACCATCGGTCAATGCGCGCCGCGCCGCGCGTCTTTTTCTGCGTCCGTGGCAGCCGTGCTCGTGGAACCGGCCGCCGCGCGACTCGTTGGCGGAGGGACGGCGCGGCGCGGGAGTCGCGTCCTTCACCCATGCGAGGAGGGCAGATGACCGGGCGGCAAGCCATCATGACATCGAGGGGTCGGTCCTGATGCTGGAGGGGCTGCCCCTTGCCGCCAACGCGGCGGTCTTCATCGTCTCGGCGATCGTCGTCTGGCTGTCGGGCACGCGGCTGTCGCGCTATGCCGATGCCATCGCGCGGCGCACCGGGATCGGACAGGTGGCCGTGGGCATGTTGCTGCTGGGCGGCGTGACCTCGCTGCCCGAAATCGCGGTGGCGGGCAGCGCGGCACTCGCCGGCAATGGCGCATTGGCCGTGAACAACCTGCTGGGCGGGTTCACGATGCAGGTGGCGATCCTGTCGCTGGCCGATGCGGTCTATCGCCGGGGGGCGTTGACCTTGGCCGTGCCCGATCCGGCGGTGCTGTTGCAGGGGGTGCTGGGCATGTTGCTGATGGCCCTTGTCGTGATGGGGATCGCGGTGGGCGATATCGCGGTCCTTGGCATCGGCATCTGGAGCTGGATCATTGCCGTCGTCTTTTTCTACTGCCTGCGGTTGCTGCGCCGTGCCGAGGGATCGCTCGACTGGGAAGTGGTGGGTGAGCCGCCAAGCGAGGAGTTGCCCGAGGCGCACAAACCCGACGCATCGACCCGTCGCCTGATCGTGCAGACCGGCACCGTGGCGGCGGCGATCCTGGTGGCAGGCTGGGCGCTGTCCACCTCCGCCGAGGCGCTGGCCGAGCAGACCGGGCTGGGGCAGAGCTTTTTCGGCGCGATCTTCGTCGCCATCGCGACCTCGCTGCCCGAGGTGTCCACCGTGCTGTCGGCGATGCGGCTGAAACGCTATGTCATGGCGGTGTCGGACATATTCGGCACCAACCTGTTCGACATCGCCTTCATCTTCATCGTGGACCTTGCCTATGCGGGGCCGGCGGTGCTGAGCGAGATGCAGGATTTCTCGATCGTGGCGGCGGTGCTGGGCATTCTGGTGACCGGCATCTACATGGTGGGCATCCTGGAGCGGCGCGACCGGAGGATCGCGGGTGTGGGCGTGGATTCCATCGCGGTCGCGGTGACCTACCTGGCCGGCGTCGTGCTGCTGTTCTTCCTGCGCTGAGATCACGTTTCCGGGTGGCCGCGCCGGGCGCGGCGTGTCACCCTCACATATAGAAAAACGTGAATTCATAGGCCCTTGCCTGCGTCGATAAAACCCGGCCGGTGGCCCCTGCCTTGGTTGACCCTATCTGGTGCCGGGAGTAGAGAATGAGCCAAGTCAACACGCCAATTGACCGCGCGCGCGCAGGCTCGTGCAGGAAAGGAGCCAACTCTTGGAAGAGCTGTTGCGGGAATACCTTCCCATCCTGGTGTTTCTGGCCGTTGCCGTCGGGCTGGGCCTGGTCCTGATTCTGGCCGCCGTGGTGATCGCGGTGCGCAATCCCGACCCCGAGAAGGTGAGCGCCTATGAATGCGGGTTCAACGCCTTCGACGATGCGCGGATGAAATTCGACGTCCGGTTCTACCTGGTGTCGATCCTGTTCATCATCTTCGACCTCGAGATCGCTTTCCTGTTCCCCTGGGCCGTGGGCTTCCGCGACCTGAGCGATGTGGCCTTCTGGTCGATGATGGTGTTCCTGGCGGTGCTGACCATAGGCTTTGCCTATGAATGGAAGAAGGGAGCCCTGGAATGGGAGTGAGCGACGACAAGCCCATGGTCACCGAGGTGCAGGGCGACGGCACGCAGACCCCCCGCGTGAAGTCGGGCCCCTCGGCGCTGGCGCCCTATGGCGCGAATACCGCCGGACCGGATCGCGAGGTGGCGACCCAGAAGCTGAACGCGCAATTGGCCGACAAGGGGTTCCTCGTCACCTCAACCGAGGATCTGATCAATTGGGCGCGCACGGGCAGCCTGCACTGGATGACCTTTGGCCTGGCCTGCTGCGCCGTCGAGATGATGCATACCTCGATGCCGCGCTATGACGCCGAACGCTTCGGGATCGCGCCGCGCGCAAGCCCGCGCCAGTCGGACGTGATGATCGTGGCCGGCACGCTGACCAACAAGATGGCGCCCGCGCTGCGCAAGGTCTATGACCAGATGCCCGAGCCGCGCTACGTGATCTCGATGGGATCCTGCGCCAATGGCGGCGGGTATTACCATTATTCCTATTCGGTGGTGCGCGGCTGCGACCGCATCGTGCCCGTGGACATCTATGTTCCGGGCTGCCCGCCGACGGCCGAGGCGCTGCTTTACGGCCTGATGCAGTTGCAGCGGAAGATCCGCCGCACCGGCACCATCACCCGCTGAGGAGGGGCAGAGATGTTCGAAGCGCTCAAGGAACTCGGCGCCCATATCGAGGTGAAGCGTCCCGACTGCGTGTTGGGATGGAGCGTCGACCACGGCGAGCTGAATGTCGAGGTCTCGCCCACGCGGATCGTGGGGCTGGTGGATTTCCTGCGATCCGATGCCACCTGCAAGTTCTCGACCCTGGTGGACATCACGGCGGTGGATTACCCCGAGCGGCCCAAGCGGTTCGACGTGGTCTATCACTTCCTGTCGATGTACCAGAACCAGCGCGTGCGCCTGAAGATGGCCGTGCGCGAGGAGGACATGGTGCCCTCGATCGTGAGCGTCCACCCCTCGGCCAACTGGTTCGAGCGCGAGGTGTTCGACATGTACGGCATCCTGTTCTCGGGTCATCCCGACCTGCGGCGGATCCTGACCGATTACGGGTTCCGGGGCCATCCGCTGCGCAAGGATTTCCCGACCACGGGCTATACCGAGGTGCGCTATGACGAGGCGGAAAAGCGCGTCGTCTACGAGCCGGTGAAGCTGGTGCAGGAATACCGGCAGTTCGATTTCATGTCCCCCTGGGAGGGGGCAGACTACATCCTGCCCGGGGATGACAAGACCGCCCCGGACAGCCACGCGAGCAAGGAGAAGGGGTGATGGAAGGCTTGATCTGGATTGCCCTGACCGTCGCCACCATCATCCCGATGGTGAAGCTGCTGCCGCATTTCGGCCTCAACAAATACTGGTCCATCGCCTGCGTGATCCCGATCGGGACGCTGATCCTCCTGTGGGTCATGGCGATGAAGCTGCAAGAGATGGAGCGTCGCTGATGGACGGGTCCAAGACTTTCGACGACGCCCTGACGGGCGAGCAGAAAATCCGCAACTTCAACCTGAACTTCGGGCCGCAACACCCCGCGGCGCATGGGGTTCTGCGGCTGGTGTTGGAGCTTGACGGCGAGATCGTGGAGCGCTGCGACCCGCATATCGGGCTGCTTCATCGCGGCACCGAGAAGCTGATGGAGAGCCGCACCTACCTTCAGAACCTGCCTTATTTCGACCGGCTGGATTACGTGGCCCCGATGAACCAGGAACACGCCTGGTGCCTGGCCATCGAGAAGCTGACCGGCGTCGAGGTGCCGCGCCGCGCCTCTCTGATCCGGGTGCTCTACTCGGAAATCGGGCGCGTGCTGAACCACCTGCTGAACGTGACCACGCAGGCCATGGACGTGGGCGCGCTGACGCCGCCGCTCTGGGGCTTCGAGGAGCGCGAGAAGCTGATGATCTTCTACGAGCGGGCCTGTGGCGCGCGTCTGCACGCGGCCTATTTCCGGCCCGGCGGCGTGCACCAGGACCTGCCCGACGCGCTGCTGGACGATATCGAGGCCTGGAGCCACGAGTTCCCCAAGGTGCTGGACGATATCGACGGGCTTTTGACCGAGAACCGCATCTTCAAGCAGCGCAACGCCGATATCGGCGTGGTGACCGAGGACGAGATCCTGGAATGGGGCTTTTCCGGCGTGATGGTGCGCGGCAGCGGCCTGGCCTGGGACCTGCGGCGCGCGCAGCCCTACGAATGCTATGACGAGTTCGACTTCAAGATCCCCGTGGGCAAGAACGGCGACTGCTATGACCGCTACCTTGTCCGGATGGAAGAGATGCGCCAGTCGGTCTCGATCATCCGGCAGGCCATCGCCAAGCTGCGCGAAACGCCCGGCGATATCCTTGCGCGCGGCAAGATCACCCCGCCGTCGCGGAAGGACATGAAAACCTCGATGGAAAGCCTGATCCATCACTTCAAGCTTTACACCGAAGGGTTCCACGTGCCCGCGGGCGAGGTCTATGCCGCGGTCGAGGCGCCCAAGGGCGAGTTCGGCGTCTACCTTGTCGCCGATGGTACCAACAAACCCTATCGCGCCAAGCTGCGCGCGCCCGGCTTTTTGCACCTTCAGGCGATGGACCATGTCGCCAAGGGCCACCAGCTGGCCGATGTCGCCGCGATCATCGGCACGATGGATGTCGTTTTTGGAGAGATTGACCGCTAATGCTTCGCCGTCTGCATCCCGACCAGCCCGAGAGCTTTGCCTTTACCGAGGCCAACCGGAGATGGGCCGAGGCCCAGGTCACCAAGTATCCCGAGGGTCGCCAGGCCAGCGCGATCATCCCGCTTTTGTGGCGCGCACAGGAGCAGGAGGGGTGGCTGTCCCGTCCGGCGATCGAACACGTGGCCGACATGCTGAACATGGCCTATATCCGGGCGCTGGAAGTGGCCTCGTTCTACTTCATGTTCCAATTGCAACCCGTTGGAAGCGTGGCGCATATCCAGGTGTGCGGCACGACCTCCTGCATGATCTGCGGGGCCGAGGACCTGATCGCGGTCTGCCGCGAGAAGATCGCGGACAAGCCGCACGAGATTTCGGCCGACGGCAAGTTCAGCTGGGAGGAGGTCGAATGCCTCGGTTCCTGCGCGAACGCGCCGATGGCGCAGATCGGCAAGGATTACTATGAGGACCTTACCGCGAAACGGTTTGGCGAGATCATCGACGAGTTGGCGGCGGGCAAGGTCCCGGTGCCGGGTCCGCAGAACGGGCGCTATGGCGCCGAGCCGCTGGGCGGGCTGACCAGCCTGACCGAGTACGAGAGCGGCAAGCCCGAGCGTAACGCGAGCGTCGCGCTGGCGGTGGAGATCGGCGACACGGTCAAGCGCATCGACGGAACCGAGGTGCCGATCCTGACGCCCTGGCTGGGCGAGCATTCGTATAACGAGGTGCGCGACGGGAAGGCCGCGGCCGCCCCCGAGGCCAAGGGCGAGCATGCGCCGGGTGTCGATGCGGGCAGCGCCACGGCGGGCGATCCGCTGGTGAAGCCGTCGGCCGCGCTGGCGGGCCAGGCCGAGCTGGCCGCCCGTAAGGGCGTCTGGCGCTACGACCCGTCGATCCAGAACGAACCGGTCAAGAAAGGCCGCCCCGTCTCGGTCGAGACGGGCGAGGTCGCGGCCGAGGGCGGCGTGACCGAGGAGGTCGAACCCGAGCGGCTGGAAACGGCGCGCGAGGGCGGGCCGGACGATCTCAAGCAGCTCAAGGGTGTCGGGCCCAAGCTGGAGGGTCTGCTGAACGAGCTGGGGTTCTTTCATTTCGACCAGATCGCGGCCTGGACGCCCGAGCAGGTGGCTTGGGTCGACAGCCGGCTGAAGTTCAAGGGCCGGATCGAGCGCGAGGGCTGGATCCCGCAGGCGCGTGAACTGGCCGACGGGCGCAAGACGGATAGCGAATGACCACGGAGCAGGAGCAGGCCATCGCCCGCAAGGGGCGCCATATCAGCCTGGTGATCGCCGGGACGATCGTGGTCTGGCTGGCGCTGACGCTGTTCATCGGCCCCGCCATCGGGCTGCCGGGACGCTATGCGCTGCTGTTCGATTTCCTGGCCCTCGCGGGCCTGGGCTACGCGGTGGTCAACATCATTCAACTCTGGCGCATGCGCCAGGACAGTCAAAGGTAGGTACATCCCATGCTGAAGGATCAGGACCGGATCTTTACCAATATCTACGGGATGCATGAGCGCACGCTGAAGGGCGCGCAGGCGCGCGGCCACTGGGACGGCACCGCCGACCTGATCGGCAAGGGGCGCGACTGGATCATCCAGACGATGAAGGACAGCGGGCTGCGCGGGCGCGGCGGCGCGGGCTTTCCCACCGGGCTGAAGTGGTCGTTCATGCCGAAGGAGAGCGACGGGCGGCCGGCCTACCTGGTGGTGAACGCGGATGAATCCGAGCCGGGCACCTGCAAGGACCGCGAGATCATGCGCCACGATCCGCACACGCTGATCGAGGGCTGCCTGATCGCCAGCTTCGCCATGCAGGCGCATGCCTGCTACATCTACATCCGGGGCGAATACATCCGCGAGCGCGAGGCGCTGCAGGCCGCGATCGACGAGGCCTATGACGCGGGGCTTCTTGGCAAGAACGCGGCCGGGTCGGGCTGGGATTTCGACCTTTACCTGCATCACGGGGCGGGCGCCTATATCTGCGGCGAGGAGACCGCGCTGTTGGAAAGCCTCGAAGGCAAGAAGGGCATGCCACGCATGAAACCGCCGTTTCCGGCGGGGGCGGGGCTGTATGGCTGTCCGACCACCGTGAACAACGTGGAGAGCATCGCGGTAGTGCCCACCATCCTGCGCCGCGGCGCGGACTGGTTCGCAGGGTTCGGACGGGCCAACAACGCGGGCACCAAGCTGTTTGCCGTTTCGGGCCATGTGAACCATCCCTGCGTCGTCGAGGAGGCGATGAGCATCTCCTTCGAGGAGCTGATCGAGACGCATTGCGGCGGCATTCGCGGCGGCTGGGACAATTTGCTGGCGGTCATCCCGGGCGGGTCGTCGGTTCCTTGTGTGCGCGGCGAGAAGATGCGCGACGCGGTGATGGATTTCGACTATCTGCGCAACGACTTGCAGTCGGGTCTAGGCACCGCGGCAGTGATCGTGATGGACAAGTCCACCGACATCATCAAGGCGATCTGGCGGCTGTCGAAATTCTACAAGCATGAAAGCTGCGGCCAGTGCACGCCCTGCCGCGAGGGCACCGGCTGGATGATGCGGGTCATGGACCGGCTGGTGCGCGGCGAGGCCGAGGTCGAGGAGATCGACATGCTCTTCGACGTGACCAAGCAGGTCGAGGGGCACACGATCTGTGCCCTTGGCGACGCGGCGGCCTGGCCGATCCAGGGCCTGATCCGCAATTTCCGCGAGGAGATCGAGGACCGGATCAAGGCGCAGAAGACGGGCCGCACCGGCGCGATGGCGGCGGAGTAGGAATGCAGACGAACGGGCATCATCTGGCCGAGTTGAACGTGGGACGCCTGCTGGCGCCGACGGACGATCCGCGCGTGGCCGAGTTCATGGAGAATCTCGACCGGGTGAACGGGCTGGGCAAGCGGATGCCCGGCTTCGTCTGGATGATGGAGGGCTCGGGCGAGCCGGGGAACGGAAACACCGAGAACAGCATCGGCGATGACCCGCAATTCGTGGCCAACCTGACGGTCTGGCAGGATGCGCCGAGTCTGGAACGCTTTGTCTGGGGCACGATCCACAAGCAGTTCTACGAGCGGCGGCAGGAGTGGTTCGAGATCCTGGGCGACCAGCATTTCGTCATGTGGTGGGTGCCCGCAGGGCATCGGCCGACGCTGGAGGAGGCGCTGTTGCGGCTGGAGGATCTGCGCGAGAACGGGCCGAGCGAGCGTGCCTTTGGCTGGGCGCAGTTGAAAGACGCGGGAATGTGGCGCAGCCATGGCTGCACGCAACTGGCGGCGGAATAGAAGGACGATAGGGCCGATGCGCGGAATGAAGGCGATGGTGATGCTGGCGGCTGTGTCCGCGCTGGCGTTCTCGGCGGGGTGTTCGCGCGAGGGCCGCAAGGACCGAATCCTGTTCGACGAGCGCTATTTCCCGTCCAAGGCTCAGCCGGTGGACAAGAAGGTGTCGCTGGCCGATTTCACGGTGACCGTTCAGGACGCGGCGCAATCGCTGGATGGCGCGCGCGAGGCGGGGCGGCACGAGGGCACGCGGTACTGCATCCAGACCTATGGCACATCGCGCATCGACTGGGTGGTCGGGCCGGACAGCGACGCCTCGCAACTGCGCATCGCGGATGGCAAGCTGATCTTCCGGGGGACATGTCTGCGGCCATGAGCGGATATCCGTCATATCGGGGGCCTGCGGGCGCGCTGTTATTGAATAACGGCGCACAGGGTACAGGTGTTGGCCTTTCAGCAATGAAAGGATCAGCCATGTTCAAACGTCTTGCCGCCCCGGTTCTGGCCATCGCGATTGCCGCCCCGGCGTTTGCCGCCGCGAAGCAACCGCTGCGCGAGGTCGAGGAGATCGACACGACGCTTTACTATATCGCGGTCGCCAAGGAGATCGACGATTACTGCGAGGAGATCGACGGCCGCCGCCTCAAGGCGCTGGGCGTGATCTGGGATCTGAAGTCGAAGGCCAATGCGATGGGCTACTCCGACAGCGAGATCCGCGCGTATATCGACTCGGATGCCGAGAAGGCCCGTATGCGGGCCAAGGGCGAGGCCTATCTGGCCGCCAACGGCGTCAACTACGAGAAACCGGAAACCTTCTGCGCGCTGGGGCGTGCGGAAATCCAAAGAAACAGCGCGATCGGCGTGTATTTGAGGGCGAACTAGACCATGTCTGACCTCCGCAAGATCAACATTGACGGCCACGAGATCGAAGTCGATGGCGCGATGACCCTGATCCAGGCCTGCGAGCAGGCCGGGATCGAGGTGCCGCGCTTCTGCTATCACGAGCGGTTGTCGATCGCCGGCAATTGCCGGATGTGCCTTGTCGAGGTCGTGGGCGGACCGCCGAAGCCCGCCGCCTCCTGCGCGATGCAGGTGCGCGATCTGCGGCCGGGGCCGGAAGGCCAGCCGCCGCAGGTCAAGACCAACAGTCCGATGGTCAAGAAGGCGCGCGAAGGCGTGATGGAGTTCCTGCTCATCAACCATCCCCTTGACTGCCCGATCTGCGACCAGGGCGGGGAATGCGATCTGCAAGACCAGGCAATGGCTTACGGGGTGGACTTCAGCCGGTTCCGCGAGCCGAAGCGGGCGGTGGACGACCTCGATCTCGGGCCGCTGGTCGAGACGCACATGACGCGCTGCATCTCGTGCACACGCTGCGTGCGCTTCACCACCGAGGTGGCCGGCATCACGCAGATGGGCCAGACCGGCCGGGGCGAGGATGCCGAGATCACCGCCTATCTGGGCGAGACGCTCGATTCCAACCTGCAGGGCAACATCATCGACCTGTGCCCGGTGGGCGCGCTGGTGTCGAAACCCTATGCCTTCACCGCGCGGCCCTGGGAGCTGACCAAGACCGAGACGGTGGATGTGATGGATGCGCTGGGATCGAACATCCGCGTCGATACCAAGGGGCGCGAAGTCATGCGCATCCTGCCGCGCAACCATGACGGGGTGAACGAGGAGTGGATCTCGGACAAGACGCGTTTCGTCTGGGACGGTCTGCGCCGGCAGCGGCTGGACAAGCCCTATGTGCGCGAGAACGGCAAGCTGCGCCCCGCGACCTGGGCGCAGGCGCTGGGTAAGGCTGCCGAGGCGCTGAAAGGGGCGGAAAAAGCCGCCGGGATCGTCGGCGACCTGGCGCCGGTCGAGGCGGCCTTTGCGCTCAAGCAGATGATCGAGGGTCTGGGCGGGGTCGTGGAATGCCGCACCGATGGCGCGAAACTGCCCGCGGGCAATCGCGGCGCCTATGTCGGTACGGCCAGCATCGAGGATATCGACGACAGTCGGGCGATCCTGCTGATCGGCACCAATCCGCGCGACGAGGCGCCGGTGCTGAACGCGCGGATCCGCAAGGCGTGGATCAAGGGCGCGCAGGTCGGTCTGATCGGGCCCAGGGTCGATCTGACCTATGATTACGACCATTTGGGCGAGGATCGCGCCGCGCTGCAGAAGGCGCTGGATGCCGCGCATGACATCTCGGACCAGGCGCCGCTGGTGATCGTGGGGCAGGGTGCCCTGCGCGAGGCGGATGGCGATGCGGTTCTGGCCGCGGCGGTGCAGCTTTGCGTGCGCACGGGGGCGAAACTGCTGGTGCTGCATTCTGCGGCGAGCCGCGTGGGCGCGATGGATGTCGATGCCGTCACAGAACGCGGCATGGACGCGGTGAACGAGGCCGACGTGATCTACAATCTCGGCGCGGACGAGGTGGAGATCGGCGAGGGGGCTTTCGTGATCTACCAGGGCAGCCATGGCGACCGGGGCGCGCATCGTGCCGACGTGATCCTGCCGGGCGCGGCCTGGACAGAGGAGCCGGGCCTGTTCGTCAACACCGAGGGGCGGCCGCAACTGGCGCTGCGCTGCGGGTTCGCCCCGGGCGAGGCCAAGGACAACTGGGCCATCCTGCGCGCGCTGTCGGCCGAGGCGGGCGAGGCGCTGCCCTACGATTCGCTGGCGCAACTGCGCAAGGCACTGGTCGAGGCGGTGCCGCACCTGGCGCAGATCGACCGGGTGGTCGAGAACGAGCTGTTGCCGCTAGACGGCGGACCGCTGGGCGATGCGAGCTTCCGCCATGCGGTGCGGGATTTCTACCTGACCAATCCCATCGCGCGGTCCAGCCAGTTGATGGCGGAACTGTCGCGCAACGCCCGCGCGCGGGCCGAGGCGCCGATCGCGGCGGAATGAGGATGGGTGCGGTGATCCCAGCCCTGGCGCTTGCCGCCTGTGCCGAGCCTCAGGCGCGGCAGGCGGAGCCTTTCGCGCCCTTCTACCGGGGGGTGGAGACGGCGTTGCTGGACGGGGATCTGGTGCGGTTCGACGTGTCGATGACGGGCGCCCGGAGCGGGCAGGACGTGGACGATTACGCCGAGTGCGCGGCCGCGCAATACGCGCTGATCCGGGGCTATGGATTCGCGCGGCATTTGCGCACGAATATCGAGGAAAAGGGTGGCGTGTGGCGCGCAGATGCTGTTTACACCATCTCGCCATCCCTGCCGCGGGGACTGAGGACGATCGACGCGGAAACCGTCGTTCAGACCTGCGCGGAAAACGGAATACCCACGGTGTGAGGACCTATGGCTGAATTCTTTACCACCCCGGGCGGCATAGCTCTGATCATACTGGCGCAGGTGCTGGCGGTCGTGGGCTTCGTGATGATCTCGATGCTGTTCCTCGTCTATGGCGACCGCAAGATCTGGGCCGCGGTGCAGATGCGCCGGGGGCCCAACGTGGTGGGCGCCTATGGCCTGTTGCAGACGGTGGCCGACGCGCTGAAATACGTGGTGAAAGAGGTGGTCATCCCCGCCGGCGCCGACCGCACGGTGTTCATGCTGGCGCCGATGGCGTCCTTCGTTCTGGCGATGATGGCCTGGGCGGTGATCCCGTTCAGCGACGGCTGGGTGGTCAGCGACATCAACGTGGCGATCCTCTATGTCTTCGCCGTCTCCTCGCTGGAGGTTTACGGCGTGATCATGGGCGGCTGGGCGTCGAACTCCAAGTATCCGTTCCTCGGCTCGCTGCGCTCGGCGGCGCAGATGATCTCCTACGAGGTCAGCATCGGCCTCATCATCATCGGCGTGATCATCTCGACAGGCTCGATGAATTTCAGCGCCATCGTCCATGCGCAGGACGGCAGCCTGGGCTTTTTCAACTGGTACTGGCTGCCGCACCTGCCGATGGTGTTCCTGTTCTTCATCTCGGCGCTGGCCGAGACGAACCGCCCGCCCTTCGACCTGCCCGAGGCGGAATCGGAACTGGTCGCGGGCTACCAGGTGGAGTATTCCTCGACCCCCTTCCTGCTGTTCATGGCGGGGGAATACATCGCCATCTTCCTGATGTGCGCGCTGACCTCGCTGCTGTTCTTCGGCGGCTGGCTGTCGCCCATCCCGGGCCTGCCCGACGGGGCGCTGTGGATGGTTGCCAAGATGGCGTTCTTCTTCTTCCTTTTCGCGATGGTGAAGGCGATTACGCCGCGCTATCGCTATGACCAGCTGATGCGGCTGGGCTGGAAGGTGTTCCTGCCCTTCAGCCTCGTCTGGGTGGTCTTTGTCGCATTCGCGGCCCGGTTCGACTGGTTCTGGGGCGCCTTCGCCCGCTGGCCGATTGGAGGTTAAGCATGACGCAGATCGACTATACCCGCGCCGCCAAGTATTTCCTGCTTCAGGATTTCTGGGTCGGCATGAAACTGGGGCTGAAGTATTTCTTCGCCCCCAAGGCGACCGTGAACTATCCGCACGAGAAGGGGCCGCTGTCGCCACGGTTCCGGGGTGAGCACGCGCTGCGCCGCTATCCCAATGGCGAGGAACGCTGCATCGCCTGCAAGCTGTGCGAGGCGATCTGTCCGGCACAGGCGATCACCATCGACGCCGAGCCGCGCGAGGACGGCAGCCGCCGCACCACGCGTTATGACATCGACATGACCAAGTGCATCTATTGCGGCTTCTGCCAGGAGGCCTGCCCGGTCGATGCCATCGTCGAGGGGCCGAATTTCGAGTTCGCAACCGAGACGCGCGAAGAGCTGTTCTATGACAAGGCCAAGCTTCTCGAGAATGGCGACCGCTGGGAAGCCGAGATCGCCCGCAACCTGGAACTGGACGCGCCGTACAGATGAGCGACACGCCGAAAAACCCCTTCGAGGTCATGATGCAGCAGGCACATGACATGGCGCGCGCGATGAACCCGGCGCTGGAAAGCTTCTCGCCCAAGGGGTTCGAGACGCTGTGGCCCACCATGCCCAAGGACATGATGGAGATGATGTTCGGCAACGCGGTCAACAAGGAGGGGCTGGACGCCAAGATGCGCCTGCTGCTCACGCTGGCCGGGCTGACCATGCAGGGCGCGCAGGCCGACACGGCGGTGCGCCAGACCGTGCGCCACCTGCTGGAGGCGGGCGCGCGCAAGCAGGAGATCGTCGAGACCATCGGCCAGATGTCGGTCTTTGCCGGCATCCCGGCCATGACGCGGGCGCTGGACCTCGCCAAGGAGGTCATGGACGAGAAAGAGGAACCGGATCAATGAGCGTATTTGCCTTTTACCTCTTCGCGATCAGCGCCATCACCGGCGGGCTCTTTACCGTCGTGAGCCGCCAGCCGGTGCATTCGGTCCTGTGGCTGATCCTGGCCTTCATCTCTTCGGCGGGGCTGTTCGTGCTGCTGGGGGCCGAGTTCGTGGCGATGCTGCTGGTGATCGTCTATGTCGGCGCGGTGGCGGTCTTGTTCCTGTTCGTGGTGATGATGCTGGACGTCGATTTCGCCGAGCTGAAGGCGGAGATGGCGAAATACATGCCGCTTGCGCTCCTGATCGGTCTGGTGATCCTGATGCAGTTCGTGATGGCCTTTGGCGCCTGGGAAAGCGCGCCGCTGGCCGCGCAGAACCTGGCGCAGCCGGTGCCGGTGGACCGCCACAATACCGAGGCGCTGGGCGTCATCCTCTACGACCAGTATTTCCTGCTGTTCCAGCTTGCGGGGCTGATCCTGCTGGTGGCGATGATCGGCGCCATCGTGCTGACCCTGCGCCACCGGACGGACATCAAGCGGCAGGACATCCTGGCGCAGATGTATCGCGATCCGGCCAAGGCGATGGAACTTAAGGACGTGAAACCGGGGCAGGGGCTGTGACCATGATGCGGAACGTAACGACGGCAATGACGGGTGCGCTGATGCTGCTGGCAAGCGCGGCGCTGGCGCAGGAGAACGCGATCCGGCACGACATGGACACCGTGAACAGGCATTTCGAGATCGCGACCAAGGATTTCGGCGGCGGGCGGGTGCAGATGCATTCGCGCACCGAAGGACCCGACGGGGTGGAACACACGATCCGCGAGTTCGATTGCGGGCAGGGCAGTTACAACGAGACCTATTCCGGCCCCTCGGCGCCCACGGTCTTTCCGACCGATGCCGACAGCCGCCCCTCGGAATTGCCCTTCCCGCTGGATGACACTATCGGACCGCTGGCACAACACGCCTGCGGCAAGTACGGCCAGCCGGTGGCAGAGTGGTAAGCCGGGCCCGGATCGGGCGCGACATCGCACCGAGACAAGAGACAAAGACGGGCGCATGACCCGGAGGGACGTGAGATGATCGGATTGGAACATTACCTGACGGTGGCGGCGACGCTGTTCGTCATCGGGATCTTCGGGCTCTTCCTCAACCGGAAGAACGTGATCATCCTGTTGATGAGCATCGAGCTGATGCTGCTGGCGGTGAACATCAACCTGGTGGCCTTTTCCGCCTTCCTGGGCGATCTGGTGGGCCAGGTCTTCACTCTTTTCGTGCTGACCGTGGCGGCCGCCGAGGCGGCGATCGGCCTGGCGATCCTCGTCTGCTTCTTCCGCAACCGCGGCACGATCGCGGTCGAAGACGTCAACGTGATGAAAGGGTAAGGGCAGATGGAAACGATCATCCTCTTTGCCCCGCTGGTGGGCGCGCTGATCTGCGGGTTCGGCTGGAAGTTCATCGGCGAGAAGGCCGCGATGTGGACCGCGACGGGCCTGCTGTTCCTCGCCTGCCTGCTCAGCTGGATCGTGTTCTTCGCCTTCAACGGCGAGACCCAGCAGATCGAGCTGTTCCGCTGGATCGAAAGCGGCTCGCTCTCGACCTCGTGGGCGATCCGGCTGGACCGGCTGACCGCGATCATGCTGATCGTGGTGACGACGGTTTCGGCGCTCGTGCATCTCTACAGCTTCGGCTATATGGATCACGACGCGAATTTCCGGACCGGGGAAAGCTACAAGCCGCGTTTCTTCGCCTATCTGTCCTTCTTCACCTTCGCGATGCTGATGCTGGTGACGGCGGACAACCTGGTGCAGATGTTCTTTGGCTGGGAGGGCGTGGGCGTCGCCTCGTACCTGCTGATCGGGTTCTACTATCGCAAGCCAAGTGCCAATGCGGCGGCGATGAAGGCATTCATCGTCAACCGGGTGGGCGATTTCGGCTTTGCCCTGGGCATCTTCGCGCTGTTCTTCCTGGTGGACAGCATCAACTTTTCCGACATCTTCGCCGCCGTGCCGACCCTGGCCGAGACGCAGGTGACCTTTTTGTGGTCCGAGTGGAACGCGGTCGAGGTGGTGGGCGTGCTTCTCTTCATCGGGGCGATGGGCAAGTCCGCGCAGCTTTTGCTGCATACCTGGCTGCCCGACGCGATGGAGGGTCCGACACCCGTTTCCGCGCTGATCCACGCCGCGACCATGGTGACGGCGGGTGTCTTCCTCGTCTGCCGCATGTCGCCGCTCTACGAGTTCGCCGACGGGGCCGCCATGTTCATCACGGTGATCGGGGCCACGACCGCCTTCTTTGCCGCCACCGTGGGTCTGGTGCAGACCGATATCAAGCGGGTGATCGCCTATTCGACCTGTTCGCAGCTGGGCTATATGTTCGTGGCCGCGGGCGTGGGCATGTATTCGGCGGCCATGTTCCACCTGTTCACCCATGCGTTCTTCAAGGCGCTTCTGTTCCTCGGAGCGGGCTCGGTCATCCATGCGATGCATCACGAGCAGGACATGATGAACTATGGCAACCTGCGCAAGAAGATCCCCTATACCTTCGCCGCGATGATGATAGGCACGCTGGCCATCACCGGGGTGGGCATCCCGCTGACCCAGATCGGGTTCGCAGGGTTCCTGTCCAAGGATGCCATCATCGAAAGCGCCTATGCGGGCGGCACCGGCTATGGTTTCTGGCTGCTGGTGATCGCCGCTGCCATGACCTCTTTCTACAGCTGGCGGCTGATCTTCCTGACGTTCTATGGCGAGCAGCGCGGCGACCGGCACACGCATGAGCATGCGCATGAAAGCCCGAAGGTCATGCTGGTGCCGCTGGGCGTGCTGAGCCTTGGCGCGGTCTTTGCCGGCATGATCTGGTACAGCAGCTTCTTTGGCCATGCCGACCAGGTGGGCAAGTTCTATGGCATCCCGGTGGCCGAGATGGGCGCGCATGGGGAAGGCGAAGTGCACGCCGCCGACGCGTCCCACGGTGAGGAGGAGACTGACGGGCATGCCACCGAAACCCCGGTCACCGAGGTTTCGGACGCCTATACCGAGCATCACTATACCTTCGCGGGCGAGCCGGGCGACGGCGCGCTTTACATGGGGCCGGACAACCACGTTCTCGACGATGCGCATAACGCGCCGAAATGGGTCAAGGTCTCTCCCTTTGTCGCGATGCTGCTGGGCCTTGGACTGGCCTATCTGTTCTATATCGTGAACCCGTCGCTGCCGGGGCGCCTGGCGCAGAACCAGCAGCCGCTTTACCTGTTCCTCAAGAACAAGTGGTATTTCGACGAACTGTACAACGTCGTGTTCGTGAAGCCTGCGGTGATGATCGGACGGTTCCTGTGGAAGCGGGGCGACGGCAACGCCATCGACGGGACGATCAACGGGGTCTCGATGGGTATCGTGCCGTATCTGACCCGCCTCGCGGGCCGGGCGCAGTCGGGCTACATCTTTACCTATGCCTTCTACATGGTTCTGGGCATCGCCGCCCTTGTCACCTGGATGTCGATCGGCGGGGGAGCGCAGTAATGGACAACATCCTTTCCATCGTCACCTTCATCCCGGCGCTGGCGGCGAGCATCCTCGCGCTATTCCTGCGCGGCGAGGACGCGGCGGCGCAGCGGAATGCCAAGTGGGTGGCGCTGTTCGCCACCACGGTGACCTTCCTCGTCTCGATCGGGATCTATACCGGCTTCGACCCGGCAGATACCGGTTTCCAGATGGTGGAAGAGGCCGAGTGGATCCTGGGCCTGAAATACAAGATGGGCGTGGACGGGATCAGCGTTCTCTTCGTGCTGCTGACGACCTTCATCATGCCACTGACCATCCTGGCCAGCTGGGAGGTCACGACGCGGGTCAAGGAATACATGATCGCCTTCCTGCTGCTGGAAACGCTCATGCTGGGCGTGTTCATGGCGCTGGACCTGGTGCTGTTCTACCTGTTCTTCGAGGCGGGGCTGATCCCGATGTTCCTGATCATCGGGATCTGGGGCGGCAAGGACCGGATCTATGCCAGCTTCAAGTTCTTCCTCTACACCTTCCTCGGCTCGGTACTGATGCTGGTGGCGATGGTGGCGATGTATGCCGATGCGGGCACCACCGATATCGAGGCGCTGCTGAGCCATCAGTTCTCCTCCGAGGGGTTCTCGGTCCTGGGGCTCTACATCGTGGGCGGCGTGCAGACGCTGATGTTCCTGGCCTTCTTCGCCAGCTTCGCGGTCAAGATGCCGATGTGGCCGGTCCATACCTGGCTGCCCGACGCGCACGTTCAGGCGCCGACGGCGGGGTCGGTCGTGCTGGCCGCGATCCTGCTCAAGATGGGCGGCTATGGCTTCCTGCGCTTCTCGCTGCCGATGTTCCCGGTGGGCGCCGATGTGATGAGCACCTTCATCCTGTGGCTCTCGGCGATCGCGGTGGTCTACACCTCGCTGGTGGCGCTGGTGCAGGAGGACATGAAGAAGCTGATCGCCTATTCCTCGGTCGCGCATATGGGCTTTGTCACGATGGGGATCTTCGCCGCGAACCAGCAGGGCGTCGATGGCGCGATCTTCCAGATGCTCAGCCACGGCTTCATCTCGGCGGCGCTGTTCCTGTGCGTTGGCGTGATCTATGACCGCATGCACACGCGCGAGATCGACGCCTATGGCGGGCTGGTGAACCGGATGCCCGCCTATGCGCTGGTCTTCATGCTGTTCACCATGGCCAATGTCGGCCTGCCGGGCACCAGTGGTTTCATCGGCGAGTTCCTGACCCTGATGGGTGCCTTCCAGGTCAATACCTGGGTGACGGCGGTGGCCGCGACGGGCGTGATCTTCAGCGCGGGCTACGCGCTGTGGCTCTATCGCCGCGTGGTGTTCGGGGATCTCATCAAGGAGAGCCTGAAGGCCATCACCGACATGAACACGCGCGAACGGACGGTCTTTGCCCCGCTGATCGTGATGACCATCCTGCTGGGCGTCTACCCGTCGCTGGTGACCGATATCATCGGCCCCTCGACCGAGGCACTGGTCCAGAATTATGACACCGCGCTGGCGGCGGCCGAGGCCGCGACCCAGCACGCATCGAATTGAGGGGGACGGAGATGATCCAGTCCGATCTGAGCGTTATCCTGCCCGAGATCATTCTGGCCGTCTATGCCATGCTGGCGCTGATCGGCGCGGTCTATACCACCAAGGACGCGCTGGCGCCGCTGCTGACCTGGATCACCGCTGGGCTGATGGCGGTGCTGGCGATCTGGATCGCCACCAGTGGCGAGGGGGTGAACCTGGCCTTTGGCGGCATGTTCGTCGATGACGGCTTTGCCCGTTTCGCCAAGGTCGCGATCCTGCTGTCGGCGGGCATCGTGATGGTGATGAGCCAGGAGTACATGCAGCGCAGGGGGCTTTTGCGCTTCGAATACCCGGTTCTGATCGCGCTGGCCTCGGTCGGCATGATGATGATGGTGAGCGCGGGCGACCTGATGGCGCTCTACATGGGGCTGGAGCTGCAATCGCTGGCACTTTACGTCGTGGCCTCGCTGCGCCGCGACAGCGCGAAATCGACCGAGGCGGGTCTGAAATATTTCGTGCTGGGGGCGCTCAGCTCGGGCCTGCTGCTTTACGGCGCGTCGCTGGTCTATGGCTATTCCGGAACGACGCTGTTCTCGGGCATCATCCAGACGGCCGTGCATGGCGAGGTGTCGCTGGGCCTGCTGTTCGGTTTGATCTTCCTGATCTCGGGCCTGGCCTTCAAGGTCTCGGCGGTGCCCTTCCACATGTGGACGCCGGATGTGTACGAAGGGGCGCCGACGCCGGTTACCGCCTTTTTCGCGACCGCGCCGAAAGTGGCGGCAATGGCCCTGTTTGCCCGGCTGCTGCATGACGCGTTCGGCGCGGCGGTGGCGGACTGGCAGCAGGTGCTGGTTCTGCTGTCGGTGCTGTCGATGTTCCTGGGCGGGATCGCCGCCATCGGGCAGCGCGACATCAAGCGGCTGATGGCCTTCTCCTCGATCGCGCATATGGGATACGCGCTGATCGGCCTCGCGGCGGGCACGGCCGCGGGCGTGCAGGCGATGCTGATCTATCTCGCGGTCTACGTGACGATGAATGTGGGCACCTTTGCCTTCATCCTGATGATGGAGCGCGACGGCAAGCCGGTCACCGATATCGACGCGCTGCGCCAATACGCACGCCGCGAGCCCGCCGCCGCGCTGGCGGTGCTGGTCCTGATGTTCAGCCTGGCCGGCGTGCCGCCCTTCCTGGGCTTCTTCGCCAAGTTCGGCGTCTGGCAGGCCGGTGTCGCGGCGGGGCTGACAGGGTTGGTGATCGCCTCGGCGATCGCCTCGGTGATCGGGGCCTATTACTACCTGCGGATCGTCTTCTACATGTATTTCGGCGCCGAGAATGCCGAGCCGATCGACACCCGCTCGACCCCCGTTCTCTACGCCGCGCTGATGGTTTCGGCGGTGCTGATGCTGGTCGGCGTGGTCTATCAGTTCGGCGTGGAAGGCGCGGCGGCGGCCGCGGCGGCGACGCTTGTCAACTGATCCGCTGCCAGGCGGTCGCGCCTGCGGCGCGGCATGATCAGCGCCCTCCTCCGGAGGGCGCGGGTGCCTCCGGCGGGGATATTTTCGGCAAGAGGAAGATCATGAGCGCTTGGCCCGAGGGATATGGTCTGCATGTGCTGGACGAGGTGGACAGCACGCTGGACGAGGCCGCGCGGATCGCGCCGCGGATGGCGGGGCCGGTCTGGATCATGGCGCGGCGGCAGGTGAAGGGGCGCGGGCGGCGGGCGCGGCCCTGGGCCGATCCGGCGGGCAACCTGGCGTCGACCCTGGTGATGCGGCCCGAAGGCACGCCGGCACAGGCGGCCTTGCGCAGTTTCGTGGCCGCACTTGCGCTGTTCGATGCCTGTGTCGCGGTGACGGGACGCGCGCAGGGGCTGGCGCTGAAATGGCCCAACGACGTGCTCATGAACGGCGGCAAGCTGGCCGGCATCCTGCTGGAGAGCAGCGGGCAGGGCAGGGGCCTGGGATACCTGGCGATCGGGATCGGGGTGAACCTGGCCGAGGCGCCGTTGCCGGAGGCGGTGGAACCCGGCGCGGTGCGTCCGGTTTCGTTGTTGTCGGAGACGGGCGTCGCGGTGACGCCGGAGGATTTCCTGGGCGAACTGGCCGCCGCCTATGCGCGGCACGAGGCGTGTTTCGTCACGCAGGGTTTCGCCCCCATCCGGGAGGCCTGGCTTGCCCGGGCGGCGCGATTGGGTGAGGGGATCACCGCGCGCACGGGCCGGAGCGAGACTGCCGGAACGTTCGAGACGGTGGACGAGCAGGGCAACCTTGTCCTAAACACCGCGAATGGCCGCGTGAGCATACCGGCGGCGGATATCTATTTCTGAGGAGGCGGGCGATGCTGCTGGCCATCGATTGCGGCAATACCAACACCGTCTTCTCGATCTGGGATGGCGCGCGGTTCCTGTGCACGCTGCGGACCTCGACCCATCACGCGCGCACGGCGGATGCCTATTTCACCTGGTACTCGACGCTGATCAAGCATTACGGGATCGAGGCGGACATCACCGAGGTGATCATCTCGTCGACCGTGCCGCGGGTGGTGTTCAACCTGCGCGTCTTTGCCGACCGGTTCTTCGGCTGCCGGCCGCTGGTGGTGGGCAAGCCCGAATGCCTGCTGCCTTTTCCCCCGCGCGTGGACCAGGGCACGCAGGTGGGGCCCGACCGGCTGGTGAACACGGCGGGCGCCTTCGACCGGCATGGCGGGGACCTGATCGTGGTCGATTTCGGGACCGCGACCACCTTTGACGTGGTGGCCCATGACGGCGCCTATGTGGGGGGCGTGATCGCGCCGGGGGTGAACCTGAGCCTCGAGGCGCTGCACCTGGCCGCGGCGGCGCTGCCGCATGTCGATATCTCGAAACCGCAGAAGGTGATCGGGACAAACACGGTGGAATGCATGCAATCGGGCGTGTTCTGGGGCTATGTCGGGCTGGTGCGCGAGATCTGTACGCGGATCAAGGCGGAGTATGACGCCCCGATGAAGGTGATTTCGACGGGCGGGTTGGCGCCGCTGTTCCAGCAGACTGCCGACCTGTTCGACGTATTCGAAGATGATCTGACGATGCACGGGCTGACCGTGATCCATCGCTACAACAAGGAAAATGGCTCGGCATGAGCAATGAGAGATTGATTTACATGGCCCTTGGGGGCGCCGGCGAGATCGGCATGAACGCCTATGTCTACGGCTACGGCAAGCCGGGCGAGGAGCGGCTGATCCTTGTGGATCTGGGCGTGGCCTTTCCCGACATGGACAGCACGCCCGGGGTCGACCTGATCTTTGCCGACGTGAGCTGGCTGAAGGAGCGGCGCGACCGGCTGGAGGCGATCTTCGTCACCCATGCGCATGAGGATCACGTGGGGGCCGTGGCGCTGTGCCACGCGGATCTGCGCGCGCCGGTCTATGCGCGTCCCTTCACCGCCAACCTGGCGCGGCGCAAGATGGAGGAGCGCGGACAGCCGCAGGACGCGGTGCGCGAGGTCGCGCCCTGGCCCGAGACCATCACGGCGGGGCCGTTCACGGTGAGTTTCGCGCCGATCTCGCATTCCATCCCCGAAAGCAACGGGCTGGTTATCGACAGCCCGGCGGGCCGCGTGGTGCATTCGGGCGATTTCAAGATCGACCCCGAGCCGATCGTGGGCGAGCCCTTTGATCCCGACCTGTGGTCGGCCATCGCGAAACCCGGCGTCAAGGCGCTGATCTGCGATTCGACCAACGTGTTCTCGACCCATCCGGGCCGGTCGGAATCCGAGCTGGGGCCGGCGATCACAAAGCTGGTGGCGCAGGCCGAGGGCATGGTGGTGGCGACGACATTCGCCTCGAACGTGGCGCGGGTGAAGACGCTGGCCGAGGCCGGGGAGCGCGCGGGGCGCTCTGTCGTGCTGCTGGGCCGCGCGATGCGGCGGATGATCGAGGCCTCGATCGAGACCGGGGTGCTGGTCGATTTCCCGAGCGTCATCGGCCCCGAGGAGGCGCAGGACATCCCGCGCGAACACGTCATGCTGATCGTCACCGGCAGCCAGGGCGAGCGGCGTGCGGCAAGCGCCCAGCTGGCGCGGGGGAAATACCGGGGCATGGAGCTGAAGGAGGGGGACCTGTTCCTGTTTTCGTCCAAGACCATTCCCGGCAACGAGAAGGGCGTGATCGCGATCATGAACCAGCTCAGCGAGAAGGGGGTGGATGTCGTCGATGACAGTTCGGGGCTCTACCATGTCTCGGGCCATGCCAACCGGCCGGACCTGGAGCGGATGCACGAGATCGTCGCGCCGCAGATGGTGATCCCGATGCATGGCGAGCATCGCCACCTGCGAGAACATGCCAGGCTGGCCGAGGCGAACGGGCGCGCTGGCGTGGTCGCGGTGAACGGGATGATGCTGGACCTGTCGGGCAATGCGCCCAAGGTGGTCGAGTATGTCGAGACGGGACGGACATACCTGGACGGCTCGGTGCAGGTGGGCGCCCTGGACGGCGTGGTGCGCGACCGGATCCGCATGGCGCTGAACGGGCATGTGACGGTGACGGTGATCCTGGACGAGGAGGACGAACCGCTGGGCGAGCCGTGGTGCGACACGATGGGCCTGCCGGAGACGGGCAGTTCGAAGGCGGAGCTGGTCGAGGTGATGGAGGAGGATCTGAACCAGTTCCTGCTGCGCGCCGATCCCAAGACACTGCGCGACGATGGCAAGCTGGAGGAGGCGCTGCGCCGGATCGCGCGCCAGACGGCGCAGACCGAGATCGGCCGCAAGCCCGAGGTCACCGTGGTCATCAGCCGGATGCGCTGAAAAACGCGCCTTGCGGCGCGTGCCTTCGGCGCGAGTATTTGCAAAGAGACGAAGGGACGGGCCGCGCCTAGCCCGTCTCGGGCATGGGATAGCCGCGCAGGCGGAGGAAGAGGCTCGCCTCGTCATCGTTGCGGAAATAGGGAACGGAGGCGGGCGGCTCGGGGTCATGCACGCGGGCCCCGACCTCGGCCAGCACCACCTCGGTGATAAAGGGCAGATCGAAATTGCGCGCCTCGCGCAGCGGGATCCATTGCAGGTGCGAAAGCTCGTCGCAGGCATGGGTGAAATCGTCCGGATCGCCCCGGATCTCGGATGCGTCCACCAGGAAGAACCGCGCGTCGAAGCGGCGGGGCCGGCCCGGCGGGGTAAGCGCGCGGAACACGAATTGCAGCGCATGGGCCGCGGGCAGGTGACCGGTGGCAGCGAAGCTTTGCCAGTCGGCGGGTACCTCGCCGGGCCAGTCTCCGGGTCGTCCCAGGATCAGGCCCGTCTCTTCCCACAACTCGCGGACCGCGGCCACGGCGAGCGGATGGGAGAGATCGCCTTCGGCCTGGTCCAGCAGGCGGTCGCGACAGACCGGGGGCAGGGGCGTGGCGAGCGGCACGTGCGCATCGGTCGGGTCCATCGCGCCGCCGGGAAAGACGAACTTGTTGGGCATGAAGGCGGCCCTGGAGCCGCGCTGTCCCATCAGGATGGCGGGGTCGTCCATCCGGTCGCGCAGCACGATCACCGTGGCCGCGTTGCGGATGGCCGTCTTGTCCTGAGCCTGCTGTGTGGTCTGTTCGTTCATCGTGCCTCCTGATCCCGCGGGTGTCAGGCGGCCTTGTCGAACCCGTGCATGCGCCGCGCCCATTGGAAGGCGACCACCGCTCCCTTCAGTCTGGGCAGAAGGTAGAGCGAAAGCGCCAGACACCCAAGCGCAAAGATGGCGAAGAGCGTCAGCGGTTCGGGGCGCCACTGGACGAAGGCCACGTGCAGAAGCGGGGCCATCAGGTGGCCGACGATCAGGATGGTCAGGTAGGCCGGGCCGTCATCGGCGCGGTGGTGGAACAGTTCCTCGCCGCATTCGGCGCAGCAATCGTTCACCTTGAGATAGCTGTGCAGGATGGCACCCTTGCCGCAATTGGGGCATTTCCGGCGGAACCCGGTGAAGAGCGCGGGCCAGATGGGGCGCTCGGCAAGCTCGCCGGGCAGGGTATGTTCGCTCATGTGCTCTCTCGCTGTATCTCGCGTGACCGTCGAAGTCCTAGATAGAGACATTGCGCGCGGGTTTGAAGGAGACATCCGGTCGCGTGAAATTTTTTGTCATCGAAATGCGACGGAGAGGGCCCCGGGGTGCGTTGAACATGTATGGTCGGCGGCACCGGGCCGTCAGTCAGACAAAGACAGTCAGACAAAGACAAGGGAAGATCGAGACATGAAACATGCAGGCTTTATCGCAGGAGTCCTCCTGGCCGCGGCGGCGGTGACCGCCACCGGCGCGCTGGCCATGGGGCCGGGCAAGGAGCGTCACGGCATGAGCTTCGAGGAGCTCGACACCGACGGCAATGGCGAGATCACGCAGGCCGAGATGGAAGAGCACCGCGCCGCGCGGTTCCAGCAGGCCGACACCGATGGCGACGGCAAGCTTTCGCTGGACGAGATGCAGGCACAGGCCCGTCAGCAGGCGGATGCGCGCGCCAAGCGGATGATGGAACGGCTCGACGCGGATGAGGACGGGTTCCTGACCGCCGCCGAGATGCCCATGCGCCAACGGATGGGCAAGATGTTCGATCGCGTGGATGCCGATGGCAATGGCGCGATCTCGCAGGCCGAGTATGACGAGGCCCATGCGCGTATGAAGGACCGCCACATGAAGGGGCATGGTCACGGCATGCAGTCGCAGGACTGATCGCTGCGCGTGGGGGCCATGCGCTCGGATACCGATGCGGCTCGCGGCGGGTCTTCCGCCGCGGGCGCGCCCGGCGACGAGGCGTTGCTCGTGCGGTTTGCCGATGGCGATGCGGAGGCTGCGCGCGTCTTGACCGGGCGGCTGGGGCCACGCGCCTATTCGGTCGCGATGCGGGTGCTGGGCAACCGCGCCGAGGCCGAGGACGTGGCCCAGGAGGCGATGATGCGGCTCTGGCGCATGGCGCCCGAGTGGCAGCAGGGGCAGGCGCGGGTGTCGACCTGGCTCTACCGCGTGGTGCTGAACCTGTGCCTGGACGTCAAGCGGCGGCGGCGGACGGTGCATCTGGAAGCGGTGCCCGAGCCTCTGGACGAGAGCCGCAGCGCCGCCGAGCGGATGCAGGAGGCGGCCCGGATCGACGCGCTTCAGGCCGCGCTGATGGCGTTGCCCGAGCGGCAGCGGCAGGCGGTGGTGCTGCGTCATATCGAGGAACTGCCCAACCCGGAAATCGCGGGGATCATGGCGATCAGCGTCGAGGCGGTCGAGAGCCTGACCGCGCGGGGCAAACGGGCATTGTCGCGCGCCCTGCAGGAGCGGCGAGAGGAACTGGGGTATAGCGATGGCTGAGACGGAAACGGAACTGGACGTATTCTTTGCCGCGGCCCGGCACGAGCCGATGCCGCAGGCGCTGGCCGACCGGATGGTCACCGATGCGCTGGAGGTGCAGGCCGGACGTGCCGCTGCCGGCGCAATCGTGCCGCGCGGTCCGGGGATCTGGGCGCAGCTGCGCGGCGCGCTGGGCGGTTGGGCCGGGATGGGCGGGCTGGCGACGGCCTGTGCGACGGGCCTCTGGATCGGACTGGCGCCGCCCGCCTTTCTGCCGGATCCGGTGCAGCTGGTTTACGGGAGCCAAGAGGATGGCGAGCCCTTCGGTGGCTTCGATCTGGCCGGGCTTCTGGTGGAGGAGAACTGATGGCCGAGGTGACACGCAAGAGCCCGCTCTGGATGCGGCTGCTGCTGGGGGTTTCGCTGGCGGTGAACCTGGCGGTCGCCGGGCTGGCGGTGGGCGCCGTTCTGCGCCATGGCGGGCCGGAGCGGGACCGGGGGCCTCATTCCCTTGGTGTCGCGCTTTACCGGGCGCTGCCGGACCAGGATCGCCAGGCGCTGCGCGACGCGGGGCGGGCGCGGCACGAGGAGCGGCGCGAGGCCCGAACCGAGGATCTGGGCGCGATGCTTGCCGCCTTGCGCCGCGAGCCGTTCGATCCCGAGGCCGTCTCCGTACTGCTGCGCGACCAGGTCGAGCGGACCCGCACGATGCATCTGGGGTTGCAGGAGCATCTTGTGACGCGCGTGGCGGAGATGAGCGCGCGGGACCGGGCCGCCTATGCCGACAGGATCGAGGAGATCGGGCTGCGCCGCTGGCACCGGGACTAGGCGTCAGGCCGCGGGCAGGGCGCGGGACACGCGGTTGCGGCCCGACCCCTTGGCGGCATAGAGGGCGCGGTCGGCCCGGGCCATCAGTTCGGCGGGCAGCATGGTGGCCGCCCCCTCGCGGCGACAGTCGACGACGACGAGGCCGATGCTGATGGTGACCGACAGGACCTTGTCATCGGCGGGCAGGGCGAAGGGCCGGCTTTCGATCTCGTGACACAGGGTCGATGCGATCCGCTCGGCGGTCTTCGCCAGGGGCACCGGCAGCGCGAGTAGGAATTCCTCGCCCCCCATGCGCGCGACGAGCGCGTCTCCCGGCAGGACATTGCTCAACCGGCGGGCGGTCTCGATCAGCACCGCGTCGCCGGCGGCGTGCCCGTGGCGATCGTTGATCCGCTTGAAATGGTCGAGATCGGCCAGCATGACCGCCAGCATCCCGCCCGTCACCCGCGCCTCGCGGGCCAGTGCCTCCAGCGCGGGCAGCGCGTAACGGCGATTGTGCAGCCCAGTCATCGGGTCGCGGATCGCCGCGCGCAGCCCTTCGCGGACCGAACTGCGGACCCGGTCGGCACGCGCCTTGCGGCGCAATTGCGTCTCGAGCCGGAGCGCCAGCTCCTCGGCGGCGAACCCGTCGGGCATGACGTCATCGGCGCCGCGATCCAGCGCCTCGGCCGCGAGAGATCCGGCGCCGGGCCGGGCGACGGCGATCACGGCGGCATTTCGCGTGAGGGCATGGGCGCGCAGGTCGGCCACCAGTCGCAGCCCCGCGCCATCTTCGCCGATCTCGACCACCACCGCGTCGGGGCAGTCATGGCCGAGCATCTCGCGGACCCGGTCGGTACGGTGCAACGAGACGCGGTGGTGCGAATGGGGGGCCAGCCAGCTGCGCCAGAGCGCGCCGGTATCCGCCGCATCGGTGACCAGTGCGATCTCGGCCTTGCGGGGCGCCGCGAATTCGGCCGCCGCCTCGGCCAGGCCCATCGAGGGGCGGGCCTCATGCAACTCTTCGGACCGGCCGTGGCAGCGCATCAGGCTGCGGATGCGGGCGAGCAGCATGGCATCGTCATAGGGCTGGCCCAGCACGTCGTCGATCCCGGCCTCTAGCGCGCGCAGCCGGGCGGCGCGATCGTTCTGGGCGGTGATGGCGATCACGGGGATATCGGCAAGGTCCGGTTCGGCCTGCAGGATACGCCGCAAGGCGACGGCGTCACCGTCGGGCAGTGTCATCGCGGTCAGGATCAGGTCGGGCCGCGCCTGGCGCAGCAGCGGCACGACCGCGTTCAGCCGGTCGCCCTGGGCGATTTCGTACCAGGCCGCGCTGAGTTGAACCTTGAGCATGATCCGGTTCGTCGAGACGCCGTCGAGGATCAGTATCTTTCCCTGCACCGTCAGAGCCCTTCCCGACAGTTGTTTTCAATTCCACACGAACTCTTTATGAGAGTGGTTAACAAACCCTTTCCGAAGTCCTGGAACCATCCCCGATATGCCGAATTCCGCCGATGCCGCCGAAACGCTCGCCCTGGGCGTGCTTGCCTGGCTTGTGTCCAATGACGAGCTGCTGCCCGTTTTCCTGGGCGCGACAGGCGCGTCCGAGGCCGATCTGCGAGACCGTGTCGGCGACCAGGATTTCCTGGCCTCGGTGCTGGATTTCCTGGTGATGGACGACACCTGGGTCGTGGCCTTCTGCGATGCGACCGGCACTGCCTATGACCGGCCCGAGCAGGCACGCGCCACATTGGCCGGTGCAGCGGGCACCCACTGGACCTGAGGGGGACGAGATGCGGATCGAGGCGATCATCTTCGACAAGGACGGCACGCTGTTCGATTTCGCAGCGACCTGGGCGGGCTTCTCGCGCGCCTTCGTCGAGCGGGTGAGCGGCGGCGACCCGCGGCGGGCCGAGATGCTTGGCGCGCGGCTGGGCTTCGACCTTGAGACCGGCGTCTTCGCGCCTGACAGCGTGGTGATCGCGGCCACACCGGCCGAGATCGCCGAGGTTCTGCATCCCGAGATGCCGCATCTGAGCCCCGCGGAGATTGTCGATCTGCTCAATGACGAGGCCGCGCGCGTGCGCCAGGTCGAGGCGGTGGCGCTGGACCCGTTCCTGCAGGACCTGCGCGCGCGGGGCCTGCGCCTGGGCGTGGCGACCAACGATGCCGAGGCGCCGGCGCTGGAGCATCTGGCCCGCGCAGGCGTGCGGGCGCATTTCGACTTCATCGCCGGGTTCGACAGCGGCCACGGCGCCAAGCCGCTGCCGGGGCAGCTCCTGGCCTTTGCCGATCACGTCGGCATTGCGCCCGAGCGGGTGGCGATGGTCGGCGACAGCCTGCATGACCTGATGGCGGGCCGCGCGGCGGGCATGGCGACCATCGGCGTGCTGACCGGCATCGCGGAGGAGGCCGAGCTTGCGCCGCAGGCGGATGCCGTGCTGCCCGATATCGGGCATATTCCCGGCTGGCTGTCCGCGCGCATGGCTCAGGCGGAGAATTCCGGCACCTGACAGCAAAAAACGACTGCTCCCGTCGCAAACGGAACGGAAGGTGTCGCCTTGCTTTGGCCTTGTGAAGGGCAGACCGGCAAGGGAGGCTGTGCCATGGTGGATGTGATGACGCGCAAGCGACGCGGCGGCGGACGCGCGGGGGCGGCGGCCCGTCGCGGGGTGTCGGTCATCGAACAGATGCCCTGGCGGCTGCCCGTCAATATCGACCGCCCGACCGAACCGCTGGACGAAGAGGGCATTCAGGCGATCCACGAAGGCGCGATGCGCATCCTCGAAGAGATCGGGGTCGTCTTCCTGAACGAGGAAGCGCTGGAGATCTTCCGCGAGGCGGGCTGCCGGGTCGAGGGCAACCTGGTGCGCATGGACCGCGATTTCGTGATGGAGATGGTGGGCAAGGCCCCGCGCGACTTTACCATCACCCCGCGCAATCCCGACCGCCAGATCACCATCGGCGGGAAATACCTGCTGTTCGGCAACGTCTCCTCCCCGCCGAACTACTGGGACATGGAGATCGGTCGCAAGGTGCCCGGCACCCGCGAGCAATGCGCGAACCTGCTGAAACTGACGCAGTATTTCAACTGCATCCATTTCGCGGGCGGCTACCCGGTCGAACCGGTCGACATCCATGCCAGCGTCCGGCACCTCGACGTACTCTATGACAAGCTCACGCTCACCGACAAGGTGATGCATGCCTACAGCCTCGGCAAGGAGCGGGTCGAGGACGTGATGGAGATGGTGCGCATCGCGGGCGGGTTGAGCCACGAGGAGTTCGAGGCCACGCCGCGGATGTACACCAACATCAACTCGACCTCGCCGCTCAAGCACGACCACCCCATGATCGACGGGTGCCTGCGTCTGGCGCGGCGGGGGCAGGCCATCGTCGTCACGCCCTTCACGCTGGCGGGCGCGATGGCCCCGGTGACCATGGCGGGTGCGGTGGCGCAATCGCTGGCCGAGGCGCTATGCGCGATCGCGCTGTTTCAATACGTGCGGCCCGGCATTCCCTGCGTGATCGGCACCTTCACCTCGAACGTGGACATGAAGACGGGAGCGCCTGCCTTTGGCACGCCGGAATACATGCGGTCCACCCAGATGACGGGGCAGATGGCGCGGTTCTACGGGTTGCCCATGCGCTCCTCGGGGGTCTGCGCGGCGAACGTGCCCGACGGTCAGGCGATGTGGGAGACATCGAATTCGCTCTGGGCCGCGGTGCAGAGCCAGAGCAACATGGTCTATCACGCCGCCGGCTGGCTGGAGGGCGGGCTTATCGCGAGCCCTGAGAAATTCATCATGGATTGCGAGATTCTCCAGCAGATCCAGCGCTACATGGAGCCCGAGGTGACCGCCACCGGCCCTGACGAGATCGCGCTGGATGCGATCCGCGCGGTCGGCAACGAGGGGCATTTCTTTGGCATCCAGCACACGCAGGACCGCTATACCACGGCCTTCTACCAGCCCTTCCTGAGCGACTGGAAGAATTACGAGGGCTGGGAGGCCGCAGGCGGCATCTGGACCGCCGAGCGCGCGCATCACAAGTTCAAGGAGATCATCGGCAGTTTCGAGGCGCCGCCGCTCGACGAGGGGATCCGCGAGGAACTTGCCGATTTCGTCGCGCGCCGCAAGGTCGAGGGCGGTGCGCCCACCGATTTCTGACCCGCCTCCGCGGGTGACCTCGCGCCCGCCCTCTGGCCCCGGCGCGTTCCGACCGCTACCTTGCGCGTGAGGCATCGTGTGAGGGCGCAGGGGATGGATGGCGACCGGCAGGGAATCGCGAACCGCGTGCTGATGGCGCTGACCGGGGCGGTCGCGGCCTGCGCGCTCTGGGTGCTCAGCGAGCATTGGGCCGATCCCGGGATCGCGCCGGGTCTGTTCGTGGCGGCCTTCGGCTTCGTGACGGGCTACGCCTCGGTCGCACTGGCGCTGGCGGGGCCGGTGCCCCTGCCGCGCGCCTTGTGGGCGGCATTGTTGGTGGTCGTCCCCGCGACCGCGCTGCTCAGCCTCGCGGGGCTGCGCTACGAGGTCGCGACCGAGGTGCTGGATCGTCCGCACATGCTGGTGGCCTGGGCGATCCTGATCTTCTTCGCCACGCCGTTCTGCTCGGTCTGGGCACAGGACCGGAGCGCGGTGTTTCGATACGCGCACCTGTTCGAGACCGCCTGGACTTTGACCGTGCGCTATGCGCTGGCAGCAGTCTTCGTGCTGGGTTTCTGGCTCGTGGTCTTCCTGTCCAACGAATTGCTGGAACTGGTCGAGATCGACCTGCTCGAGAAGCTGTTCCGCACCGACTGGCTGGCCTTTGCGCTGAGCGGTGCTGTGCTGGGCCTTGCTTTGGCCGTTCTGCACGAGTTGCGCGACAGGCTGTCTCCCTTCCTGGTGCTGCGGCTGACGCGCCTGCTGGTGCCGGTGCTGCTGGCGGTGGTCGCGGTCTTTCTGCTGGCGCTGCCGTTGCGCGGGCTGTCGCGGCTGTTCGGCGAATTCTCCTCGGCCGCGACGCTGATGACGGTGACCATCGCGGCGATCACGCTGATCTCCACCGCGCTTGACCGCGACCGCGCGCATGAAGTCGAAAGCCCGGGCCTGCGCATGGCCACGCGCATCCTGTCGGGGCTGGTGCCGGTGTTGAGCGGGCTGGCGCTCTGGGCGGTGATGCTGCGCGTGACCGTCTATGGCTGGACGCCGGAACGATGGCTGGCGGCCTATGTCGCCGTGTTCCTGATGGCCTATTCGGTGCTTTACGCGCTCTCGGCGCTGTCGGTGCGCTGGACCTCGCATATCCGGCGGATCAACGTAGGGATGGCCTGCGCCGTGATCTTGGGCGCGGCGCTGTGGCTGACCCCGGCGGTGCAGGTCTATCGCATGTCGGCGCAAAGCCAGGTGGAGCGATTTATCGCTGGCATGGCCGAGGCGACCGATCTGCCGCTTTGGCAGATGCAGCATGACTGGGGGCTGGCCGGGCGCGCCGCGCTGGCCCAGCTCGAGACAGGGGCCGATCCGGTGCTGGCCGATCTCATCGCCTTTGCCCGCGAGGCCGAAAGCCGATATGCCTTCGAGCGCGATACACTGACGGTGCGCAGGCCGGGGCGGGTCGAGGAACTGGTGGACCTGATGCCGGTTTTGCCCGAGGGCGCGCGGCTTGTGGCCGGGGATCTGGCTGGGGTCCCGGATTTCCGGTTGGAGACCCTGGCCGAAGGTTGCCGACGCCTGCTGCCAGACGGGCGCGCGGGGTGCGTGCTGATCCGCGGCGCCTTCATGCCGAACGCCCCGGCCGAGGCGCAGGGCATGATCCTGGCGCGGATCGACGAGGAGCAGGTGCAGGTGACCTATATCCTGCATGGCAGCCCCGAGCAGCCGCGCCTGCGTGGCGCCTTCGACCCAGTTCGCGAGGCCTGGCCGACATTGTCGACCGAGGACCTGGTCGCCGCGCTGGACGGGCGATTCACTGTCGGGCCTTCGGGCGTCCAGGCGCTGTTTCTGGGTGATGACGTGCTCACACCCGGAGACTAGACGCAATTCGAAGCGGATTCGGGTCCGCATTCGTTGTTTGTTAAGGGTTGGCACGCGAGAATTGCCCCCAACGCAACTCGGGGACGGTCATGCACGGGCTGGTGAACAAGGCCTTACAATCCTTTGTCTGCAACAGCTACGGCCAGGCCCGGTGGATCCGCATCACGGAGGCCGCGCAGCTGGGTTTCATCGAGTTCGAGGCCATGCTCGTCTATGACGACGCGACCTCGCACCGCCTGCTTGGCGAGATATGCCGCGAACTCGGTCGCCCGCCGGAGGAGGTGCTGGAGGATCTGGGGACATACCTGGTCTCGAATCCAAGGACCGAGGCGCTGCGCCGGCTGTTGCGCTTCGGCGGGGTGAGCTATCTCGAATTTCTCCATTCGCTCGACGACCTGCCCGACCGGGCGCGGCTGGCGGTCTCGGACCTGAGCCTGCCGGCGCTGGAACTGCACGAGCATACCCAGGGCCGCTTCACCTTGACCTGCCATCCGGGCCTGCCCGGCTATGCGCATGTGATGATGGGGGTCCTGCGGGCCATGGCGGACGATTATGGCGCGCTGGTCATGTTGGAACATGAGGGTCAAAGCAGCGAGGGCGAGGTGATCGCGATCACTCTGATCGAAAGCGCCTTTGCCGAGGGGCGCAGTTTCGAACTGGGGGCACGGGCGGGATGAGGGCCGAGGACCTGTCGCAGCTGCTGGGCAGGCTCTGCCCGATGCATGCCCTGCTGGACGACAGCGGAAACGTGACCCATGTGGGCCCTACCTTGCAGAAGCTGCGGCCCCGGGTCCCGATGGTCGGGCAGAAGTTCCTCGAGCTGTTTCAGCTTATCCGCCCGCGCAGCGTCACCACGATGTCGGGTCTGCTCGATGCCTCGGGATCGAAGCTGCACCTGCGCTTCCGGGATGCGCCGCAGACCGCGCTCAAGGGCGTCATCGTGCCGCTCGCGGCGGGCAAGGGCGCGGTGGTGAACCTTTCCTTCGGCATTTCGATCCTTGAGGCGGTGCAGGATTACGACCTGACCAGCACGGATTTCCCCGGCACCGACCTGGCGATCGAACTCCTCTACCTGGTCGAGGCCAAATCGGCGGCGATGGAGGCGTCGCGGACGTTGAACCAGCGGCTTCAGGGCGCGATGATCGCGGCGGAGGAGCGGGCCTTTACCGATACGCTGACGGGATTGAAGAACCGCCGGGCGATGGATCACATCCTGTCGCGTCTTCTGTCCGGCAGCGCGCCCTTCGCGCTTATGCATCTCGATCTCGACTATTTCAAATCGGTGAATGACCGGCTGGGGCATGCGGCGGGCGATCACGTCCTTCAGCATGTCGCCCGGATCATGGTCGAGGAGACGCGGGACGAGGACACGGTGGCGCGCGTGGGCGGGGACGAATTCGTGCTGATCTTCCGCCATCTTCACGACCGCGCGCGGCTCGACGGTATCGCGCGGCGGCTGATCGCGCGGTTGGAGGAACCGATCTTTTTCGGCAAGGAGGTCTGCCGGATCTCTGCCAGCGCAGGAACGGCGCTGTCCTCGCAGTTCCGCGCGCCCGACGCGGCGCAAGTTCTCAACGCGGCCGATATGGCGCTTTACGCGGCCAAGCGCGCGGGGCGGGCCTGTCACAGGTTCCACCGGCCCGAAAGGCCGGACTTGTGTGAGGATCATCGGGGCCAGGCCGGGTTTCGGGGCCAGGCCGGGCCGGCAACAGGGCATGACGGGTCGCCCCCTCGCGCCGAGCCACTGACAGGGCCGGGCGCAGGGTGAAGCGGGCGCCGATCACCCGTTCAGCCGGGCCGTGACCGGGCCGTCGGCCGGTAGCAGCCCGGTCCGGTATCCGCACCATATTGCACCGGCCACGGCCGCCAGGTTGGCGGCCACCGCCGCGACGAGGATACCGGTGAAGCCCAGTATCGACACGCCGATCCACGCACCGGGCAGGTAGATCGCGAAGATCCGCCCCAGGCTCAGCCCCATCGAATAAAGCGCTTTGGACCGCGCGTTCATTGCCGCGTTCGCGGTCACGAGAATCCCATAGCCAAACAGGCTCCACCCCACGATGCGAAGATATTGCGCGGTATACTCGGCCGCCTCGCCCCCGCTGGCGATCAGCCGCGCGAACGGCCCGGCCCAGAAGCTGAGCGCGAGTGCCAGCAACAGGCCGTAGCCCAGCGAAAAGACCCAGGCCTGGATCAGCGCGGCCTGTGCGCGGGCGGGTTTCTCGGCGCCCCAGTTCTGGCCCACCACTGGCCCGATGCCCGCCGAGAGCGCGAGAAGCACCACGATGGCGAGCGATTGCACGCGTGTGGCCGCGCCGAATCCCGCAACGGCGGTCTCGCCGAGAGTGGCGACCGCGGCTGTGACCAGCGCCATGCCCGCGGGGTTGATCGCGTTGGAAAACGAGGCGGGCCCGCCGACCCGGACGATGGCAAGGCCGTTCGCGCCCAGCTTTCGCAGAGGGCTTGCGCATCTTGCGAGATAGCCGTGGCGCATGGCGAAGAGCAGTGCCGCGCCTGCCGCGACCGCCCGCCCGGCGAGGCTGGCCCAGGCCGCGCCTGCCGTGCCCAGACCCGGCACCGGTCCCCAGCCAAAGACGAGAAGCGGGTTCACCGCGATGTTCAGCACCGCCGCGAGAACCATGAAAAGCGACGCGCTGATCGCGTTGCCATGAGCACGGAACAAGGCGTTGGTGATCATCAGCACCACCAGAAAGGGAAACGAGGCCGCCCAGATCGGCACATAGGCCGCGATCTCGACCCGCACCTCCTCGCCCGCGCCCATCGCCGCGAATAGCGGGCCGGACACGGCGGCGAAGGCGCCGGCGAGACACAGCGCCAGACCCATCCCCAGTCCGAAGGCGTGCAGCGACAGCCGCCCGATCTCCTCGCGCGGGGCACCGCGGCCAATCGCCTGGGACAGGGCGGCATTGGCGCCGGCCGACATGCCGATGGACAGCGAGGAGAGCGCGGTGATGACCGGATAGATATACCCGACAGCCGCCAAGGGCGCTTCGCCCAGGCGCGACAGGAAATAGGAATCCGCGATCCCCACCGACAGCACGGCGAGGATGCCGAAGGACATCGGCGCGGATGTATGGGCAAGCGCCCGCCACACCGGCCCTCTGGTCAGGTCTGCATCGGCCATTCCGTCGGTTGCTCCTCGTCGGCCGCCGCAAGGACCGTGCGGGGGCGGGGAAAAGAAGAAAGGGACGGCGCCAGGCCGTCCCCCTCGGTATCATGTTCCGAATGTCCTCGGTTCAGACGCCGGCCAGGATATCATCCACCTTGCGGCGAACCTCTTCCTTGCTGTTGCCGGTCTTCTGCTGGAGGACACCCTCCATCTGCTCGCGGTTGCCGCGGGCTTCTTCAAGGTCGTCATCGCTGAGGTCGCCATAGGCCTCGCGCAGCCGACCCTTGATTTCGGTCCATTTGCCTTCGATCTGGTCGTTATTCATTGCTGTCTCCTTTCGGTTTGCGTGTTTCCGGTTCGGTCCACCGCCCTGCCGGGCGGCGGTGTCTACTGAGAGCCATCGAGGGTACTGTCCTCGGATTGCGCCCCAGAATGGCTGCCGATGTCGGACATACTGCCCTCGTCGACGATCAGGTGTGGGAGGCGCACCGCGTTCGGTTGATCGAAATCGATCATGTAGACGCCTCCGGCAATGAACATGACGGCCACGAAGATGGCGAAAAACATTCCCGTCTTCATATGTCCGGCCTCCTTTCAAAGGGACAACGATGTCACCTTGGGGCGGTTCCCGATTTTCGGGGCTTCAGGCGAGCTTTCCGCGATAGGTGACGGGAACCGTGACAATTCTGCGCCGCCCCGAATGCCGCGACGCGGAAAAAGCCTCGCCCATCTGCTCCGCGGTCTCGCATGACACATGCTCCCAGCCAAAGGCGCGGGCCAGCGCGGACCAGTCCATCGGATGGAACGAGAGGTCGGGCCGGCTGCCGGTGTCGTCCTGCTGCTTGTCCTCGATCAGGCCATAGCCGCCATCCACCCACACGATCAGGGTCAGGCCGAGGTCCAGGCGCGTGGCGGTCTCCATGTCCTGCACGTTCATCATAGCGTCGCCATCGCCGCAGATCGCAGTCACCGGGCGGTCGGGAAACAGCCGGGCCGCCGCGATGGCGCCGGGCAGGGCAAAACCCATCCCCGCAAGCCCGTTGCCGATGACGATCTGGCCGGGAGAACGGGCCGAGAAATCCCGCGCGAGGGCAAGCTTGTGCGTGCCGACCCCGGACAAGAGCAGGTCGGTCTCGTCTGCGCGGTCGTTCAGCGCTGCCACGAGCGTTTCGGGCGGCGGGGCCGGGTCGGACATTGCCTGCCGTGCGGCGGCACGGTCGGCCCGCACCGCCTCGCGCGCCTCTACGGCCTCGGGCCAGAGCGACCAGCGCTGGGCTTCGAGTGCCGACTTGAGCCGCGAAAGGCCGGGTGCCAACGCCCCCGTGACCTCGGCCAGAAGGTGCCAGCCCGCATCGCGGGGCAGGCTGGTCTCGGCCAGCGAGAGGACGGGGATGCGCCCGGCTTCGGTCAGCTTGGTCAGCGGGTATTCCACCGGGTCCAGGCCGATGGTCAGAAGCAGGTCGGCCGAGGCGATTGCGCGGTCCACATGGTCTGTGGCGGGCAGGCCGAAGGCGCCCAGGTGACACGGTGCCTCGGCCGCAATCGCGCCCTTGGCCATGAAGCTGGTGGCGGCGGGAATGCCGGTTTCGTCCAGAAGGCCGCGCAAGGCGTCGACGGCGTCGTCCCGCAGAACCCCGGCACCGATCAGCGCGAAAGGGCGCCGGGCCTCGGCCAGGTGGCGGGCGATGGCGGCGATGCTGTCGGGGTGCGCGGTGGCCGGGGCAGGGGGCAGAGATGGGAGGGGCGTGCCGGAGGAGGGGCCGGCGGCGACATCCTCGGGCAGGGACAGGTGCACGGCGCCGGGACGCGGCGTTGTTGCGACATGCAGCGCCTCGGCCACCGCGCCGGGGATCCGGTCTGCCGCCATCACGGTGCGCGAGCGCTTGGTGACCGGCTCGAAAAGCCGCGAGAGGTCGAGCATCTGGTGACTGTCCCGGCCGATCCGGTCGCGTCCGCCCTGGCCGGTGATCGCCAGCATCGGCACGCGGTCGAGCATCGCATCGGCCACGCCGGTGACGAGGTTGGTGGCGCCCGGTCCCAGAGTGGACAGGCAGGCGGCGGGCCGGCCAGTCAGGCGGCCATGCGCCGAGGCCATGAAGGCCGCCGCCTGTTCGTGCCGGCACAGCACCACGTCGATCCCGGATGCGCCCAGCGCATCCATCAGCGCGCTGGTCTCCTCGCCCGGCAGGGCATACACGGTGTCGATGCCGCCAGCGGCGAGGCATCGGGTGAACAGCTCGGCCCCGGTCATGCTCAGATCGCCCCCATCGCGGCGATGGCATCGGCCACCTTGCGGAATCCGGCGATGTTCGCGCCCCGGCTGTAGTCGATCCTGCCCCCTTCGCGGCCTTCCCTGGAGACACGGGCGTGGATGGTCTCCATGATCTCGCGCAGATCGTCATCGACCTCCTGCGGCGAGGCGAAGCGGCGGCGGCTGTTCTGGCTCATCTCGAGGCCCGAGACCGCGACGCCGCCTGCGTTCGATGCCTTGCCGGGCGCGCGCGTGATGCCGCCCTTTGCGACGATTTCCAGCGCCTCGTCGGTGAGCGGCATGTTCGCGCCCTCCGCAAGGATACGCGCGCCGCCATCGACAAGGGCCTGGGCCATCTCTCCGTCCAGCTCGTTCTGCGTGGCGCAAGGCAGGGCGATGTCGACCTCCTGTTCCCAAGGGCTGGCGCCTTCGTGAAACGTGGCGTTGCAGCTGCCGGGCGGATCGGTGATGTCGGCGCCGGCCTGCTTGCAGGCGCGCACCCAGGCCACGTCGTCCAGTGTCAGCCCGTCCGGCGCGACAAGGGTACCGGCGGTATCCGAAAGCGTGACGACCCGGGCGCCGCAGGCGATGGCCTTTTCGGCGGCATGGGTGGCGACATTGCCCTTGCCCGAAATGGCGATCCGCTTGCCCGCGATCTCTTCTCCCCGCTCGGCCAGCATCGCCTCGGTGAAATAGACAAGGCCCCAGCCCGTCGCCTCGACCCGCACGGCAGACCCGCCGAAGGAACGGCCCTTGCCGGTCAGCACGCCCGAGAATTCATGTGCCTGAGACTTGTAGGCGGCAAAGAGCCAGCCGATCTCGCGCGTGCCGACGTTGATGTCACCCGCGGGCACATCGCGGTTGGGGCCGATGAACGGGGCCAGCTGCAACATGAACGCCTGGCAGAAGCGCATGATCTCGGCATCGCTGCGCCCTCTCGGGTCGAAATCGGACCCACCCTTGCCGCCCCCCAGCGGCAGGCCGGTCAGCGCGTTCTTGAAGGTCTGCTCGAACGCCAGGAATTTCAGAACCGAGGGGGTCAGCGCGGGATGAAACCGCAGCCCGCCCTTGTAGGGCCCGATCGCGTTGGAGTGCTGGACGCGCCAGCCGCGATTGACGCGGATCTCGTGGTTGTCGTCCTGCCAGGTCACCCGGAATTCGACCATGCGGTCGGGCTTGGCCAGTCGCGCCAGCACGCGTGCCTGGGCATAGTCGGCATGGGCCTTCTCGATGGTGATGGTGTCGCGGGCGACGTGGCGCACCGCCTGAAGGAACTCGGTCTCGCCGGGATTGCGCAGCTCGACCTCGTGCATGAAATCCTCGAGCAGGGAGTCGCGGGACATGGAGGAACCTTTTTCGGAGAGGAGCAAACCTCAAAGGCGGACGCGCCGGAACGGTCGGGCGTCCGCCTTCAGGCGTATGGAGTCATGACTCAGGGTCTCTTGCCGCGGACAGCCCGCGCCACCAGGGCGACGACGAAGAGAATGAGGAAGATGACGAACAGGATCTGGGCGATCCCTGCCGATGCGCTGGCGATCCCGCCAAAGCCGAAAACTGCGGCGACAAGCGCGATGACCAGAAACGTGATTGCCCATCCGAGCATGGTTGCTTCTCCGTTGTTGTAGCGGAGAAACAACATCTCGGCCGCGACCTGGTTCCCCGTTACGGGTCAGATCACGCCGATCTCGCGCAGGACGTGCAGGATATCCTCGGTGCGGAAGGGCTGCGGCAGGCGTCGGATCGACACGCTTTGCGGCAACTCCGGCATCGAGCCGCCATCGAGAACCAGCAGCGGCGTCCCCTGTTGCTGCAGGTCGTTCAGGTGGGTGGGGCCGGCCTTTTTCAGCAGGCCGCCATCGGCGATCACGAGGCGGGCAAAGGAGCTGGGAACGGCGTCGAGCGAGGCGGCGATCACCACGCTTTCGCGCGGCAGGCCGCCTTCGACCAGGATGTCGGAAAGGTCGGCTCCGATGACCGGACTGGGATGCAGAACCAGGCAGATCGCCTGCGCTCCGACCGGTTTCTTGTCCATGCTGGGGCTCCTGTCTCCTGTCCGGATCTGAGTGGGGTAAGGGGACTTCATGGAACAGTTCGATCCGGCGCGCATTAATCTGTGACACAGGAGGGGAAGGAAAGTACCTTGGTAGACTGCGCCAATTGCCCGCTTCGCAAGCTCGACAGCTTCGAAACGCTCAATCGTGAAGAGACGGCGTTCATGCGACGATTCAAGCATGGCGAACTGAAAGTCGACCCCGGAACCCCCTTGCTGATGGAAGGCTCCAACAGCCCGCAGCTCTATACCGCGTTGCGCGGTATGGGCCTGCGCTACAAGCTCTTGCCGAATGGCAAGCGCCAGGTGGTGAATTTCGTCCTGCCCGGAGATTTCATCGGCCTTCAGGCCGGTCTTATGGGAGAAATGCAACACTCGGTCGAGGCGACGACGCCGATGGTGCTGTGCGTCTTCGACCGGGCCGAACTCTGGACCTTGTTCAAGACGGAACCCGAACGTGCCTTCGACCTGACCTGGCTCGCCGCGATGGAGGAACATTTCCTTGGCGAGGCGCTCACCACAGTGGGCCAGATGTCGGCCGTGCAAAGATTGAGCTGGGGCTTGTTGCGCTTCTTCTCGAAATGCCACGACCTTGGCCTGGCGGACGGCTCGCGCTGTCCCTTTCCCTATCGCCAACAGGACCTGGCGGATGCGCTGGGCCTGTCACTGGTGCATACCAACAAGACGTTGATGAAATTGCGGCAACGACAGATCGTCTCGCTTCAGGACGGGTGCCTGACGGTGCGCGATCCCGAAACGCTGGCCAAACAGGCCCTTCTCGAGGTCGAAAGCCCCCGTCGCCGCCCGCTCATCTGAGGCACGGCGCATGGAAAGGGAGGCGCCCTTGATGGCCGGCGCCTCCCCCGAGTTCGTTCTTATTTCCGTGAAAGTTCCGAGGCGGACTTCAACACCCGGTCACCGTCATCCTGTTTGATCAGAAAGGCCGGTTCGGCGGGCGATGCATGGCGGGTGATCTCGCTTCCCTTGAGGGTGCGGCTCACCGTTTCGGTGAACCGCTGGACGATCTCGCCCTCGCCTTCGCCATTGCCCCAGGACCAGACGACCCTGTCGCCTGTTTCGAGGGCCATTATTCCTGATCGGCCGCCTGGCCCACGGGCGCGGCGGTCGACTGTTCCTCGGATGTCAGGTCACCCATCATCCAGATGACCCCGCCGATGATCGCGGCCGCGACGATGGCGCCGCCAATCCCCAGCAGCGAGGGTTTGTGACGTCTGGACTGGCGTTCCACATTGGTTTCGGGTGCAGACATGACTGTACTCCTTTCCTCGTTTTTATCCCAACGCTTCGGGGGCTTTGGGGTTCCCCGAGCCCTGTTGCGGATGTTCCGGATCCGGCTCGACCTCGGCCTGGACCTGCCCCCAGGCGAGCATGGCAAAGACCGCTGTGCCGCCCATGACATTCCCGGCCAGAACCGGCAGGAAGAACACCATCGCGGCGTCCCAGGGCGTCAGCATGTTCTGGATGACCAGGACCCACATCTCGACCGAACCCGCGATGACATGGGTGAAGTCGCCCGCGGCGATCAGCCAGGTGAAAAGCACGATCATCAGGACCTCGTTCCCGTTCTGGCCCGGCATCATCCAGACGATCGAGGCGACCAGCACGCCTGCGGGAATGGCCCGGACAAAGGCTTCTCCGGCCGGAAATCCCGTCGCATGGGCCGACAGATCGTTGATCACGGCCAGCATGTCATTGTCCATCGCCCCGCTATGAACCATGAACACGGCGGCAATGGCGGCGCCCGCGACATTGGCGGTCAGAACCACGCTCCACAACCGCAGCACCGCGATCAGGCAATGCCGTGTCCGGTCCTTGACCAGCGGCAGGACCGTCGTGATCGTGTTCTCGGTGAAAAGCTGCATCCTCCCGAGGATCACCAGCAAAAAGCCGAAGCTGTAGCCGATGTTCTCGACCAGGTAGCGCCCCTTGGTTTCGGGAAGGTTCAGCCGCAGCACGGCCTCTCCCAGAACCGAAAAGGCGATCAGGATACCCGCGGCCACGCCCGACCACAGCAGCGACTTTATCGGTCGGTGCAACTCCTCCTCGCCGTCGCGGCGGACCACCTCGTAGATGCCCTTGGAACTCAGACGTTCGGCGCGCCGAATCCGGATATGTTCGTTCAAATCAGTGACTCCGTTTAAAAAAAGACAACGTCTCCGCTCTGGCCCGGTTCCGCCGGTTTCCTTGGAACCAAGGCCGATCAGGCCCGTTGTCAGCAGGAATTAAACGGAGGGTTCATACATGACCGATCATCTCAAGACAGTTCCCAGTGCCGACAAGGTGGATACCGGTGTGCGCAATGTCGAAGGCATCGCCGAGGGTCTGGCCGACGTTCTGGCCGACACCTACCGCCTCGTCTTCAAGACACATGCCTATCACTGGAACGTCGAGGGGCCGGCCTTCTACTCGATCCACAAGCTGACCGAGGAGCAGTACGAGAACATGTTCGACGCCGCCGACGAGCTGGCGGAACGCATCCGCGCGCTGGGCAAGCTGGCGCCGATGCGGATGGCCGAGATCCTCGACCGGTCCCGTGTCGAGGACTTGCAGAAGATCCCGTCGGCAGGCGAGATGATGGAGGATCTGGCCAAGGATCACGAGCAGCTGTCGCACCGGATGCACGCGCTCATCGAGCTGTCGGGCGAGCGCAAGGATCCCGTGACTGAAGACCTCGCGACGGAACGTTCCGCCTTTCACGAACAGGCGGCCTGGATGCTGCGGGCGATCAGCGCGGACTGATCCCCAAAAGGACGGAACCGAACGAACCCCGGCCGGGTGGCCGGGGTTATCCTTTCTTCGGAGCTTTCGGTTCAGGCCAGTTCGATCCGCTCGGAGCTTGCAAAGAACATGCCCTGACCCACGGCGGCGCGCACCTGGTCCTCGGAATAGGGCTTGGTGATTAAAAAGGCCGGTTCGGGCCGTTCACCTGTCAGCAGTCGCTCGGGGAAGGCCGTGATGAAGATCACGGGCCGGTCGCCAAGCTCGGCCAGAAGTGCGTTGACTGCGTCGATCCCCGAGGATTTGTCGGCAAGCTGGATATCGGCGAGGATCAGGTCCGGCACGCTTTCCTTGCCCTTGGCAAAGGCTTCGTCGCGGGTTCGCGCGATGCCGGTGACCTCGTGGCCCATCTCTGACACGATCGCGCGGAGATCCATGGCGATGATACCCTCATCCTCGATGATCAGAACCTTGCCGGTCACCATGTCGGCCATTTCGGACTTGGCCCGTTCGACAAGTTCCTTCGCGTCCGAGGCGGTCATGTTGATGATCGTGCCGATGGCTTCGTATCCGAACTCCTCGAGCGTGTGCAGAAGCAGAGCTTCGCGGCTGTTCGGCGTGAGTTGCGACAGACGCCATTGCGCCCGGGCTTCCAGCAGGTCTCCGCCTTCCTCCTGGGTATCGACCGGCGTGCCGGACGTGGACCAGATCTGGTGGAAGGCATGGAAAAGCCTCACCTTTATGGGCTGGTCGGTCTCCATCGAGCGGGGGTCCGCCACGATGGCTTCGAGGGTCGCAAGTGCGTACCTGTCGCCCGTGTCCTGTGACCCGGTAAGGGCCCGGGCATACCGGCGAAGATAAGGCAATTCCGTTGTCAGTTCGGTTGCAAGATCCACCGGCCTGTCAGGTGATGACATATTTTCTCTCCTGTCCTAACTTTTTATGGAACCAACGGACACGCTGATTGGTTCCCCATTAGGCAAAATTTTTCAAGCAGTGCGGACAAGATGGCCTCAGAAAAACAGAAAACGGATATCGACGAGCAAATCGATAAGAACCTCAGGCGGGTGTACGAGCAGACCTCGACGGAGGAGTTGCCCGACAAGTTCCTCGACCTGATAGCGAAACTCAAGGCAGGAGAAGAGGTCCCCCAGGATGACAAGTGACACCAGCGATCCACGCGACGAAATCGTCGAACATCTTGGCTCGCTGCGCGCCTTCGCGCGGTCCCTGACCAACAACGCGGCCACGGCCGACGATCTGGTTCAGGATACGGTGGTCAAGGCATGGTCGAATATCGACAAGTTCCAGGCCGGCACGAACATGCGCGCCTGGCTGTTCACGATCCTGCGCAACACGTTCTACTCGCTGCGGCGCAAGCGCTCGCGCGAGGTGGCCGATGTCGACGGCATCATGGCCGGTCGCCTTTCCGAGAAGCCCGCGCATGACGGCCGCCTCGTGATGGCAGATTTCCGTGTCGCCTTTGCGCAACTGCCCGATGAACAGCGCGAGGCGCTGCTTCTGGTTGGCGCGTCGGGCTTCTCCTACGAAGAGGCGGCCGACATGTGCGGCTGCGCCGTGGGCACGATCAAGAGCCGGGCCAACCGCGGACGCAAGCGGCTGGCGGAACTGATGCATCTGGAGGAGGGGGAGAGCCTGGAGATCACCGATAGCGCAACTGTATCGGTGGTGAGCGGAAAGCCCGCTGCATGAGATGGGCAGGCCGGAGGACTGCGTTGCAGTCCCTCAGGGTCTATCTCTCGCTCATCCTGAGCATTGCGATCCTGCCGCTCGGCTTCATTGCCGTGCAGCAGACCTCGAACGTGGTGCAGGATGCGCAAGCCCTGCAGGAACAGGATTTTCTTTTTCGTACCTCCCAGGCGGCCAGCACGGAACAGGCATTGCTGAGGCGTGCTTACGGGGCTGCAAGCGGTCTGGGTGCGGCGGCAGTGGAACTGGCCGACGCTTCCGAGGCCTGTAGCCGCGTCATGCGGGATTTCGTCGACTCCAGCCATGAATTCGTCTTCGCGGGCTTCGTGCCCCCCGACCTCGACATGGATTGTTCGAGCGGCGAGGAAGCCGTCGATCTTTCCGACGACCGGTTCTGGAACACCTATGTCGAACAGCCGCGCGTGTCCTATCGCGTCAACCCGAGAGGCAGGGTGTCGAACCAATCCGTGCTCGTGGTGACGGTTCCCCTCTTCGACCGACCCGGCGGAGAATTCCTGGGGGCGGCTGCCGTGTCGATCCCGCATAGCCTGACCGATACCCTCCTGTCGGTGCAGATCGAGGATCTGCACCTTGCCCTGCTAGACCCCGGCGGCGCGGTCCTGTCGGCCAGTACCGGTATCCAGTCGGCCGATCTCTTCGACGGGTTGAGCCTGAGGCCCGGCGAGATGGATGTCGGGGCGAATGGGCGAACCTTTTACGTCACGCTTCCCGACGACGTGACCTATCTCGCCGCGCTAGTGCCGATGGTGCAGGGGGACATCTACGCGCTGGGCTTGTGGAACGCCGACATCGTGCGATACGAAGGGCTGGGCGTCGGCATCTGGTCCGCGATCTTCCCGATCCTGATGTGGATCGTGGCGATCGGGGTGGCGATCTTCGCGCTCGAACGGCTCGTCCTGCGCCATCTGGAGAGGTTGCGGCGCAGCATGAACGCGTTTTCGGTGGACGAACCGCGCGACAGCTTCGCCCTGTTGGACCGGCCGCCGCAGGAAGTGGCCGACATCGCCGAAACCTACAACCTGATGGTCGCGCGCATCATGGCCGACCGGGCCGAGCTCGAGGAGAACCTCGAACAGAAGGAGCTGTTGCTGCGCGAGGTGCATCACCGGGTCAAGAACAACCTCCAACTCATCGCCTCGATCCTGAACATGCAACTGCGCACGGTGCCCGAGGGGGTCGCCAGGAACGTGCTGCGCCGGGTGCAGGACCGGGTGATGAGCCTCGCCAGCATTCACAAGGCGCTCTATTCAGGCGAGGACATGACGAGCGTGCGCGCCGATCTTCTGCTCGAGGAGGTCGTGCAATCGGTCTTTCGCGCGGGCGTTTCCGACGGCGCGGGCGTGGTGACCGAATTCGCGGCCGATGCGCTGCGGCTCGATCCCGACCAGGCGGTTCCCTTGGCCCTGCTTGCGAATGAATGCGCAACCAATGCCACCAAGCATGTCGGCCGCCCGACCGAGGGCGCGGCGGCGATCTCGGTGAGCTTGCGATGCGACGAGGACGGCAATGTCACCCTCCGTGTCGAAAACACCCTGGGCGCCCGGCTGCAGGACCCCGGATCCGAAGAAGGCTCGGGCCTCGGCGCGCGCCTGATCGAGGCTTTCGTCAGCCAGCTTGGCGGAAAGATGACGCAGGAAGAAAAAGACGGTTCCTACACGGTCGAAATCCTCTTTCATGCGTTGTCCCTACCAATGGAAAGATCCGCGTCCGATGCCGAACCGGCAGGGGCGTCGCGGCCGGGCTGATCCAAGGCCCCGCACCGCACCGCACCGAAAGCGAAAATTCAGCATGAGGAGAGGCACGATGGCTGATCCGGACCCGATCACCGATTTGAATGTCTTCTGGACGGCGCAGGAAGCCTATCCGGAATTCGAACGACTCTGTCTTGGCGCGCGCTGCTCGGTGCGGGCCAGTTTCCGGATTTTCGATCTGGACACGCCGCTCTACAGCCGCGAGGGGCGCGAGGTCGGCAAGACATGGTTCGACCTGATCCTGCATCAGCTCGATCGCGGCGTGGCATTCGACGTGACACTGACGGATTTCGACCCCATCCTCGCTACCCACGAACACCGCTATTCGTGGCAGTCGGCGCGGCGGATGGCGGCGGTCAACGAGTTGTCCGAAGGGGCGTCCTTCGATTTCCGCATCGCCATGCATCCCGCGCGTGTGGGCTTCGTCCCGCGCCTGGCCCTGCGCAAGCGCGTGCGCGAGGAGTTCGAGGCCCGCGATCCCGACGAGCTGACCCCGGGCTTGCGCGAGCTGGAGGACGAGAATGACCTGCCGATGGTTCCCGCGACCCATCACCAGAAGCTCGCCGTGATCGACAGCGAGATCCTGTGGATCGGCGGTCTCGATCTCAACCGTCGCCGCTACGATACCCACGACCACGAGCGCGCGCCGGAACGCACCTGGCAGGACATTCAGGCCAAGGTCCGCGGCCCCGTCGTGGCCGCTGCGGAGGAACATCTGAAAACCTTCCTCGATGTGTGTGCCGGCGATGCCGATCCGCCGCCCGCCGCGCCGGGCTTCCTTCGCACGATCTCGATGAAGCGCCAGCAGGAGCTGACCTATATCTCGCCGCGCCCGGTGCTGCGCGAGATCGAGGAGGCGCATCTGGCGGCCTTCGAACGGGTCGAGGGGCTGGTCTATCTCGAAACGCAGTTCTTCCGCCATCCGCCGCTGGCCCAGGCGCTGGCACGGGCGGCGACCAACAAGCCGGACCTGGGATGCGTGCTCGTGGTGCCCGCGGCGCCCGAGGACGTGGCCTTCGACAACAACGAGCAGCTCGACGCGCAGATCGCCGCGCAAAAAGAGCTGGACGCGATGCGCATCATGCGCGACGGGTTCGGCCCGCGCCTGGTCGTGGCCTCGCCCGCGCAGCCGCGCCGGGCGAAGGGAGAGAACGGCGCCGCCACGCTGCATGACGCGCCGATCATCTACGTCCATTCCAAGCTGTCGATCTTCGCCATGCAGGAGGCGATCCTGTCCTCTGCCAACCTGAACGGGCGCAGCCTGCGCTGGGATACCGAGGCGGGGGTTCACCTGACCGATCCGTCCCATGTCCGGATGCTCTGGCAGAGGGCGATACCCCACTGGTTCGGTGAGATGATCATCGACCCCGAGGACGAGCCGCAGGAATCCGTGCTCGAAATCGCCGCGGCGCTCCAGGAAAACCTGGCAAGGGAGCCCGAGAAGCGGAGGCACCTGCTGCTGCCCTATGACAGCTCGCGCGCCGAGGAACTGGCGGCGAGAGTGCCGGGCGTCCCCGACGAACTGGTCTGACCGCGACCACGCGAACCCGCGACCAGCATGGCCGCAAAAAGGGGGGCATGACTGCCACAAATCGGCAGCAGAGGAGTAAACATGACACATCACATGCCCGAACGAGCGGCACGCTATGGCAATTTCGTGCGTCGCGGATGGGTCCCGCCGGTGGATGGTCGCCATTACCAATGGCAAAGCTATCGCCGAATTTTCACCATGGAAGGCCAGGGACGTTGACCCGGCCGATCACAAAGACACGGCGATCATATAACGGCGGAAAGCCAGCCAAAGGGTCCATTGCCGCGAAGGGCTTCGTCTTCCCGAACGCATGCGCCCATTATCGCGCAAGCCAGCGTCGAGAGGATCCGCAGCGTGAGGCCAAGACGTTCACTCGACGCGGATGCGGAGGGGGCGCCACTACGAGCCGCGCCTTCGTAGCCGTCCCCCGGGCGCCAGAGCAAGTGGGTGTTTGTCAATCGCCCACGCCCCGGCTTGACCGTTATGGGTTGCCCGCCTCACTCCGAACTGAACCGGATATGCGGCCTGCCGGCATCGGGCGACCCGCTCACATGCGCGGTGACCCGGAACACGTCGCGCAAAATGGCCTGTGTCAGCACAGCGTCGGGCGTGCCGCAGGCGCGAAGTACCCCGGCTTCCAGCACCAGGATCCGGTCGCAGAACATGGCGGCGAGATTGAGGTCGTGCAGGGCGATGACGCTGGTCAGGTCGAGATCGCGCACCATGCGGAGGATCTCGATCTGGTGATGAATGTCGAGATGGTTGGTCGGCTCGTCCAGGAACATCACCTGCGGTGTCTGTGCCAGCGCCCGCGCGATGTGCACACGCTGACGCTCGCCCCCTGACAGGGTCTGCCAAGGCTGCGCCCTGCGCGACGTCATGTCCACGCGGTCCAGCGCATGGGCCACGGCGGTCTCGTCGGGCTCGGACCAGCCGGCAAGGGCCGAACGGTGCGGCGTCCGGCCCAGGCGGACGACATCACGTACCGTGACATTGGTGTCGGTCGCTGCGCTTTGCTGAACAAAGGCAACCTGCCGCGACAACACCTTTCGGGGGATCTGCGCGATGTCGCGGCCGTTGATTTCGACCCGTCCTGACAAGGGTTTTCGCAATCCCGCCAGCAACCGCAACAAAGACGACTTTCCCGACCCGTTGGGGCCGATCAGCCCCAATGTCTCGCCGGGTGCGACCGTCAGCGACACGTCCGAGACGATGGTCTTGCGCTTTACGCCCCATCTCAGGTTTTCTGCGACAACGCTCATGACTGTGGCCTCGCCTGGTAGAGGATGATCGCGAAGAACGGCACGCCGACAAGCGCTGTGACAACCCCGATGGGCACGGTCTGCTGTGCCGCGATCACCCGCGAGGCGATGTCGGCCACCACCATGAAAACGGCCCCCACCATGGCACAGGCCGGCAGAAGCCGCAGGTGCAACGGCCCGACGACATATCGCGCCGCATGGGGCACGACCAGGCCGACGAAGCCGATCGCGCCGACCATGCTGACAACCGTCGCGGTCAGCAACGCGGTCACCCCGAACAGCACCAGCCGGATGCGCGCCACCGGCACGCCAAGCGCCGCGGCGTCCTCGTCACCGAAGGTGAAAGCATCGAGTGAGCGCGCCATCCAGATGCAGACGGAAAGGCTGACGATCACCACGACCAGAAGAAGCTGGAAATCCGGCCAGCGCACGCCGCCGAAACTGCCCAGAAGCCAGAACATCACGTCGCGGGCCTGCTGGGCGTTGCCCGAGGTCGTGACGATGTAGGAGGTCAGCGCGTTGAAGAGCTGCGAGGCCGCTACACCCGCAAGGATCGTGTGGTTCGGCCCGCTGGTCGCCCCGTTCGACAACAGCGCCACCAGCGCAAAAGCGGCGAAGGCCCCGGCAAAGGCGCCCAGCGACAGCGACAGGCTGCCCGCGCCGATGCCCAGAACGATCACGCAGACCGCCCCGGTCGAGGCCCCCGCCGAAACGCCCAGCACGAAAGGTTCGGCCAGCGTGTTGCGCAACAGCGCCTGCAGGATCGCCCCGCAGATCGCCAGCCCCGCCCCGGCCAGGGCCGCCACCAGCGCACGGCTGAGGCGCAGGTTCCAGACGACGCTCTGCTCGATCGGCGCGATCTCGGCGCCGGTCAGGCCCAGTTCGTTGGTGACCGACAGGAACACCGTCCCCAGGCCGATGTTGTAATCGCCAATCGCCGTCGCGGCGGCGACAGCGAATGCAAGGACGATCAGCGACAGGCACAGGAAGAGGGCAAGGCGAACCGTCCGGCCCTCTGAAGCAACGGACGCCATCACGGAAGATCAAGCAACTCGAGCTGTTCGGCCACCTGCTCGGCACCATAAAGCCTGCGGATGCTCGGGTTCATGGCGGCGCCGCTCATCACCACGATGCGTCCTTTTCGAACCGCCTCCATCTGGCTGACTGTCGGATCGGATTCCAGGAACTTGATCTTGTTGTCCGCGGTGTCCAGGTCCCAGCGATTGCGGTCGACTTGTGCTGCAACAAAGACTGTGGGATCGGCGGCCATGATGCCCTCCCAGCCTACAGCCGGCCAGTCCGCCTCGGTCTCGATGGCGTTCGAGCCGCCGAGAATGTCCGCGATGTAACCCGATGGCCCGTTGCCGCCGCCCAGATAGGCATCATCGGCGGGTGACGGGCTGGAGAACCAGAACAGGAAGGTCAGCTCGTCGTTTTCGGCGAACTGCGCACGCAGAGCGGCCTCGCGCGCCTTGAAATCCTCTATCAGAGCCTGTCCGCGTTCGGCCACGTCGAAGATCCGCGACAGGTCGTCGATCTCCTTGTAAAGCAGGTCCATGCTCCACAGTTCGTCTCGCGAGCCATAGGCATCGTTTGCATCCAGGGTGGTCGAACAAGCGCTCGGCGACAGATATGTCGGGATACCAAGCTCCTCGAAATCCGACCGCTTGGCGACCTTGCTGTCGGGACCAAGCAGCGTCGTGAGCATCGCCGCCACGAAGTCGGGTTGTTTCGAGAGCACGGATTCCAGCGTCGGGAATTCAACGGTGAGAAGCTCGACTTCGCTATTGGCTTGCGCCACTTCGGGCAGCACGGAATTCGGCCAGAACGCTGTCGCGGCCATCCGGTCTTCCAACCCGAGAAGCAGCATGATCTCGGCGCTGTTCTGGCCCAGGGCCACGGCGTTTTGCGGCACCTGTTCAACGGTGACGGCCTGACCGCAGTTTTCAATCGTCAGGGGGTAGTTCGTTTCAGCACGTGCCGCCGCGCCGAATAGCCCCAGTGCAGCGCTTCCCAGCATCAGAATCGGTTTGAGTGGCATCGATTGGGTCCTATTCCCGAGTCGTTCAGTCGGAAATGGGCTAAATGCCTCCGCAGCCAAATTCAAGAGTGTTTCTGTCGGGAATTGACGGGCGGGCCGTGGCGTCGGCCCCATTGCCGATGGCAAATGCACGCGTCTGATGTCGGTCGGAACTTCAAGAAAGGTACAATGCTGCGTTCCCAAGGGGCCTGAACCCCGAAGCTCGTTTGTCTACAAAGGTGCGCTTCTTGATCCGGGTCAAATCGTCCGGGTGCATTTGATGTCATGGAAAGCAAGACGTACCGGTGCCCAATCCTGCAGCGCCGGGCTTACCAGACTTTCAATCGTCTGACATGCGTGGAAAAACCGGATGGCCAAGCAACCCAAGGACACTCAGGACACGGAAGGCGACGCTGAATTTCAGCCCCCCGAAGCCGCCACCCCTGTCCATCCCTATGAAAAGCTGGACCGTGCAACCCGGGCAGCACTGGCACGCGCGACGGCCGGGGTATCACCGCATTCCATCATGGCGACATGGATGGACTGGGCGCTGCATTTGAGCCGTTCGCCGGGGCGCCAGCTTGAACTTGCCGAGCGCGCTGCGAGCAACATGGCGAAACTCTGGGCCTATTCAGGCGGGCTTGCACGCGAGAGCGAACCGGAGCTGCCTTTTGCCCCCCGGGAAAGGGATCACCGATTTGCCTCACCTGGCTGGCAAAAGGTACCATTCGCGCTGTGGCAGCAGGCGTTTCTTGCGACGCAGGACTGGTGGCAGGCGGCCACTGAAGACATGCCGGGGATTGCCCCGCGCGATGCCGAGCGCGCCCGTTTCCAGATCCGACAGGCGCTCGACCTCGTCTCGCCTTCGAATTTTCCCCTATCGAATCCTGAAATAATCAGCCGTACCGTGGCGACACGTGGCCGTAACCTCGTCGAGGGTGGCGCGCATTTCGTTGAAGACCTGGTTCACACGGCAACACAGCACCACTCGCCCGCCCCCGAAGGATACGAGATAGGCAAGGATCTGGCCGCGACACCGGGCAAGGTCGTCTTTCGCAACGACTTGTTCGAACTGATCCAGTACGCCCCAACCACCGAGCGTGTCCACGCCGAGCCGATCCTCTTCGTTCCCGCCTGGATCATGAAATATTATATTCTGGACCTGTCGCCGGAAAACTCCATGGTTCGGTATCTGGTCGGCCAGGGCTTTACCGTGTTCATGATCTCGTGGATCAACCCGGGCGCCGACAAGGCCGATCTGGGACTCGAAGACTATCGTAAGAACGGGATCATGGCCGCGATAGACGCCATAGAAAAGATCGTTCCGGGGAGAAAGATCCACGCCAACGGCTATTGCCTGGGCGGCACGCTTCTGACGATTGCAGCGGCAGTCATGAGCCGTGACGGTGACGATCGCCTGGCCAGCATCACCTTGATGGCAGCCCAGGTCGACTTTGCCGAGGCCGGAGAGTTGCTGCTGTTCATCGATGACAGCCAGGTCGCGTTCATCGAGGACCTGATGTGGATGCAGGGGTATCTCGACCGGCCGCAGATGACACGGACCTTCACGACGATCCGTGCCGAAGACCTGATCTATGCCCGCGCGGTGCGCCGGTATTTCCTTGGCGAAGACGACCTGCCTTCGGACCTCACTGTGTGGAACAACGATACGACCCGTATGCCCGCACGCATGCATTCGGAATATCTGCGCGGGCTTTTCCTGGAAAACCGGCTGAGCGCGGGGCGCTTCTCTGTCGAGGGGCGGGTTGTGGCGCTGAAGGACATCCGCACCCCGCTTTTCGTTGTCGCCACCGAAACCGATCACATCGCGCCATGGCGCTCCGTCTTCAAGCTCAGGCTTTTTACCGATGGCGATCTGACCTTCGTCCTGACCAAGGGCGGCCACAATGGCGGCATCCTGAGCGAACCGGGCCACCGGGGGCGTCATTACCGCATGAACCATCGGCCGGCGGGGGCGCTTTACGTCTCACCCGATGACTGGATCGCCACCAGCGAAATACGGCAGGGTTCGTGGTGGCCCGCCATGGTCGAGTGGCTCAGGTCCCAATCAACGGAAGAGGTCGCACCACCGCCCATGGGCGGGTCGCAGAGTGCGGCCGGAAACCTGTCTGCGGCACCGGGGGAGTACATTCATCAGACCTGAGATCCGCGGGGGGGCGTCCCAAGACGTTCTCAAATCGCTATGGCCAAGAACTGGTATATCTGCGAGTCGTTTTGATCAGCCCCATCCGTAAAGTCCATTTAGAGTGCTCGTCCATTGTCGGTCTCAGGTCTATGCTGACGACGGCCTTTGTGTCCGGTGGACGGTAGCCCAGAGCCCCCTGGAGTCGCATGGGGTAGTCGTCGGTGGCCCAGGCCGCAATCACGACACGGTCGTGAGAAAGGTTGCTGACCATTCCCTCGTTGAACAAATCCGGTTCTAGGTAGCAGATGCACCAAGTTTCCGGACGGACCGGGATGCGCGCAGGCGACGCGGTCGCGTTGCGCGTCGTTGCCTATAGCCATTCCAGGCCCGCCTGACCGGCGCGGCCAGCGCCCCTCCGATCAGGAGATCCACCAAGGTTCCGTTGCTCTCGGGCCGATGATCCTCGCCATTCTTGGTAGGGGACCCCGGCTTTGCGGAATTGACAGAATCAAAAATATGACTACTGATTCACAAATCACGTTTTTTCGAGGAGACGATATCCGATGGACGCGGGATGGTCGCAGGAAGACATGACCTTTAGAGAGCAGGTGCGCAGCTTCACCCGCGACAACCTGCCCGCTGATATCCGCGGCAAGGTGATGACCGGGCGCCCGCTGGGGCGTGATGACCACATGCGCTGGCAGGACATCCTCGCGGCGAAGGGCTGGATCGCCGGCTTCTGGCCGGAGGAGTATGGCGGCTGCGACTGGACCGCCAGCCAGAGTTATATCTTTCAGGAAGAAACCAGCCGCGCCGGCGCGCCCTGGCTGCTGCCCTTCGGAGTCAATTATGTCGGGCCGGTCATCTACACCTACGGCACCGAGGCGCAAAAGGCCCGCCACCTGCCCGGGATCGTCTCGAACGAGGTATTCTGGTGCCAGGGCTATTCCGAGCCCAACGCGGGCTCGGACCTGGCGCGGCTGTCCACCCGGGCCGACCGTGACGGCGACGACTATATCGTAAACGGCTCGAAGATCTGGACCTCCATGGCGCATTGGGCGGACTGGATTTTCGCGCTTGTCCGCACGGATAGCGCGGCCAAGCCGCAGACGGGCATTTCCTTTCTGCTGATCGATCTCACGTCACCGGGGGTCACGGTCAAGCCGATCCGCTCGATAGAAGGCGCACATCATCTCAACCAGGTGTTCTTCGATGATGTTCGGGTGCCGGTGGAAAACCGGATCGGCGAGGAAAACGCCGGCTGGACCTACGCCAAGTTCCTGCTGGGACATGAACGTGTCCTCTCGGCCGAGATCGGCAAGGCCAAGCGGATGCTGGACCGGCTGCGCCAGATCGCCGGAGAACGCGGCCTCGACAGCGATCCGTTTCATCTCGACCGACTCTCGCGGCTGGAGACCGATGTTCTGGCGCTGGAATGGACGACCCTGCGGATGCTGGACGCGGTGATGGGCGGCGCGGCGCCCGGCGTCGAGGCCTCGGTGCTTAAGCTGCGCGGTTCGACCGTAATTCAGTCGATTGCCGAATACACCGCCGATTGTCTCGGACCGGACGCGCTGAAGTTCGACCCGGAGTTTCTGGAGCGGACGGTGAATGACCCGCCCTCGGAATTGGCCCGCAACATGGGCGTGGTGTCGGAAATGCTGTTCCAGCGGGCACCGACCATCTGGGGCGGCAGCAACGAGATCCAGCGCAACATCATCGCCAAGCATGCGCTTGGCCTGGGCTGAGGGGAGCATTCCGTGAAACTGACCCCGACCGAAGAACAGACCATGCTGGCCGACAGCGTTGCGCGGTTCACGGCCGACCGGCCCGGCGGTGCGGTGGACGCCGCGACTTGGCGCGAGATCGCCGGGCTGGGCTGGCTGGGGGCCGGTGTGGGCGAGGCCGTCGGCGGCTTTGGCGGCGGGCGCGAAATGGCGATCGTGATAGAACAGGCAGGGGCCAGCGCCCTGGCCGAGCTTCTGATCCCAAATTACCTCGCACTGGCCATTCTCGAAGAGGTGGGCCCCGAGAACGCTTTGATCCCCGATATCATGGACGGCAAGACACTGGCCTGCGGCCTCGTTCCCGAGATGGCCACAGCCGAGGGAGTGACGGTGGACAGCACCGCGCGCACGGTCTCGGGCAGGTTCGTCGCGCTGCAAGGCGCATCCGAGGCCACGCATTTCGTGCTGGTCCTGCCCGACATGGCGCTTGCCCTGACACCCGGGGTGACCGGGGTCGAACGGCAGAGCTATCGCGGCCTGGACGACCGCACCAAGACCGATCTGACGTTGCAGCGGGTGCCGCTCGCGCAGGTCGAGATCCTGGCCGAAGGCGAGATCGTCCGAGCCGCGCTGAACCGGGCGCGCGCTACCCGCGCCGCGGCAGTCACCGCCGAGTGCTGCGGGCTGGCCGACGCGCTGTTCAACGACACGCTCGCCTATCTCAAGCAGCGCCGCCAATTCGGCCAGCCTATCGGAAGTTTCCAGGCGGTGCAGCACCGGTTGGCGGACATGTTCGTCGCTGTCGAGGAGATACGCTCGCTGGCCCTTGCTTCGGCGCGGGCGGCAGAAGGCGAAGGCGAAGACCATCCGGCACTGTCGCAGGCGATCATCGGCGCGACCGACCGGGCGCTGCACGTCGCGCGTGAGGCGATCCAACTGCATGGCGGGGTCGGCATGACCGAGGATCTGCCGATGGGCGCGGGTCTGCGGCGGCTCAAGCTGCTGCAACTGATGCCAGGTGGCGCCGAAGACCTGCGACGCAGAATAATCGCCAATTCCGCGTGACACTCAAGGAGACAGAAATGGACCGCTTTGCCGATTACGAGACGATGACCTTCAAGCGCGACGGACGCGTCCTGACGGTTACACTCAACTTGCCCGACAGCCTCAACGCGGTCGATGCGAAACTGCATGCCGAGTTGTCGCGTGTGTTCATCGATCTCAACGACGACCCGGAGTCGGATGTGATCGTTCTGACCGGGGCGGGGCGGGCCTTCTGCGCCGGGGGCGATATCGACTGGATGCAGGATGCGATCGACGATCCGTCCAATTTCGAGGTGACCGGTTTCGAGGCCAAGCGGATCATCTTCAGTCAGTTGGACCTGGAAAAGCCGCTGATCTGCCGGATGAACGGCCACGCCATCGGTTTGGGCGCGACGATTGCGCTGTCCTGCGACGTGGTCATCGCCGCCGACAGCGCCAAGATCGGAGACCCGCATGTGTCGGTGGGGTTGGTGGCCGGTGACGGCGGCGCGATCCTCTGGCCGCAAATGATCGGCTTCCTGCGCGCCAAGGAATACCTGCTGACCGGCGACGCGATTCCGGCACCCGAGGCCGCGCGCATGGGCCTCATCAACCGCGCGGTGGCGAGCGAAGACCTGGACGAGGATGTCTATGCGCTGGCGCAGCGTCTGGCGTCCGGCGCGCGCAAGGCGATCCGCTGGACCAAGGTGACCACCAATATCGCTCTCAAACAGCTGGCGCACGCCGCGATGGATACCGGCGTCGCCTACGAGTCGATGTCGAACGTGTCCGAGGACCACCGCGAGGCGGTCGCCGCGTTCCGCGAGAAGAGAAAGCCCGTGTTCACGGGAAAATAGATCCGGTCAGAATGAGACGGCCGGTTATCAGGGAGGAGAAGACATGGCTTACAAGATGAACAGGCGCGGTGTTGTCGCGGGTCTGGCTGCCACCGGTTTGACGGCGCCTTTCCTCAATACAAGGATGGCGGCGGCGCAATCGGGCCCGATCACGCTGGGGGTGGTGACACCGCTCAGCGGGCCGGTGCAGCTGATCGGCAATTTCGTCCGCCACGGGGCCGAGATCGGCGCGGACTACATCAACTCGAACGGTGGCGTGAACGGTCGCGAGATCCAGTTGCAGTTCCGCGATTCCAAGGCCAACCCCAACGATGCATCGGTCGCCGCGCGCGAGTTGATCGGCGCGGGCACGAACCTTCAGCTCGGCACGATTTCCAGTGCCGTGGCGCTGGCCATGGGACCGCTTCTGCAAAGCGAGGGGGGCGTGGTCATCACATCGGGCGCGGGTACTGAAAAGCTCAATCACGAGAACTACAACCCGCATGTGTTCCGCGTGGGCGACAGCCCGGTGAGCCGCAATGCGGGACTGGTGCGCCACATCGTGCAGAGCCGCCCCGACATCCGCAAATGGGGCGGGATCATCCCCGACCATGAATATGGCCGCACCACCTGGAAGATTTTCGAGGCGACCATGCGCAAGGCCGTGCCCGAAATGACCGGTGAAGAGGCCGTGATCGCCGAGCCGATCCTGGTGCCCTATGGGTCAGGCGATTACCGCAACTACATCCAGCAGGCGATGCGTCTCGATGTCGATGGCATCTATACCTCGGTCTATGGCGGCGACGCAGTGACGCTGTATCAGCAGGCCAAGCCGTTCGGCCTGTTCGACAAGATCGACATCCTGCTCGACTCGGCCAACGAATTTCTCGTGGCCACCGCGATGGGCGATCAGACCCCGGCGCATTGGAGCGGCTTTCACTGGTATTACGAGGCCAACAAGGGCAACCCGCTCTCCGACGACCTCTATGCCAGCTATGTCGAGCGGACGGGCGATCAGTACCCGATGGGCTGGGCCGCCGAGGCGCATGCCGCGATAATGGCCTATGCCAAGGCGATCGAGAAGACCGGCGGTAGCACCGAGACCGCCGACGTGATCGACGCACTCAAGGGGCTGAGTTTCGACAGCGCCACGGGGATGCGCCACCTGCGCGCCGAGGACAACCAGGCCGTCAAGAACGCGGAACTGGCCTATATCGAGCCGTCGTCCGAGGCCGAGTCCGGCTTCGAGGTGACGGACTACGTCTCGCTCGACGGTGAAAACGTGGTCGAACCGGCCCGCCCCGGCGAGATGTTGGACCTTTCGGCGCTCTGAGACCCGCGCCGCTGACCGGGCGGGACCGATCCCGCCCGGCGTCCACTGGAGAGAGATCATGTATGACATCGGCATGACCGTGTTCAACGGGCTTGCCTGGGCGATGGCGACCTTCCTTGTCGCGGCAGGGCTGACCCTGATTTTCGGGATATTGCACATCCTGAACTTCGCTCATGGCGGCTTTTTCATGATAGGGGCGTATGTCTCCTATTCAATCATGCTGGGCTTCGGCGGGGGGCTGCCGCTGTGGCTCTACCTTGTGCGGGCAATGGCGGCCGGGGTTGTCGTCGGCCTTCTGGGCTGGGTTGTGGACAAGCTGGTTTTCCGGCGTCTGCGCGATGTCGAGGATGCCTATTCGTTGATCGCCACCTATGCGCTGCTGCTGATCTGCGGCGGGGCGGTGACACTGATCTGGGGTCTGAACTACATGGGCGTGATGCCGCCACCCGCGCTGAACTCGGTGATCTTTCTGGGCGACATGTTCATGCCGACCTACACGATCTTCATCATCTTCTGCGGCGTCGCGGCCTTTGTCGGGCTGGAACTGTTCATCTCGAAGACCCGCACCGGTCGCCTGATCCGGGTGGTCGCCGCCGATCCCTGGATGGCGCAGCTTCTGGGACTGAACGTCAAGCGGATATACCTGGTCACTGTCATCGTCAGCTTTGCCATGGCCGGGGCCGCGGGTGGGCTGTTGATGCCCAATCAAAGCCTGTCGCCCGAACTGGGCGGAATCTTCCTGTTGCAGGCTTTCGGCGTGGTGATCCTGGGTGGGATGGGGTCGATCCGGGGGGCTTTCGTCGCGGCGATCGTACTGGGCCTGATCGAGAGCTTCGGAACCTATTTCTTTCCGCAATATCCCGGCATCTTCTTCCTTCTGGCTCTGGGCGTGATCCTGCTGCTGCGGCCCGAGGGCATCATGGGCAAGGAGCAGACGGCATGATCGACTATCGCGCGCGCTTCCGTTCGAACCTGGCAATCGCGGCCTGCGGGCTGGCCGCCTTCGCGGTGGTGCCCTTCGTGGCCAATAGCGGTCTGATGTTCCTTGCCGGGCTGGTGGCGATCAACATCGTCTTCGGCATGTCCTGGAACCTGCTGTTCTCGGGCGCCGGGTTGCTGAGCTTCGGGCATGCCATGTTTTTCGGCGGCGGCGCCTATGCCATGGCGCTGGTGTCGTTGCATTGGCCCGGGCTGCCCTTCCTCCTGGGCCTGGCCATCGGCGCCGGGGCCGGCGCGCTGATTGCGCTGGTCTTCGGCGTGATCGCGCTGCGCCGTGCCAGCGGGGTCTATTTCGCCGTGCTCACCTTGGTGTTCTCGGAACTGATCCACCTGGTCATCACCAAGACGACCTTCCTGGGGCGCAATGACGGGCTGGTGGGCATCCCGCGCCCCACCATCGAAACGGGCCTGTTCACCCTCGATCTGACCAGCGCGACAGCCTACTACTACTTCATCGTCGTGGCGATGGCCTGCGCCGCCTTCGCGCTGTGGTGTTTCCAGAACTCGCCGGCGGGCCGGCTGATCCAGGCCATTCGCCAGGACAACCTGCGCACCGCCTTTCTCGGCACCTCGATCTTCGGCTGGCAGCTCACCGCCTTTGTCCTGTCCGGCGCGCTCGCGGCCTTCTGCGGCGCTGTGATGGTGCCCTTCACCCAGATCGCCTCGCCCGAGATCGCCTATTGGACCGTTTCGACGCAGCCGATCCTGTTCACGCTGCTGGGCGGGGCGGGCAATTTCTGGGGTCCGGCGGTGGGGGCGATCCTGTTCGGCGCCATCGACTACGGCACGCGCGCGATGCACGGGCTGTCCGAGATCACGGTGGGAACGCTGCTGCTGCTCGTCGTGCTGTTGATCCCGGGCGGTTTGCTGGGCTTTCTGCAGCACCGGCGGCAGAAAAAGCGCAGGAAACCCACCGAACCGGCACCCAAGCGGACGGAGGCCCAGCCATGACCGCAATTCTCGAAGCGCGCGGCCTGACCAAGGCCTATGGGTCGGTGCGCGTGCTGGAAGACGTCGATTTCGACCTGCAGGACGGCGAGGCGCATGTGGTCATCGGACCGAACGGGGCCGGCAAGACGACGCTGTTCCGTTGTCTCAGCGGCGAAACCCGGATCAACGGCGGAACCATCCGGTTCGCGGGAGAAGACGTCTCGGGGCTGACCGGCGCGCAGAGGGTCAAGCGCGGCATCGGCCGGACCTTCCAGGTGGCGCGGATCTTCCCCTCGATGTCGGCCTTCGAGAACCTGATCGTGGCCATCGAGACACGCGAACGCACCCATCAGGGTCTGCGTTTCACCTTCGGCTATATCGCGCCGCGCCGCGCGGTGGTGGCCGAGGCCGAACGGCTGGTCACCGAGCTTGGCCTCGAGGACACGGTGGATGACGTGGCCGGCACCCTGTCGCATGGCGACAAGAAACGGTTGGAACTGGCCATGTGCCTGGCACTGAAGCCGCGGCTTCTGATGCTGGACGAACCGACCGCGGGCATGTCGCCCTCGGACCGTGCCGAGGCGGTGCGCCTGATCACCCGGGTGCGCGACAGCTACGGGTTGTCGCTGCTGCTGACGGAACATGACATGGAGGTCGTGTTCGGCCTGGCGACCCGATTGACGGTGCTCCACCATGGCGAGATCATCGCCTCGGGCCAGCCCGAGGCGGTGCGGGCGGACCCACGTGTAAGGGAGGTCTATCTTGGCCAGCACTGAACCATTGCTCCGGGTCTCCGAACTGCATGCCTTCTACGGCGGCAGTCACGTGATCCAGGATGCCTCCCTGTCGGTGGCGCCGGGCGAAAGCGTCGCGCTTCTGGGCCGCAACGGGGCGGGAAAATCGACCCTGATGAAGAGCCTGCTGGATGCCGGCCCACGGGTCGAGGGCGAGATCCATTTCGGCGGTCAGGACCTGCGTGGCGTGTCGCCGGATGAGCGCAGCCGCCGGGGGCTGATGCTGGTCCCCGAGGACAGGCGAATCTATCCTGACATCAGCGTGGCCGAGAACATCGAACTGGGCGCCCAGGCCGCGCGTGGCCGCGACCCGGTCACGCTGACAGAGATCTATGACCTGTTCCCGCTTCTCGTACCGCTCAAGGAACGCGCGGGCTATCAAATGAGCGGCGGGCAACAGCAGCTTGTCGCCGTGGCCCGCGGCCTGATGGGGGCTCCGCGCCTTCTGTTGCTGGACGAGCCGGTAGAGGGGCTGGCCCCGGTCGTAGTGGACGAGATGGCCCAACATATTGCCCGCATCCGTGAAACCCGCAGCCTGGCCCTGCTGATCGCCGAACAGAACCTGTCCTTCGCCCGCCGCTGCACCGACCGGGTACTCCTGATCGACAGCGGCCGCATCGTGTTCGACGGAAGCTGGACCGATTTCGACGCGGACCCCGATCTGAAGGAGCGTTACCTTGCGGTCTGAAGTCCCTTCCTCCTCGGCCGCCTGGCCGCTGCGTTTCGAACCCGGCGAGCGTGAGACCCGCCGCGCCAACGGTGAATGGCCGGGCAGCCACCTTGCGCTCGCGGCCCGCCGCAGGGCCGCGGAGACCCCGAGCGAGACCGCCATCATCGAGGGCGGCACGCGGCTGGACTATGCCACCTGCCTGACGCGCGCGACCGACATGGCGCGCGGGTTGCGCGAACTGGGCATCGAACCGGGCGAGACGGTCAGCTTTCAGTTGCCGAACTGGAACGAGGCGGTCATCCTCAACCTGGCCTGCGCCCTGGGCGGTTTCGTCATCAACCCGGTGATCCCGATCTATCGGCAGTCCGAGCTGAGGTTCATCCTGCGCGATTGCCGGGCGCGGATCGCCTTTGTCCCCGACGCCTGGCGGTCGGTGGATTACCGGGGGATGTATGCCGAACTGGCGGCCGATCTGCCCGAACTCGAACATGTCGCGACCGTGCGCGGCGACGCCGACAGCGCGGGCGGTCCGACCTTCGAGGCGATCGAGACGCGCGGCCGGGAATCCAACATCGAGCTGACGCCCGCCGACCCCGACAGCGCCAAGCTCATCATCTATACCTCGGGCACCACCGGCCTGCCTAAGGGCGTGATCTACAGCCATAACCAGGCCCAGCGACCGATCCGCATGAGCATGGAAGCCTGGGGCCTGGGCGAAGGCGACACATTGCTGATGCCCAGCCCCGTGACGCACGTGACCGGGTATTCCTACGGGATGGAACTGCCGTTTCACTTCGGCACCCGCACCGTCTTGATGGAGCGCTGGGTCGCGGCTGAAGCCATCGAGCTGACCGAACGACACGGAGTCGATTTCATGATCGGCGCGACACCCTTCCTGGCCGAACTGGTTGCGCAGGCCGAGCAGGCGCAAACCGGGCTGGAAAGCTTGCGTATCTATGCCTGTGGCGGTGCTGCGGTTCCCCCCGGCCTGATCGACAGCGCCCACCGGCAGTTTCCCAACTGCCGGGCGTTCCGGGTCTTCGGCAGCTCGGAATGTCCGATGGTCACGCAGGGCTGCCCGGACGACCCCGACCGCGCCGCCCGCAGCGACGGCCGTATCGCCGATTGGGAGGTCAAGATCGTTGACGAGGCGGGCAAGACCGTTCCACCCGGGACCGAGGGTGAAATCCTGGCCAAGGGTCCCTCGCTGTTCCGCGGCTATACCGATCCCGAGGCCACGCGCCAGGCATTCGACGCCGAGGGTTTCTTTCTCACCGGCGATCTCGGTACCGTCACGGCGGATGGAGTGCTGACCGTCACCGGGCGCAAGAAGGACATCATCATACGCGGTGGCGAGAACCTCTCGGCCAAGGAGATCGAGGACGCGCTTCACGCGCACCCGGCCATCCTGGAGGCGGCCGTGGTTTCCATGCCCGATGCGCGGCTGGGCGAGGGCGTGTGCGCCTTCGTGATCGTGCGACCGGGGCAGGAGGCGCCCCCGGTTTCCGAACTCGTCGACTTTTTGCTGGGCGCGGGACTGGCCCGCCAGAAATGCCCCGACCGGATCGAAGCCGTGGAGGAATTGCCCAAGACCGCATCGGGCAAGGTGCAAAAACACATCCTGCGCCAGCAAATCCGCCGTCTGCTGACCGAAGGAGGGACTTGATTTCGCAGGACTCGGCCAAAGGCTTGCCGGTGGTCTCTTCGACCCCCATAAGGTCTGGGGCCAGGAAACCGGAGAGGACGACATGGCAAAGCGCGCAGAAAAGGCCCAGGCCACACGCAAGGCGATACTGGACGCGGCCGCGGTGGTGGTGGGGCGACACGGATATGGCAAGGCCTCCATCGGCCGGATCGCCGAAGAGGCCGGTGTCGCCCACGGTCTGATCTACCGCTACTTCGAGAACCAGCAGGACCTGTTCGACCAGCTCCTGCCTCACGTCGGCGAAGAGATGCTGCGTTACATCGCCAAGGCCACTCTGGACGCCAAGACCTTCGCCGAGCGTGAACGCCAGGGCCTCGATGCCAACTTCGCCTTCCTGGAAAAGAATCCCGCCCTGCACCGCATCCTGAACGAGGCGGCATTCTTCGCCCCCGAGGCCCACCAGCAATACCTGCGGCGTATGGCCAGCGGCTACACCCGGTCTCTGCATCGCGGGTGGGCGGCGCAGGAAATCTCGGGCTACGACGAAAGCGAACTGGAGGTGATCGGCTACATGATGATCGGGGCGCGCGAATACCTGCTGGAGCGTTTCGCCGTGCAGGGAACCAGCATCGACGCACTGCCCGATCACGTCAAGAGAACCTATCTGCGTGTGGTGTCGCGCAGCCTGGGCATCGATCCCGCCAAGATGTTGTCGGGGCTGACAGCCGACAGCGCGGCCGAGTGAGATCGCGATGCCGATGCCAGACGACCAACCGCCCTTGTCCCGGATCGCTTCCGCACAAACGGCGCTGCAACCCGATCTGGCCGGGCTGAGCGTGCTTGGACTTCTGGCGGCGCAGGCCCGGGCGCATGGCGACGCGCTGGCCCTCTCAGCGATGTCTGGAAGCGGCGCGCGGCAACGGCTCTCCTATGCCGGGTTGAACATCGCGGCCCGGCAGAGCGCGGCGGCATTGCAGCGGCGCGGGCTGACTGCCGGGGACCGGCTGGGAATATTTCTGACGAACGACCGGGCTCTCGAGTGTTTTCTCGCTGCGCTCGGGGCGCTGACGCTGGGTGCCGTCGTGGTGCCGCTCAACACCCGCTTCGCGCGGGACGACCTGCACCATGCTATCGGTCTGACCGGGCCCCGGCTGATCGTTGCCGACGCGGACGGTCAGGCGCAGCTGTCACGATGCCTGGGCGTCGATGTCCCGGCCGTTCTGGACGCGGATACGGTAACAAGAGCGCCGCCGCCCGGCCCGGCGGACGAGATCCGTGGTCTGCCGGACCCGGACAGCCTGGCCTGCCTGTTGTTCACCTCGGGCACCACGGCGCGGGCCAAGGCGGTGATGCACAGTCACCGGACCATGATCGCCGCCGGACGGTGCAGCGGTGCAGCACTGGGGTTGCGGCCCGGCGATGTCTACCAGGGGGCCTTTCCGTTCTTCACCAGTTCGGCCCTGAACCTGGCCGCCATGTCCTGCTGGGTGGCCGGGGCCGGCCTGGTAATCGAGGGACAGATCGACACGGAAGCGCGGCTTTCGCTGATCGCTTCGGAAGGCACGGGATTTTATCACGGTGTCCCCTCGGTGCTCAATTTCATGGTCCGAGAATATGACCGCGCGCGGCACGACCTGAGCGGGTTGCACACGATCGCCTATGGCGGCGCCGCGATGCCCGGCGAGCTTGTGGCGCGGATCGGTGCGATATGGCCCCGCGCGCGGCAGGTTCAGATCTACGGAATGACGGAAAGCGGCCCGGCGGGCACGGTCCTGCCGCCCGAATGTAAGGACGACAAGCCCGGGTCGGTGGGGCGCGTCATGCCCGAGATGGAGCTTGCCGTTCTGGACGACTCGGGCCAGCCCGTGCCGCACGGCGAGGCGGGCGAAATCGCATTGTCTGGCCCGTCCGTCGGGCTGGGATATTTCCACGACCCCGACGCCACGGCGCGGGCCTTCGTTGGGCGGCGCGTGCTGACCGGCGATGTCGGTCGGCTGGATACGGACGGTTTCCTGTTCTTCGAGGACCGGAAGAAGGACTTGATCAATCGGGGCGGCTTCAAGATCGCCTCCGCGCGGGTCGAACAGGTCCTGTATCGACATCCCGACGTGCTGGAAGCGGCGGTGATCGCCATTCCGCATCCCGACTTGGGCGAGGATATGGCCGCCTGCGTGGTGTTGAGCGCGGGATCCGATACCGGCTCGGACCGACTGGAAGCCTTCTGCCGCGAGCACCTCGCCGACAACGAGGTGCCGCGCCGGTTTGCCGTTCTGGAGCATTTGCCGAAAAGTCCGATGGGCAAGGTACTCAAGACCGAGTTGCGGGCTTTCTGGACGAGACTCCAGCATTGATGGAGATGTCTTGTCACGTTCATGCTTTCAGGCTCGAGCATGCCGCTTCGTGCAACAAGGCCTTTTCAAGGGATAAATAGTTTGGCCGCTTCGTGGTCAGCCGAAGAAGCAACCAGAACCCTTCTGCCAAGAGGCCTGCTTGCGCAGGCCTCTTCTCGTTTCGCGACAGGCGCCGGATCAGTCGTTCCAGGTCGGCATGTTCTCCAGCTCTTCCTCCGAATAGTTGACGCTGACACGGAAATCGCCGGCCTCGGCGCTATGCATGATGTCGAGTTCGCTCATGTCCAGCGAAACCGGCTTTTCACCGATGCCGAGGAAGCCGCCCACATCGACGATCGCCGCGGCGATCTTGCCGTCGTCGTTGAGATGCAGCCGGTCGATCTCGCCGATCCATTCACCGCGCGAGTCATAGACGCGGGCACCGGTCAGTTCCTCGGCCGTCAGGGTGTCCGCCTCGGCACGGGCATAGCCTTCACCGAAGAGGGGCGCGTTGTTGTCTTCCGCGACCTCGGACATTGTGTTGAGCTCGTCCGGGTCGTTGTTGTCGGTGATCACGGACCCGGCCTCTGCCGCATCCTCCGCATCCTCCGCTTCGGGTGCAAGCTCGGTTTCGGCCTGCTGCTCGTCGGCCAGCGGCATGTCCTCGGACTGGGCTGCGTCCTGCTTCTCGTCCGCATCGGTCATGTCCTCGGACCGGGCCACGTCCTGCTGCTCATCGGCGTCCGTCATGCCTTCGGACTGGGCTGCGTCCTGCTGTTCGTCTGCCAGCGGCATGGCCGCAGCGTTGCCCTGTTGATCGTCCGTTTCTGTCGCGGCCCAGCCTGTTGTTGCCAGGCTCGCGACAAGCGCGGTGGTGGTAAGAAGATGTTTCATCGGGATAGCCTCCAAAAGGTCCTCGACTGCCATTCTGTTCACAGTCGGTGCGCGGTCATAACGCTTCGTTCGGACAGCGGTTCCATGGGATTAAGATTTTGTTTGTAAATAAAAAAATCCCGCCATAGGCGGGATTCAGGGGAGGTTTGGGAGGGGTGCTCGGCGCGGTGGGCAGTGCGTTGGGGACAGGGACGACCACCGCGCCGAGAATGTCTTCGAGGGGGACTAAGCCTCGTGAGACAATAGAAAAACCCGTGACCCGCGGATTGGTTCCCGGAATTCATGCCGGTTGAGAAATTTTTTTGTCGATTTCCCGCATCTGGCCCCGATCGGCCCGCCAGGCGCGCGCGGCGTCGACCAGCGCGCGAAAGATCGCGCGATGCGCACGGGCATAGAACAGATGCTCGGGGTGCCATTGCACGCCCAGCGCGAAAGGATCGTCGATGCGCTCGATCCCCTGGACCATGCCCATGTCATCCCGCGCCGCGACGCGCAGGCCATCCCCCAAGCGGTCGACAGACTGGCTGTGCAGCGCGTTCACCCGCAACCTGTCGCGACCGGCAAGCGCCGCAAGGCGGCTTCCCGCGCTGAGCGAAACGCTCCGGCGCGGCAGGATCGTCCGGTACTTTCTCGATCCGTAATGGGCAAAGGCATCCTGGTGCAGCGTCCCGCCCAGCACGACGTTGAGCATCTGCGCGCCGCGACAGATGCCCAGGACGGGGCGATTTGTTCCGAAGGCATGCGAGAGGACCGATTTCTCCAGCCGGTCCCGCGCCGGGTCGATCCGCGCGGCAAGGCGGATCTCGCCGCCATAGAGCGCGGGCGCGATATCGTCGCCGCCCCCGATCACCACGCCGTCGACCGCGTCGAGATCCATGCCGCGCGCCTCCTGCCACCTGACCGCCCGACCGCCGGCCAGCCCGATGTTGAAAGCGATCAGGGGAAAGATGCGCCAGCCCGAGCGGCGCGACACGGTAACACCGATGACGGGTTTCACCACAGCACGGCCTGCCGGTCCGGCTCGAGAAGCACGCTCTCGGCCACGTCGAACCACGGTCGCCGGGTCAGGCCGGGGCGGCTGGCCCAAGCCACGCGCGTTTCACGCAGCCGCCGCAGCAATGCGGACTCGGCCGCCACCGCCTCGACCATGGACCACTGGTCATAGGCCTCCATCACCGACCAGTCCGCCTCGTCGATGCGGCAATCGGGCAGGCGGAAATGAAAGGCCGGACGCGGCTTGATCTTCTTGCCGTCCACGGCCGCTTCCACTTTCTCCGGCGCGAATTCCGCCAGGACCGGCAGCAGGTCGAGGCCGAAGTTCCGCGACGGCGCCTGCCGAAGGTAGAACTCCGTCAACTCCTCCCGGTCCGCCGGATCGAGAAGCGCCAGCGTGTCGATGAAAGAATCCGGGTACGGGGCCACAAAAGGCATCAGCCGGCGCGAGATGTCGATGGGCGCGGCGCGCCGGAACCAGGCCTCGAGCAGCGCGTAAGAGGTCAGGACCGCCGAAAGATAGCCGGCTTGCCGCGAGGCGATATCGACGTTGAGGTGAAGCCCGAAGCCCAGAAGCAGCCCGTTGCGCGAGCCCACGGCCCCTGCATCCCGCAACCGCGCCACCGCCTGGTCGAAAAGCGGCAGCTGCGCCGGGTGGAAAGGATCGGTGGCAAGCTCGACCGGAACGAACTGGCGCATGATCCTCTCGGCTGGCTTGCCGCCCGTTTCGACGACCGTGTCGTCATAGGCGGTGTCGAGAAAGAAACGGCATGTCCCGAACTGGCCGGTTTCGCAGGCCCATTCCCGCTCGGCCACCTGCCGCGCGCTGGTGCCTGTCGCCTCGGTAAAGACCTGCGCCGCGCGCGCCTCGGACAGCCCGGCGAATTCCAGTTCCAGGCCGATGCGGCGCTCGGGCGCGCGGGGGGATGAGGCTCGAAAGGACATGCATGGAAAATTCGGAACGCGGCCAAAAGTTCCCCGGGGTCATCCGCGCCCGGACCGCTTTCCTCTCGGCATCCGTCAAGACTGGCAAGGTCCCGTGCGCGCCCGGCGACATGGCCAACCGGGGAACCCGACGCAACCGCCCGCGTTGCCCGCCTGTTCCAAGGAGATATTCATGACGCACAGGATCACGCTTCAGGCGGCGGTGCCGCTGACCCACAACACGCGCCATTACGTCTTTACCCGGCCCTCCGGCTTCGACTTCACGCCGGGTCAGGCGACCGAACTGTCGCTGGACCGTGACGGCTGGCGCGACGAGGGGCGGCCCTTCACCTTCACCAGCGACCCGGTATCGGACCTGCTCACCTTCACGATCAAGAGCTATTTCGACCATGACGGCGTGACCCGACAGCTCTGGAACCTCGTGCCGGGCGACCAGGTGCTCATCGGCGATGCCTGGGGCGCGATCGAGGACAGGGGGCCGGGCACCTTCATCGCCGGCGGGGCAGGGGTGACGCCCTTCATCAACATCCTCACCCAGCGCCACCGCAGGGGGGACCTCACCGGCTCGACGCTGATCTTCTCGAACAAGACCCGCGACGACATCATCCTCAGGCCGCTCTGGGAGGACATGGACGACCTCGCCACCCATCTCCTGATCTCCGACCCCGAGGGCGGCGGTGACGGAGAAAGACCCGATGGCGCCACGCTCGACCGGCTGATCGATGACTGGGACCAGCGCTTTTACGTCTGCGGCCCTCCGCCGATGGAAAAGGCGGTGATGGACCATCTGAAATCGCGCGGCGTGCCGGACGCGCGGATCATCCACGAGGAAGAGTGACAGGACCGGTGGGTTGCAAACCCACCTTACGGGGCAGGGGTAGGGTGGGGTTCCACCCCACCGCCCGCTCAGTGGTTTCGCAGGGCCGCGATCAGCTCGTCCTTGTCCATCTTGGACCGGCCCTCGATGTCGATCTCCTGCGCGCGATCCATCAACTCGTCCTTGGTCCAGTCCTCGTAGGGCGGGTTCTTGCCGCCCTTGTGCGACGGATGCTGGTCGGAATTGGCCTGCGCGTTGGCGATGCGGGCGGCCTTCTCCTTGCTCATCCCCTTGTCGCGCAGTTCTTCATAGGTCTCGTCGTTCTTGACGCTGGGTCGCTTTCCCATGGTGCCTCCAATCGCTTGAGATTATGCGGGGAAAACCCGTCAAGGCACGCTATGTTCCTGTTACGCCGCGCCGGTTTCGCGCGGCACAGCTGAAAGAGGCGGGAAATGGCCTACCGGGCGCTCGCGATAAAGACATTCCACGACATCCGCGCCAGTTACTGGTTCGTGCCCACCTGTCTCGCGCTGGTCTCGGTGGTGCTGGCGCAGGTCACGCTCTGGATCGACGCGCATCCCGACTGGGTCGGCGCGGTGCTCCCCGACAGCATGATCCACACGCAGATCGACGGGGCGCGCACGACCCTGTCCGTCATCGCGCAATCGGTGATCGGCGTGGCGGGCGTCATGTTCTCGATCACGATGGTGGCGGTCTCCTTCGCCTCGGGCAATTTCGGGCCGCGCCTGATCGGCAACTTCATGCGCGACCGCGGCAACCAGTGGAGCCTGGGCATCCTGATCGCCACCTTCGTCTACGCCCTGATCATCCTGCGCGCGGTGCAGTCGAAATTCGGCGCCGAGGAGGCCTTCGTGCCGCAGCTCTCGCTTGTCGCGGCGATGGGGCTGGCTTTCCTGTCGGTGATGGTCATGATCTACTTCGTCCACCACATTCCCGAAACCATCAACGTCTCGAACATCGCCGCCCGGCTGGGGCGCGAGCTTTGCCACGACCTCGCGGCCACCGCGCGGCAGGTCGCGGTCCCGGACCACCCCCGCGATCCGCCCCGCGGCCGGGCCGTGACGCTCGACCGCGTGGGCTACATCCAGCGGATGGAGCTTGACGACATGGCCTCCACCGCCGCCGAGCACGGGCTCGAGATCGACCTGCTCGTCCTGCCCGGCGATTTCGTCCACCGCGACCGCGCCGTGGCCATGGTCGAGGGCGAGCCGGACGAGGAGGTTCTTGCCGCCTTCTGCCAGACCTTCGCGCTGGGCCCGGCCAAGACCGAGGATCAGAACGTGCTGTTCCTGGCCGAACAGCTGGTCGAGATGATCGCCCGCGCCCTGTCGCCGGGCGTCAACGATCCTCATACCGCGATCAACTGCCTCAACTGGCTGACCGCGGCCCTGGCCGAGGCGGGGGCCTCTGGCAACGCCTTCGGCATCGCCCCGCGGGAGCGTGTGCATGTCAGGGGCCTTACCTATCACGACCTGCTCGAGGTGACATTCGGCGAGGCCTGGCACTATGTGGTGGACGATCCCCTGGCCCGGGCCGCCTTTGCCGACTGTCTCGACCGGTTGACGCGGGGGGCCTCCCCCGCCGTGGCCGGAACGGTCGAGGAATTCCGCCGTGCGCTGGGCTGACATGGCCCGTGCGCACGGCTCGCTTGCGCCGCAACGCAATCCTGCGACAAAATCTTGAATGTGGCGGCCTTGCCCGGGGAACCACAGCCCCGCGCGCCGGTTGTTCAAGGACATAGGCGACGGGGTGTCCCCTCGGGGCAGACCGGACGTCGCAAAGTCGAGATCGACGAAGGAGACAGAGCATGAGCAGCTCGCAGACATCGGCAAGTGGTACCGTCAAATCCACCGCGCAGGAACTGGGCCAGGCCGCGCGAGACCGCGCCGAGGCCGAGGCGCAGGTGGCGCAGGAGCGCGTGGCCTCCGCCGCGCAGAGCGAGGCGGAACAGATCCGCGAGGCAGGGTCCGCCTTCGAGGCCGACAGCTTCGCACGCGGTGCCGCCGACCAGCTTGCAGACAGCCTGACGCATGCCGCCTCGGCGGTGCGTGAGGCCGATTTCAATTCCATTCAGGAGGATCTGACCGTGTTTGCACGCCGCAATCCGCTTCTCTTTTTCGGGGGCGCAGCGCTCCTGGGCTTTGTCGCGGCCCGCGCGCTCAAGGCGTCCGAACGCCATGACGACACCGGGTATTCCCCGGCGGCGCCGGCGGTGCCGACCAGCCACCCGGGCCTGCCCGAGGGGCCGGGCGGATATCCCGACCAGGCCGCGTGGAGGTATGGTAAATGAGCGATCCGAGAACAAATCAGGGAGCCGTATCCTTGGTCTCGGAGATCGTCTCGCAGGTGGTGCGCATCTTCCGCAAGGAGCTGCGCCTCGCCACCGAAGAACTGTCGGAGAACGCGCATCGTGCGACGATCGCGCTGGTGCTGCTCGCCGTGGCGTTCCTGCTGGCCCTGGTCGCGTTCAACATCCTCGCCGGGGCGGCGACCGCCGCACTTGTCGAGACCGGGATGGAACCGCACTGGGCCGCACTCATCGTCGGCGGCGCCCTTCTTCTGGTCGGAGCGATCTTCCTTTGGAAGGGGCTTCACGACCTCAAGGCGCGCCGGCTCATGCCGACGCGTACCATGGACAGCGTGAGGCACGATGTCGATGTCGTCAGGGAGCAGTTCGATGAGTGAGCTCGACCGTCTCGAACAGGATCTTCAGCGCGAACGCGACAGCCTGCGCCGCAAGCTCGAAGAGCTGGAGGATGCCCTCTCGCCCGGACGGCTGATCGACCGGGCCGGGGTGCTTGTCGCCAATCATGGCGAGCAGGCCATCGAGGCGACCGGCCAGGTGGTGCGGCAGAACAAGGCCGCCGCGGCGATGATCGGATCGGGCATCGCCTGGCTCGTCATCAACGCGGCCGCACCACGAGATCGCGCGCCCAGGTCCGCGCCGCCGCGCCCGGCCGCCACCTATGACCCCCGCGAAAGATCCGCCGTTCAGGGGCTTCGCGATCCGGACGCCCCCGTCGGCAATTTCGATGCCCGCGTCGCCGCGGCCGAAGGGGCCGCCCCCGCGGACAGATTCAAAGGAGAACCACCCATGACCACCTATGCAGATCCCGCCGATCCCCGTAACAATCCCGATCCCGGCTTCAAGGATCGGATGCGCGCCGCGCGTCACAACGCCGTCGACAGCGCCGCCAATCTCCGCGCCCGCATCGAGGACGGGCTGGGCGATCTTCCCGATGAGGCACGCAGCCGCGTCCGCCGCGCCCGCGCCGCCGCCATCGACGCCCAGGCCCGGATCGAGGCGCAGGCCTCGGAAGCCGCGCACAAGGCCCGCAGCGCCGCGCATGAGAACCCGCTCCTGATCGGCGCGCTGGCCTTTGCCGCCGGTGCGGCGCTCGCCGCGGCCCTGCCGCGCACCTCGACCGAGAACCGCTATCTCGGCGCGCATCGCGACCGGCTCTTCGACGAGGCCGACCGCGTGATGCGCGAGGAGTTCGACAAGCTCAAGACACGGGCCGACACCGCAGCCTCGGATGCCAAGGACGCCGCGAAACAGGCGCTGCGCAGCGAAGGCGACACGCCGGGCGCGGCGTCCTCCTCCTCGTCCTCGTCGAGCAAGTCGACCTGACACGGCCTCAGGGCGACCGCATGACGGAACCCCCAAAGCCCGACGGCCTCCACCCTCACCCGGTGGGGGCCGTTCGCGCATCCGGGGTCGACAACCACCAAGCCACAAACCGGAGGACACAGAGATGCCCGGCACCACTCACGACCCGAACAGCGCGCGCGCGACGGGCCAGACCGCACGGCGCCCCACCGGGATTCCCCGGCGTGGCCTCGGACAGGTCGCTGGCCGTATCTGGACACGCGTGACGCAGGACAACATCTCGCTTGTCGCCGCCGGCGTCGGCTTCTACGGGCTGCTTGCCGTCTTTCCCGCGATGGCGGCGCTGGTGGCGCTGGTCGGTATCGTCGCGGATCCGGCTCAGGTGGTAGAGCAGGCCCAAACCACGCTCGCCATGATCCCCGAGGCCGCCCGCTCCATCCTTGTCGGGCAGTTGACCGATCTGGCCTCTGCCGGAACCGGCAGTCTGGGCCTTGCGGCGTTGCTGGCGCTTGCCCTGTCGCTCTATTCCGCCAGCCGCGGCACGGCGAGCATCATTTCCGGACTCAATATCGCCTATGAAGAGGACGAGACGCGTGGCTTTTTCCGGCTTCAGGCCATCATCCTGGCCCTGACGCTCTTCTCGCTCGTGGTGATGCTGGCCACCGTCTTCCTGACCGCCGCGGTGCCGGCGCTTCTGGCGATCTTCGGCGAGGGGCAGGCGATCGAGACCGCCGCGCGGGTGCTGCGCTGGCCGCTGATGATCCTGCTGGCGGTAACGCTGGTCGCCATCCTCTACCGTTTCGGCCCGTCGCGGCGCAAGGCGCGCTGGCGATGGCTGGCCCCGGGCAGCATCGTGGCCGTTCTGCTCTGGGTCGTCGTCAACCTGGGCTTCTCCTGGTACGTGTCCAGTTTCGCCAGCTACAACGAGACTTTCGGCGCCCTTGCCGGTGTCGTGGTCCTGCTGATGTGGCTCTACCTGTCAGCCTTCGTGATCCTCGTCGGCGCGGTGATCGACGCCGAGCTTGAGGCACAGACCTCGCGCGACAGCACCGTGGGCGAGCCGCGCCCGATGGGGGAACGGGGCGCCGTCAAGGCCGACCGCGTCGAAGCCGACCCCAAGGTGTGACGGCACGCGGCCCTTACTCCGCCGCGGCAAGAGGGGGATCGTCGGGTTCTTCAAGATCGCCCTCGCTGGTGCCGCCCGGCAGGCTGCACTCGCTCGTCACGAAGATGATCCATACCAGAAGCGGGATGGCCACCAGCCCGCCGATCGGCCCCCAGAGCCACATCCACAGCACCAGCGACAGAAAGACGAAAAGCGGGTTCAATGCCATCAGCCGCCCCACCGTCGAAGGGGTGACGAACTGCGCCTCGATCATGTTGAAAAAGACGAAGGTCAGCGCCGGAACGATGCTGAAAACCCCGTCGAACATAACAATCCCCGTCACCAGAAGCGCCGTCGCCACCAGGATGGGGCCAAGATAGAGGATGAAGTTCAGCAGGAAGGTCGCAAGCCCCCAAAGCGCGGGTTGCGGCATCCCGTAGGCCGTCATCGCCAGCGTCACGACCAAGCCAAAGCCCGCGTTCACCATGCTGATTGTCAGGAAATAGCGCGAGACACGCTTTTCCGCATCGTGCAGGCAGTCGAAGGAGAGGCGCGGGAAATAGTTGGCGACATAGCCATAGACCTCGCGCCGGGTGGCCATGAAGAAATAGAGCGTGCCGACAAAGATCAGGACGCCGCCCACCAGCGAGGGGCCATAGGCCAGGGCCTCCTTCAGGCCGGGCATCTGCACCTTCTCCTCTTCCGCGGCGGCCCCCTGCGCGCCGGCGGCGCCTTCGCTCAGGGCGTTGTTGACCGATTCCTGTATCTCCTCCACGCCCCGCAGCGTGTCGCGCACCGACTCGAGTGTGAATGTCAGTTCGCGCCAGATCAGCGGTGCGTTGCGAACCGCATCCCTGACCGTCGGTTCGAGCAGCAGGTAAAGCAGGATCGCCACCGCCAGGAACAGCAGCAGGGCCGCCAGCGCGGCGACCGCCTGTGGCAGTTTCAGGCGCTCGGCCAGATCCACGAGCGGGCCGCAGACCACGCCGAACACGATACCGCAGAGAACGGGGGCGAAAATGACCTGACCGGCCTCCAGCACGGCGAACACCACGATGATCGCGAGCAGGGACAGGATGTTGCGAGAGGTCGCCTCGATGGGAGTGCGCGTTGACATACTGCCGAACTCCCATGCACCCGGTTGGTTCCGGTTGACGTTACTGCTGTTTCGGGAATGAGATGGCAGCCCGTAGGGGAATCGAACCCCTCTTTCCAGGTTGAAAACCTGGCGTCCTAACCGATAGACGAACGGGCCACGAGGACGAGCCTCTGGGTCCGAGTGGCAGCCCGTAGGGGAATCGAACCCCTCTTTCCAGGTTGAAAACCTGGCGTCCTAACCGATAGACGAACGGGCCAC
>CANMQJ010000006.1 GCA_947500005.1 uncultured Paracoccaceae bacterium | reverse complement strand
CTCAAGTTGAAAGCACATCGCTGCGCTATCCTTGACGTTCGAACCTCTGCACATCTTCAATGCGCTACCGCTTCGCGTCTTGAGCGCAGACCCGAAAGCCCAACCCAAATCGCGAAACATTCCCCCACCCAGCTGGGCGAGGACACGCACTGAAAGTCATCTGTCTGTCTGTGCTTAAGGTCTCCTAAGAAACCGAAAACGCCATACAAGACAGTGAAGCTGACATCTCATCATCGGGCCGAAACCCTAGAGACGCGATATACAGACAATCGATCCGTCGATACGAACCAAACCGCCCACATATCTCTTCAGTCATACAACAATGTCAAAGAGCAAAACACCAAGAGGCCAAAAACCAGACCGTTGCGCCAATCTCGCGGCGCGCCCGCCTCGTCAAATCCACTCGATGCCCGCCGTCTCTCCAGCGCGTCCGACCGTCTCTCCGATCCGTCCGCAGCACCTCAGCGCCGCCGGTGAGGGGGCTTTTACGCAGAGGCGCCGGGGTCTGCAACAGAAAAATGACGGGCCCGGCGAATTTTCTTTGAGGAGGCTGAAAATATAAGCAAGAACAGCCTCTTAATCGCGGTCGACGGCCGCCGTTCCGGAGAATTTCGGCCGTTCACGGGCGGGGCGGCGCAGGAAGCGCGCGACTCGCCACAGACCCACGCGGGAGGGGTTTCCCATATATTGGGTCCACGGGCCGGCATTACACCATGGGTTGAATACACCCGAGTCGGGCCCTCGGTCAAAGACGGCACCGCCGAAAGCCCGAATCCCGCGTGGCTCCCCCCGGAAAGGCCGGGACCAGACGACGAGTCGGGTCCCGGGGGCGGATCACGCGGTCTCGGGCACCCGTGCAAGCGCGCCGCGGTGATAGTCCATGTAGCCATGCTGGATCGCGATCTGGTCGGCGATGAACTTGGCGTCGTGCCAGACGCCCCAGATGAAGGACGACCCGCGCCGCGTCTGCCAGGGCAGGCCCAGGAAATAGAGACCCGGCTCCTGTGTCACCCCGCGCTGGTGCACCGGGCGGCCCCGGTCATCCAGGCAATCGGCCTTGAGCCAACCGAAATCGAAGCTGTAGCCCGTGGCCCAGAGAATCGTGCCGATGCCCGCCTCTTCCAGATCGAGCTCCAGCAGGGGATCGGTCACGCAATCGGGATCCTCGGGGATCACGCGTGCCTCGGGCTCTTCGGGCAGATCGAGCCCGTGGCGGGCGATGTACGCGTCGGCCTCGTCGAGAACCGAAAGGTAATTGGCATCCCCCTCGGCCAGGTTCCGGCGCAGATCGTCGGCGAAGCGGACCTTGCCCGCCTCGAAGCCCGCGGTCATGCCCAGGAGCGTCATGCCGCGATGCGCGAGCCGGCGGAAATCGATGGTCCTGCCGCCATGCGCGCCGCTCACGGCGATGGTGACATGCTCGGCCCCCGGTCCGGGGCTGTCGGCGTTCCACTTGCCGAGCACGCCCAGCCACCAGACATTGTCGCGGCCGCGATAGCGGCGCGGCGGGCGGTCATGCGGCCCGATCGACAGGTAGACCCGGCGCCCGGCAGCCATCAGCTCCTCGGCGATCTGCACGCCCGAGGAGCCGCCCCCCACCACCAGCACCGCGCCCTCGGGCAATTGTCCGGGGTTGCGATAGGCGTTGGAATGCATCTGGAGCGGCCCGGCATCGGCCGGCACCACCGGTGGGATCGCGGGTTTCTGGAACGGTCCGGTGGCGGCCACGACGTTGCGCGCCTCGATCACCCCGTCCGAGGTCTCGACGCGGAACCCTTCCCGGCCCTCCAGCGGCATCACCTCGGTCACCTCGACCCCGGTGCGGATCGGGGCGTCGAAGCGGCGGGCATAGGCGACGAAATACGCGGCCACGCTTTCCTTGTCGGCAAAGACATCGCCGTCACAGTCGAATTCCATGTTGGGAAAGCGGTCGTGCCAGGCGGGGCCGTTGGCCACCAGCGAATCCCAGCGCTCGGTCCGCCAGCGTTCGGCGATCCGGTGGCGTTCCAGCACGACGTGGTCGATCCCGAGACTGGTCAGGTGCTCGCTCATGGCGACCCCGGCCTGTCCGGCTCCGACGACAACCGTATCAAATTTCTCCATGATGGCCTCCTTCAGCATCTGGGGCCACCATAGGGCGGGGCCTCCCCCGCCGGATAATACGTTTTCCGGAAGCTTTGGTTGGGTTCACGCTAAGCAGCCTTAGCCCTGTCCTAAGCGGGGGTGAGGCAAGCGGTATTTTCCCCGCGCGCGGGCAGCGGAATAGCTTGGGGCGATCTCATTGCGCAGGAGTCCGTCATGGCCCATACCCGTATCCGCAGCTTCAACACGCGCGACACCTATCCTGAACAGAATCTCGACAACGATCTGTGCCAGGCCGTGGTGACGCATGGCGGCAGGATCGTCTGGTTGCGGGGCCAGTGCCCCCAGAACCTGGACGACGCCCGGAACATCGACAGCCACGACCCGGTCGAGCAGACCCACAAGGTCATGCAGAACATCAAGCAACTGATCGAGGAGGCCGGCGGCAGCATGGAGCACCTGGTCAAACTCGTGGTCTATATCACCGACGTGCGCCACCGCGAGGCGGTGTACCGCACGATGGGCGAATACATAAAGGGCGTGCATCCCGTCTCGACCGGGCTGGTGGTGCAGGCGTTGGCCCGTCCCGAATGGCTGGTCGAGATCGACGGCACGGCGGTGATCCCGGAATGACCTTCTCTCTCGTAGCCCGCTGCGCGCGAACCGGCATGTTCGGTGTCGCCATCTCCTCCTCCTCTCCCGCCGTCGCCGCGCGATGCTCCTATGCGCGGGCGGGCGTCGGCGCCGTCGCCTCGCAGAATGTGACCGACCCGACGCTGGGCCCGCTCGCCCTCGACCTGATGGCGGGCGGCCTCTCGGCTTCGGACGCCATCGAGGAGGTCCGCCGCCGCGGCGCCTTCACCGAGTATCGTCAGGTGCTGGCCATCGACACCTCCGGGCGGACGGCGATCCATTCCGGGCCGAACTCGCTGGGTATCTGGACGCAGGCCCAGGGGCAGGACGTGGCCTCGGGCGGCAACCTGCTGGCCAATGACGGCGTGCCGGCGGCCATCGTCGCGGGGTTCACCGCCTCCGCGGGTCATCTGGGCGACCGGCTGATCGCGGCGATGCGGGCGGGGCTTGCCGCCGGGGGCGAGGCCGGGCCGGTGCATTCTGCCGGGATGATGCTGGTCGACAAGGTCAGCTGGCCGGTGGCCGACCTGCGCTGCGACTGGACCGAGGATTGCCCCGTGGAGGCGGTGGCGACGGCCTGGGACGTCTACAAACCTCAACTCGACGCCTATATCCAGCGCGCGCTCGATCCCCGGGCCGCGCCCTCTTACGGTGTGCCGGGAGACGAAGGATGAGCGATCTTACCCTGGACCAATGGACGGCCCGCGCCGGCCAGATGAATTTCCGCGCGCAGGCTTTCATCGACGGCCGCTTCACCGACGCGGCCTCGGGCAAGCGCTTCTCCAGCATCAACCCGGCGACCGGTGCGGCTCTCGCAGAAGTGGCCGAATGCGATGCGGCGGATGTCGATCGCGCCGTAATCGCCGCGCGCCGTGCCTTCGACGATGGCCGCTGGTCGCGGGCGGCTCCCGCCGAGCGCAAGGCCGTGCTGCTGCGGCTGGCCGAGCTGATCCGCGAGAACCTGCACGAGATGGCCCTGCTCGACAGTCTCGACATGGGCAAGCTGGTGCAGGACGCCGTGACTATAGACGCGCCCGGCGCGGCCCATTTCTTTCAATGGCATGCCGAGGCGATCGACAAGCTCTATGACGAGGTCGCGCCGACCGGGCCCGGCGACCTGGCCCTCGTCCGGCGCGTTCCCATAGGCGTCGTCGGCGCGGTGGTCCCGTGGAACTTCCCGCTCGACATGGCGACGTGGAAGGCGGCCGCCGCCCTGGCCGCAGGCAACTCGGTCGTTCTGAAACCGGCCGAGCAGGCACCCCTCTCCGCCCTGCGTCTGGCCGAACTGGCCGCCGAGGCGGGCGTGCCCGACGGCGTCTTCAACGTCGTGCCGGGATACGGGCCGACAGCCGGAAAGGCGCTGGGGCTGCACATGAATGTCGATTGCCTGGCCTTCACGGGCTCCACCGCCGTCGGGAAACTGTTCATGCAATATGCCGGTCAATCGAACCTCAAGGCCGTCTGGCTCGAAACCGGCGGCAAGAGCCCCAACCTCGTCTTCGCCGATTGTCAGGATCTCGACGCGGCGGCCGACATGGCGGCCTTCGGCATCTTCTTCAACCAGGGCGAGGTCTGCTCGGCCAATTCGCGGCTCTATGTCGAACGCGCGATCAAGGAAGAATTCCTCGAAAAGCTGGCCGACCGAGCCGCCGGGATGCAACCCGGCAACCCGCTCGACCCCGCCGCCGGGATGGGCGCCATCGTGGACGAGAAACAGGTGCAGGGCATCATGCGCTTCGTCGAGGCGGGCAAGACATCGGCCCGGCTGGTCGCGGGCGGCGAGCGCGTGAGCGTCGATGGCAAGGGCTGCTTCGTGCAGCCGACGATCTTCGAGACCGCGCAGGACAATCCGCTGGCGCGCGACGAGATTTTCGGCCCCGTCCTGTCCGTGATCCCCTTCGACAGCGAGGACGAGGCCACCGCCATGGCGAACGACACGATCTACGGCCTCGCCGCCTCGGTCTGGACAGACGACCTCAGCCGCGCGATCCGCGTGTCCGAAAAGCTGCACGCGGGAACCGTCTCGGTGAACACGGTGGACGCGCTGTCGGCACAGACGCCCTTTGGCGGGATGAAGCAGTCCGGGTTCGGCCGCGACCTGTCGCTGCACTCCTTCGACAAGTACACGGCCTTGAAGACGACGTGGATCAGGTACAAGACTTGAACAGGCCAACTGTTCAAGGAAACACCATGCTCCGGTACACGCTGCGGCAGCTCGAATATTTCGTGGCCGTGGGCGAAACCGGCAGCATCGCGCGGGCGTCCGAACGCATCAACGTGTCGTCGCCCTCGATCTCCTCGGCGATCTCGCAGCTGGAGCAGGAATTCGGCCTGCGCCTCTTCGTCCGTCAGCACGCGCAGGGGCTGTCGCTGACCCAGGCCGGGCGCGAGATGCTGGAACAGGCGCGGCTGGTGCTGCGCGAGGCGGGTGCGCTGATGGATATCGCGGGCGACATCGCCGGGTCCGTGCGCGGGCCGCTTGCCATCGGCTGCCTTCTGACCTTCGCGCAGCTGGTCCTGCCCACGCTCCGGCGCGGGTTCGAGGCCGAATTCCCCGCGGTCCGCCTGCGCCAGCACGAGATGAACCAGGTGGAACTGTTCAGCGCGCTGCGACGCTCCGAGATCGACATCGCGCTGACCTATGACCTCGACCTGCCGGCCGACCTGCAATTCACCGGTCTGGTCCTGCTGCCCCCCATCGCCCTGATGGGCGTGGATCATCCGCTGGCGCAGGAAAAAGAGGTCACGATGGAACAGCTCAAGGATCACCCGATGGTCCTTCTCGACCTGCCGCTCAGCGCGGATTACTTCCTGTCGCTCTTCGACGAGATCGGGGAAAAGCCCGTCATCACCGAACGCACGCGCGACATGGCGGTGATGCGCTCGATGGTGGGCAATGATTTCGGCTATTCCATCGCCAATGTCCGCCCGCTCAGCGACACCTCCCCCGATGGCAACGCGGTGCGCTGCGTGCCCATCGGCGGCAAGGTGCGGCCCCTGCGCATGGGGTTCCTGACGGCGCAGGACGCCGTGCGCTCCAATGCGGTGCGGGCCTTCGTAGAATACGGCTCCGAGATGGTGCGCTCGGGCCGACTGGCGCGGATCGGCGGCGAGGCGCTGGTCTGACGGCTTAGCCCCGTCCTAACCCATGCTTTCGCAGCATCGGTTTTTGCGGCGCGGCGCGATTGCGTAACCTGTGCCAAACCTCTTGCAGGAGTGCCCCCATGCTCGACACCCGCCCCGACCGCTATGATGTGCTGTTCGAACCGCTGGCCATCGGGCCGGTCACGGCAAAGAACCGGTTCTACCAGGTGCCCCATTGCAATGGCGGCGGCTATCGCGACCCCTCGGCGGCGGCGGCGATGCGCGGCATCAAGTCCGAAGGCGGCTGGGGCGTGATCTTTACCGAGCAATGCGAGATGCATCACACATCGGAGATCACCCCCTTCATCGAACTGCGTCTGTGGGAGGACAAGGACATCCCCATGCTGGCCAAGATGGCCGGCAAGATGAAGGAGCACGGCGCGCTGGCCGGGATCCAGCTGGCCTATTCCGGCATCAACGGGCCGAACCTCTATACCAAGGAGGTGCCGCTGGCGGTCTCTCCGGGTCCGATCCGCACCTTTACCAACGATCCCGTCCAGGCACGCGCACTGTCGAAGGACGAGATCCGCGACCTCCGCCGCTGGTTCGTGAACGCGGCGAAACGGGCCAAGGCGGCCGGCTTCGACCTGATCTGCCTATACGGCGCGCACGGGTTCGGGATCTTCCAGCATTTCCTCAGCCGCGCGACCAACATGCGCGACGACGAATATGGCGGCAGCCTCGAAAACCGCTCGCGCTTTGCCCGCGAGGTGATTGCCGACATGCGCGAGGCGGTGGGCGACACGATGGGCCTGACCCTGCGCGTCAGCCTTGACGAGACCATCGGCGATCTGGGCTTCTCCAATGCCGAGGTTCGCGAATTCATCGACATGAACAAGGACCTGCCCGACCTGTGGGATCTCGCACACGGCACATGGGAGGATTGTTCCGGCCCCTCCCGCTTCAAGGAGGAAGCCGCGCAGGAGGCGCTGGTGCGCGGTATCCGTGAGCTGTCCTCGAAACCCGTCGTCGGCGTGGGCCGTTTCACCTCGCCCGACGTGATGGCCAAGATGGTCCGCTCGGGCACGCTCGACTTCATCGGCTGCGCGCGCCCATCCATCGCCGACCCGTTCCTGCCCAAGAAGGTCGAGGAGGGCCGGATCGACGATATCCGCGAATGCATCGGCTGCAACATCTGCATCACCGGCGACATGACCATGTCGATCAGCCGCTGCACGCAGAACCCCACCTTCATGGAAGAATGGCGCAAGGGATGGCATCCCGAACGCATGAACGCCAAGGGCGGCAGTTCCAATGTCCTCGTCATCGGCGCCGGCCCCGCCGGGCTGGAGGCGACCCGCGCGCTGGCCGAGCGCGGCTATGACGTGGCCCTGGCCGAGGCGGGAACCGTCCTGGGCGGGCGCGTCGCCCGCGAACGTCTGCTGCCGGGCCTGTCCGCCTGGGGCCGCGTGGCCGATTACCGCGAATACCAGATCAGCCAGAAACCCAATGTCGAAACCTATTTCGACAGCGCGCTCGACGCCGAGGCGATCCTTGAATTCGGCTTCGAGAACATCTGCATAGCCACCGGGGCCAAGTGGCGCGCCGACGGCGTAAGCCGCCAGCATGTCGTGCCTCTTCCGATGGACGCCGCCATGCCGATCTTCACGCCCGACGACATCATGGACGGCAAGCGCCCCTCGGGCCATGTCGTGATCTATGACGACGACCACTATTACATGGGCGGCGTCCTCGCCGAACTCCTGCGGCAGGAGGGGTGCGAGGTCACCATCGTCACGCCTTCGGCCTATCTCTCGGACTGGACGGTGAACACGCTGGAGCAGCACACGATCCACCGCCGCCTGGCCGAAATGGGGGTCGAGATCGTGCTCAACCGCGGCGTCACCGCCATCGGCGCGGGCCACGTCGTGTCGAACTGCACCTATACGGACCAGACGCGGCAGATCGATTGCGACGCGGTGGTGATCGTCGCCTCTAAGCTCGAAAACAACCGGATTTTCCACGACCTCAAGACGCGCGAGGCGGACTGGGCCGATGCCGGGATCAGGTCGGTGCGCATCATCGGCGATGCCGAGGCCCCCGGCCCCATCGCCTGGGCGACCTATGCCGGTCACCGCTATGCACGCGAGCTGGACGGAGAGGATATCGGCGACGCCCTGCCCTTCCGCCGCGAGATCACGGAGCTGGCCGCAGATTGACCCGGACGCTCGACATCCTCGACCGGCTGATCGGCTTCGACACGATCAGCGCGCGCCCCAACCTCGACCTGATCGCCTATGTCGAGGACTTCCTGCGCATGCGCGGTTTCCGGGTCACGCGGCTGGACGACCCCGAGGAGGAAAAGGCCGGCCTCTATGCCGAGATCGGCCCCGAAGGCCCCGGAATCCTGCTGTCGGCCCATTCCGACGTCGTCCCGGTCGCGGGCCAGGACTGGAGCACCGACCCCTTCCGACTGACCCGGCAGGGCGACCGGCTGCATGGGCGCGGCACGACCGACATGAAGGGGTTCGTGGCCTCCATGCTGGCCGCCGCCGACGCGGCCAGCCGGGCCCCGCTGAAAGAGCCGCTGAAACTCGTCCTCTCCTATAACGAGGAGGTCGGCTGCACGGGAATCGCCCGGATGCTCGACCGCCTCGTGCCGCTGATGGGTCACCCGCGCGCGGCCATCGTCGGCGAGCCGACCGAGATGCAGGTCGCGACCGGCCACAAGGGCAAACGCGCCTTTCGCGCGCGGATCGCGGGTGAGACCGGCCATTCCGCCCTCGCCCCGCAATTCGTGAACGCGCTGAACGTTGCGGCGGAGTTCCTCGTGGCCCTGCAGGCGCTCCAGAAGGACCTGGAACGTAACGGCGCGCGCGACGAGGACTACGACATCCCCTACAGCACCGTTCACGTCGGCATGCTCTCGGGCGGACGCGCGCTCAACATCGTGCCCGATCGTGCCGAGGCGACCTTCGAATTCCGTCACCTCGCCGCCGATGACCCCGACAGCCTGCTGCACCGGATCAGGACGGCGGCGCAGGATGTCTGCGCCCGATACGGCCCGGCAGCACGGATCGAGATCGCCCCGCTTGCCGGCTATCCGGGCCTCGATACCCCTGCGAACAGCGATACAGCCCGCTTCGTCGAATCGCTGGCCGGCGCCGGCCGGACAAAGGTCGCCTTCGGCACCGAGGCCGGTTTCTTCGACGCCCAGGGCATCCCCACCGTGGTCTGCGGCCCCGGCTCGATGCAGGCGCAGGGACACAAGGCCGACGAATTCATCCGTATCGACCAGCTGGCGCGCTGCGACGCCATGCTCGCCCGCCTGCTGGAGCGGATGCAGTGACCGCAGCGCGGCCCGAAAACCCGGCCCGGCGCACGGCGGTTAGGCAGATGCGCGGCCCTGTGCCACAATAACGGGCGGCGTCTGCACGCGAATAAGGCAGAGCCTAACAAGCGCTGAGGCACATGGTTCTTCGGAATGCCGCCCCGCGTTTCTATGGTTGAGGCAGCTGGAAACACCCGATCCGGAGATCCGCCTTGCCCTCAGATACCGACATTGCCGTCGACGTCCGAAACGCCGTGAAACGCTACGGCGATTTCACCGCGCTCAAGCAGATTTCACTGTCGATCCGCGACAACGAGTTCTTCACCCTGCTCGGCCCGTCGGGCTGCGGCAAGACCACCCTGCTGCGCATGATCGCCGGGTTCGAGGACGTGACCGAAGGCGCGATCTTTCTCTTCGGCGACGAGATCGAGAAACTCCCCCCGCACAAGCGCCCCGTGAACACCGTGTTCCAGAACTACGCGCTGTTTCCGCACATGACGGTGCTCGACAATGTGGGCTTCGGGCTCGAGATGATGGGCCGCTCGAAGACCGAGGCGCGCAAGCGCGCGGGCGAAGTGCTGGAGATGGTCCAGCTCGGCCAGTTCTCGCACCGCAAACCCGCGCAGCTTTCGGGCGGCCAGCAGCAGCGTGTCGCACTGGCCCGCGCGCTGGCGCCCCGGCCCAAGGTGCTGCTGCTGGACGAGCCGCTTTCGGCGCTGGACCTGAAACTGCGCAAGGCCATGCAGGTCGAACTCAAGCATCTGCAACGCGAGACCGGGATCACCTTCATCTTCGTCACCCATGACCAGGAAGAGGCGCTGACCATGTCCGACCGCATCGCGGTGATGTCGGCGGGCGCGTTGCAGCAGCTGGGCGAGGCGCGCGAGATCTACGAACGTCCGCGCAATGTCTTCGTCGCGGATTTCATCGGCGACACCAACCTGCTCGACGTGGCGGTGGACCGGATCGAACAGGGCCGCGCGCAATGCCACCTCGGCGGCGGGCACCAGCTGACCTGCGACGCGGTCGAGGGGATCGGCGCGGGCGCCAATGTCCACATGTCGCTGCGGCCCGAACGGCTTTACCTCTCGGCCGAGCCGATCGAGGTGGAAAGCCTCAAGGGCCGCGTGCGCGAGACGATCTTCATCGGCACCGACACGGCCACCATCGTCGATCTGGCCGACGGGCCGCAATTCACCATCCGCTCGTCGAACTCCACCCGGGGCAATGCCCGCGTGTTCGAGCCGGGCGCCGAGGTCTTCGTCAACATGGAGCAGGGGGCCGCGCGCCTCCTGGTGGACTGATGGCAGGCGGGGGCGCAACCGGAGGGTCCGTACAGACCGACACCTATGCGGGCGCGCGCGGCTGGCTGCTGCTGCCCGCCTGGGTTACGCTGGGCATCCTGACGCTGGCACCGCTGGCGATCATGCTGGTCTATTCCTTCCTGACCAAGGAATTCCGCGGCGGGGTGATCTGGGAATTCAGCCTCGACGCCTATGACCAGTTCTTCTTCGACCGGGGCCTGTTCGGAGACGCGCCGCCCCAAATCGAGTGGACCTATATCGGCATCTTCTGGCGCTCGATCTGGCAGGCGGGGCTCGCCACGCTGCTCAGCCTGCTGATCGGCTTTCCCACCGCCTATTTCATCGCCACAAGGCCCGAGAAGCAGCGCGCGCTCTGGGTCTTTCTCGTGACGATCCCCTACTGGGTGAACCTGCTGATCCGCACGGTGTCGATGAAGTTCCTGCTGCGCGATCAGGGCCCGCTCAACGAGGGGCTGATGGCCCTTGGCGTCATCTCGGAACCCCTGACCATCGTGAACACCAACCTCGCGGTCCAGCTGGGGCTGTTCTACTCCTACCTGCCCTTCATGGTCCTGCCGATCTATGCCGCGGTCGAACGCTACAATTTCGCCCTGTCCGAGGCTGCGGCCGATCTCTACGCCCCGCGCTGGACGATCCTGCGCCGCATCCTGATCCCCGCGGTCAAGCCCGGTATCCTGGCAGGCTGCATCCTGGTTTTCGTGCCCTCGCTCGGCTCCTTCCTCGCGCCCGACCTGCTGGGCGGTGCCAGGAACTTCATGATCGGCTCGCTGATCGAGGAACAGTTCAAGGGCAACGCGGGCAACTGGCCCTTTGGTGCGGCCGCCTCGATGATCCTGCTGACCATGGTGCTGATCCTGCTGATCGTCTCGGCCCGCCAAAGCCAGAAGGAGGCGCGCTGACATGGCCACCCGCCCCTATGACCTGCGCCGCTATCCGGGCTTTCTGGGGATCACGATCCTCTGCCTGGTGATCCTGTACGCGCCCCTGCTCGTCGTCACGATCTACAGCTTCAACTCCTCGCCCTCGATCACCAACTGGGAGGAGTTCTCGTTCCGCTGGTATGTCGATGTCTTCACCGGCCCCGAAAGCGACAAGTTCAAGCAGGCCGCCTGGAACAGCCTGATCATCGCGATCATCGCCGCCACGACTGCCACGACCATCGCCACGCTGGCCGCGACCGCGGTGCTGCGCGCGGGCAGGTTCCGCCTGCGCACCCTGTCGATCGGCCTGATCTCGCTGCCGCTGATGGTGCCCGAGATCGTGACCGCCGTGGCGACGCTGATCTTCTTCAACGCCATCGCCTTCGAACGCGGCCTGATGACGATCCTGCTGGCGCATATCGCGTTCTGCATCCCGTTCGCCTACATGCCGATCTCGGCCCGGATGCAGGGGATCGAGGCGACCTATGAACAGGCCGCGCAGGACCTCTACGCCACAAGGCGGCAGGCCTTCACGCGCATCCTGCTGCCGCTGATGATGCCGGGGATCGTCTCGGGCTTCATCCTCGCCTTCATCATCTCGCTGGACGATTTCATCATCACCAACTTCGTCAAGGGCGCCGGGGTCGAAACGCTGCCCACGGCGATCTTCGGCGCGGTGAAACAGGGCATCAAGCCCAACATCATGGCCATTTCCACCCTGCTTCTGGCGGTCTCCATCGTGATGGTGACGCTGTCGTGGATCATCGGCCGCAAGGACAAAACAAGCTGACCAACAGAAGGAGACACGACATGAAACGCAGCCTCAAGGCGACAGTCGCCGCCGCCGCCCTCGGCCTGACCGCCAGCGCCGCCGCGGCCGAAGGCAAGCTGGTGATCTATCACTGGTTCGAATACATCCCGCAGGAACTGCTCGACAGGTTCAGCCAGGAAAACGACGTCGAGATCGTCATGGACACCTATGACAGCAACGAGTCGCTGCTGGCCACGCTCAAGGCCGGCGCCATCGGCACCTACGACGTGGCCGTGCCCGGCGATTACATGGTGCAGATCATGGCGGGCGAAGGGCTCCTGGACGAGATCGCCGAGGGCGAACTGGCCAACAAGGGCAACATCGCCCCCGAATGGGCCGATCCCTCCTTCGATCCGGGCCGCAAGCACTCCATCCCCTACCAGTGGGGCTCGACCTCCTTCGCGGTGAACCGCGACATGTATGAGGGCGACATCAACACCACCGACATCCTGTTCAACCCGCCCGAGGAGCTGTCCGGCAAGATCAACATGCTCGACAGCCAGGGCGAGGTTCTGGCGATGGCCGCGCTGCACATGGGCATCCCGCAATGTTCCACAGACCGCGACCAGCTGCGCGCGCTCAACGACATGCTCCAGAACGCCAAGGTGCATTGGGCCTCGTTCAACTCGGACACCGCCAAGGAAGTGCTGGTCTCCGGCGACGCGGCGGTGGGCCAGATCTATGACGGGTTCGCAGCCAAGGCCCGCGAGGAAGGCGCCAATACCGATTACGCCTTCCCCACCCAGGGCTATGTCGTCTGGATGGACAATGTCGTCCTGCTCAAGGACGCGCCGAACCGCGAGAACGCGCTCAAGTTCATGGATTTCCTGCTGGAGCCCGAGAACATCGCCGCCGTCACCAACTATGCCCGCTACAATGCGGGCGTGACCGGGGCCGCGGAATTCGTCGATCCGGCGCTCGCCGAACAGCCCGAAAGCAACCCGCCGGCCGAGGCAGGCGAACCTGTCTTCATCCAGGTCTGCGACCGCGAGACGCAAGAGGTCTATGACCAGATCTGGACCAACCTGAAAAAATAAACGGCCATACCGGCCCGCAAAGATCCCGTGGACGGCACAGCGCCGCCCACGGGTTTTTCATTTCCGAATGCTTGAGGTCTTGCGCCGACTGCGGTCGCGGCCTGCCGTCTCTCTCGCAGTGTCACGCGACGCCGGACTGTCGGCGAAGGAACGGATGCCCCGGACCACCGGGGCATCCGCGACGCGTCACTTGTTGCGGGCCGCTTCCGCGCCCTCGACCACGTTGCGATGCAGGGTCACGACACGGGCGTGATAGGGATAGACCAGGTCCGCGAAATCTTCCTGCGACTTGTAGACCTTGGCAAAGAACTCGTCGGCCTCCAGGTAGTTCTGGATCACCCCGTTCTGCGCCTCGATGAAGCGGGAGTAATACTCCTCCGGCACGTCCAGCACGTTGATGCCCGCTTCCTGGTATTCCTTCACGGCAAGCGAGTTCTCATGCAGGTTCGCCGCGTTGGTCGTGGTCGCATTGGCCTTGACCGCGACGCGGATGATCGCCTGAAGGTCGGCGGGAAGCTCCTCGAACCATGTCTTGTTGATCAGCAGCTCGCCGATATCGGTCTGCTGGTGCAGGCCCTGAAGGTAGTAATAGTCCCAGATCTTGTCCAAGCCCAGGTTGCGGTCATCCGCCGGACCGATCCATTCGGCCGCGTCAATGGTGCCGCGCTGCGCGGCGGGAACGATCTCGCCGCCCGGCATGGCCACGGCGGGAACGCCCATCGCGGCATAGGTCTCGCCCGCGATGCCCGGCGGGCTGCGGTACTTGATCGACTTGAACTCGTCGAGGCTCTCGAAGGGCCGCGAGAACCAGCCCAGCGGGTCCGGCCCCATCGGCTGCATCAGGAAGGGCACCACGTCATAGCCCATCCGGTCCTGCATGAGTTCGCGATAAAGCTCCTGCCCCTCGCCCGAGTAATACCAGGACATCAGGCTCACCTGGTCCATCCCGGTGCTGGCGGGCACGTTGGAAAACAGCACATAGGCCGAATGCTTGCCGGACCAGTAATGCGGCCAGGCATAGCCTGCCGTCACCACCCCGTCGCTCACGGCGTCGAGGATCTCGAAGGCCGCAACCTCGGCCCCGTCGGGCAGGACGTTGACCTTGATCCGGCCGCCCGACATCTCCTCGACATCGCTGGCGAACTGTTCGGTCAGCTTGAAGTAAAGGCTCGCATTGGGCACGGCGGTCTGGATGTCCATGCGGTATTCCTGCGCCAGCGCAGGCATCGCGCCCGCCGCGACCAGCGCAGCCGCGCAAAAGGCACTCTTGAGCGTGCCGGTCAATCGAACTTGCATCTTCTCTCCTCCTTGGTTGAACGTCTCGTTACGTGCCGGGGTTATGCCCCCGTTTCTGGTTGCGGGCCGCGCAGCGGCGCGGCGCCGGATCATCCGCCCAGCGCGCGTGGCAACCACAGCACCAGGTCCGGTATCAGGATCAGCAGGCCGACGACGATCAGCTGCAGCACGACGAACTGCACCATGCCCAGATAGATGTCGCCCATCGACCAGTTGGGCACTACGCCCTTGAGGAAGTAGGCCGACAGCGCCATCGGCGGGGTCAGCCAAGAAGTTTGCAGCGTCACCGCCACCAGGATCGAGAACCACAGCGGATCGTACCCCATCTCGACCATCGTCGGCAGAAAGATCGGCACGATCACCAGCACGATCGGAATCCATTCCAGCGGCGAGCCCAGAACGAAGACGATACCGAGGATTATCAGCAGCATCACCATGGGCGAAAATGGCAGCTCCAGCAGGAAATGGGTCAGCAACTCGCCGCTGCCCAGCCGCGAGAACACCGCGCCGAAGAAATTTGCCGAGGCCAGCAGGAACATGATCATCGCGCTCAGCAGCAGCGTGCTGTAGACGCTCTGCTTGAACGCCTCCCAGTCCAGCCGGCGATAGGCCAACGCCAGGATCAGCGAGGCCAGCGCCCCGGTCGCGGCCGCGTCGGTCGGCGTCGCGATGCCCGCGATGATGACGCCCAGCGTCGCCGCGATGATCAGAAAGACCGGGATGACGCCCAGAAACAGCTCCTTCAGTTTCTCGATCAGCGTGGTCTCGGCGATCTCGGCATCGGTGATCGGCGGGCCCAGCGTCGGGTTCAGGTAGCTGCGCACCAGCGTGTATATGATGTAGACCGTGGACAGCATCAGCCCCGGCACGATCGCCGCGGTGAACAGGTCCGAGACCGGAACGCCCACCACCGGCCCCATCACGATCAGCAGGATCGAGGGCGGGATCAGGATGCCCAGCGTCCCGCCCGCTGCGATGGCGCCCGCCGAGATCCGCGTGTCATAGCCCGTCTGCTGCATGATCGGCGCCGCCATCACGCCCAGCACCGTGACCGAGGCGCCGACGATCCCCGTCGCGGCCGCGAACACCGTGGCCACCAGCAGCACCACCAGGTAGAGCGAGCCGTTCAGCCGCCCCAGCAGCAGCCGCAAGGCCAGGAACATCCGCTCCATCAGCCCGGATTTCTCCAGGATGAAGCCCATGAACAGGAACAGCGGGATCGCCGCCATCGTCGTGTTCCGCATCAGCGAGAAGAACTGGAACTGCATCAGGTTCACGACCCGGTCGCCCATTCCCACATAGCCGAACACAAGCGCGATGAAGATGAAGGTGAAGGCCATCGGATAGCCGGTCAGCAGGCCGACAAAGACCAGCCCCAGCGCGACGAGACCCAGAACAGGCTCGGTCATGCCAGCCCCCCTTCACCTTCGCGGAACCGCCTGTTCGTGGCGATGTTGTAGTAGCTCTTGATCAACTCGCTCACCCCCTGGATCAGCAGCAGGATCCCGGTGATCGGCATCACGGTCTTGAGCGGATAGATGATCGGCATCATCGGGCTGGTGGGAATGCGCTCCTGCCGCATCCACGACTTCGCGGCATATTCCCAGGTCGCCTCGGTAAAGAAATACATCGCCGGAAAGAACAGGAAGACGATGAACAGCGCGTCGATCACCCCCTGCCAGCGCGGCGGCAGCACGTTGAACAGGAAATCGGCCCGCACATGGCTGTCCCGCCCCAGCGTCCAGGCCGCGCCCAGCATGAACAGCGCGCCATACAGCATGTAGGTCGCGTCATAGGCCCACATCGTCGGCCGGTTGAAGCCGAATCGTGCCACGACCTCCCAGACCAGCGCCACGATCATCGGCAGGATCAGCCAGGCCGCCGCCTTGCCCACGATCATCGCCGGCATGTCCAGCCAATGGGTGATCCGGCGGATACGGTGTTCTCTTTCGGGGGTCACGGCGTGCCCGCGCAATGGCTCGCGGAGCGGCGAACCCGAAGCTGAAAAGCCATCACCTCATTCTCCTCCCAGAAATGAGACTTGTTGTCTCATTAACGCCGCCTTATGCTTCGATTGCAAGAAAAATCATTTCGCTTCGGGGAGGATGCGGATGGACGGGGCCGAATTCGACTATGTCATCGTCGGGGCGGGGTCGGCTGGCTGCGTGCTCGCCAATCGTCTCAGCGAGAACCCCAAGGACCGCGTCCTGCTGCTCGAGGCGGGCGGCCCGGACAACAACCCGTGGATCCACATCCCGGTGGGCTACTTCAAGACCATGCACAACCCGGCGGTGGACTGGTGCTACCGGACCGAACCCGATCCCGGCCTGAACGGGCGCGCGCTCGACTGGCCGCGGGGCAAGGTACTGGGCGGGTCCTCCTCGCTCAACGGCCTGCTCTACGTGCGCGGCCAGCCGCAGGATTACGACCGCTGGGCGCAGATGGGCAATACCGGCTGGGGCTGGTCCGACGTTCTGCCCCTGTTCAAGCGGTCCGAGGATCAGGAACGCGGCGCCGACGACCTGCACGGCACCGGCGGGCCGCTTTCGGTCTCGAACATGCGTGTCTCGCGCGAGATCTGCGAGGCCTGGATCGAGGCGGCCAAGGCCGAAGGCATCGCTTACAACCCCGACATCAACGGGCCTGAACAGGAGGGCATGACCAACGCCCAGCTGACCATGAAGAACGGCAAACGCTGTTCGACCGCGGTGGCCTTCCTGCGCCCCGCGATGAAGCGTGAGAACCTGACCGTCATCACCCGCGCCCAGACCTCCCGGATCGAGGTGACCGAGGGCCGCGTGACCGGCCTGCGCTATCTCGACCCCGAGGGCAAGGAACATATCGTCAAGGTGCGCGGCGAGGTCATCCTGTCGGCCGGCGCCATCGGCTCGCCGCAGATCCTCATGCTCTCGGGCATCGGCGACGCCGAGGCGCTCGCCGCCCACGGGATCGAGTCGCAGCTGCACCTGCCCGGCGTCGGCGCCAATCTCCAGGACCATCTTCAGGCGCGGCTCGTCTTCAAGTGCAACGAACCCACCCTGAACGACGAGGTGCGCAGCCTTTTCGGCAAGGCCCGGATCGGGCTGCGCTATGCCCTGTTCCGGCGCGGACCGATGACCATGGCGGCCAGCCTCGTGATCGGCTTCACCAGGACGCGCGAGGGGTTGGAAACCCCCGATATCCAGTACCACATCCAGCCCTGGTCGGCGGACAGCCCCGGCGAGGGCGTGCATCCCTTCTCGGCCTTCACCGCCTCGGTCTGCCAGCTGCGCCCCGAAAGCCGCGGCAGCCTGACGCTGCGCTCGGCCGATGTGCGCGACCACCCGGTTATCCGCGCCAATTACCTCAGCACCGAAACCGACTGCCGCACCATCGTCGCCGGTGTCCGGCAGGCGCAGGCCATCGCGGCCCGCAATCCACTGGCCGCAAAGATCAGCGCGCCGCACAGCCCCGGACCGGGCGATCATGACGACGCCGCCATCCTCGACTGGGTTCGCAACACCTCGACCACGATCTATCATCCATCGGGCACCTGCCGCATGGGCGAGGGGCCCACGGCCGTCGTCGATGCCCGGCTCAGGGTGCACGGCATTCGCGGCCTCCGCGTCGCCGATTGCTCCATCATGCCCGAGATCGTCTCGGGCAACACCAACGCCCCGGCCATCATGATCGGGGAAAAGGCCAGCGACATGATCCGCGCCGACCGCGGCGCACCCTAGAGAGGACACCCAAAGGGCCGATGGCAGAGCAGCCCCCCACCATTTCCGGAAACCTGCGGCTGCTCGTGCTGCTCGAACGCATCTGCGCCAGCGAAACGCCGGTGACCGCCGCCGACGTGATGGCGGAAATGGACCTGCCGAAACCCACCGCCCACCGACTGCTCTCGACGCTCGAGACCGAAGGGTTCATCCGCCGCCACCCCGACGGGCGCGGGTACATCTCGGGGCTCAGGACTCAGCGGCTCGCCGCCGGGATGGTGGCCTCGATGCGCCACCGCGCGGCGGTGTCGATGGTGCTGCGCGACCTGTCCGAAGAGATCGGCGAGACCTGCAACATCGCCCAGCGCGACGGAGACGCGGTCGTCTATATCGACCGGGTCGAGACCAAGTGGCCGCTCCAGATCGCCCTGCCCATCGGCACCCGCGTTCCGCTGCATTGCTCGGCCGCCGGCAAGGTCTGGCTCGCCAGCCTCGACGACGCCCAGCTGCGCCCGCTGCTGACCATGTCCGAACTGGAACGTCGCGCCCCCAACACGATCACCGATCCGGAGCGCCTGCTGGAGGAATTGCGCCTCATCCGTGCGCGCGGCTGGGGCGAGGACAACGAAGAGGCGATCGAGGGGATGGTCGCCCTCGCCGTGCCGATCGCCGATGCGCAAGGGCGACTCTTCGCGACGCTCTCTTTTCACGCGCCGATGCTGCGGATGAGCCTCGACCGCGGCCGCGGTCACCTGCCGCTGCTGCAACGCCGCGCCCGCGAGATCGCGCATCTCTTCCTTTACGGAACGGAAAACTGAGGGCCGGAAACCGGCCCCCGAACCTTGTACAAAACGGTCAATCGGGGGCGGATTCGATGTACAAAACGGTCAAAACCGCCGCTTGGGCTTGTCCTCAGACCCGCCCCATGCCGATGAAGAGCTGTCGGTCGGCATCCTTGATCGCGCGCCGCCCATGCATCACCCGCGTGTTGTCGATCACCGCGATGTCGCCATCCTGCCAGTTGATTTCGACCGTGCAACTCTCCGCCAGGTCGCGCAGATCCTCGATCTCGTCCCGCGACACGCAGGAGCCATCCTCCAACGTGTAGCTGGGCGGCTCGTAATTGTGCGACGGCCCCAGGATGGCGTTCGCGAACCCTTTTCCATTGCTCAAAGAGGACGCTCTGACAGGCAGCACGGTCAGTTCGTAGTCGATCGAGCCATCCTCGCGCATCGCGAAATCCTGCCCCGGAATGGCCGCCTTGAACTGCAGGATATGCTCCTCCCGAACCTCCTCGGGACGGCTGATCGCCGGATGCTCGTTGGCGAGATAGCGCTTCCACAGCGCCTCTGGAAGGTTGCGCTTGACTTTCATTTTCTGCGTCCAGCGCGCCTTTTGTACCTCGTCGAACCGATCGTACAAAACCCGTCCGTCACAAATCGTCGTCTGAGACCCCTCGAACGCAGCGCGTGTACAAAAGAACGCGACGATGTCAGGACAGACCGGCGTATTGCCATTTTCGATGTGTAAACCGATAGGCCCCAGCCCGGCATCGACCTTTTGCGTGTTTCTCTCGGAATATTCGCGCGCAGGATCGAAGGTAATCGTGGTACATAGCTGGGCCGTCAGGTCGCTGAACCCGCCCATATCGGCCTGGAAACCGCGCAGCAACGCCCAGCCGTCGCGGTCGAGATGGGCCCGGGTCCGTTCGATGACCGCGGGGGTGATGTCGGGCGACCCTGTTTCCGTGGCCCGGATGACATTGTAGTCCATGTTCAAGTCCTTGCGTGAAGTTTCCATGGGCGTTTGCCGAACCGGGCTTACGCCTTGCTTACAGGCTCCAGCGCCTTGAGGGTTCGGGCATTTCGGGCCTGAGCGCCGACGGATTTGTCGACCAGTCGGGGAAAGAGCCGCTGCACCTTGACGAAGACGCGCTCCTTGCCGCGCGGAAAGCTCTCGCGCGCACCGGCCTCGATTGCCGTCCATGCCTCGTCCGCCACCTGTTCCGCACTGTCCAGCGTCATCGCCAGGGGTTCGACCAGCGCGGCGAACTCGGCCTCCGCGGCCGTGCGCGTGGCACGCGGCGCGATATAGGTCACGCCGATGCCGCTTCCCGACAATTCGCGCCGCAGAGCGTCGGAAAAACCGCGCAGACCGAATTTCGTGGCCGAGTAGACGGCAAAGAACGGGTAAGCGATATCTCCGAATACCGACCCGATATTGACCACGCGGCCCCCCGATTGCCGCAAGACGGGCAGCAGATCCCGCGTCAGCGCGATGGGCGCCACCAGATTGGTCGCCGTCATCCGTTCCAGAGCGGCATCGTCCATCTGTCGCAGATGACCGACACTGAGGGTGCCCGCATTGTTGACCAGCACGTCCAGCCTGCCACCCGCGGCCTCGACAATGGCGTTGCGTCCTTCCGCCGTGGTCACATCCCCGACTGCCAGGACACAGGCGGCCCCGGGACAGAGTGTACTGGTTTCGTACAAGGTGGACTCGGTCCGTCCGGCAAGGACCAGATCATACCCCCGTCGGGCGGCCTCGGCCGCCAGGGCGCGACCGATCCCGGACCCGGCACCGGTGATGAGGACTTTCTTGCGATCGCTCATGATGCAAGCCTTTCTTTCTGAACATGTTTCGGAAGCGTTCGGGCCGGTCTGTCATTCACCAGCCGCGCCACCGTGCTGCGAACCGGGGTACCGGCGGGAAACAGCAGATCCGGCTCGGATGGGTCCGTCGCGATCCATTCGGCGGGCCGGGCATAATCGGGAAGGTCGGCCAGCAGGGCGGCAATCTCCGTTCCCGTGGCAGGGGCCGCGAGCACCGCGATCAACACGAGTGCACCGTCACGGGCGCGCAGGCCAAGGGCTGAACCGACGACACGCGGGTCGGCGTTGACCCGGGCCTCGATCCATTCGGGGGACAGGTTCCGGCCGGCCGGGGTTACTAGCAGCGCGTCCTTGCGCCCCTCGACGACAAGCCGCCCCTCCTCGAAACGCCCAAGATCGCCGGTGTGCCAACGCTCGGGCACGGGTGCACCGTGCAGATACCCCTCCATCACGGTCGGCCCGGAGACCGTGATCTCACCATCGATGATCTTCACCTCCAGACCGTCGAGGATCGGTCCCACGGTCCCCGGCCGGTTCTCGCCCGGGCGGTTCATCGCCACCACCGCGCAGCATTCAGATAGGCCATAGCCCTCATGCACAGGTATTCCCACGGCCTCGGCCGAGCGGACCAGGTCGGGCGACGAGGCCGCGCCGCCGACAGCGACGAAACGCAGGCCGGCGGGGGCCTGCGCCCCGGCCGCCGCGAGGTCTTTGACCCAGCGTCCCAGAAGACCGGGTGCGATCAGGCTGGTCGTCGGGGCGACCTCGTCCAACGCGCGTGTGAACCCCTCAAGCGGCCCGCCCAGCAATGCCCGCGTCGCGTCGAAACGCATGACGCATTGCGCGCCCGCGAGGATGGGCAGAAAGATCCCGCAGATCTGTTCCAGCAATTGCGGCAGCGGCAGGACGGACAGGTGAACATCCCCAGGCCCAGCCCCCACGACCCTGGACAGCGCGGCGAGAGAGGCGTCGAGCTGCCGATCTCCGATCACCACGCCCTTGGGCCGGCCCGAGGAGCCGGAAGTATAGATCACACGCTGCGCCCCGCCATTGTAATCCGGAAGCGCCCTCGCTGCCGCATCGGGCGTGAAGACAGGCAGGGGAAGCCCGGCAAAGGCCTCGGGGCTGGCGGAAACAACCGCCCCTGCGCCCGTATCCTTCAGAATATGCGCCGTCTGTTCGGCGCTGAAGAAGAAAGGCAGAGGCACCTGGCGCTTTCCGGCCAGTGTCAGCGCAAGATCCGCGACGACATAATCGATCCCGCCCGGCACGCCGATGGCCACAGTGTCAGGCCCCTCGGCCACCAAATGTGCAAGTCCGGCGACCCGACCCGCGAGTCCGGACCAGCTTATGGCACCGCCGTCGTCACGAAAGGCGAGCGTTTCGGGCCGTTCGGTGGCGTGCCGCGCAAGCGCCCGGAACACGGCGCGCATCAGGATGCCTCGCTGCGCAGCGCGGCGATCGATGCCGCGCGACCACGCGGCGAAAAACGAACCGGCGTTCCATCGCTGTCACTGCAGGCGCAGACCCACGGGTTCTGCGCATAGTAGCTGCCCCAGCGTTCGGGATTGGCGATCCTCGCCGGATCGGCCGGCGCGAGCCTGGCATAGGGGACGCCCGTGCGATCCAGCAGGCGCCGCAGTTTGGCGGTGGCCGTGAATATGCCGCAGGTCATGCCCCGGTCGCGGCCCCAGTGCACCATCACGTCGAGCATCGCCAGAACGGGGAACGGCGTGACCGAGGCCAGCGAAACGACCTCCATGATACGATCGGCGGGAACGGGCAGCCCGTCGGCATCCCGCACCATGTGGCTCAGTTCTCCGGTCAGATAGGTGTCGGAAAAGAAACCGTCCGCTGCGGTCCGGAGTCCAGCGGCGCAAAGGATGTGCCCCTCGGGGTTTCGTACCGTCACGAGGCGCGGGGCGAAATCGGTGATCTCGGCGCCGTAAACATGGTCATAGACGCTGCGGATGTGCTGCTCGGCCGCCGCGCGCGCGGGGCAGTCCTCGGCAAGGAACTCGATCTTCATGGCGGGCCAGTCCTGTCTTTTAACGCTGGAGTTTCCGCCTGTCTGCCGATGCAGACTTACGGCAGGCTTACAGATACCTCACCTTCGAAGATCAGGACGTTCGGAACAGGAAGGAAAAGACGCTGCCGCCGCCCGCGCGGTCGCTGACGGACAGCTCGGCGTCATGGGCCTCGGCGACCGAGTTGACGATGGCCAGGCCGATCCCGGCCCCGTCGCGTCCGCCCGTCGCGCCGCGCCGAAACCTCTGGAAGAGCTGGGACTTCTCCGCATCCGGAATCCCGGGACCGCGGTCGAGAACCCGCCACCCTGCGGGCGCGGCGCTGATCTCTATCTCGATTTCGCCCGGCTCGCGGGTATAGTTGACCGCGTTGCGCAACAGATTGCCGAGCGCGATGGACAAAAGCCCCGCGTGCCCCCTGACCCGGACGTCCCGGGCCCCGGTGACCGCAAGCTCCTTTCCCTCGCGGATCGCGGCCACGCCCATGTCCTGTGCGACGGCAAGCGCGATCTTGTGGAGGTCGACCTCGTCGAACGCGGTCACTCCCAGCGCCTCGGCCCGAGAGAGGTCGATCAGCTGCTCGAACATCTGCTCGAGCCGGATCACGTCCCGGCGCAACTCCGTCCGCAACTCGCCGTCCTCCATCCTGTCGATGGCCGAGCGCAGCACGGCGAGCGGCGTGCGGACCTCATGCGCGACGTTCGAGGAGAAATCGCTCTGTGCGCGATAGCCCTGTTCCAGCCGGTCGAACGCCTCGTTGACCGCGTTCACAAGGGGCAGGATCTCGGTGGGCAGATGCGCGGTGGACAGACGACGATCAGGCGACCCGGGTCCGATGGCATTCGCCTCTTCGGAAACTCGGCGGACGGGCGACAAGGCGCGGCGGCTGGCAAGAAGTGCCGCAAGGAGAATGGCTGCGACCCCGAGGATGACCCACTGGATCTCTTCCACGACCTCGTGCAGGAATTCCTCGAGATGGATTTCACCGGAGGGCTGCAACGCGGTAGTCGCAAGAACCACGAAGATCTGTCCTTCCCGCTCAACCGTCATGGCCGCACCGGCGCGCGTATCATCCAGGGTAAAGAACACCGTCTCGCCGCGCTCGGCAGCATCAAGACGACCCATGAGGCTTGGCGCCCTCTCACCTCCCACCATCGGACGCAACCCGGCATCGAACACGGTGTAGCGATAAGCTCCTTCGTCCCCGCGAAAGCGCAGCGCACTGGCGTCGAGGCCCAGCCCCTCAAGGCCCGGTCGGATCTGTGCGGCGATCTCTGCCGCCTCGCGGGCAAGCCCCTCGTCGCGGTTCTCCTTGAGATGCTCGTAGAACTCATAGGTCAGGATGACCGCAGCCAGTGCGCAGCAGAACCCGATCGCAAGCAGGATATTGATGACCAAGCGCCGCCGCAGCGAGTGCGCACCGCCGAAAAGCGCCGAAAATCCCGTCACGTTCCGTCGTCGTCCAGGAAATAGCCGATCCCGCGCAGCGTGTGGATGGCGACGTTCGCGTCGAGATCGCCCAGCTTCTTGCGAAGGCGATGCGTGGCCACCTCGATTGCGTTTGGGGTGGGCGGTTCGTCAAAGCCGTAAAGCGCGTTTTCGATGGCATCCTTCGACAGGATCCGGCCCTTGCGGCGCATGAAGAGTTCCAGCAGGTCAAGTTCGCGCCGCGACAGGCGCGCCTGAACACCAGCGACCTCGACCGTCCTGCCCACCGTGTCAAAAACGATGTTTCCGGCAGCCAGCCAAACGCCGAGCGCCCCGCCCGGCCGCCGCAGGACCGCCCTGACTCGGGCCAGGAGCTCCGCAGCGTCGAATGGTTTCACGAGATAGTCGTCAGACCCGGCATCGAGTCCGTTGATCCTGTCTTCGAGCGAATCCCGGGCGGTGCAGATGATGAAGGGCACCTGCGACTTCACACTTTTCACCGCCTTCAGGACGGAGATTCCGTCCGTGTCCGGCAGGCCAAGGTCGAGAATGATCGCGTCATAATCGTAGGATCGGGCCGAGTGAACGGCATCCTCGCCGGAATGGACGCAATCCACGGCAAAACCGTTGGCTCGCAGGCTGGCGGAGGTGTTCTGCGCCAGCCGTTCATTGTCTTCGACGTATAGCAGACGCATGAGGTCCTACTTGCGGACATAGGTGACGGTGGACCCATCATCGGCCTTGAACGCGACCTGCGCAAGATTCCCGTCACCATCGTACCAAATGTCGCGGTCCAGATCGCCGCTCAGCCGATAATGATGCGCCGGAACGGCCCCCCTTCGGGTCGAAACCTGTTCCGTGCCGAGATCGCTCACGCGAACGGCCATGATGCTGCCGTCGATCGTGTTGAGCAGTTTGCCCGCCTTCACGATGTCGTCGTTCCAGAGGCTTGCCGGAAGAACGCCCTTTCCGTAGGTGGTCAACTGGTGCGGTGACCCGTCATCATTGGTGGCGGACTTGAGCGAGTTCAATTTGCCGCCCGACCAGGACTCCACGCTCTTGTGGTTGAAACTGTAGGCCGTCGAACGGATGATCGGAACCTTGACCTCGATATCCGTCGTCACGTTCACCGTGACCGAGTTGCCTGATGCCTTGAACCTGTAGCTGTGATCACCGATGTCCTTGCCTTTGCGGACGACATCGAAGTCCAGACTCCCGCCCGAGGGAATGGACGCCGCCGGAGCGGCGGTCGCGACTGCCAGGCTCATCCCGGCGGCAATTAGAAATGTCTTCATGTCAATCTCCATGATCGAGTGCGCGTTCGATTGCTTCCGCCCGAATGCGCAAGCTGCCTTACAGGAGACTTACAGGGCCGCGTACTTTGCGCGCTGCGTCATGTCGGGCCAAACACAACAAAGACATAGCGAAAGATGAATGTGGGTTGATGCAGATCAAGAAACATGTGCGCGGGTTTTGCCAAGAATGACGTCGCGCGAATAGCTCCGGGGATGCCTGCCGCCCCCGAGGCCGGTCGCAGGAAACGCCGAGCGAACAAAAACGAGGTGCCCGAAAATGACCTATCAGCTTGTCCCGGCTGCCGATATCGTCCCTGCCCATTCAGACAGTGCTGGACGTCAGTTCAACTCCACCATCACGCCACTGGCGGATGGTGGCGCGCTGGTGGTGTTCGAGCAGCACCTCGAGAACCCCATCGATGGCTGGGACACCGAGATCTTGGCGCAGCGATACGATACCGATGGCAATCCGGTGGGCGCGGCGCAGGTGATCGAACGGGCCGAAGGCGTCACGCTGGGCAATACCGATCTCTATTACTACCCGGTTTCCGCGGGGCTCGAGGGTGGAGGCTATGCCGTGGCATGGCACGACCGGGCCACCGGCGACATCCGTGTGCGGACCTTCGATTCCGTCGGCGATTCGTTGAACGACGTGATCGTCGATCTGCCCGACCGTTATCTCGAAGCCCGTGACACGTATGTCGAGGTGACCGGCGCGTCGGATTCCGCCGTGATCACAGCCCTGGAGAGTGGCGGCTTCGCTCTTGCGTTGGACGGGAACTATCCCGGAATCCTCGCTCAATACTCGGGCGCCAGCACGATCTATACCCAGATTTTCGATGCGACCGGAGCGGCAGTGGCCGGTCCCGCGCAAGTCACGCCATGGGTCGGAAACGTCTCATACGGCTATGATCTGCCGAGTTTCACGTCCGATGTCGCGGCCCTGGACGATGGCCGCTACATCGTCGTGATGCGCGGCGGTGAAGGCGCGCCGGGCAACGACAGCGATCATCCGGCGGTTCTGGGACGGATCTATAATGCGGCGGGCGCCCCCGTGGGCGAGAGCTTCATGATCAGTCAGAGCCTGGAGACATGGGCCGACCGGGGCTCGGTCGCCGTGCTCGACAACGGTGATTTCGTGGTGGCCTGGCGCGGCGAAACGGGCGGGTTCTGGCGGCGCTTCGAAAGCGACGGCACACCGGCCACCGACGCGATGGAGCTGGGCACCTATTACAGCGACATCCGGGCCACGGCGATGCCTGACGGTGGCTTTCTGATCACCGCGATGACGGCCGGTTACAATCCTGCCTACACGACCTACGGCTATCGTTACGACGCCGACAACACGCTGGTGGACGGCCGGTTCGTCGTGACCGAACGCCGCGCGCCCGACTACGACACCAATTATTACGCCTTTCCCCCGGAATTCGCCCTTCTCGGGAATGGTCAGCCGCTTGCTCTGGTCGAGGGGCACCATAGCTGGAACGGCGAGGATTGGGAGGTGATGACCTGGCGGCAGCTGGCCGAGGAACTGGGCGGCGCGGGCAACGACATGTTGAGCGCCGATGACGACGGTACGGCCCTGTTCGGGCGCGGGGGCAACGACACGCTGCAGGGCGCTTCGGGGCGAGATTTCCTTGATGGCGGCGACGGCGACGACACGCTGGTGGGCGGCACCGGGAACGACACCCTCGTCGCAGGCGCGGGGAACGACAACCTGGACGGCGGACAGGGCGACGACCGGTTGGAGGCCGGGATGGGACAAAACACCCTGACGGGCGGGGCGGGAACCGACCTGGCCTATTTCGACGGTATCCGGGCCGACGACGTCACGGTGCGGGGACCTGCCGAGGCGCTGGTGATAACCTATGGCGCAAACCGCACCGAGCTGACCGGGATCGAAAACTTCGAGTTCCGCGAAGGTTCTTTCGCTGACGAGATGACGCTGGAAGAGGTGCTGGTCCTGCGCAACAGCACGGTTGCGGGAACCGATGGCGACGATACCCTGACCGGAGATTACGGTGACGACCGGATTTCCGCCTATGACGGCAACGACCTGCTCGAGGGTATCGACGGGCAGGACACGTTGTACGGGCATGGCGGAAACGACACGCTGCGGGGCGGGGACGGCGACGACAGCCTGGATGGCGGAGACGGCGACGACCTGATAGAGGCCGGTGCCGGAGACGACACGCTGTTCGGCAGTTTCGGCGACGACACGATGATCGGCGGCGAGGGAACGGACCTCGCCAACCTTGGGTTTTCGACCCTGAACAGCTTTACCGTCAGCGGGCCGGACGATGCGCTGAGCGTCGAGTCCTATCGTGGCGTGGATCTCTACCAGGGCATCGAGACCTTTCAATTCTCCGATACTGTGATTGGGCTGGACGAGTTCCTGCTGTTCCGCAACCGTGACCTATCGGGAACCGAAGAGGCCGACCGGCTGGAAGGCGACTATGGCGATGACCGGTTGCGTGGGCTGGAAGGGGATGACGTCCTGTTCGGCCATGCCGGCAACGACACGCTGGAGGGCGGCGAAGGCACGGATACGCTGATCGGGGGCGACGGCGATGACGTGCTGATCGGCGGCGACAGCGAAAGCGACCTGCGCGACGTGGCCTATGGCGGGAACGGCAACGACCGCATCGATGGCAGCTATGGAAATGACGAACTGCGCGGGGATGACGGCAACGACACCATTTCGGGCAGTTTCGGCACCGACACGGTGATTGGCGGCGCGGGTGACGACGTGCTTACCGGCGAGGCCTGGTCGGACCTGCTCTATGGCAATGCGGGCGACGATTTCCTGAATGGCGGGTTCGGTTATGACCGGATGAATGGCGGCGACGGCGCGGACCGGTTCTTTCATCTGGGCATCGCGGATCACGGCTCGGACTGGATCCAGGATTACACCGCCATCGATGGCGATGTGCTGGTCTTTGGCCAGGCTGGCGCCACGGGGTCGGATTTCCAGGTCAACTACACCGAGACCGCCAATGCCGGCGCGGTCGGGGTCGAGGAGGCTTTCGTCATCTACCGCCCCACCGGCCAGGTCATGTGGGCGCTGGTCGATGGCGCGGAGCAGGCCGAGATAAATCTTCTAATTTCGGGTGTGGAGTATGATCTGCTGGCATGACAGGTTCTGAAAACGCAATAGCCTGTCGAGAGAAAGACCACCCATGCCAATGACTTCGCCCGAGACCTTGATGCTCGAGCTGGTGAACCGCGCCCGGCTGGACCCGCTGGCCGAAGCCGAAAGATACGAGCTTGACGATCTCAACCGTGGTCTGCCCGCGGACCAGATCAGCGGTGAGGCGCAGCAGGTCCTGTCACCGAACGCGTTGCTTCTGGCCGCAGCGCGGGCGCATTCGCTGTGGATGCTTGAGACGGACATCTTTTCGCATACCGGGATCGACGGCAGCGATCCCGGAGACCGGATGGCGGCGGCAGGTTATGCGTTCACCGGCCTCTGGACCTGGGGCGAGAATATCTCATGGGCGGGATCGACCGTCGCGCTCGAACAGGAAGCGACGATAGAGCGCCAGCATCGTAGCCTGTTCCTGAGCGATGGGCACCGCAAGAACATCCTGAACCCGGAGTTTCGGGAAATGGGCCTGGGCCAGGAGCTTGGCCTGTTCACTGCGGACGGATCGGACGGAATCTCGCGCGACTGGAACGCGTCGATGATCACCCAGAATTTCGCCACGAGCGGCACGGCTCGTTTCCTGACGGGTGTGGTCTTTGCCGATCTGGATGGCGATTTGTTCTATGACATCGGCGAGGGGCGCGACAGCGCCAATGTTTCGTTCGTCGATGATCGGCTGAACACCAGCAGCGGGCAAAGCGGTTCCTACACGATCGCGCATGATGTTCGGGGACCTTCCACGGTACGCGTCACCCTCCCCGGAGGGGAGAATAGTACGGTGGAGATCGATTTCGGCCCGGAGAACGTCAAGCTGGACGTGGTGCTGCAGCCCAGCGGCGCAGGCGCGATGCTGCTCGGCTCGGCCGGGATGAGCCTGCGCGACGGATCGTCCATTTCGGACATGGGTCTGCTGGGCATGGCCGATCTGGACATGGTGGGCAACGCGGATGCAAACCGCCTCCTTGGCAATCGCGGAGACAACCGCCTGTCTGGCGGGGACGGCAATGACACTCTGGTGGGCAACGGTGGCGACGACACCCTGATCGGCGGCGACAGTGCCGCGGACCTGCGCGACGTCGCATATGGCGGCGACGGCTATGACAGAATCGACGGTGGATACGGCAACGATGAGCTTCGCGGCGATGACGGGAACGACACCGTCTCGGGCGGGTTCGGCACCGATACGGTGATCGGGGGCGCGGGCGATGACGTGCTGACCGGCGAGGCGTGGTCGGACATGCTCTATGGCAATGACGGTGACGATTTCGTCAATGGCGGCTTCGGTTACGACCGGGTGAATGGCGGCGCGGGGGCAGATCGCTTCTTTCACCTCGGCATCGCCGACCACGGCTCGGACTGGATCCAGGATTTCTCGTCGGCGGAGGGCGATGTCCTCCTCTTCGGCCGTGCCGGGGCCGATGCGGACGATTTCCAAGTGAATTTCGCCGAGACCGCCAATGCCGGGGAAAGCGGTGTCGAGGAGGCTTTCGTCATCTATCGCCCGACCGGGCAGATTCTCTGGGCCCTGGTCGACGGGGCGGCCCAGGCCGAGATCACGCTGATCTCCGGAGGCATCGAATACGATCTGTTGGCCTGAGGCTGCCGGGCCTCAAGCCGCCACCTGTGATGCTTGATCGCTGAGGCGTCCGGCAACCAGCGCCGAGAGCCCGACCATGAGCGCGGCTGTGCCCAGAACGAGGGGCAAGCCGCCCGCTTGGTATGTGAACCCCGACAGGAGCGTTCCCAGCAGCCGCCCGCCCGCATTGGCCATGTAGTAGAAGCCAACATCCATCGTCACCCTCTCGGATCGGGTGAAGGCCAGGATCAGGTAGGAATGCAGGGCGGAATTGACCGCGAAGAGCACGCCGAAGACCAAGAGCCCCGCGACCAGCGTGACGGTCAACCAGGGTTGCGGCCCCGACGACAGCAAAGCGGCGCAGGTCAGTGCGGCAGGCACCACGAACAGCGCTGCGGCCCAGCCGCGTGCCGCGCGGATCAGCGCGCCCTCGGGCCGGGTCGCGGCGCGCAGCAGCCGTGGCGCGCTTGCCTGCACCGCACCGTAGAGGATGATCCAGATCGCCATGAATGTGCCGATCAGGAAAAAGGCCGCGCGGTTGCCTTCCTCGCTGCCATCCGAAAGCACAGCGTAGAAATAGATCGGGATGCCGACCACGAACCACACGTCGCGTGCTCCGAAAAGAAAGACACGCGCCGCGCTGAGCCAGTTGACATTGGCCGAGGTCGAGAAGACCTGGCTGAACTTCGCGCCCTTGCGGCCGCGCGGCAGGCCCTCCGGCATCAACAGGACCACGGCTACCAGGATCGCCGCCAGAACCAGCGCCATCGCCAGCACGGCCCAGGTGAAACCAAGTGTCGCCAAGAGTGCCGCCCCGACCAGGAAGCCCAGTCCCTTGACCGCGTTCTTGGACCCTGTGAGCAGCGCCACCCAGCGAAACAGCCCATCGCCCTCTGACGGGGCCAGCAACTTGACCGCCGATTTCGACGACATCTTGGCCAGGTCCTTGGCCACGCCGCTAGCGCCCTGCACGCACATGACGAAGGCGACCGAGGCCCCGATGGCCCATGTCGGATCAAGCTGCGTCAGAGCCAGCAGCGCCACGACCTGAAGCGCAAGCCCGGCATAGAGGGTCGAGGTCAATCCGAACCGCGCGGCGATCCACCCCGCCGCGAGATTGGTCGCCATGCCCGCGATCTCGTACAAAACAAAGAGATAGGCCAGCTGCACCGGGGAAAATCCCAGCGTGTGGAAATGCAGCAGGACCAGCATCCGCAGCGCCCCATCGGTCAGCATGAAGGCCCAATAAGCCGCGGTGACGGCGATATAGGCCGACAGACCTTCGGGGCGCGCGCGCGTGGTCACAGCGAGGCCCCGACCATCTGCGCCACGTCGACCAGGCGATAGGCGTAGCCCATCTCGTTGTCGTACCAGGCATAGATCTTAACCTGCGTACCGTTGACGACCATGGTCGAGGGCGCATCGACAATGCCAGAGCGCTGGTCGTTCGTGTAGTCGGTCGAGACGAGGGGACGCTCTTCGTAGCCGAGAATTCCCTTGAGAGGGCCTTCGGCGGCCGCCTTGAACATGGCGTTGACCTCCTCGACCGTCGTCTCGCGCTCGACCTCGAAAACGCAATCGGTGAGCGAGGCGTTGAGCAGGGGCACGCGCACGGCATGCCCGTTGAGGCGGCCCTTGAGTTCGGGATAGATCAGGGTGATCGCCGTGGCGCTGCCAGTGGTGGTGGGGATCAGCGAGTTCAGCGCCGAGCGCGCGCGCCGCAGGTCCTTGGCCGGACGGTCCACGATGGTCTGCGTGTTGGTGACATCGTGAATGGTCGTCATCGAGCCGTGCTTGATGCCCAGCCCCTCGTGGATCACCTTGACCACGGGCGCGAGGCAGTTGGTGGTGCAGGACGCGGCGGTAACGATCCGGTGGCTGGCCGGGTCATAGGTCTCCTCGTTCACGCCGTAGACGATATTGGCTGTGGGCCCGTCCTTGACCGGGGCCGAGACCACGACCTTTTTCACCCCCGCCTCGAAATAGGGGGCGAGTTTCGCCTCGGTCTTGAAGACGCCGGTGCAGTCGATCACCACGTCCACCCCGTCAAGCGGCAGGTCCGAGAGGTCGCGCGCGCCGATGAAGGGCAGACGCGTGCCGTCGATGGTGACGCTGTCGGCGTCATGCGAAAACTCCGCGGCCCAGCGGCCATGTACCGTGTCGAATTCGAACAGGTGAGCGTGCATCTCGGGATCGCCCACGGCGTCGTTGATCCATGCGATCTGGACGCCGCGATCGAGCAAGGGTTTGAGAGCGAGCTTTCCGATACGGCCCAGCCCGTTGATTGCGTAGGTGGTCATGCCGTTTCCTCGTTCGAAATGCGCCCGATACGGTCCACCTCGGATTGCAGGGCGATCCGGTCGAGGCTTTCCACCGGCAGTGCGATGAACGCCTGGATCCGGCGCTTGAGCGCACCATAGGCGTGCTGGAACGCAAGGCTTTTCTCGGCGTCCGTGCCCTCGACCTTGACCGGATCGGGCATACCCCAATGGCCGCTGACGGGCTGGCCTTCCCATGCGGGACATTCCTCGTTCGCAGCCTGGTTGCAGACCGTGAAGACGAAATCGAGTGGCGGAGCGTCGGGCCCCGAGAACTCCGAGACATGCTTGGAGCGCAGAATGGTTACGTCGTGCCCCTTGTCCTCCAGAACCTTGAGCGCGAAGGGGTTGAGCCTGGAATAGGGATTGGTTCCGGCCGAGTAGGCATTGAAACGATCACCGCCGAGTTGCCTCAGAAGCGTTTCGGCAAAGATCGAGCGCGCGGAATTTCCGGTGCAGATGAAGAGCACGTTGTATTTGCGGTCGGACATGGCAGGGGTTCCTGTGGTGAGAGGCATACAGAGTTCGGGACGACCCCGGCAGCAGTCGAGAAACATGTAATCCAGAAGGTTTTGCACATTCGCCATCTGGACCGTGTAAAGCAGTGCGGTGCCGTCCCGGTGCTGGCTGACCAGTCCCGCGCGCTGGAGGGCGGCCAGATAGGTCGACAGGGTACTTGGCTTGATCGCCAGTGCTTCCGCCACCTCTCCCGCCCTGACCCGGTCGGGATAACGGCGCATGAGTAGACGGAACACGGCAAGCCGTTGCGGATGGCCCAGCGTGGCCAGAGTGTCGGAGTAATTTTCCATATTTCATGAATTATCGAAATACCTATGAGGGAGCAAATGAAGATTTGATGACACGCGCGGCACCTTGCGCGATTGCAGCACGTCTCAAGCCGCGGCATTGCGCCATCTCCGTTTGCTTAATCGCCTGCTTGCACTAGGCTACGACAGTGGCGCCGGACGGGCGCCGTTCAGGATCGCGAACGAGATGTCCATCTGGAAACAGCTGCTGATCCTCGCTGTCATGGCGGGGGTCGCAATGTGGGGTTACGAGGCTTATCAACGGCATGTCGCCCAGACCGAGGCGCCGGCCGCCGCCGGGCGCGACCGCGGGTCGCGACCTGCCACGGTCGAGCTTGCCAGCGTCGAACTTCGCAAGCTCGCGCGGGTGATCGAGGCTGTCGGCACCACGCGTGCACGTCAATCCATCGAAATCGTGCCGGAGGCCGGGGGCCGTGTCGAGATGATCGGCTTCGAGGCAGGCCAGGCCGTCGAAAAGGGAGCGGTGCTGGTTCAGCTGGACGATACGATCGCCCGAGCCGACCTTGCCGAGGCGGACGCGCAACTGGTGGAGCGCAAGGGCGGGCTGGATCGCCTGAACCAGCTGCGGGGGTCTAGTTCCGTCTCGGAGGCGGCCATCGAGCAGGCTGTGGCTCGTTTCGCCGAAGCTCAAGCGCAAGTGGACCGCGCGCGTCAACGGCTGGCGGAACGGACGATCCGCGCGCCCTTTGACGGAACGGTTGGCCTGCCCGAGGTCGATCACGGCGCACGGGTGACCCCCGGCACGTTCATCACGCGGCTCGACGACCTGTCCGAGGTCGAGGTGGAGTTCTCGCTTCCCGAGACGCTGTTCTCGCAAATCCAACCGGGTCAAAAGGTTACCGCCACCAGCGCCGCTTTTCCGGACCGGGCCTTTGGCGGAGAGGTCGAGGCGGTCGACAGCCGGATCGACCCGGTCAGCCGTGCGTTCAGGACCCGGGCGATCATTCCGAACCCGGACGGCACCTTGCCTGCGGGCATGTTCATGTCTCTGGAATTGACCTTGTCGGAATTCGACCGGCTGGTCGTACCCGAAGAGGCCATCGTGTTCCAGGCGGCCGAAACCTATGTCTTTGTTGTCGAGGATGGTCTCGCACGGCGCGTTCCCGTCACCACGGGACAACGCCGCGAAGGGTATGTCGCCGTTCTGACCGGACTCGACGAAGGTGCGCGGGTCGTCGTGCGCGGGTTGCACCGGGTTCGCGATGGCGGTGCGGTGCAGCCATTGAAGACGGATGACGCAACGCCTCCCCCGGATGAGGCCGAGTCATGACGTTGTCGGACATTTCGGTGCGCCGCCCGGTTCTGGCGGCGGTGGCGAACCTGCTGCTGATCGTTTTCGGGATCGCAGCCTTGCGCGATATCCCGGTGCGTGAACTGCCCGACGTGGACAACGCGGTGGTGACCGTCACCACGTCCTATCGCGGGGCGGCGCCCGAAGTGATTGACACAGACATCACCGAAACCATCGAGGGCGCGGTCGCCTCCATCTCGGGCATCAGGTCCATAAGTTCGGAAAGCCGCCAGGGCCGCTCGCGGGTGACCATCGAATTCGACGCCGGACAGGACGTGGACGTTGCGGCCAATGACGTGCGCGACGCGGTCGGCCGGGTGCGAGACGACCTGCCCGAGGAGGCCGACTCGCCCGAGGTCGAGAAGAGCGATGCCGATGCCGACCCGGTGATGCGGCTTGCGGTGGTCTCAGACCGGATGACCACCGCCGAGATCACCGATTACATCGACCGGTTCATCGCCGACCGTCTCGCCACGCTGGACGGGGTTGCGAACCTCAACATCTACGGCGACCGGTCCTTTGCCGTGCGTATCTGGCTGGACCGTCGCGCGCTGGCCGCGCGCAAACTGACCGTGGCGGATGTCGAATCCGCCCTGCAGCGCAACAATGTCGAGCTTCCTGCAGGCGAGGTCACCTCGACCAACCGGCAGATGACAGTCCGCCTGAACAGCCGGCTGCAAAGTGTAGAGGATTTCCGAGAGGTCGTGCTGGACCGCGTCGCGGGCTACCCCGTCCGGCTGGGCGACGTGGCCCGGGTAGAGCCTGGTGTGGCAGACGATTCCACCATCGCCCGCAGCGACGGCCGCGACGCGGTGGGGGTCGCCGTGCAGCGGCAAAGCCAATCCAACACCTTGCAGATATCTACGGCCGTCCGGGCCGAAATCGAGCGGATCACCCCGACGCTGCCCGAGGGAATGGAGATCATAATCGGGTCTGACGATGCGCTTTTCGTCGGTGCCTCGATCCGGGAGGTGATCAACGCGCTGCTGATCTCTTTGGGCTTGGTGATCCTCGTAATCCTCCTGTTCCTGCGATCCTTCCGCGCGACGCTCATCCCCGCGATCACCATTCCCGTTTCGCTTTTGGGGGCTTTCATCCTGATCGGCGCCTGGGGATTTTCGCTGAATACGCTGACCCTTCTGGCGCTGTTGCTTGCCATCGGTCTGGTGGTCGATGACGCCATCGTGGTGCTGGAAAACATCCAGCGCAGGATCGAGAACGGCGAATCTCCACTGACCGCGGCCATGAAGGGCGCGCGTCAGGTGACCTTCGCGGTATTGGCCACCTCGGTGACACTTATCGCGGTTTTCGTACCCTTGTCGTTCATGCCGGGACAGGTCGGACGGCTGTTCATCGAGTTCGGCTGGGTCATGGCCGGCACCGTCGCCTTTTCGACCTTCGTGGCGCTTACCGCCTGTCCGGCGCTGGCATCCAAGATCCTCGTGCGGGGAACAGGTGTCGTGCCCGAGGAAGGCGAGGGGCCGAAAGGGGCCGTGCAACGCGCCTATGCCGCACTGCTGGGCGGTGCGCTGCGGATGCCCATTGTCGTGCTCGTGGTGGCGGCATTGGTGACCGGCGGCGCGGGTTTCTTCTATGTTTCCCTTCCCCGCGAACTGGCCCCGCGCGAGGATCGGGGGGTCGGTTTTGTCCCTCTTACCGCGCCGCAGGGCAGTACAGTCGCCTATACCGACCGCGCCGCACAGCAGGTCGAAGAGCTGTTCCAACCGCTGCGCGACCAGGGCGTCGTCGAGTCGGTCTTTACCTTTACCGGCTGGGGAAACCGGGCTTATCGCTCCTTCGTGGTCTTCCGGCTGGCCCCCTGGGAGGACCGCGAGATGAGCGCGGCTGAGGTCGCGCAATCGCTTGCTCCGAAGATGGGTCAGATCACCATCGCGCGCGGGTTTCCGATCACGCCCGCGGGGCTCGGTCTGCGCGGCAATTCCACTCCCGTTCGGGTCGTCGTGAGCGGACCGGATTTCGACAGCGTCAAGGAGTGGTCTACCGCCCTGCTAGAGCGCGCCGAGGAAATCGAAGGGCTGGTCAACCCCGAGATCAATTTCGAACAGAACCTGCCCCAGCTGGAGATTCGCATCGACCGCGAACGCGCCGACGATCTGGGGATCTCGGTCGCAACCGTTGCTTCGACCATGCAGGCGATGCTGGCCTCGCGGCAGGTTACGACCTTCATCAGCCGGGGCCGTGAATACCCTGTGATCCTTCAGGCCGAGGAGCGCGACCGGCGCTCGCCCTCGGACATCGACAACATATATATCCGTTCGGGCGATGGCGAAACGCTGGTTCCCCTGGGGGCGCTGGTGCGCGTCGAGGAGAATGCCGCCGCGCCGTCGCTGCGGCGCTTCGACCGGCTGCCCTCCATCCAGTTGTCGGGGGCGCTGGCGCCCGGGGCCGATCTGGGCAAGGTCCTGACCGAACTGGAGCAGGTGGCGGCCGAGATCATTCCTGCCGCGGGAAAACTGGGGTTCGAAGGGCAATCGCGGACCTTCAAGGATACCTCCGCGGGGGCGAACGCGGTCTTCGCGCTTGCGCTGCTGATCGTATTCCTTGTCCTGGCGGCACAGTTCGAAAGTTTCGTCCATCCGATCATCATCCTGCTCACCGTTCCCGTCGGCGTGGCGGGCGCGATCTATGCGATGGCGGCGGGCGGGCTGTCCCTGAACGTCTACAGCCAGATCGGGATCATCCTGCTAATCGGGCTTGTGGCCAAGAACGGAATCCTGATCGTGGAGTTCGCCAACCAGTTGCGCGACGAGGGCAAGAGCGTGCGCGAGGCGGTGACCCTGGCGGCCGTGCTGCGCCTGCGCCCGATCATGATGACGGTTCTGTCCACGATTCTCGGCGCGCTGCCGCTGGTGCTCGCGACCGGTGCGGGTGCGGAAAGCCGCCAGGCGATCGGAACCGTGATCATCGCGGGGCTCAGCCTGTCGGCGGTGATGATGCTGCTGGTGACGCCGGTCCTGTACGACCTGCTGGCGCGGTTCACCCGGCCGCGCGGCGCGGTGGAACGGGCCCTGGAGCGGGAACTGTCCGCGCCAAGGGCAGGACTCGGCGACCAGCTGCGCGAAAAATCTTAGGGCCGCCCGCCAAGGTGGAATAGGATCGGTTCCGTGCATTTGCCGGAGATCTGCCCATGCAGCTGGACCTGACCCGTATCCGCGCCCGATCCTACTGGCTCGACCAGGTGGAAGAGCCGCCCGCCCTTCCCGAGGACCTGCCGCATGCGGTGGATGTGGTAATCGTCGGCGCAGGCTATACCGGGCTGAACGCAGCGATACGGACGGCGCGAGGCGGACGATCGACCCTGATTCTGGACGCCGAGACGCCGGGATACGGGTGCAGCACGCGCAATGGCGGGCAAGTCAGCACCTCGATAAAGCCCTCGCAGGAGGCATTGGCCGCGCGGCATGGGACCGAGAAAGCGCGCGCGATCCGGCAGGAGGGCAAGAACGCCTTGGACTGGATCGGCCGTTTCGTCGAGCAGGAAGGAATCGACTGCGATTATCGACGGACGGGCCGGTTTCATGCCGCCCACACGCCCCACCACTACGAGGAACTGGCACGGGATGCCGAGAAGTTGCGGCAAGACGAAGGGATCGACAGTTTCGCGGTTCCCCGCGCCGAGCAGCGCAGCGAACTGGGCACGGATTGCTATTTCGGAGGAGTAGTCTTCCCCGCGCATTGCGCGCTTCAGCCCGCAAAATACCATCACGGCCTGTTGAACCTCGCCCTCGCCGCTGGAGCGGAGGTCAGGGGTCACTGCCCGGTTCTGTCGATCGAGCGTGAGAGCGCAGGTTTCGTCGTCGGCACCTCGCGCGGGACGGTCCGGGCACGCGATGTCCTTGTCGCCACGAATGGCTACACAGGCAGCGTGACGCCCTGGCTCCGCCGCCGCCTGATTCCCATCGGCAGCTACATCATCGTGACCGAGGAACTTGAGCCGGAACTGGTGGACCGGCTGTTCCCGACGGACAGGGTGGCCAGCGATACCTGCAAGGTGGTCTACTACTATCGCGCCACGCCCGACAGGCGGCGCATCTCCTTCGGGGGGCGCGTGTCGGCCGGCGAGACCGACCCGACCCACGGCGCACCGCGCCTTTACCAGGCGATGTGCCGGGTTTTTCCCGAGCTTCAGGGGCGCGCGATCACCCATGCCTGGAGCGGCACGGTGGCTTATACCTTCGACCAATTGGCGCACACGGGCATGAATGACGGCATCCACTACGCCTTGGGCTATTGCGGATCGGGCGTGTCCATGGCGAGCTATCTGGGGATGCGGGCGGGACAAAAGCTGTTGGGTCTGGCCGAAGGACGAACGGCCTTCGACGACCTTCCGAACCCGACACGGCCGTTCTATACCGGTAAACCCTGGTTCCTTCCTGCTGCGGTGGCCTTGTACCGATGGAAGGACAACCGAGAACACAAGCAGGCGCAGATGGCGCGGTAATCAGAGCAACCGCCAGAGGACCTTGCCGGTACCGGACCTTGGCAGCGCCTCTCGGAACTCGAACCGTTTCGGAACCTTGTAGGCGGCCATGTTAGAGCGGCACCATTCGGTCAGGGCATCCAACGGCAGCGCGTCACGACCCCGTGCAGGCACGATGACGGCACGCACGGCTTCTCCGGTGCGGGGGTCGGGATCGGCGACGATGCAGGCCTCGGCGATCTCGGGGTGGCCATGCAGGATCGCCTCGACCTCGGCCGGCCAGACCTTGAGGCCCGAGACGTTGACCATTCGTTTCAACCGGTCGGTGAAGTAGAAATAGCCCTGATCGTCGTAATAGCCGATATCGCCGCTGCGCAGGAACCGCTTGCCCGCGATCTCGATGAAGGCCGCTTCGGTCTCTTCGGGTCGCCCCCAGTAACACTGAAAGACCTGCGGGCCATGGATCACGATTTCGCCAGGCTGGTTGGGGCCAAGCTCTGCGAGGGTTTCGGGGTCGATGATACGGGAGTCGACGTCGAAGATCGGGATGCCCAGGCATTGCGCGCGCGGCGCGTCGGGCGGGTTCATGTGGCTGGGCGCCATCGTTTCTGTCAGCCCGTAAGCCTCGAGATAATCGAGCCCGATCAGCCGCGCCATCTTGCGTGCCACCGCCTCGGGCATCTGCGCCCCACCGCCGCCGACACCTTCGAGCGATGACAGATCATATTTCTCGATCCCCGGCAGCGAGAGGAAATCGATCATCATCGTGGTGATCGACCGCCAGTGACCAATGAGCTTTCGTTCGATCACCCGGGCCGCGGCCTGGGCGTTCCAGCGGGTCAGGATGTGAATGGTTCCGCCAACGAGGATCGGCATGTTCATCGAGTTCTGCATGCCCGTCACATGGCAGAAGGGCAGCGTGGCCAGCACGCGGGCGCCTTCGCCCATGCCCACCCATTCGGGATAGGCAAAGATGGTCGCGTTCACGCTTGCATGGGTATGCAGGCAGCCCTTGGGCATCCCTGTAGTACCCGAGCTGTAGGGGATGATGCACCAATCCTGCGGCGTGCGATCATGTTCGGGTGGCGAGAGCTCGGCCGCCAGCGCCTCCTGCCAGGACGTTCCGACCACGGTCTCGACCGGCGTGCCAAGCGCTTGGGGCAGCGGGATTTCGGGGTCTGCCGGGACATAGTCCGAATAGCGGACCGAGATGCAGGCGGCCGGCGCCAGATCCTCGGGCAGTTCCTCGCCCAACTCCGCGCCGAACACCACCGCGCGCGCACCCGAGTCGCGAAGGATATGCGCCAGTTCGGCCCCTCGGCACATCGGGTTGACCGGGACGATGACGGCATTCGCCGCGAGTATGGCGTAATAGGCGATCACGAACTGCGGCGCGTTCTGCATGTAGAGCGCCACGCGGTCATTCGGCCCGATCCCGGCGCGGCGATGAAGATATCCGGCCAGCCGGTTCACCTGATCCAGCAACTGCGCGTAGCTGATCATGCGTCCGTAATACCAGATCGCCGTTCGGTCGGGATGCCGTTCGGTTGCCGCCAGCAGGTTGTAGAAGACCGAATTCGGCGAGGGCGTGAGGCTGAAGGGCCGGCCAGCCGGCCAGACGCCATGGTGCAGGTTTCGCATGTCTTGACCCGGCCCTCCCCTTCGCCTCGCGGTCAGGCGATCCTAGCGGCTCAATCGGGCTTGTCGAGCGCCAGCCGCTCCACCTGCACCAGCGCGGTATGCGCACTGCTGCCCTGACCTAGGCGAGAGGTGCCGACATCGCGGGTCAGGACGTTGGGGTTGCCGTGCGGGTCGATATTTTCGCCCGGGTCACCATACCAAGCCCCGGTGGGCAGGGCGACCACCCCGGGGTGGATATCCTCCGAGACCAGCGCCCGCGCCCGACAGGCGCCGCGCGCGTTGAAAACCCGTAGCAGATCACCCGAAACGATGCCTCGGCGTTGCGCATCCTTTGGATGGATTACCAGCGTTTCGGGCCGCGCGCCGGGCTGGTCGGCCAGCGCGGCCTCGAGCTGGCTATGAAGCTTGTCTCCGGGTTGCGGAGAGACGAGGTGAAGCGGTGCGGTGTGCGTCGCAACGCCCAGCCATTCCGATGGCGGCAGCCAGACGGGATGGCCCGGGCAATCATCGTAGCCAAAACCGTCGATCCTGTCAGAGTATATCTCTATCCGGCCCGATGGCGTCCCCAGCGGCGCGGCCTCAGGATCTTCGCGGAAGGGGGCAAAGAGGGTTCGGTTCGGCCCCTCGGCCCGGATCGGCAGACGGATCCAGTTCCGCTCGCGCAGCGTGTCCAGGTCGGGGATCTCTATCCCCTGGCCTGACGCGGCCTCGCGATAGTCCTCGTAAAGAAGTGCGATCCATTCTTCGGCGCCGCGGCCCTCGGTGAAGGCGTCTCCCAGTCCCATACGCGTGGCGAGACCGGCAAAGATATCGTAATCGTCGCGCGCCTCGCCCACAGGCGGGATGAGCTGCGGCATGTGGAAGAGATAATCATCGAGGTTGGTGCGCCCGATATCCTCGCGCTCGTAGGGTGTTGTCGCTGGAAAGACAATATCGGCGCGCTTGGCCGTGGCGGTCCACCACGGCTCGTTCACGATGATCGTTTCAGGGCTCTGCCATGCCTGGTGAAGCGCATTCAGATCCTGATGATGGTGATAGGGGTTCCCGCCCGCCCAGTAGATCAGTCGAATATCCGGATAGGGTTCGCGGCGTCCGTTGAAATCATAGGGCTGGCCGGGAGCGCGCAGCATGTCGGCGATGCGCGCGACGGGGATCATCTTTTTCACGGGGTTGGCGAGTTGTGAAAAGGTAATGCCCCGCAACCCGATCAGCGACTTGCCCACGCCCCCGATCGCACCGTAGCCATAGCCGACCCCGCCGCCCGGCAGGCCGATCTGGCCCAGCATCGCGGCGAGGACTGCGGACATCCAGTAGGGCTGTTCGCCATGCTCGGCACGTTGCAACGACCAGGCGACGGTGATGAAGGTTCGCGTGGTTGCCATCCTGCGGGCGAGATCGCGGATCGCATCGGGTGCAACTCCGCACAGTGGCGCCGCCCAGTCGGGGCTTTTCGGTTGCCCGTCACGGTCGCCCATGAGGTAGGGCCGGAACCTGTCGAACCCCACCGTGCAACGGTCGAGGAAGGCGTGATCGGTCAGCCCTTCCTCCTCCAGCACATGGGCCAGGGCCAGCATCAGCGCGGTGTCCGATCCCGGTCGCAGGGGCAGCCACTCGCAGCCTTCGGGCGCATCCGTGCGCTGGGGACCGATATTGATGCACCGCATCCCCTTCTCGGCGAAATGATCGAACCAGCCGGCGGTCTCATGCTCCGTGATGCCGCCCATGCTGACCTGGCTGTTCTTGGGGTTGATGCCGCCGAACATGACCAGCGTCTCGGTGTGGTCGTGGATCACCTGCCAGCCATCCTGATGCTCGTAGAGCAGCTTGAGGAAATCGGTCCCGAAGACATGCGGCATGATCGCCTGCGCGCAGCCCGTCGAATAGCTTCCGAAGGAAGCGACATAGCCGCCTATCGCGTTCAGGAAGCGGTGGACCTGGCTTTGCGCGTGATGGAACCGGCCCGCCGAACCCCAGCCGTATGAACCGCCGAAAATCGCCTCGTTCCCATGTGTCTTCCGGATGCGGTCGATCTCGACCGCGGCGATGTCCAGTGCCTCGTCCCAGGGCAGGTCGAGGAAATCGTCCGAACCGCGTCCGTCGCGCGCGCGCCTCTCCAGCCAGCCGCGCCGGACAGCGGGACGGGCGATGCGCGTGCGATGATGCACGGCTTCGGGCAGGATCTGGGGAATTTTCGGCGGGTTCGGATCTTCGGAAAAGGGCCGGGTGGCAACGATGCGGCCATCCTCGACATCCACCTCGAAGGCGCCCCAATGGCTGGAGGTGACACGGGTCTGTCTTGTCGAACCATCGGCCATGAAAGCTCCTGTCAGTCTTGTGGCTGTGGCGCAGGATATCCTTTCCCCCATGTAGGACGCCACGAAAAAACCCCCGCGCAATAGCACGGGGGTTCGTTTCGTTTCAATGTGGCGAGGGTTATTCGCGGCTCTCGGGCGTTTCGACGAGATTGTCGAGATCACCGTCCAGCATGTCGTCATCCATCACTGGGGCGGCCAGCGCGGCGGCAGCTTCGGCTTCCTCGCGGCGCGCCTCGATGACCACGTTATCGCGCTCCTGCGCGATGCGACGCACGCGCTGGGTCGCGCCACCGGTCCCGGCCGGGATCAGGCGGCCGACGATGACGTTCTCCTTGAGGCCCACCAGCTTGTCGACCTTGCCCTGTACCGACGCCTCGGTCAGAACGCGGGTCGTCTCCTGGAAGGAGGCTGCGGAGATGAAGCTGCGCGTTTGCAGCGACGCCTTGGTGATGCCCAGCAGGATCGGTTCGCCCTGCGCCGGACGGCCCCCCTTCTTGAGCGCCTTCTCATTGGCCGCGTCGAATTCCTGCTTGTCCACGTGCTCACCCTTGAGCAGCGTGGTGTCGCCGGAATCGAGGATCTCCCACTTCTGGAGCATCTGGCGCACGATGACCTCGATGTGCTTGTCGTTGATCTTCACGCCCTGCAGGCGATAGACGTCTTGCACCTCGTCGATCATGTAATCGGCAAGCGCCTCGACGCCGAGGATCGACAGGATGTCGTGCGGTGCCGGGTTGCCATCCATGATGTAGTCGCCCTTCTGCACGAAGTCGCCTTCTTGCACCGGAATGTGCTTGCCCTTGGGCACCATGTACTCGATCGCTTCCATCGTCTCGTCCACGGGCTCGATGGTGATCCGGCGCTTGTTCTTGTAGTCGCGCCCGAACCGGACATAGCCGTCGGCCTCGGCGATGATCGCGTGATCCTTTGGACGGCGTGCCTCGAACAGTTCCGCCACCCGCGGCAGACCGCCGGTGATATCCTTGGTCTTGGCACCCTCGCGCGGGATACGCGCCACGACGTCGCCGGCCTCGATCTTCTGGCCGTCCTCGACCGACAGAATCGCATCCACCGACATCGGGTAATGCACAGGGTTGCCCGCATCGGTGCGGACCGGTTCGCCATCCTCATCCACCAGGATGATTTCCGGCTTGAGGTCCGATCCCTTGGGCGCTGCACGCCAGTCGATCACGATTTTCTGGGTCATGCCTGTGGCATCGTCGGTCTCGTCGCGAACGGCGATACCCGACACGAGGTCCACGTATTTCGCGGTCCCCGACTTCTCGGCGATGATCGGAAGGGTGTAGGGGTCCCACTCGAACAGCTTGTCGCCGCGCGCGACCTTCTGCCCGTCCTTGACGAAAAGCTTGGAGCCGTAACCCAGCTTGAAGCTGGCCCGTTCCTCGCCGTGCTCATCCTTGATCAGCACCTTCATGTTGCGGCCCATCACCAGGCTTTCGCCATTGGCATTGACGAGCAACTGCGGGTTGTCATACGCGATCACGCCGTCCTGGTTGGCCTCCTGGAAGGATTGCTGACCACCCTGGGCAACGCCCCCGATGTGGAAGGTCCGCATTGTCAGCTGCGTGCCCGGTTCACCGATGGACTGCGCCGCGATGATGCCCACGGCCTCGCCGGTGTTCACCATGGTGCCGCGTGCGAGGTCACGACCATAGCACATGGCGCAAACGCCTTCCTCGGCTTCGCAGGTCAGCGGCGAGCGGATCCGAGCGCTTTGCACGCCGGCCTCGTCGATGATGTCCGCCATGCGCTCGTCGATCAGCTGACCGGCAGCGGCCAATACCTCTTCGGTGCCGGGACGAACGATATCGTCGGCCGCCACGCGACCCAGGATACGCTCGGCCAGGGAGGCCACGACCTCGCCATCGTTGACGGCCGCCTCGGCGGTGATCGCACGATCCGTACCGCAATCCTTGGCGCGCACGATGCAGTCCTGCGCCACGTCCACGAGACGGCGGGTCAGGTAACCCGAGTTCGCAGTCTTGAGCGCGGTATCGGACAGACCCTTGCGGGCACCGTGAGTGGAGTTGAAGTACTCCAACACGGTCAGGCCTTCCTTGAAGTTCGAGATGATCGGCGTTTCGATGATGTCGCCGTTCGGCTTCGCCATCAGGCCGCGCATCCCGCCCAGCTGTTTCATCTGCGTGACAGAGCCACGCGCGCCGGAGTGGGCCATCATGTAAACCGAGTTCGGCTCCAGATCGGCACCTTTTCCGTCGGTCTGCACCGCCGAGATGGTGCTCATCATGGCTTCGGTGACGCGATCGTTACACTTCGACCAGGCATCGACGACCTTGTTGTACTTCTCACCCTGGGTGATCAGGCCGTCCATGTATTGCTGTTCGAAATCCTTCACCTGCTCGCGGGTTTCCTCGACGATGGGCCATTTGGCTTCGGGGATGACCATGTCGTCCTTGCCGAAAGAGATACCCGCCTTGAAGGCCTCCTTGAAGCCGATGGACATGATCTGGTCGCAGAAGATAACCGATTCCTTCTGTCCGCAATAGCGGTAGACGGTGTCGATGACCTGCTGGACCTCTTTCTTCCGCAGCAGCCGGTTGACCAGTTCGAACGGCGCCTTGGCGTTAAGGGGCAGCAGCGCGCCCAGCCGGACACGGCCCGGCGTGGTTTCATAGCGCTTCTGCACTTCCATGCCGTTCTCGTCGATCTGCGTGATCCGCGCGGTGATGCGCGTATGCAGATGCACCTCGCCCGCGTCGAGGGCGTGCTGCACCTCGTCGATCGAGCCGAAGATCTTTCCTTCGCCCGGCATCCCTGCACGGTCGAGGGTCAGGTAGTAGAGACCCAGGATCATGTCCTGCGAGGGAACGATGATCGGCGCGCCGTTGGCGGGCGACAGAACGTTGTTCGTCGACATCATCAGCACGCGCGCTTCCAGCTGCGCCTCGAGGCTCAGCGGAACGTGAACGGCCATCTGGTCACCGTCGAAATCGGCGTTGAAGGCCGAGCAGACCAGCGGGTGAAGCTGGATCGCCTTGCCTTCGATCAGGACGGGTTCGAACGCCTGGATGCCCAGACGGTGCAGGGTCGGTGCACGGTTCAGCATCACCGGATGCTCGCGGATCACCTCGTCAAGAATGTCCCATACTTCGGGGCGCTCTTTCTCGACCAGCTTCTTCGCCTGCTTCACGGTGCTGGACAGGCCCTTGGCCTCCAGTCGCGAGTAGATGAACGGCTTGAAAAGCTCCAGCGCCATCTTCTTGGGCAGACCGCACTGGTGGAGTTTCAGTTCCGGACCGGTCACGATGACCGAACGGCCCGAGAAGTCGACGCGCTTGCCCAGAAGGTTCTGGCGGAAGCGGCCCTGCTTGCCCTTGAGCATGTCCGAGAGCGACTTCAGCGGGCGCTTGTTGGCGCCGGTGATGACGCGGCCACGGCGGCCGTTGTCGAACAGCGCATCGACCGATTCCTGCAGCATCCGCTTTTCGTTGCGGACGATGATGTCGGGTGCGCGCAGTTCGATCAGCCGCTTGAGACGGTTGTTCCGGTTGATCACCCGGCGATACAGGTCGTTGAGGTCCGACGTGGCGAAGCGGCCGCCATCCAGCGGCACCAGCGGACGCAGTTCCGGCGGAATGACCGGGATCACGGTCATGATCATCCACTCGGGACGGTTGCCCGACTCGAGGAAGCTCTCGACGACCTTCAGCCGCTTGATGATCTTCTTGGGCTTCAGTTCGCCGGTGGCTTCCTTCAGCTCGGCACGCAGGGTCTCGGCCTCGGATTCGAGGTCGATCGCTGCCAGCATCTCACGGATGGCCTCGGCGCCGATATTGGCGGTGAAGGCGTCCATGCCATACTGGTCCTGGGCATCCATGAACTCTTCTTCGGTCATCATTTGGCCATAGGTCAGATCGGTCAGACCGGGTTCGATCACCACGTAGTTCTCGAAATAGAGCACGCGCTCCAGGTCGCGAAGGGTCATGTCCAGCATCAGGCCGATGCGCGAGGGCAGCGACTTGAGGAACCAGATATGCGCGACAGGGGCCGCAAGTTCGATGTGGCCCATGCGCTCGCGCCGGACCTTCTGCAGGGTCACCTCGACGCCGCATTTCTCGCAGACGACGCCACGATACTTCATGCGCTTGTATTTGCCGCACAGGCACTCGTAATCCTTGATCGGGCCAAAGATGCGCGCGCAGAACAGGCCGTCGCGCTCGGGCTTGAACGTGCGGTAGTTGATGGTCTCGGGCTTCTTGATCTCGCCATAGGACCACGAGAGGATCCGCTCGGGGCTCGCCAGCGACACCTTGATCTCGTCGAACACCTTCTGCGGGGCCAGCGGGTTGAACGGGTTGTTGGTCAGTTCCTGGTTCATTTTCAAATCCTTGAATTGGGGCGGTGGCGGCAGGGCGGCCGTTCAGGGCCTGCCCCGCCGGGGGGCCGTAGGGCGGGGGTCAACCCGCCATCCGGTCACTCCTCCTCCGCATCCAGGAGTTCCATGTTGAGGCCGAGGCCGCGCACTTCCTTTACGAGAACGTTGAAGCTCTCCGGCACGCCGGCCTCGAAATTGTCCTCGCCCTTGACGATCGACTCATAGACCTTTGTCCGGCCCGCCACGTCGTCGGATTTCACCGTCAGCATCTCCTGCAGGGTGTAGGCCGCGCCGTAAGCTTCAAGCGCCCAGACCTCCATCTCGCCGAAGCGCTGGCCACCGAACTGCGCCTTGCCGCCCAGCGGCTGCTGGGTCACCAGGCTGTAGGGCCCGGTCGAGCGCGCGTGGATCTTGTCGTCCACCAGGTGGTGCAGCTTGAGCAGATACTTGACGCCCACGGTCACGGGACGCGCAAACTGCTCGCCCGTGCGTCCGTCGAACAGGATCGACTGGCCGCTTTCGTTGAAACCCGCACGCTTGAGCGCGTCGTTCACGTCATGCTCTTTCGCGCCGTCGAAGACCGGCGTCGCGATCGGAACACCGCGCGTGACGTTCCCCGCCGCCTCGACCAGAGAGTCCTCTGCCATGTTGGCAAGGCCCTCTTCGTAGACGTCATCGCCATAGGCCAGGCGCATCGCTTCGCGCACCGGTGTCAGGTCGCCAGTCCGGCGGTAGTCCTGCAACGCGTCGTCGATCTTGATCCCCAGACCGCGCGCGGCCCAGCCCATGTGGGTTTCCAGGATCTGACCGACGTTCATGCGCGAGGGCACGCCGAGCGGGTTGAGGCAGAAATCGACCGGAGTACCATCAGCGAGGAACGGCATGTCCTCCATCGGCACCACTTTCGAGATCACGCCCTTGTTCCCGTGACGGCCGGCCATCTTGTCACCCGGCTGCAGCTTGCGCTTCACCGCGATGAAGACCTTGACCATCTTCATCACGCCCGGCGGCAAGTCGTCGCCCCGGCGGACCTTTTCGACCTTGTCCTCGAAGCGGGCGTCGAGCGCGCGTTTCTGCGCCTCGTACTGCTCGTTCAGGGCCTCGACGATCTTTGCGTCGTCCTCATCTTCGAGGGCGAGCATCCACCACTGGCCGCGTGTCAGCGTGCCCAGCAGCTCCTCGGTGATTTCCGAGCCTGGCTTGACACCCTTGGGGCCTTTCACGGCGGTCTTGCCCAGGATCATGGACTTCAGACGCGCATAGATGTTGCGGTCGAGGATCGCCAGTTCGTCGTCCCGGTCACGGGCCAGACGCTCGACTTCCTCGCGCTCGATCTGCAGCGCGCGCTCGTCTTTCTCCACCCCGTGGCGGTTGAAGACCCGCACCTCCACGACCGTGCCGAAATCGCCCGGTTTCACGCGCAGCGAAGTGTCGCGAACGTCGGACGCCTTTTCACCGAAGATGGCGCGGAGCAGTTTCTCCTCCGGCGTCATAGGGCTTTCGCCTTTCGGAGTGATCTTGCCCACGAGAATATCGCCCGGCTCCACATCGGCGCCGATATAGACGATGCCCGCCTCGTCGAGGTTGCGCAGCGCTTCCTCGCCCACGTTGGGAATGTCGCGGGTGATCTCCTCGGGCCCGAGCTTGGTGTCACGGGCGGCGACTTCGAATTCCTCGATATGGACCGAGGTAAACACGTCGTCACGCGCGATGCGTTCCGAGATCAGGATCGAGTCCTCGTAGTTGTAACCGTTCCAGGGCATGAATGCGACGACAACGTTCTTGCCGAGCGCCAGTTCCCCCATGTCGGTCGACGGGCCGTCGGCGATGACCTCGCCCTTCTCGACAGTGTCGCCCACCTTGACCAGCGGCTTCTGGTTGATCGTGGTGTTCTGGTTCGAGCGCTGGAACTTGCGCAGGCGGTAGATGTCAACGCCTGCATCGCCCAGTTCCAGATCCTCGGTCGCGCGGATCACGATCCGGCTGGCATCGACCTGGTCGATGACGCCGGCCCGCTTGGCCTGAATGGCCGCGCCCGAGTCGATGGCGACCTTTTCCTCGATGCCGGTGCCCACCAGCGGTGCCTCGGCCCGCAGAAGCGGAACCGCCTGACGCTGCATGTTCGACCCCATGAGGGCACGGTTGGCGTCGTCGTTCTCGAGGAACGGGATGAGCGATGCAGCGACCGAGACCAGCTGTTTCGGCGAGACGTCGATCAGGTCCACCTGTTCGATCGGGGCGAGGGTATAGTCACCCGCCTGCCGGGTGTTGACCATCTCGTTCACGAACCGACCGTCATCGTCCAGCGTCGCGTTGGCCTGCGCCACGGTGTGCCGCATTTCCTCGGTAGCGGACATGTAATGGACTTCGTCCGTTACCTGCCCTTCCTTGACCACGCGATAGGGCGTCTCGATGAAGCCGTACTTGTTCACGCGTGCAAAGGTGGCGAGCGAGTTGATAAGGCCGATATTCGGGCCTTCCGGTGTCTCGATCGGGCACATCCGGCCATAGTGGGTCGGGTGCACGTCGCGCACCTCGAAGCCTGCTCGCTCACGCGTCAGACCACCGGGGCCAAGCGCCGACAGGCGGCGCTTGTGCGTCACTTCGGACAGCGGGTTGGTCTGGTCCATGAACTGCGACAGCTGCGAGGAGCCGAAGAATTCCCGCACCGCAGCCGCCGCCGGCTTTGCGTTGATCAGGTCCTGCGGCATGACCGTGTCGATCTCGACCGAGGACATGCGCTCCTTTATGGCGCGCTCCATCCGCAGCAGGCCCACGCGATACTGGTTCTCCATCAACTCGCCGACAGACCGGACCCGGCGGTTGCCGAGGTGGTCGATATCGTCGATGTCGCCCTTGCCGTCGCGCAGTTCCACCAGCGCCTTGACACAGGCCACGATATCCTCGCGGTCGAGCGTGCGCTGGGTGTCGGGCTTCTCCAGAGCGAGGCGCATGTTCATCTTGACCCGGCCCACGGCCGACAGGTCATAGCGCTCGCTGTCGAAGAACAGCGTGTCGAACAGGGCCGAGGCGGCCTCGACGGTGGGCGGCTCGCCCGGACGCATGACGCGGTAGATATCCATGAGCGCGGTGTCGCGGTTCATGTTCTTGTCCTGCGCCACGGTGTTGCGGATGTAGGGGCCCACATTGATGTTGTCGATGTCGAGGACCGGAATGTCGGTCACGCCGGCATCGATCAGCTCCTTGACGGTGCCGCCGATCAGGTCGCCGCTCTTGTCGTATTCCAAGGTCAACTCGTCGCCGGCCTCGACATAGATCGCGCCGGTTTCCTCGTTGATGATGTCCTTGGCGACGTACTTGCCCACGATATGGTCGAAAGGCACCAGAAGATCGGTGACCGAGCCGTCCTCGATCAGCTTCTTGACGGCGCGCGGCGTGACCTTCTTGCCGGCTTCGGCAATGATCTCGCCCGAGGACGCGTCGACCAGGTCATAGGTCGGCCGCGTGCCGCGCACGCGCTGCGGGAAGAACGGCGTGACCCATCCCTGCCCCTTGCGCAGCTTGTAGTGAACGGTGTTATAATAAGCATCCATGATGCTTTCCTGGTCCAGGCCCAGGGAATAGAGCAGCGTCGTCACCGGCAGCTTGCGGCGACGGTCGATGCGGGCATAGACGATGTCCTTGGCGTCGAATTCGAAATCGAGCCAGGAGCCGCGATAGGGAATGATCCGGCAGGCGAAGAGCAGCTTGCCCGAGCTGTGCGTCTTGCCCTTGTCGTGATCGAAGAACACGCCGGGCGAGCGGTGCATCTGGGAAACGATCACGCGCTCGGTGCCGTTGACGATGAAGGTGCCGTTGGGTGTCATCAGGGGCATGTCGCCCATGAAGACGTCCTGCTCCTTGATGTCCTTCACCGACTTGGCGCCGGTATCCTCGTCCACGTCGAACACGATCAGACGCAGCGTCACCTTCAGCGGCGCGGCATAGGTCATGTCGCGCTGCATGCACTCCTCGACGTCGTATTTGGGCTTTTCCAGTTCGTACTTCACGAACTCCAGAACACTCGTCTCGTTGAAATCCTTGATCGGAAAGACCGACTGGAACACGCCCATGATGCCTTCGCCATCGGCGGGCCGCTCGCCATCGCCGGAGCGCAGGAACAGGTCGTATGAGGATTTCTGGACCTCGATGAGGTTCGGCATTTCCAGCACTTCGCGGATTTTGCCGTAGTATTTCCGAAGACGTTTCTGGCCAAGGAAAGTTTGCGCCATAACAGATGTCACCTTTCGATGTTCTCGCAGGTCAGGCGCGCCGCCGGGCTCCGGCGTCCTGACCACAGGAGACGACACGACCGGATCTATCCATGGCCACCGTCCCGAGTGGTGGCCTTCCCGATCCGGGAACCGCGCCTTGGAAAACCCCTCATTCCGCGAGGGGTTTTCCAAGACAGGTTCGGCTGGACCCGGAAATCTCCGGGCCCAGCCAGATCACACGATGCGTCTTGCGCGCATCCGACGAGCGGCTTAGGCCAGCTCGACCTCGGCGCCAGCTGCTTCCAGCTTGCCCTTGACGTCTTCGGCTTCGTCCTTGGACACGCCTTCCTTGATCTTGCCGCCGGCTTCGACCAGTTCCTTGGCTTCTTTCAGGCCCAGGCCGGTGATCGCGCGGACTTCCTTGATCACGTTGATCTTGGAGGCGCCGGCGTTCTTCAGGACGACGTCGAACTCGGTCTTTTCCTCTTCGGCCGCCGGCGCGTCGCCTGCGGGGCCGGCCATCATGACGGCGCCACCGGCTGCCGGCTCGATGCCATATTCGTCCTTGAGGATGGTTTTCAGTTCTTGTGCTTCAAGCAGGGTCAGACCAACGATCTCTTCTGCCAGTTTCTTCAGATCAGCCATTTTATCAGCTCTTTCCGTTTTACAGATGTGTGTTCCAACGTCGGGATTTAACCCCCACGCAGATCATTCAGTGCCAACCGCTTACGCAGCTTCCGCCTTCTCTTCGATGGTGGACAGGATGCTTGCGATGTTGCTTGCAGGTGCGCCAATCGCGCCAGCGATGTTCGAAGCAGGCGCGCCAATGCAGGACACGATCTGAGCAATGAGCTCGTCACGCGACGGCATTTTCGACACGGCTTCGACGCCGGCACGGTCAAGAGCGTTCTCACCCATTGCACCGCCGAGGATTTCAAACTTCTTGTTATCCTTGGCGAAGTCCTCGGCCACCTTGGCAGCTGCCACGGGGTCCTCGGAATAGGTCAGAACGGTCATCCCCGTCAGCAGGTCAGCCATGGAAGAACACGGCTTACCCTCAAGGGCGATCTTGGCGAGCTTGTTCTTGGCAACACGCACGGAGCCGCCCGCGTTACGAGCACGCGCGCGAAGATCCTGCATTTCGGCAACTGTCAGACCCGTGTAGTGGGCAACCACCACGACGCCAGAGCTTTCGAAGATCTGGCCGAGTTCCTCGACCACTTTCTCTTTCTGGGCTCTATCCACAGTTCTCTCCAAGTTTGGGATGGCAATGCATCCCGGCTCAAGTCTGCCGGGCTTTCACCCGGCGTTCAGGTCCGTTTTACGGGGTGAAGCCAAAAGTATCGCCCGAGGGTGGGACCCTCGATCTTTTTGGTCTTTCCCGTCTCAGGCAGGAAATTAAGGCCAAAGAAGCCACCCACCGTCTTGGACGAAACGAAACAAAGCGCACGACGAATCGCACGCTTTGCCCGCACCTCTCCCTAGACGATGGAGCGGAGGTTTCCAAGGGGTAAATCGCGAAATTCTGGTCAGGCCGCGCTGTCGGGTCGCGAAAACGGCCCGTCGGTGTTCACCTCGTCGGTCCGGAAGGTACAGGAGAGGCGCGCCCCGTATTGCGCCAACAGACGCTGTCGTCGCCGGTGCCGGATCCGTTGCCAATGCTGCGGCGCCGCCAGGAACCCCTCGCGGTGCAGGTCGGCGCCGACGCCTTCGATGTCAAGCTCCGCAAAACTGTTCCAGTTCGGATTCTTCAGGTCGGTTCGGCGATGGAACCTCTCGATACGGTTCACGACCAGCGGGTGCCGCCCCATGCATCCGGTGAGGTTCGGCACAACGTCCTTGCCGCCGTCATGACGGCGCAGGATTACCGCGACACGCTGCCCCGGTTCGGCGACGAAGGCCACGAGATGCAGTGCGCTGCCGTCAGGCGCGACAATGTGCTCGGCTCCCATATAGGCTTCGATCTGTTCGTCCAAGGTGCACTTCTCGGGCCTGAATTCGTGATAGCCCTCGTTTGCCAGCAGCTTGGCCAACCGCTCCTCGTCGAAATGCCCGCCGCGCCGAAGCCAGTAACCTGCACGCGAAAGATAAAGCCTGCGATGAGGCCCCGGCCTCATCCCGGCTCTGAGCTTTTCCCGGATGAAACTGCGGAACTCTGGCGTGCCGGCGGCCATCGGACCCAGACCGCAGCCCTGACGCGGCACCACCAGCCGCTGGACCCGCGTCGGGCCATTCACGATCCGCACCGGCAGATCGGCCCCACATCGTTGCAGCAACTGTCGCTGAAAACCCCCGTCACGGCACACGGCCGGAGCACCGTGCCGCGGCCAAGCGTAGAGGATCCCGTCAAGCTTCAGGTCCAGATGCTCCATCACCCAAAGCCGGGCCAGCGATTCGAACATGAAATGCCCGAAATGGTTCCAATAATCCCCGGCGTAAAGCCATGTGCCCTGCAACTGCTCTGCTTCGGGGAGTTCCGAAGGCTCCAGCGCTCGTGGATAGAGATGACGCCCCAGCCGATAGGTCGTGGCGTCCAGAACCGGCGCCCCGCTGCGATCGACCAGGTTCCAGACCGTCGGATCGGGGCCAGTCACCAGGAGCGCGCCCTCCGCAAGGCTGACGCCGGGAACGAGCGGCATGCAAGCCGAATGAGCGCCCCGTTGCACGGGGGGCCGTTTCGTCTCGAATATACCCGGGTCGGAATGCTGCATTGGCAGAGAGTAGGTAAGCCCCTGCGTTAAAGTCAAAAACTGTTGAGCGCGCCGGGGTAGAACCCCTCCAATATTCCGTTAACTGTTGCGATTTTGCTGGCTGCGCGGCATCCACGCGGCGGGTCACTGCCTTGGAAAATGGCGTTCCATGCGCGCATCGAAATCCAGGTCGAGCTCCAGCAATGCCCGCTCTGCGGCCAAGCGTTCCAATGCATCCGCGTCCATTCGGTGCAGGCGTCTGTGAAGATCGCGCAAATGGGGCTCGGGGTCTTCAAGGTCCAGCGCCTCCGCGACCTGCTCGGTCAGAGAAGCGATAAACCCGCGCGAGGCGATACGCCAATCGACCTTGGCCCGCCAGGGCGCATAGTCCAGCCCGATCATGTGCAGCAGAAATGCACCGCTTTCGCGCCCAACAATGTGCTCGCGCGGGATGTCCTTGCCGCGTACGGGCCAATGCTGCCGAAGGGTCAGATCGGAATGTCCGCCACGAATAGCCGACTTCCCCGCCGCGTGGCCTACCAACCCCTTGCGGCGCGGCCCGAAGAGGCCGGCATCGCCGCCATAGACGCGCCGCGCGGCATCCCTCTCCATCGGAAGGCGGAAGACACGGGAGGGGTGGTCGCCTCCTGTCCCCACCGCCTCGGCCGTTTCGATCCGGACCGAAACAGCGTCTTGCGGCACCTCCGCAAGGAATGCCGCAAGGCTCCGACCCTCGATATGAACGAATTCGTCCGCATCCACGTTCAGAAACCAATCCGCGTCGCTCTGCCGATAAGCGTGGGTGAGCGCGGCATTCTGTCTTTTGGTAAAGCGGCTGTCGGGGTCAAGCCCCAAGTCCATCCAGAAGTCGGGCGTGCAGGGGATGCAGCCGATCCGGGGATGGTGGCACAGGACCCCGATTGCGGGGTCCTGCGGATCGTCGAAATATAGCGTCAGGCGGTCCGCACCGGCGTCGAGATACCATGCAGCGAAGCGGAGCGTATCCTCCGGATCCTCGCGCAGGATGGCTCCGACATGCCAGGACGGTTCCACCCGAAACCCCGCGACTTATTCGCTCGCGGCTTCGGAGACATCCACGGTCACGCCCGGCCCCATGGTCGAAGACAGCGAGATCTTCTTCATGTAGGTGCCCTTGGCGCCCGTCGGCTTGGCCTTGGCCACGGCCGAGACGAATGCGCGGATGTTCTCGATCAGCTTGGCCTCGTCGAACGACGCCTTGCCCACACCGGCATGGACGACACCGCCCTTTTCGGCCTTGAACTGAACTTCACCGCCCTTGGCCGCTTCGACGGCCTGCTTGACGTCCATGGTCACGGTGCCGACCTTGGGGTTCGGCATCAGGTTGCGCGGACCCAGGATCTTGCCCAGGCGGCCGACGATCGGCATCATGTCCGGCGTCGCGATGCAGCGGTCGAACTCGATCGTGCCGCCCTGGATCGTTTCCATCAGGTCCTCGGCGCCGACGATATCGGCTCCGGCTTCCTTGGCTTCGTCCGCCTTGGCGCCACGGGCGAAAACGGCGACGCGAACGTCCTTGCCGGTGCCGTTGGGCAGGCCGACAACGCCGCGCACCATCTGGTCGGCGTGGCGCGTGTCGACACCGAGGTTCATCGCGATCTCGACGGTCTCGTCGAACTTGGCGTTGGAGTTCGCCTTGATCAGGGCGACGGCATCCTGAACCGACAACTCTTCCTTGCCGGCGAAGGCTTCGCGCGCGGCGCGCGTACGTTTACCGAGCTTTGCCATCTTATTTCACCTCGATGCCCATGGAGCGGGCGGAGCCCAGAATGATCTGCATCGCCGACTCGATGTCATGCGCGCTCAGATCCTTCATCTTCGCTTCGGCGATCTCACGCACCTGCGCGACGGTTACCGTACCGGCGGTTTCGCGCGAGGGGTTCTTTGCCCCCGACTTCAGCTTTGCCGCCTTCTTCAGGTAGTAGGACGCCGGCGGCGTCTTGATGTCCATGGTAAAGGACTTGTCCTGATAGTAGGTGATCACGGTCGGACAGGGCGCACCGGGATCCATGTCCGCGGTCTTGGCATTGAACGCCTTGCAGAATTCCATGATGTTGATGCCGCGCTGACCCAGCGCCGGACCCACCGGGGGCGACGGGTTGGCTTGTCCGGCGGGCACTTGCAGCTTCAAGCTGCCCACGAGTTTCTTGGCCATTGGCCTTCTCCTTTTTCAGCATCCAGACCGTCGCGACGGCCGGACAGGTTCGCCCGTGGTTCGGTGCCGTCACGCGTGACGACCGCCTCCCACGATTTTCCTCACCGTCCCCTCCGGGGCGACGAGTCTCCGCTCAGGACTGCTTGGTGACCTGAGTGAAATCCAGTTCGACCGGAGTTTCCCGGCCGAAGATCGAGACGCTCACACGCAGTTTCTGGTTGTCGTCGTCCACGCCCTCGACCATGCCGTCGAAATCCTCGAACGGGCCATCATTGACCTTGACCTTCTCGCCGACCTCGAAGGAGATGAGCGTCCGCGGCGTCTCCTCACCCTCCTGAACGCGGTTGAGGATCTGGTTCACCTCGGCATCGCGCATCGGCATGGGACGGCCCTGGGGGCCGAGGAAACCGGTTACACGATTGATTCCATTGATCAAATGGTAGCCCTTGTCGGACATCTCCATGTGCACCAGAACATAGCCCGGCATGAAGCGGCGCTCGGTCGAGACCTTCTTGCCGCGACGCACCTCGATCACCTCTTCGGTCGGAACCAGCACTTCGTCGATCTCGTCTTCGAGGCCTTGTTCGGCGACGAGGGTGCGGATCTGTTCTGCGATCTTCTTCTCGAAATTCGAGAGTACGCTGACCGAGTACCACCGTTTCGCCATGTGCCTTGCCGTCCTTGTCTGCCGCGGCCACGCGGGACGCGTGGCAAAAACCTGATAAATCTCAAACGGATGACCCGAAAGTCTCCGCAACGAAAAGCGGCGCGCAGCCCGAATCGCCGCACGCCAGTCCTCAGAGTGGGGAGTGACCTAACGCCCGAACGCCCGATATGCAAGGGGGCCGGGCATTTTCCATGGACCCGGAATTCGGGGCGTTTTGACCGTTTTGTACAGGCCCCGAGACCCCGGTTGACCGTTTTGTACAACGCGGTATCCCCTGCGCGCTGTCAGTCGCGCTCGATCACTCCCGCCCGCGCCAACCCGTCGAAGACGGGACCAATCAGACCGGGATCCGGCCCAGCCCGTCATATTTCGTGGCGCAAGTCAGTGATGCCAGGTCTCTCGTCTCTTTGACCGCTCCGAATCAAAAGCAGACAAAGAAAGCTGTCAATAATGACGTACATCAACGCGTGATGAGGGCACCAGGATTACCCAAGGTATGTTCAGCGCCAGAAAAAGAGACATCCCATGAAAATAACACGTCGCGGGTTTACCAAGACCGCCACCAGCGCAATAGCGCTCGCGGCGGTAGGGGCCTTCGGGTTGCCAGCCCGGGCCAGGATCGCCGTCTCCTCGGACGAGGCCCGCGCGATCGCGAAGGAAGCCTATATATATGGTTTCCCCATGGTGGATAACTACCGCATCATGTGGGCGTATTTCGTCAATGAGAAGGACAAGCAATACAAGGGGCCGCCGAACGGTCTTTACAGCGAGGCCAACGTTTACACCCCTGCCGACACGGCCGTGCAGACCCCCAACTCGGACACGCCGTATTCCTTTTGCTGGCTTGATCTGCGCGCCGAACCGATCGTGCTGACCTTGCCGAAGATCGAGGCGAACCGCTACTTCTCGGTTCAGTTGGTCGACGCCTACACGTACAACTTCGATTATCTTGGCACCCGTGCGACCGGAAATGATGGCGGCAGCTTCATGATCACAGGTCCGGGCTGGACGGGCGAGACGCCAGAAGGCATCACCAAAGTCATTCAGGCCGAGACGGATTTCGTGCTGGCGATCTACCGCACGCAGCTGTTCGGCCCGAAGGACATCGACAATGTCCGCGCGATTCAGGCGGAATACAAACTCGCACCGCTTTCCGCCTTTGCGGGAACGCCTGCCCCGGCTGCCGCGCCATCCGCAACCTTCCCCACGCCGCTTTCCGGCGCCGATGAACGGACCTCGCCGGAACTGTTCAATCTGCTGTCCTTCATTCTGCAGTACGTCCCGGTTCTTCCCGATGAAAAGGATCTGCGGGACCGCTTCGCGCAGATCGGCATCGTGCCGGGCGAGAAGATCGACATCGCCTCATTGCCGAGCGAAATGGTCGAGGCGCTGAAGGCTGGAATGGCCGACGGGCAGGCAGAGATCGACGCGCGCCGAAAGACGACTGAGACTTCGGAGAACCTGTTCGGAACGCGGGCTTTCATCAACGGTGACTTTGTGAACCGTGCAGTGGGCGCCCAGATGGGAATTCTCGGCAATTCGAAGGAAGAAGCCTACTATGGTCTTTTCGGAACGTCTGCGGATGGCAAGCCCCTCTCGGGTGACAAGAACTATGTGATCCGATTTGAAAAGGGTCAGCTTCCGCCCGCGAAAGCCTTCTGGTCGATTACCATGTACGACCTGCCGCAGCAGTTTCTCGTGGCCAACCCGATAGACAGGTATCTGATCAACTCCCCCATGCTTCCGGACCTGATGACGGAGGCCGACGGCAGCACGTCGATCTACCTCTCCGCAACGAAACCCGAAGGAGACAAGGCCAAGAACTGGCTGCCCGCACCAAACGGGCCCTTCATGGCGGTGCTGCGGGTCTACTATCCGGAGGCTTCCGTGCTGGATGGCACATGGAAGCAGCCGGAAGTGCAACTCGCGGGCTGATGAAAATTCGCGTCTCGCTCAGTCAGACTGCGAGAGCACCCTGATCAGATCCCTCGACAGGCCCGGGCGTTATTCGCCCGGGTTTCTTGTTGTTTCGGTGCGCGCGCTCGGAAAGGCGGATCCTGCGGCTCCGGCCCGACGTTATCGGGATGCCGTCAATCCGCCCGTCGTGGCAGGCGCCGAAATGGAGGGTGTATCAGCCATCATCGCCCGGCGCGGTCGCGGTCCGGTTGCGACTGTTGCGGTGCCTAGCCGAACATCCCGAGGATGGCCTGAAGCCCGCCGCGGATGGCGAGGTCGACCAGCGCGAAGAACACGGCCGTCAGGGCCGCCATGATGAACACCATCACCGTGGTCAGCAGAACCTCGCGGCGGGTCGGCCAGACGACCTTGGCGACTTCGGCGCGGACCTGCTGGATGAACTGGATCGGGTTGGTGGTGGCCATGGGGGCTGTTCTTTCTGCTAGCGGATGGCGGGGACATAGCCGGGCTTGGTGGCGATTTCAAGGCCGGGCCCGCTTTTGGGTGGCGCGCCTAGTCCGGCGCGCGGGTGTAATCGGCATCGCTGACTTTTTCCAGCCAATGCGCGGGCGTGCCGTCCTGCGCCTCCTGTATGGCGATGTGGACCATCGCCGTCTCGGGGCCGGCGCCGTGCCAGTGCTCCTCCCCCGGGGGAATCCAGACGGTGTCGCCGGCGCGGATCACGCGGGGCGCCTGTCCGCGCGCGCAGACCAGCCCGACCCCGTCGGTCACGTAAAGGGTCTGGCCCAGCGGGTGCGTGTGCCATGCCGTGCGCGCGCCGGGCTCGAAGCTGACGCGCAGGCCCATCACGCGGGCCGGGTCGGGGGCCTGGATGATCGGGTCCTGCCAGACTGTGCCGGTGAAATAGTCGGCGTTGGCGCGAATCGTGGCGCGGCTTCCTGCCGGGTGGATATCCATGGCTCTCTCTCCTGTTGTTGGGGCAGAGGATGCCGCAGCCAGCCCGCGCGTCAAGGCTTGGGGTGGTCGTCGTAGTCGGAATTGAGGATGCGGCGGGCATCGCCCTCGGGGTCGTCATACTGGTTGGAGCGGACCGTGTAGAGGAAGGCCACGAGCCCGATGCCGCCCAGGAAGAGCGAGATCGGGATGAGAAAGGTCAGGACATCCATCGGGTCACCTCAGGCGCAGCGCGTTCAGCGAGACTGTGATCGAAGAGGTGGACATGGCCAGCGCCGCTATCAAGGGGGTGGCGAGGCCGGCGACCGCGAGCGGCACGGCGATCACATTGTAGACCGTGGCGATCTGGAAGTTCTCGCGGATGCGTTTCGTGGCCTTGCGGGCGGTCTCGCAGGCATCGGCGATGGGGCCGAGGTCGTGGCCCAGCAGCACGATGTCCGAGGCGACGCGGGCGGCGTCGAGGGCCGAGGCGGGCGAGATCGAGACATGGGCTGCGGCAAGCGCGGCCGTGTCGTTGAGCCCGTCGCCCACCATCAGGACCTTGCGGCCCTCATCGGTGAGGGCCTGCACGCGGGCGGCCTTGTCCTGCGGAAGCGCCTCGGCGATCCAGTCGGAGATGCCGAGGCGGGTGGCGAGCGCGCGGACGGCCGGCGTGGTGTCGCCCGAGATCAGCAGCACGCGCTTGCCCGATGCCTGAAGCGCTGCGACGGCCTGTTCGGCGCCCGGGCGCAGCGCGTCGGTGAAGGTGAAGGCCAGCGGTTCGGCATCGCCGACGGCGAGCCACGCGGCGGTCTGGTCCCCCTGTTCGGCGCCGACCCATGCGGCGCGGCCCAGGCGCACACGGCGACCCCGGCAGAGCGCCTCGGTCCCGAAGCCGGGGATTTCCTTGAGATCGCTGAGGGCGGCGGGCTTGATCCCGGCCTCCTGCGCGGCCCGGGCCAGCGCGCGAGAGAGCGGGTGCGAGGAGCCTTCGGCCAGAGCGAGCGCGATTTCGAGGTCGGCGCGGCTGTGATCGCCCAGGTTGGTGAGTTCGGGCGTACCCGCAGTGAGCGTGCCGGTCTTGTCGAAGACGACGGTATCGACCTCGGCCAGCCGTTCCAGCGCGGTGGCGTGCTTGATCAGCATCCCCTTGCGGAAGAGCCGGCCCGAAGCGGCGGTGGTCACGGCCGGCACGGCGAGGCCCAGCGCGCAGGGACAGGTGATGATGAGCACGGCGGCGGCGATGTTGAGCGCGGTGCGCATGTCGCCGGAGTAGAGCAGCCAGCCCAAAAAGCTGAGGGCGGAAAGGATATGCACGCCCGGCGCATAGAGCTTGGCCGCGCTGTCGGCCAGCGAGGTGTAGCGGGAACGCCCGGATTCGGCGATGGCCACGAGATCGGCCATGCGGTGCAGCGAGGTGTCCTGCCCCACGGCAGAGGCGCGGATGGTGAGCGGGCCGGTCAGGTTGACCTCGCCCGCGCTGACGATGGTGCCCGGTTCGGCATAGACGGGCAGCGTCTCACCCGTCAGCAGCGAACGGTCGAGTTCCGAGCGGCCCTGCGTGATCTCGCCATCAACGGGCATCCGCCCGCCGGGGCGGACGCGGACAAGATCGCCCACGCGCAGGTCGGACACGGCAATTTCGCGTTCCTCGCCATCTTCGAGGCGCAGCGCGCGGGGCACTTCGAGCGCGGCCAGCTCCTCGGCCGCGGAGCGCGCCACGGCGCGGGTGCGGTAATCGAGATAGCGGCCTGCCAGCAGGAAGAAGGTGAGCGTGAGGGCCGCGTCGAAATAGGCGTGCTCGCCCGAGAGCGAGGTTTCCCAGAGCGAGGTGATCAGCGCCAGAAGGATCGCCAGAACGATCGGCACATCCATGTTGAGGCGGCGGACGCGCAGCGCGCTCCAGGCGTTGAGGAAGAAGGGCTGCGCCGAGAAGGCGATGGCGGGAAGCGTGATCGCGGCCGAGATCCAGTGGAACATGTCGCGTGTCGCATCCTCGGCCCCCGACCAGACGGAGACCGAGAGAAGCATCACGTTCATCGAGGCGAAACCCGCCACGGCGAGCCGCATCAGCAGGTCGCGGCCGGCGCGGTCGTTCGTGGTGGCCGAAAGCGCGCCGGGATCAAGCTCGTGCGCCTCGTATCCCGCCTGTTCGAGCACGGGGATCAGGTCGGCGGCGCGGGTATCCGGCGCTGCCTGCACCATCGCGCGCTTGAGCGTGAGGTTGACGCGGGCATTGGTCACGCCGGGCTGGGCGTTCAGCACCCTTTCCACCGTGGCGATGCACCCCGAACAATGGATGCCGGGCAGCGACAGGGCGATCTGGGCCTCCCTGGGCATCTCGCGCGCCGGTTCCGCCGGGGCGGCGATGCAGCCGGGACAGGCGGCGGCGGAGGGGCGCAGCTGCACGGTCATGGTCAGCCCTTGTTCACATGCAGGATGACGCGCTGCGAGAACTCGGTGCCATCCTGGGCGCGCGCCTTCATGCGGATGTTCCAGTTGCCGTCGCCCAGCTCGGCAGGCGCCACATAGGCGGTGCCGTCGAAGCGGAAGTCGGGGGCCGTGTCCTCCTTGACATGGGTGGCGCGACCGACGACGGCCTCGAGCTGCTCGACCTCGACGGGATTGCCCTGGGCGTCGGTGATCGAGAGGATCACCAGCCCGCCGGTCGCATCGGCGCGGACGGTCCAGCCCAGCGCCTGCTGCGCGTCGCGGCGTTCGTCAAATTGCTGCGAGGCGACATAGGAATTCTTGACCTCGAGCCCCGGGAAGGTCGCCACCGCGTTATAGGCCAGCGCGAGATTGACCGTGATGATGACGCCGAAAGCGCCGATGAAGATCATGGCGGCATGTTTGCCGGTGAGTTGCCGTTCTGCCATGGGTCAGTTCCCCCGTCCGTTGAAGGTGGTGTCCTTGTAGGCGCGTTCGCCGCTGCTGAGGTCCTCGACCCAGATCCTGACGTCGCTGGTTTCGGCCTGCGCGGGCTCTGCGCCCGGCGGCGCGATGATGTAGACGCGCTGCAGGAAGGCGGTGTCGGCGGGCACCATGACCGATTGATAGGGCGTCCCCTCGAGTTGGACGCGCAGCGCCGGGTGGCCCTTGAGCGAGAGCTTGAACATCCGCGCCTCGCCATGCTTGTTGCGCAGCCGCACGTCATAGGTGTTGCGGATCGAGCCGTCGGACATGGTCACGAAGGTCGGGTTGCGCACCGGTGCGACGGTCAGGTCGATATCGGGCCGGATGAAGAGCGCGAAGATCAGCCCGAGGCCCACCGCGGCCCAGAGGACGGTATAGAGCACGGTGCGCGGGCGGAACACGTGGCTCCAGACGCTGCGGGGCGTGTTGCCGGCGCGTTCGCGATCCTCGTCGCTGAGCGCGAGATAGTCGATCAGGCCACGCGGCTTGCCGATCTTGGCCATGACGTCGTCGCAGGCGTCGATGCAGAGCGCGCAGGTGATGCATTCCATCTGCTGGCCGTCGCGGATGTCGATGCCCATCGGGCAGACATTGACGCAGGCCATGCAGTCGATGCAGTCGCCGGGCCCCTGGTCCGTCGCCTCGGGCGTGAGGTCGGTCATTTCGTTGGGCACGGGGGTTCTGGCATAGCTGCCGCCCAGATCGGGGCCGGATGCCTGCGCCTCGGCCTCGGCCTTGTGTGCCTGGGCCTGGCTGCGGCGGCGGACATTGCCCTTGCCGCGCGGCTCGCCCCGCCAGTAACGGTAGCCGACGGTCAGCGTGTCCTCGTCCATCATGGCGGCCTGGATGCGCGGCCAGGGGCAGGCATAGATGCAGATCTGTTCGCGCGCGAAGCCGCCGAACAGGAAGGTCGTGCCGGTCAGCACCAGCATCGTGGTATAGGCCACGGGATGGGCGTTGAGCGTGACGAGGTCGCGCAGGAGCGTCGGCGCATCGGCGAAGTAGAAGATCCAGGCGCCGCCGGTGGCCAGCGCGATCAGGAACCACGCCACCCATTTGGTCAGACGCAGCCGGGCCTTGCGCAGGTCCATCTTCTTCTGCCGGTGCAGGCGCAGGCGGGCGTTGCGGTCGCCCTCGATCCAGCGTTCGACCAGGATGAAGAGGTCGGTCCAGACCGTCTGGGGACAGGCATAGCCGCACCAGACGCGGCCAAGCGCGGAGGTGAAGAGGAAGAGGCCGAGACCGGCCATGATGAGAAGGCCCGCGACGAAGTAGAATTCATGCGGCCAGATCTCGATCCAGAAGAAGTAGAAACGCCGGTTCGCCAGGTCGAGCAGCACCGCCTGGTCCGGCAGGCTGGGGCCCCGGTCCCAGCGTATCCAGGGGGTAATGTAGTAGATGCCCAGCGTGACCGCGAGGATGATCCACTTGAGATTGCGGAAGTTCCCCGACACCCGGCGCGGGAAGATCGGCTCGCGCGCCGCGTAGAGGCTGGGTGTGTTGTCTGTATCGCTCACGGACGGACTCCGGCGTTGGTTTTGGCTTGCCCGACTTCTGACCTATGTAGGGTCGCCCAACTTTGACATGGGTCAAAACGCGCATCTGCGAGACACTTTTTCGCGCCGGGGGCCATTTGCCACAGGGCAAGCGATGGCCTAGAAGAAAAAAGACCGGCCGACCGGGCAAGGCCCCGGTCGCCGGTCGCAAGGTTGACGTGCCGGCTGTTCTGGAAACGCGCGAACAGATGGAACAGCCGGCACTGACCCCGGGCGACCGAAGCCGCCCGGAGATTCCTCAAGATGTCATTCACCGCCGCCCAGCTGGTGGACATAGGTCGCCACCGCGCGGATCTCGGCCTCGCTCAGGCGGCCTGCGGGGCTTGCCTCTTCGGACCAGGGCGGCATGACGCCGAACCGGCTGTAATAGACGGTGTTGTGGATCGTGTCGTAATCCCCGCCATAGAGCCAGATCGCGTCGGCCAGGTTCGGTGCCCCCTGGAGGTTGTCGCCCTGCGCATCCTCGCCGTGGCAGGCGGCGCAGTTGTAGGAGAACACCTCGGCGCCGGCCTCGACCAGCGAGGCATCCTGCGGCTCGCCCGAGAGCGACATGACGTAGTTCACGACCTGGTCGATCTCTTCGCCGCTGAGCAGCTCGTCACGGCCGAAGGCGGGCATCTCGGAATAGCGGGCGTCGGGATCGTCCTCGTTCCGGATGCCGTGGCTGATGGTGTAGTGGATATTCTCGATATCCCCACCCCAGAGCCAGGCGTCATCCAGCAGGTTCGGATAGCCCTTGGCGCCGGCCGCGCCGGAACCGTGGCACTGGGCGCACCATGTCTTGAACACCGCGGACCCGGCCGAGACGGCATAGGTGCTCAACTCGGCATCGTCGGCGATCGAGGCAAGCTCGACCGAGGCGAGGCGTTCGTTGATCGCGGCGTTGGCCTCCTCGGCGGCGGCGATCTCGGCCGCCACGTTGGCGCGGGTGGACCATCCCATGACCCCGGCTGTGGCCGAGTTCACCAGCGGCCAGGCCGGGTAGGCGATGGTATAGATCACGCCCCAGACGATGGTGGCGTAGAAGACCCAGACCCACCAGCGCGGGAGGGGGTTGTTGAATTCCTCGATCCCGTCCCAGCTGTGGCCGGTCGTTTCGGGATCACCCTTCTTGATTTCAGATTTCTTGGTCATTTCTTCCCGTCCTCCTCACGATCGGCGGGTTTGTCTTCGTGGCGGAAGGGAATGTTGGCCGTATCGTCGTACTTCTTCTTGGAGCCCGGGCGGAATACCCAGATGATTACCCCGATGAAGAAGGCGAAGAGGGCCAACAGCATCCAGCTGTCCGCGAATTGACGAAGGAAGGTGTACTCTTCCATGGGTTACCCGATCCTCAGCGGCTTGCGTCCGGGGTGAAGGTCGAGAAATCGACGAGCGTCCCCAGCATTTGCAGATAGGCGATCAGCGCATCCGCTTCGGATATGCCCACCTGGCCGTCGAAGTTGCGCACGTTCACGCTTTCCTCGCCGTAGCGCTCAAGCAGCCCGTCATAGTCGGAATCCGGGTCGGCCTGGGCGCGGAAATCGGCCTGGGCATTGGCCAGCTGCTCCTCGGTATAGGGCACGCCGACGAAGTGGTGCACGCTCATCACGTCCTCGATGTAACGCCCGTCGATCATGGTGCGTTCCAGGAAACCGTATTTCGGCATAACCGATTCCGGCACCACGGATTGCGGATCGCGCAGGTGATCGACATGCCACTCGTCCGAGTAGCGGCCGCCGACGCGGGCCAAGTCGGGCCCCGTCCGCTTGGAGCCCCACTGGAACGGGTGGTCATACATCGATTCCGCCGCGAGGCTGTAATGGCCATAGCGTTCGACCTCGTCCCGCATGGGGCGGATCATCTGGCTGTGGCACACGTAGCAGCCCTCGCGGACGTAGATCTCGCGGCCCGCCAGTTCGAGCGGGGTGTAGGGGCGCATCCCCTCCACCTCTTCGATGGTGTTCTCGAGGTAGAACAGCGGTGCGATCTGCACGATGCCGCCCACCGTCACGACCAGGAAGCTGAAGATCAGCAGCAGGGTCGCGTTGGTCTCGAGGATCTTGTGCCGGTCCAGGATGGACTTCTTCTTCGGCCGGTCGCCAGCCCCTGTCGCGGATGCCGGCATCGGGGGTTTCTTGTCGTCGGTACTCATGTTCCGATTTCCTTATTCAGCCGGGACTGCGACGGAGAGCGAGGCTTCCTTGGCCGGCGCTTTCCGGACGGTCATCCAGAGGTTGTAGACCATGATCACGGCACCCGCGAGGAACAGCACCCCGCCCAGACCGCGCACCACGTACATCGGGAACTTGGCGGCCACCGTGTCGGCGAAGGAGTTCACCAGGAAGCCGTTGGCATCCACTTCGCGCCACATCAGGCCTTCCATGATGCCGGTCACCCACATCGAGGCGGCGTAGAGCACGATGCCGATGGTGGCGAGCCAGAAGTGCCAGGAGACGAGACTGAGCGAGTAGAGACGCTCACGCTTCCACAGGACCGGCGTCAGGAAGTAGAGCGCGCCGAAGGTGATCATGCCGTTCCAGCCAAGGGCGCCGGAATGGACGTGACCGATGGTCCAGTCGGTGTAGTGGCTCAGCGAGTTCACTGCGCGGATCGACATCATCGGGCCTTCGAAGGTGGACATGCCGTAGAAGCCGACCGAGATGACCATCATGCGGATGATCGGGTCGGTGCGCAGCTTGTCCCAGGCGCCCGAGAGCGTCATCAGGCCGTTGATCATGCCGCCCCAGGAGGGCATCCAGAGCACGACCGAGAACACCATGCCCAGCGTCGAGGCCCAGTCGGGCAGCGCGGTATAGTGAAGGTGGTGCGGACCGGCCCAGATATAGATGAAGATCAGCGCCCAGAAGTGGATGATCGACAGCTTGTAGGAGAAGACCGGGCGTTCGGCCTGTTTCGGGATGAAGTAATACATCATGCCCAGGAAACCCGCGGTCAGGAAGAAGCCCACGGCGTTATGGCCGTACCACCACTGCGTCATCGCATCCTGCACGCCGGACATCACCTGAACCGAGCGCGAGCCCCAGATCGAGACCGGGATGGACATGTTGTTGACCACGTGGAGCATCGCGACGGTCACGATGAAGGACAGGTAGAACCAGTTGGCCACGTAGATATGCGGTTCCTTGCGGCGGATGATCGTGCCCAGGAAGACGGCCAGGTAGGCCACCCAGACGACCGTCAGCCAGAGGTCCACGTACCATTCGGGCTCGGCATATTCCTTGGACTGCGTGGCGCCCAGCAGGTAGCCGGTCGCGGCCAGCACGATGAAGAGCTGGTAGCCCCAGAACACGAACCATGCGAGGTTGCCGCCCCAGAGTCGCGCGGCGGAGGTCCGCTGCACCACGTAGAAGGAGGTGGCGATCAGCGCGTTGCCGCCAAAGGCAAAGATCACGGCGCTGGTGTGCAGCGGCCGGAGGCGTCCGAAATTGGCGTAACCCTGCGCCCACTCGAAGTTCAGCTCGGGGAAGGCGAGCTGGAAGGCGATGAACACACCGGCGAGGAAACCGACGACGCCCCAGAGCGCGGTGGCGATCACGCCCGCGCGGACGACGCCGTCCATGTATTCGCCCGAAAGGTCCACCGACGTGACGGGTTCGTCGGTTTTGCGGAGGGTCCAGATGAACAGCCCACCCGATACAAGCAATATGATGATTGCGTGCACCATGTAAGCCACATCCCGCGCGTAGTTGATCGCCATCATCGAAAACAGCGCGACCAGACCAAGCGCGATTAGCTTGATATAGTTTGACATATTGCGTCCCTTTGCCCTTGTCCCGCGCGATTCTTGCCGTCACGCCAGACGGATTAGACTGACCGTTCTAATGAAATAGCAGCCCAGCCCCCGCTTTGATCTGTGTCAAGACGTCCGCTTCAATTCTGTGACACGGATTCCGGTATGCGAATGAGACCTGTCCTCTTGGCTGGTCGCCCGTCCCATGAGGTTGAAATGTCATACAAATCCCTTCTGACCGTCATCACAGATCCCAAGGTGTCGGCGCCGGCCCTGGCCCAGATGACCGCGCTGGCCGATCTGCTCGACGCGCATGCCGAGGCGCTGTGCCTGGGTGTCGATCGCAGCCAGACCGGCTATTACTATGCCGGGGCCAATGCGATGATCCTGCAGGAGACGCTGAGCCGGGCCAATGCCGAGGCGGAGGAGATGCTGGTCTTTGCCAAGGAGTACCTGGGCAAGACCGGGGTGCGCTGGTCGGCCGAAAGCGGCGTGGCGCAGATCGCCGACCTGGGCCGCCATGTCGCCCACCGCGCGCGGTTCTCCGACCTGGTGATCCTGCCCCGGCCTTATGGCAAGAATCGCGGGGCGGAGGCCGAACCCATCGTCGAGGCCGCGATGTTCGAGGGTCATGCGCCGGTGCTGGTGGTGCCGGACGAGGGCGCGCCGATCCGCAAGCCCAAGACCGTGCTGGTCGGCTGGAACGAAAGCGTCGAGGCGATGCGCGCGATCCGGCTGGCGTTGCCGGTGCTGAAATCGGCCGAATGCGTGCGCATCGTGGTGATCGACCCGCCGCAGCATGGCCCCGACCGCTCGGATCCCGGCGGGCTGCTGAGCCAGATGCTGTCGCGCCACGGCGTGCGCTGCGAGATCGACGTGCTGAGCAAGACCATGTCGCGGATCTCGGACATCCTGAACCGTCATGCCACGGACACCGAAGCCGAGATGCTGGTGATGGGCGCCTATGGCCATTCGCGCTTTCGCGAGGCGATCCTGGGCGGGGCCACCCGCAACATGCTGGAACAGGCGACGGTTCCGGTCTTCATGGCGCATTGAGCGTCGCGGGGACGGTAACGGTGACGGTGGGTTGAAAACCCACCCTACCGGCATCGGGTAGGGTGGGGTTCTACCCCAGCGCTCACTACGCCTTGCGGATCAGCCCGATCACGAAAAGCAGGATGACCGCGCCGATCGTGGCGTGAAAGACCGAGGCGATGAAGCCACCGCCGACGGCGAAGCCGAGCGTGGGAAAGATCAGCCCGGCGAGAAACGCGCCCACGACGCCCATGATCATGTTGCCGAAAAGGCCGAAACCGCGCCCCTTCATCAGCTTGCCGGCGATCCAGCCCGCCAGAAGGCCGACGATCAGCATCACGATAAGGCTTTCAAATTGCATCTGGTTCTCCCTGAGCCGGTTCGGTTTCCACTGTTGCAGGAAGCCCCGCGCCGGACAAGCGGTCAGGCGCGGATATAGGCGTAGCCCTGGAAGCGCGCGCGCATCGCGCGGGTGCGGGGCGCAACCGTTTCGGGGGCCTCGGCGCGCAGCCCCTCGGCGATCAGCGCGGCAAGTTCGGGCACGTCGGCGGGCGTCACCCCGCGCCGGACAAGCTCGGGCGTGCCGATGCGCAGCCCGTTCATGTCGCCCGGCACCGGGTCCACCGGGAGGCCGATTCCGCAGGCCAGGAAACCCGCCTTGCGCAGCCGTTTCGAGGCCGCCTGACCACCCCCGAATTCCGCCGCGCGCAGGGCGAACTGGTGAGAGGCGGTGACCCCGTGCGCGCCCTTGAAGACCGGCAGGCCGAGGCGCGCCATCTCGTCCGCCAGGGCGGCTGCAAGCTCGGCCATCGCGCGGGCGTAGCCGGTGCCGTATTCGATCCAGTCGAGCATCGAGATCGCGAGGGCCGCGGATTTCGCGGCGTCGAAATTGGCGGTCAGGCCGGGAAAGGCGATCACGTCGAGCCGGGCGGCGAGATCCGGCTCATTCGTGACGATGAGGCCGCCGGCGGGGCCGCCGAGGCTCTTGTAGGTGCTCATCGTCATCACGTGCGCGCCCTCGGCCAGCGGGTTGGACCAGTGGCCCCCGGCGATCATCCCGCATTGATGGGCGGCGTCGAACAGGACCTTGGCGCCGACCTCGTCGGCGATGGCGCGGACCTTTGCCACGGGATGCTCGAAGAGGTTGAGCGAACCGCCGACGGTGATGAGTTTCGGCTTCTCCTCATGAGCCAGTTGCCGCAGCCGGTCGATGTCGAGGCTGTAGCCATCGGCATCGACCGGCGCGGGCACGCTGCGAAGCCCGTAAAGGCCCGCGCAGCCCTCGGCATGGTGGGTGACATGACCGCCGATACTGGCGGGCGGGGCGATGATCGTATCGCCGGGATTCGTGAGCGCCATGAAGCCGTAGAGATTGGCCAGCGCCCCCGAGGAAACCCGGATCTCGGCATGGCGCGCCTGGAAGACCTGCGCGGCCAGTTCGGCGGCGATCACCTCGATCTCCTCGATCGCTTCCAGCCCCATCTCGTACTTGTCGCCGGGATAGCCCAGCGAGGGGCGGCTGCCGAGGCCCGAGGCCAGCGCCGCCTCGGCCCGCGGGTTCATGACGTTCGTGGCGGGATTGAGGTTGAAACACTCCGCGTCATGGATCTCGCGGTTGCGGTCGATCAGCGCGGCGATGCGGGCATCGGTCTCGTCAAGGCTGCGCGCGGCGGTCTCGGCGGCGATCGTCTGCACGCGGGTTTCGCAATGCTCGGGCACCCAGGGGCGATGTGCGAGTTGGGGCATGGCCTCCTCCTGTCCTTTTGTCGCGGGGGAGGATGCGCATGGCAGCTACCGTAACGCAAAGGGATTTTCGGGCCGTGCCGCGCCCTCAGACGAGGAAACCGCCATCGCTGTCGTCGCCGGCCTCATCCATCAGGCGGCGCATGTCGGGGATGGTGACATGGCGCTTGCCCTCAAGAAGGATCACCCCGTCCTTTTTCAGCGCGGACATCTGGCGGCTGACGGTTTCGAGCGTCAGGCCGAGATAGTCGGCCATCGCCTCGCGCGTGAGCGGCAGGTCGAAGACCATCTGGCCGGGCCGTCCGTCGGTCGACAGGGTGGCGTCGCGGCGGGCGATGATGGCCAGGAGGCTGGCGATCTTTTCCCGCGCGGTCTTGCGGCCCAGGACCAGCATCCATTCGCGGGCGGCATCGAGTTCGTCGAGCGTCATTTCCAGCAGGCGCACGGCGATATGCGGCGTGCGGGCCATCAATTCCTCGAAAGGTTTCTTGCGGAAACAGCACATCACCACATCCGTGGTGGCGACCACGTTGTAAGCTGCGCCGTCGCGGCCCGGGCGGCCAACGAAATCGCTGGGAAGCAGCAGGCCCACCATCTGGGTGCGCCCGTCCTCCATCGTCTGGGTCAGCGTGGCCACGCCCGAGACGACCGAACCCACGAAATTCATCATGTCGCCGGACCAGATGATCGTCTGGCCCGCCTCGAAGCTGCGGTAGTACTTGATCGCGTCGAGTTCGTGCAATTCGTCCGGTTCACAGCGTGCGCAGACAGCGCGGTGCCGGATCGGACAGTCCTCGCAGTTCTCATTGGCGGTCTGGATCGGGAGAGTCATTCGCGCGTTTCCAATTTGATCTCGGTCAAGGTTTCTCCCCGACGCTTCACATAAACTTAACCGCATGTCTGAAAAATCTCAATTGGAGAGGCTGGGCCTATTTGACGCGAAGGTGCCGCGTTATACCAGCTACCCCACCGCGCCCCATTTCGGAGACGACCTGACGCCGGAGCGATTCGGCGAATGGGTTTCGGGCATCGCGCCGGGCAGTTCGGTCTCGCTCTACGTGCATGTGCCCTTTTGCAGGCGGCTGTGCTGGTTCTGCGCCTGCCGCACGCAGGGGACGCAGAGCGACGCACCGGTCGCGGCCTACCTGGAGGTGCTGAAGGCCGAGATCGCCCTGTTGGCCGCGCATCTGCCGGAGGGCGTCACGCTGTCGCGGCTGCATTGGGGCGGTGGAACGCCGACCCTGCTGTCGGCCGGCATGATGCAGGAATTGGCGGGGGCGATTCTCTCGGTGCTGCCGCTGGGACCGGATGCCGAGTTCTCGGTCGAGATCGACCCCAACGAGATCGACGCCGCGCGGCTGGACACGCTGGTGGGCGCGGGCATGAACCGCGCGTCGATCGGGGTGCAGGATTTCGACGACGAGATCCAGAAGACCATCGGGCGCATCCAGAGCTATGACACCACGCGCGACGTGGCCGAGATGATCCGTGCCCGCGGCGTGCCGAGCCTGAATGCCGACATTCTTTACGGCCTGCCGCACCAGACCCGGGCGCGGATGACGGAGAGTGTGCAGAGGCTGTTGTCGCTGAACCCCGACCGGGTGGCGCTTTACGGTTATGCGCATGTCCCCTGGATGGCCAAGCGGCAGCAGCTGATCCCGTCCGAGGCGCTGCCCACGCCGCACCAGCGGCTGGAGCTGTTCGACACCGCGCGGCGGCTGTTTCTGTGGGACAATTACGCCGAGATCGGGATCGACCATTTCGCCACGCGCGACGACGGGCTGACCCATGCCCAGCAGGCCGGACGGCTGCGGCGGAATTTCCAGGGCTATACCGACGACCAGTCCGAGGTGCTGATCGGTGTCGGCGCCAGTTCGATCTCGCGCTTTCCGCAGGGCTATGCGCAGAACGCTTCGGCCACCTCGGCCCATGCGGCGGCGATCCGGCGGGGCGCGTTCTCGACCGCGCGCGGTCACCGCTTCAAGGGCGATGACAGGCTGCGTGCGCGCATGATCGAGGCACTGATGTGCGATTTCCGCATTTCGGCCACGGAAATCCTGCGGGATTTCGACATCGCTGCGGCCGAATTGCAGGCGATGTTCCGCGCCGCGAATGCAGAGTTCGAGGGATTGTTGCAGGTCTCGGATGACGGATTGTTCATCCCGCGAGAAGCGCGGGCCCTGACACGGATGGTCGCGCGTCGGTTCGACGCCTACGACCTCAGCAAGGCCGGGCACAGCTCGGCCGTTTGACCCGGTGGGGACCCGGGTCAGAGCGGCGGGGTTGAGAGGGGGCCTCGCCGCTCGTCTGTCCGACACTTGACGTGGATGCCTCCGCGCGGCGACACTTGCCCGACCCGCAGGCCGCGCAGCCGGCCACGGGAGGAGGCAGGCACATATCCGGATACCGACCCGGCCTGGTCCGGTTCTGTCGTGCAGGCGACCCACAGCCAGCAAAACGGAGCCTTTTTATGCGCGTCTTCACCCTTCTCGGTCCCAGCCAATCCGGCAAATCCACGCTTGTGCAGGCGCTTGCAGCGCTCGGCGGGCGCGCGGACCGATTCGATCTGTGCGATACGGTGCATCTGCACGGGTTTTCCTACCTGGACGAGCCGTGGTGCGCGATCGACCTCGATGGCGGGCGCGACGCGATGGGTCATGCGGGGCTTGCGCTGGCGCTGTCGGATGCGGCGGTGATCGTGGCCCCGCCCGATCCCGAGGCTGCCGTTCTGTGCGCGCCCTACCTGCGGCTGACCGAGGCGGCGGGCATTCCGACCTTCCTGTTCATCAACCGCATGGACAGCCCCAGTGGCCGCATCCGAGATATCGTCGCGGCGCTGCAGGCCTATTGCGGTCATCACATCGCGTTGCGGCAGGTGCCCATCCGCGAGGGCGACCGCATCGTCGGCGCGGTGGACCTGATCTCGGAACGCGCATGGCGCTATCAGGAGGGGAAGCCCTCGGCCCTGATCGAGTTGCCGCAATCGGTGGAGGAGCGCGAGCAGCAGGCGCGGGCCGATCTGCTGGAGGCGCTGTCGGATTACGACGACCACCTGCTGGAACAGCTTATCGAGGACAAGGAACCGGCAAGCGGCGAGCTGTACGAGGTCGCGGCGCAAGTCTCGCGCGGGCATCACCTGGTGCCGGCCTGCCTCGGCTCGGCGAGCCACGGCAACGGGCTGACGCGGCTGATGAAGGCGCTTCGACACGAGACGCCGGAATTCTCCGTCCTTGCCGATCGCGATTCGGCCGGTGGATTGGCCTGCGCCATCGCGGGGCTTGCCGATATCCGCAAGCACCTGGGCAAGATCACCGTGCTGCGCGGGCTTGGCGAAGGGGTAAAGGCGCAGGGCGCGCTGGGCGGCACGGCGGTGGGCAATCTTATGGACCTGGACGCGCGGGCCCAGCGCGACTCGTTGCCCGCGGGCCAGGTGGGGCTTGCGGTGAAATCCGATCACCTGATGCCCGGCCATGTCTATGACGCGCAGGGGGCAACCAGCCTGCCCGACTGGGCGAAGGCGCCGCCGCCGGGCTTGCGCCAGCTGGTGACGCCCGCGCATGAACGCGACGAGGCGCGACTGTCGGCGGCGCTCGCGAAACTGGCCGAGACCGACCCCGGTCTGGAGCTGTCGCAGGACCCGGCCTCGGGCCATGCCATCCTGGGCAGCCAGGGACCGCAGCACATGCGCCGGATCGCGGCCAAGCTGGCCGAGGATTTCGGTCTGGAGATCGAGGCGGGGCCGGTCGCGACAGGCTATCGCGAGACGATCCGGGCGCGCGCCGAGACGCGATACCGCCACCGCAAGCAATCGGGCGGCGCGGGGCAGTTCGCCGAGGTCTCGCTGGTGGTCGAGCCGCTGGCACGCGGGACGGGCTTCGATTTCAAGGAAACGGTCAAGGGCGGGGCCGTGCCGCGCAATTACATGCCCGCCGTGGCCCAGGGCGCGGGAGAGGCGCTGATCGAGGGGCCGTCGGGCTTTCCGGTTGTCGATGTGCGCATCACGCTGACCGATGGCAAGCATCACGCGGTGGACAGTTCCGACCTGGCCTTTCGTATCGCGGGCAAGGCCGCCGTGCGCGAGGCGCTGGAGCAGGCCTCGCCCGTGGTGCTGCAACCGATCCTGAACGCGACGATCCATCTGCCCTCGGTCCATGTGGGCGACCTGGTGCCGGTCATCAGTACGATGCAGGGCCGTGTATTGGGCTTTGCCGCAGACCCGGATGCGCCGGGCTGGGACATCTTCAACGCGCAACTGCCCGCCGTCGTGCAGGACGAGTTGCATAGGACCTTGGCCAGCATAACGCGCGGGACCGGCTGGGTCGTGCTGGAGTTCGACCATTTCGAGGAGTTGCACGGGCCGGTGCCGGCGCAGGCGGCCGCCTCGGCCTAACCGGCGGCGGCGATCAGGGTGCGGGTGTATTCCGTCTGCGCGTTCTCGAAGAGATCCTCGGCGCGGCCCATCTCGACCACGTCGCCCTGTTTCATGACCACCACGTTATGCGACATGGCGCGCACGACCTTGAGGTCGTGGCTGATGAAGAGATAGGCCAGCCCGTATTTCTTCTGCAGCTTGCGCAGCAGGTCCACGATCTGCACCTGCACCGTCATGTCGAGCGCCGAGGTCGGCTCGTCCAGCACCATGAGCTTGGGCCGCAGAACCATCGCGCGGGCGATGGCGATGCGCTGGCGCTGGCCGCCCGAGAATTCATGCGGGTAGCGGTCCATCGTGGCGGGGTCGAGCCCAACCTCGCGCATCACCTCCTCGACCAGTTCGCGGGGCTGGCGATGGGGGTCGACCTTGTGCACGGCCAACCCCTCGGCGATGATCTGCTGGCAGGTCATGCGCGGGCTGAGAGAGCCGAAAGGATCCTGGAACACGATCTGCATCTCGGCGCGCAGGCGGCGCAGTTCGCGGGTAGACCATTTGCGCACGTCGCGGCCGCGGAAATGAATCTGCCCCTCGGACGAGATCAGCCGCATCAGTGCGAGCGCGAGCGTCGTCTTGCCCGAGCCGGATTCGCCCACGATGCCCAGCGTCTCGCCCGCGCGGACGGTGATGGTGGCATCGTTGACGGCCTTCACATGGCCCACGGTGCGTTTCATCAGGCCCTTCTGGATCGGGAACCAGACCTTGAGATGCTCGGTCCTGGCGATTTCCTCGGCATCGTCGGGGACAGGGTCGGGGGAGCCGGAGGGTTCGGCCGCCAGCAGTTTCTGCGTGTAGGGATGCTGGGGGTTGTCGAAGATCTCGGACGTGGGACCGGTCTCGACGATTTCGCCATCCTTCATCACGCAGACCCGGTCGGCGATGCGGCGCACGATGCCAAGGTCATGGGTGATGAAGAGCATCCCCATATCCTCCTCGTCCTTGAGATCGGCCAGCAGTTCGAGGATCTGCGCCTGGATCGTCACGTCGAGCGCCGTGGTGGGCTCGTCCGCGATCAGGATGTCGGGCTTGTTGGCCAGCGCCATCGCGATCATCACGCGCTGGCGTTGTCCGCCCGAGAGCTGGTGGGGATAGGCGCCAAGCCGATCCTCGGGGTCGCGGATGCCGACCTTGTTCATCAGTTCCAGGATCCGCGCGCGGGCCGCGTCGCCCACCAGCCCTTGATGCAGCGCGAGCGATTCCGCCATCTGCTTTTCGATCGTGTGCAGCGGGTTGAGCGAGGTCATCGGCTCCTGGAAGATGAAGCTGATATCGTTGCCGCGCACATTCATCAGGCGCTGTTTCGAGGCGCCGATCATCTCCTGCCCGTCATAGAGGACCGAGCCCGCGACCTCGGCGCTGTCGCCCAGAAGCGACACGGTAGACAGCGCCGTGACCGACTTGCCCGAGCCCGACTCGCCCACCAGCGCCACCGTCTCGCCCCGGTCGACGGTGAAGGAAACGCCCTTGACCGCAGGCGTCAGCCTGCCGTCCTGCCGGAATCCGACGCGGAGATCGTCCACCTTGAGCAGCGTCATGAAAATGTCTTTCTGGGGTCGAACGCGTCACGCACCCCTTCGAAGATGAAGACCAGCAGCGACAGCATGATCGCGAAGGTGAAGAAGGCGGTGAAGGCCAGCCATGGCGCCTGAAGGTTCTGTTTCGCCTGAAGCGTCAGTTCCCCCAGCGAGGGCGCCGAGGACGGTAGGCCGAAACCGAGGAAGTCGAGCGAGGCCAGACCTCCGATGGTGCCGGTGACTATGAAGGGCATGAAGGTCAGCGTCGCCACCATCGCGTTGGGCAGCATGTGGCGGAACATGATGGTCATGTTGCCCACGCCCAGCGCCTTGGCCGCGCGCACGTATTCGAGGTTGCGCGCGCGCAGGAACTCGGCCCTCACCACGGCGACGAGGCCTGTCCAGGAGAACAGGATCATCAGCCCCACCAGCAGCCAGAAACTTCGCCCCAGGATCGCGAACATGATGATGATGACGTAAAGCGAGGGCGTGGCCGACCAGATCTCGATGATGCGCTGGAAGATCAGGTCGAGCCAGCCACCGAAGAAGCCCTGGATCGCACCGGCGAAGATGCCGATGAGGCTGGCAATGCCAGTCACCAGCAGCGTGAACAGGATCGACAGGCGGAAGCCGTAGATCACGCGCGCCAGCACGTCACGCTTGGTGTCGTCGGTGCCGAGCCAGTTCTGCTCGTTGGGCGGAAGGGGTGCGGCGCCGGGGCGGTCGACCGGCGTGTCGAAGGAATAGGGAATGGGCGGCCAGATGGTCCAGCCCTTCTGGAAGCCTTCGGCCTGGTAGGTGCCGGCGTCGATTTCGGCGATGATCTCGTCGGGGCGGTCGAAGCAGTCTTCGATGCCGCCCGAGACGATCAGGCATTCGACCTCGGGGTCGCGATAGATCGCCTCGGTCTGGAAATCGCCGCCGAACTCGGTTTCGGCGTAGAAGTTGAAGATCGGCGTGTAGAACGCGCCGCGATAGTTCACCAGGATCGGTTTGTCATTGGCGATGAACTCGGCAAAGAGCGACAGGCCGAAAAGGATGGTGAACAGTATCAGCGACCAGAAGGCGCGCCCGTTGCGACGGAAATTGCGCCAGCGGCGCTGGTTGAGGGGGGACAGCGCCATTCAGCCCTCCCGCCGTTCGAAGTCGATACGCGGATCGACCAGCACATACATGAGGTCGGAGATGATGCCCACGACAAGGCTCATCAGCCCGAAGATGAAGAGCGTGCCGAAGATCACCGGATAGTCGCGCGCCACCGCCGCCTCGAAGCCCAGCCGGCCCAGCCCGTCGAGCGAGAAGATCGTCTCGATGATGATCGAGCCGGTGAAGAACACGCCGATGAAAACCGCCGGAAAGCCCGCGATCACGATCAGCATCGCGTTGCGGAAGACATGGCCATAGAGCACCCTGGATTCGCTCAAGCCCTTGGCGCGGGCGGTCATCACGTATTGCTTCTTGATCTCGTCGAGAAAGGAGTTCTTGGTCAGCAGCGTCAGCGTGGCGAAGGCCGAGATGGTCGAGGCCACGACCGGCAGGGTGATGTGCCAGAAATAATCCGCGATCTTGCCCAGCAGGCTGAGCTCCTCGAAATTGTCGCTGGTCAGGCCGCGCAGCGGGAAGATCTGCCAGTAGGAGCCGCCCGCCAGAAGCACCAGCAGCAGGATGCCGAAGAGGAAGCCGGGGATCGCATAGGCCACGATGATCATGCCGCTGGTCCAGGTGTCGAACTGGCTGCCATCGCGCACAGCCTTGCGGATGCCCAGCGGGATCGAGACGAGATAGGCGATGAGCGTGGACCAAAGGCCGAGGCTGATCGAGACGGGCATCTTTTCCAGCACCAGGTCGATCACGGAGATCGAGCGGAAATAGCTCTCGCCGAAATCAAGCGTCAGGTAATTGCCCATCATCGACAGGAAGCGTTCCAGCGGCGGCTTGTCAAAGCCGAATTCGCGTTCCAGCTGGGCGATGAATTCGGGCGGCAGGCCCCGCGCGCCCACGTATTTGTCGTCGCCCGAGGGCATGGCATCGGCACCCGCACCCGCCTCGCCGCCGCCGGCGAAACCGGCGAAGACGTCGCCCTGCCCTTCGATCTGGGCGATGATCTGTTCGATCGGACCGCCCGGTACGAACTGCACCAGGATAAAATTGATGATCATGATGCCCAGCAGGGTCGGGATGACCAGCAGCAGGCGGCGGAGGATATAGGCGCCCATCTTACCGCAGCGCGCCTTTCGATCTCAACTCGGCCGCCTTGTCGGGGTCGATCCACCAGTAATCGAGATAGCCCAGCCCGTAGGGCGGCAGGTTCTCGGGATATTCGTACATGTCGTAATAGGCGACCCAGTAGTCTGGGACATAACCATCCGGGATGATGAAGAACTCGTGCCGAAGCGCCCGGTCCAGCGCCATCAGCGCGGCGTCCTGCTCCTCCTGGTTCTCGGTCTCGAAGGAGGCGTCGATGATGGCATCCACCAAGGGGCTGGCAACACCGGCGGGATTGAAGAGCGAGAACTCCGCCTCTTTCGAGCCATACATCTGGCTGAGCCCGCCACCCGTCGACAGGAAGGCGCCGTAGCGGGTGGAGAAGACCATGTCATAGTCCCGCTCGCGCTCGCGCAGCGTGTATTGCGCCGGGTCGATCTTTTCCGCGGTGGCATCGACGCCTAATGCGCGCAGGTTCTGCACATAGGTTTCGATCATGGTGGAGATCGAGTTGGGGATGGAGGAGGGATAGGGGATGTTCACCCGCAATGTCCGGCCCTGCTCGTTGCGGCGCAGGTTGCCCTCGCCGACGATCCAGCCCGCATCCTCGAGCAGGCGCGCGGCCTTGCGCAGGTTGCCGCGGTCGTTGATCCGGCCGGCCTCGGATTCATGGCTGACGCGGGCGGGGGTCTCGTAGATCTCGGGCGGGACGACATCGCCGAGCCCCCTGAGGAACTCCAGCTCCGCGCCCTCGGGCAGGGCCTTCGCCTCGAGATGCGTGCCCTCGACAAAGGAGGAGCGTTGCGTGTTCAGCCCGAACATGAGCGATTCATTGGCCCATTCGAAGTTGAAGGCCAGCGCCAGCGCCTCGCGCACGGTCTTGTCCTTCAGCAGCGGACGGCCGAGGTTGAAGACGAAACCCGACGGGTCGGGCGGGCTGCCATTTGGGATCTCGTCCTTGACGACCGAGCCCTCGCGCAGCTTGGGAAAATCGTAGCTGGTCGCCCAGAGCTTGGGGTCGCTTTCCACCCGCATCGTGTACTCGCCCGCCTTGAACGCCTCGAAGGCGGCGGTCTGGTCTGCGAAATACTCCACGCGGATCCTGTCGTAGTTGAACTTGCCGCGGTTGATCGGCAGGTCCTTGCCCCAGTAATCGTCCCGGCGCGTGTAGACGATGCGACGGTTGATGTCATAGCTGTCGAGCTTGTAAGGGCCCGAGCCCACCGCGACCTCGAGCCGGGGTTCGTCGAGGCGGCGGCTGTCATCGGCCTCGAACCACGCCTTCGAGAAGACCGGCGTGCTGCCGACCGTCTCGATCCGGCTGCGCTTGGTCGTTTCGGGGTTGAAGGTGAACTTGACGGTGTGTTCGTCCAGCGCCTCGGCGCTTGCGACCATGCGGCCCACCGCCTGCGCGTAGGAGGGCAACCCCTGCTCGATGAAGAGCTTGTGGCTGTAGACCACATCCTCTGCCGTCACCGGCGTGCCGTCCCAGAAGGTCGCCTCGGGGCGCATGTGGAAGATGACCCAGTCGCGCGTCTCGTCATATTCGAGGCTTTCGGCCAGGACGCCATAATACTGCCCTACGGTGTCGTCCGTGCCCTCGATCAGGCTGTCATACTGGATCGTGGTCAGCGCACCGGCGCGGCCCTTACGCGAATAGGGGTTGAGCGAATCGAAAGTGCCCGAGGCCGAGAGCGACAGCTCGCCCCCCTTGGGCGCGTCGGGGTTCACGTAATCGAGATGCTCGAACCCCTTCTCGTAATCGAGATTGCCGAAGTAGGAATAGCCGTGGCTTGTCACCACCTCCTGCGCGCGGGCCATCCCGGCGGCCAGAAGCAGGGCGACCGAAACCCCCATGGCGGTCAGCAGCCGGGGCGCCGGGTCAAAAACGGCGGAGCGGGCTGCGGCGCGAGACGGTTTCATCGGCTCAATCCTCCTTGTCGTGACATTCTTGGTCTTCGTCCGGCTTAGCTAAGGGCCGAGGCCCCCCGGATTCAAGTTTAGAATAGGTGAACGCTTCGTGAAGGGCCACGGGTGCATCCGCGCAAGAAAAAGGCCGCTGCACGAAGCAGCGGCCTTGTCATTCTCACCGCGAGGGGCGCGCCGGATCAATCGTCGAGACTGTCGAGATAGGCGATCACGTTGACGCGGTCGGTTTCCTTGCGCAGGCCGGCAAAGCTCATCGAGGTGCCGGGAACGGCTGCGCTGGGCTTTTCGAGGAAGGCGTAAAGCGCCTCGGGCGTCCATGCGCCCTCCTGTTCGGACATGGCGGAGGAATAGCCGAAGCCGTCGACCGAAGCGATGTCGCGGCCCACGACGCCGTACATGTGCGGGCCGGTGGCATTGGCGCCGTCCTCGACCTTGTGGCAGGCCGAACATTTCTTGAACACGCTCGCGCCCTTGCCGACATCGGCCGATGCCATCAGTTCCTCGAAGCTGACTTCGGGTTCGTCGGCGCCGGTATCCTCGGACTCCTCCACCGCGATCACATAGGACGGCTCGCCATGAGCCTCCACGTGATAGATGCCTTCGGCCGCCCATTTTCCTAGCAGCAGGACCAGCCATGCGCCAAACAGGCCGGCCGCCGCCTTGGTAACTGTCATCGTGTCGAACATTGATCGCGAGTCCATATCTGCTGTTTGCAGGAGGGTCTAAGGCTTCCCCTGACAAGAGGCAAGGTATAGACACCGCGACGAAACGCCCAATTTCGGAACTTGTTGCAGGGAATACCCCCATGACGCACCGCATCGCCTTTCAGGGAGAGCCCGGCGCCTACAGCCACGAGGCCTGCCGCAACGCACGCCCCGAGATGGAGGCCCTGCCCTGCCGCGCGTTCGAAGACGTGATCGAGGCGGTCCGCAGCGGCGAGGCGGAACTGGCGATGCTGCCGGTGGAGAACACCACCTATGGCCGGGTGGCCGACATTCACCGGCTGCTGCCCCATAGCGGGCTGCACATCGTGGACGAGGCCTTCGTCCGTGTGCATATCAACCTGCTGGGGGTGCCGGGCGCGCGGCTTGCGGATATCGAGGAGGCGCATTCCCATCTCGTCCTGCTGCCGCAATGCGAGGGGTTCCTGAAGAAACACGGGATCCGCGGACGGGTAAGTTCGGACAATGCCCGCGCCGCGCGCGAGGTTGCGGCCCTTGGCGACCACAGGACGGCGGCGCTGGCCAGTGAGCTGGCGGGAGATATCTACGGGCTGGAGGTGCTGGCCCGGCATATCGAAGACCAGGGCAACAACACCACGCGGTTCCTCATCATGTCGCGCGAGGCCGACGAGACGCGGCGCGGCGACTATGGCATGATCACCTCTTTCGTCTTCCAGGTCCGCAACATTCCGGCCGCCCTTTACAAGGCGATGGGGGGCTTCGCGACCAACGGGGTGAACATGACCAAGCTGGAAAGCTACATGGTCGATGGCTCTTTCACCGCGACTCAGTTCTATGCCGATATCGAGGGGCATCCCGAGGACCCCAACGTGAAGCTGGCGATGGACGAACTGGCTTATTTCACGGCGAATCTCGAGATCCTGGGTGTCTACCCGGCGGCACGCGAGCGGGGCTGATCCGGGACTGCCGCCTTGCGTCCCGCGCGGCAGGGGCGTAGGTCCGAGCTAACCGGCCAGCCAAACGCGAGTGCCATGGACGTCTACCTGCCCATCGCCGAGGTTTCGGTGAACGGTCCCCTTCTTCTTTCCGTCGGGCTGGTCGTCGGGCTGCTTTCGGGCATGTTCGGCGTGGGCGGAGGGTTCCTGATCACGCCGCTTCTGTTCTTCATCGGCATTCCGCCCGCCGTCGCGGTGGCGACCTCGGCCAACCAGATCGTCGCCTCCTCGTTCTCGGCCATCCTGACCCATATCCGCCGAAGGACCGTGGACTTCAGGATGGGCACCGCCTTGACGGCCGGCGGGCTGGCCGGGTCGAGCGTGGGCGTTTGGATCTTCGGCCTGCTGAGCGGGCTGGGGCAGGTCGATCTGCTCGTCAACCTCTTCTACGTGGTGTTCCTGGGGCTGGTGGGCGCGCTGATGTTCATCGAGAGCCTGAGCGCCCTGCGCAAGGCCAGGATGCAGGGGCCGAAGCAACGCCGCCCCCGGACCGGGCGCGACTGGATCCACGCGATGCCGCTGCGCGTCCGGTTCCGGGCCTCGGGTCTCTATATCTCGGTGTTTCCGCCTTTGATGGTGGGGTTCTTCGTCGGCGTACTATCGGCGATCATGGGCGTGGGCGGCGGGTTCGTGGTCGTCCCGGCAATGATCTACATCCTGGGAATGCCAACCAAGGTCGTGGTCGGCACCTCTCTGTTCCAGATCATCTTCGTTTCGGCCTACACCGCGATGATGCACGCCTATAACAGCCAGACCGTCGATACGGTGCTGGCGGTGTTGTTGCTGGTAGGCGGCGTGATCGGCGCGCAGGTCGGCGCGATCATCGGGCTGAAGCTGAAGGCCGAGCAACTGCGTGTTCTGCTGGCCCTTCTGGTGCTGGCGGTCTGCCTCAAGCTGGGGATCGACCTGGTGCTGCAGCCTGCCGAGATCTACTCGGTCACCGCCGGCCGGGAGATATGACGCCCGAGCCGGAGTTATGCCCTTTGCGTCACGCGCTACGGGCGTGGCGCTCTTCAAGGTTCTTGGCGAATTCGGCCAGTTTCTGCCGCGCCTTGTGCTCGAGCCTGGTGCGCGCAAGGCGCAGCGACTGCAGAAACAGCCGGGCGGCGAGCGTCTTGGCCCCGAGTTCGAGGTGAAAGCTCATCCTCGTGCGCTTGGCCGAGAGTGACAGGAGTTCGATCACCGCGGTCCCCTCCAGCCCTTTGCCGTGCCCTTCGAACCGCATCAGCGTGGGCGCCTCGTAGCGTTTGAGCACCAGGTGCATCTCGCGCTCCTTGCCGCGGATCTGGAACACCGTGTCCCAGGCCATGCCGGGCCCGATGGGGGCGGTTTCATCCACCCGGCGCACCTCTATGCCGCGGCGAATCGCCGAACGCTCATAGGCTTCGAACTCGGAGAGTATCGCGAAGACGGCCTCGATCGGCGCCTCGACATCTTCCTTTCCCGTGAATTCCATGATCCTCCTGCTCCGGTTGGTCCGGATCGTGCACCATAATTGCTTAATCGAGCGTGTCCGCAAGCCAGTTCTGCAAAAGGAACTGCGCGATGGCCCCCTTGCGGGCGGGCATCAGGCGGGGATGCTCTCCGGCGAAGGCATCCATCATCTCGTCGCGCGGGACCCAGATCGCGTCTTCGAGTTCGACCGGATCGAGCGTGATCTCGCGCGAGAGCGCCTCGCCCGCGCAGCCGATCATCAACGAGGCCGGGAATGGCCAGGGCTGGCTTGCAAGATAGCTGACCGCGCCAACGGGCACGCCGGCCTCTTCCATCACTTCGCGGCGCACGGCAGCCTCCAGCGTCTCGCCCGGCTCGACGAAGCCGGCGAGCAGCGAATACATCCCCTCGGGCCAGCCCGGCGAGCGGCCCATCAGCACCGAATCGCCATGGGTGATCAGCATGATGACGACCGGATCGGTGCGCGGGAAATGATGTGCGCCGCAGGCCGGGCAGGTCCGCTGCCATCCCGCCTGGGTAATGCGGCTGGCCGCCCCGCAGCGCGCGCAGAACCGGTGCGTATCGTGCCAGCCCGCGATGGCCTTGGCCGTCGCCGCCAGCTCCGCCTCGCGGGGGGAAAGCCGTATCATGATCCGCCGCAACTCGGCAAAGACATACCCCTCGGGCAGGTCGGGATGCTGCTGTTCGGAGCGATCGACGAACGCGCCGACCGAGGCGGTATCCTGCCCCTCCGGCTCCCAGTCTGAAATATCGGCGGCGAAGAGCGGCGCGCCCTCGTCATCGGCGCCGAGCAGGATCGCCTCGCCCAGCGCGCCGCCGGGGCCATCCTGAACCAGCGGGTGGTCCATCCGCGCCCAGCCGAGGCTGTCAAGTCTTTCGCCCTGCGTCAGGACCTTTCCGCGCCAGAGCAGCAGGCAGGCCGCCTGCGGGTGACGCCGCGCGGCGTCCAGCGCCGCGGCATCGCCCCGCCACTCTGCCGCCCGGTTCAGCGCCGAGCCGCCGAATGTCACCTCTTCAGCGCGTTTCATGCCGTCCTCCCGATTCCGACCATGTGCTGCCACGCGGCGGCGGGCCGTTGCAATGCCCGAGACAACGCAGGACCGGCGCCCGACCGGCCAATCGGCGGAATTGACACAGGTTTTCCCGATTTCCGCGTTTGTTACGCGGCGGAACCTTGAATGTCTCGAATCCGCAATACAACCATGAGTCGATCATGCACACGGAAAGGACGTGATGCCGACACAAGAGGGGGACGCCCGGGAAACCGGGCGGATCGTGTCGTATTGCCCCTTGGGAGAGGGGGCGAAGCTGCGGCTTCTTGCGACCAGCGATCTGCACATGAACCTGGTCAGTCATGACTATTACGCCGACCGGGCCGATCCGGGCATCGGCCTGGCACGGGCCGCCGGGCTGATCCAGGCGGCGCGGAACGAGGCGGCGGAGGCGCTGTGTCTGCTGGTGGACAATGGCGATTCCCTGCAAGGCACGCCCTTGGGTGCGCTGGCCGCCGAGGCGGATGCGCCGCACCCTCTGATGGCGGCCTTCGAGGCGTTGAGGTACGACGCGATCGGTCTTGGGAACCACGATTTCAACTTCGGTCTGGACCGGCTGGACCGGATTCTGGTGCAGGCGCCCTGCCCGGTGCTTTGCGCCAATCTTCACCCGCTTGGAACGCGGCCCCGCTGGCGCGACGGCGTCGTCCTGCAACGCGAGGTGATGGCCGGGGGGAAGACCTGGCCGATCCGGATCGGGATGTTTTCGGTGCTGCCGCCGCAGGCCCTGTTGTGGGATGCCGAGCACCTGGCCGGGAGGGCCGAGACGGCCGACATTCTGGACACCGCCGCGCGCATGACGTCCGAACTGCGCGCGCGGGGCTGCGACCTTGTCATCGCGCTGGCCCATACCGGGCTGCGCGCCGGCCCGGCCCGGCCGAGGATGGAGAACGCCGCGCTGCCGCTGGCCGAACGGGGCGGGATCGATGCGATCGTCGCAGGGCATACGCATCTGCCGTTTCCGGACGCGGCGCAGGCTGGTCTGTGCGGAGCCGATCCGGCTATGGGCCATGTCCACGGCGTGCCCTGCGTGCAGCCGGGCGCCGCCGGCAGCCATGTGGGCGTGATCGACCTGGACCTGGTCGCCGATGGCAGGGGCGGATGGACTATCGGCGGAAGTCGCGCGCATCTTCGCCGTACCGACCCGGACATGCCAGAGGATCCCGGGATCACAAGGCTCGCCGCCCCGTTGCACGCCCGAACCCGCGCGCGGATGGACGAAGCGGTGGGGCACAGCGCCTGTGCGCTGCATTCCTATTTCAGTTTCCTCGCACCCGACCGGCACCTGGCCCTTGTCGCCCATGCGCAGGCCACGGCGCTCTCGCGCCTGATGGCGGACCGGCCCGAGGCGGGTCTGCCGCTGCTTTCGGCGGTGGCGCCTTGCAAGTTCGGCGGCCGGTCCGGCCCGCGCCATTTCACGGATGTCCCGCCCGGGCCGCTGTCGCGCCGCCATATAGCCGATCTGCACGTCTTTCCCAACGATCTCTGCGCTGTGGTGGTGACGGGTGAAGAATTGCGTGACTGGTTGGAGATGTCGGCGAGCCAGTTCAACGTCCTGGTCCCGGGGCGAGACCGGCAGGTCCTGGTCAATGCCGATTTCGCCGGGCACAATTTCGACGTGATCCACGGGATCAGCTATGCGATCGACCTTGCCGCCGCGCCCCGGTTTTCCGCCGAAGGCGAGCTGATCGACCCAAAGGCCCGCCGCGTCCGCAACCTCAGGCACGGGAATCTGCCGGTCGCGCCCACGGACCGGTTCGTCGTTGCGCTCAACAACTACCGGGCCAACGGGGGCGGCAATTTCCGCGCGCCGGCCGGTGCCGAGAGGCTTCCACTTTCGCCGGTCAACATCCAGAACCTGTTGAGCGAACATGTCGCGCGGCACTCCATCCGCGACCCGCTGAGAGAGATGCCGGGCCCGTGGCGCTTTGCCCCGATGCCGGGGACCCGGGCGCTGGCCCTGACCGGCCCCGGAGCCTTGGCGCATCTGGAGGATCTGCCCGGCGCCACCGTACTTCGCGATCAGACGGCGGAGGGCTTTGTCCAGCTTTCCATTGCACTCTGACGGGTTGTCAAATCCCGCCTCTTTCCCTAAATGGGGAATCGAGAGGTTGGCGCGGGCGAGCGCCTCGCCAACCTGGTCAGGTCCGGAAGGAAGCAGCCATAACGAGTCCCGCTTGGGTCGTTGTCCAGCCTCTCACCTCATCCACCTACAATCGATCGGCTCCGAACGTGTCGCAGGCGGCCATGCGCCCCTCCTCGAACCCGCGATTGAACCAGCGTGAGCGCTGCTCGGCCGTGCCGTGGGTGAAGGTGTGCGGCTGCGGCACGCGTCCGGCGCGGCGCTGCAACACGTCATCACCGATCTGGCGCGCGGCGTTCAGCGCCTCTTCGAGGTCGCCGCGCTCCATCAGCCCTTCGACCGAACGCGCCCAGACGCCGGACAGGCAATCCGCCTGAAGCTCCAGCCGCACGGTCAGCGCGTTCGCCTCGGCTTGCGAGGCGCGCTGGCGGATCTGGTCGACCTGCGGAAGGATTCCAAGCTCGTTCTGGACGTGATGGGCAACCTCGTGCGCCACGACATAGGCGGCGGCGAAATCGCCGCTGGCACCAAGCCGTTGCGACAGGACGGCAAAGAACTCGGTATCGAGATAGGCGGTCCGGTCCGGCGGGCAGTAGAACGGCCCCGTCGCGCCCGAGGCGCCGCCGCATCCGCTTTGCGTGACACCTGAAAAGATCACAAGCCGGGGTGGATCATAGGGCACTCCCACCTCTGCCGGGAAACGCTCGGCCCAGACATCCTCGGTCGTGGCCAGCACACGCGAGGTGAAATCGGCGGCGCGCTGTTCGGCTTCGCTGGGCGGGCGGCTTTGCTGACTTGTCGGCGCGCCCGGCTCGGACAGGAGGCCGGTGAAATCGACGCCGGTGAGCCAGCTTAACCCCAGCACCAGCAACACGCCGGTCAGACCAAGCCCGCCGATGCCGACGGCCCGGCGCCCGCCGCCGCGCCGGATCTCCACGTTGCTGCTCTTCCTCACTCCGCGCAGACGCATCGGCTCTCTCCCGTTTCAAGGGATCAGCTTGGCGGTGCCGGGGAAACTGTCAAGGGAGTCAGGGGCGCGCGGCGCGGCTGTGCCCGCGGAACGCCCAGTCGCGCTGCGCGTCGTTCTCGACGGCGCAGGGGCGCACCGTCCGCAGTCGAGCCAGGGCCAGGTCGGGCTTTTCGCCGCATTCCACCATGAGCCGCAGCGCCGCCATGCCCGAGCGTCCGCAGCCCCCCCGGCAATGGATCAGCACGCGCCCGCCACCCTTGAGCGCCTGACGGGCCGACGCGGAAACGGCGCTCCACCGCTCTTCGGCGTCGCGTGGGGGTGTTCCGTAATCGGGCACCGGAAGATGCGCCCAGCGCGCCGCCCGCCCCTGGATGTCCGACCCGAAATGGCGCGCGCCATCCTCGATCATCTCGATCTCCGTGGTCAGCGAAATCACCAGCGCGGGGCGCCAGGAGGCGATCAGGTCAAGATCCTCGGAATAGGGGCCATAGCGCCCGGGCATGGGACACAGGGCCAGCGTGCCGCCGCCCACCTGCAAGGCATAGATTTTCATCTCGGACATGCTCCGGCCCTCCCCCAAACCGGCGCCGCATATCTGGCACCGTTCCTTGTACCCGCGCCGCGCCGGTTTCCAAACGGGTTTCCGGCAAGAGTTCGGTGGACGTGGCATCCGTGCCGATCTAGGCTTCGGGCTCACTCCACGAATCCGGCTGAGAGCACATGTCCGAGACCCCGGCCTACCAGGTCCTTGCCCGCAAATACCGCCCCGAGACCTTTGCCGATCTCGTGGGTCAGGAAGCCATGGTGCGAACGCTCAAGAACGCGTTCGAGGCCGACCGCATCGCGCAGGCCTTCATCATGACCGGTATCCGCGGGACCGGAAAGACCACGACCGCGCGCATCATCGCCAAGGGCATGAACTGCATCGGCCGGGACGGCACTGGCGGGCCGACGATCACCCCCTGCGGTGTGTGCGAGCATTGCGTTGCGATCTCGGAGGGGCGGCATGTGGACGTGATGGAGATGGACGCGGCCTCGCGCACCGGGGTTGGCGATATCCGCGAGATCATCGACAGCGTGCGCTATCGCGCGGCCTCGGCCCGCTACAAGATCTACATCATCGACGAAGTTCACATGCTGTCGACGAACGCGTTCAACGCGCTTCTCAAGACGCTCGAGGAGCCGCCGGCACATGTGAAGTTCATCTTCGCCACGACCGAGATCCGCAAGGTTCCGGTTACCGTGCTGTCGCGTTGCCAGCGCTTCGACCTGCGCAGGATCGAGCCCGAGGAGATGATCGGCCTGTTGCGCCGCATCGCCACCGCGGAAGGGGCCGAGATCGCCGAGGATGCGCTGGCGCTGATCACGCGGGCCGCCGAAGGCTCGGCCCGGGACGCGACCTCGCTGCTGGACCAGGCGATCAGCCACGGCGCGGGAGAGACAACCGCCGAACAGGTCCGCGCGATGCTGGGGCTGGCCGACCGGGGCCGCGTCCTGGACCTGATGGACCTGATCCTGCGCGGGGATGCGGCGGGCGCGCTGACCGAACTGGGCAGCCAATATGCCGAGGGCGCCGACCCGCTTGCCGTTCTTCGCGACCTGGCCGAAATCACGCATTGGGTTTCGGTGGTCAAGATCACGCCCGACGCCGCCGAAGACCCGACCGTGTCGCCCGACGAGCGCATGCGCGGCCAGCAGATGGCCGAGACGCTGCCGATGCGCGTGCTCTCGCGCATGTGGCAGATGCTGCTCAAGGCGATGGAGGAGGTCGCGGCCGCGCCCAATTCCATGATGGCCGCCGAGATGGCGGTGATCCGGCTGACCCATCTGGCCGACCTGCCCACGCCCGAAGAGCTGGTGCGCAAGCTGCAGGAGACGCCCCCGCCGCCGCCCAATGGCGGTCCGGGCGGAGGAGTACAGGCGGGCAGCGCCACCGTGCCGAGCGCCACTTCGGCCTATGCGACGCGGACCATTGGCGGCACCGGCGCCCCCGGTCCGGCCCTGGCGCAGGACGTGCAGGCGGCGCTGGCGCGGTACCCCAGTTTCGAGCATGTGGTCGAGCTGATCCGCGCCAATCGCGACGTCAAGCTGCTGGTCGAGGTGGAAACCGGCCTGCGGCTTGCCGCCTATCAGCCCGGCCGGATCGAGTTCACGCCCACCGACAGCGCGCCCGCCGACCTGGCCCAGCGCCTGGGCGCGCGGCTTCAGGCCTGGACCGGAAACCGTTGGGCGGTGACTGTCGTCAACGACGCCGACGCGCTGACCATCGCCGAAACCCGCGATGCCGCCGAACTGGCCCTGCGCCGGAAGGCCGAGGCGCATCCGCTGGTGCAGGCCGTGCTGACCGAGTTTCCCAAGGCGCGGATTACCCGCATCCGCACGGCCGAGGACCTGCAGGCCGAGGTCGCCGCCGAGGCGTTGCCCGAGGTGGAGGATGAATGGGATCCGTTCGAGGAGTGACGCCTCTTTCATAACCCCGCCACAGCGCGTATCTAGGCGGCAACCTCACTGATCGGAGAGAACGACATGCTCAAGGGACTCGGCGGGCTTGGCGACATGGCCAAGATGATGAAATCCGCGCAGGAACTGCAGACCAAGATGACCGACCTTCAGGAAGAGCTGAAGGAGATGACCGTGACCGGCGAATCCGGCGCCGGCCTCGTCAAGGCTGTCGCCAGCGCCAAGGGCGAGTTGAAGTCGCTCGACATCGACCCGTCAATCTTCAACGGCGACGACAAGGAAGTGGTCGAGGACCTGATCCTTGCCGCGATCAAGGACGCGCAGGCCAAGGCCAGCGAACGCGCGCAAGAGGAAATGGCCAAGCTGACCGAGGCGATGGGCCTGCCCAAGGACGTCAAGCTGCCCTTCTGAGGCGGCTCAGGCCATGAGCTCCACCAGGCCCATAGACGAGCTGATCGAGCTCATGGCGAAGCTGCCGGGGCTTGGCCCCCGCTCGGCCCGCCGCGCGGTGCTGCACCTCATCCGCAAGCGCGCGCTGCTGCTGGGCCCGCTATCCGAGGCGATGGCACAGGTCGCCACCCATGCCCGCGAATGCCTCAACTGCGGTAATGTGGGCACCTCGGACATCTGCGACATCTGCAACAGCGAGAAACGCGCCACCGGCGAGCTGTGCGTGGTCGAGGATGTCTCGGACCTCTGGGCGATGGAACGCTCGGGCGTGTTCAAGGGCCGATACCACGTTCTTGGCGGAACTCTCTCGGCGCTCGACGGCATCCGGCCCGAGGACCTGCGCATCCCCCGCCTGCGCGACCGGGTCGAGGCGGAAGGGATCACCGAGGTCATCCTGGCCCTCAACGCCACGGTGGATGGCCAGACCACCGCCCATTACATCGCCGATCAGCTTGAAGGCCGCGTGCGCCTGACCTCGCTGGCGCAGGGCGTGCCCATCGGCGGCGAACTGGATTACCTCGACGACGGCACGATTTCCGCCGCATTGCGCGCGCGAAAGGATATTTGACTCCCCCTGCGGGAATATCCCGGTTTTCCGGTCAAGCTCCTTGCCATTCAGCCCCGAGATGTTTCAAATTGACCCCATGCGGGCGCGTATCAGGGGTTCACGAGTTTCTGTCCGCCCGGCGTATCCCGCTCCGGGTGACATGAAAAGGGTATTCGACCATGAGTTTTTCCGACATTCCCGACAACACGCTTTTGCCCTTTGGCGAAACACAAATACCCATTGGCGATGACAATATCGCCGACTATTCGATAAGCGCAATTTTCGAGGATGGGTTCCGTTTCGGCACAGACACCTTCGAAACACTTTGGGTCGCGACCAACGGTGGGGTATCGGTCAACCAGTCACATTGGCCCATGCACGACTCTGCCACGATTTTTCCCTGGGGAGCGGATCTGGATACCCGCCGCTCGCCGCTGGAAAGCACCGGGGTTTTCTTCGACCTCAATACGGACCGGGATTCGGTGGTCGTGACCTGGAAGGATATCGGATACTACTCTCAAGACTACACGGATCCGGTGACATTCCAGCTGGAATTGATCGATAAAGGGGATGGAGACTCGGAAATCGTTTTCCGGTACGAGGAAACCGGCAGTTCGGATAGGTGGTACGACTCCGGGATTGTTCAGCCGGACGGACAGGCGATCTATTTCGGGGGCAACGCCCTTATCGATGTTCCGGCCACGGAACTGGACGAGACCCCCGGCAATACCGGCGTCGTCGGTGTCTGGCAATTCCAGGTGACCGACGGTTCGGTTCTCGTGGCCCCGCCCATCGAGGGAACGGATGGCCCGGACCGCCTGATCGGCGACGTCTTTGCCGATAGGATCGATGGCGGGGCGGGTAACGACACGATCATCGGAAATCAGGGCAATGACGCGCTCCGGGGCCAGGAGGGCAACGATTCCGTTCTGGGCGGTGCGGGCCGCGACACGATCTATGGTGGCGAGGGCGACGACACGATCGAAGGCGGTGGAGATGCAGATTCCATCGAGGCCGGCGCGGGCGATGACCTGATCGAGGAGAACTGGAGCAACCGTGCATCTTGGCGCGACGATACGATCAACGGCAATGACGGCAATGACACGATCTTCGGCGCACGCGGCGATGACATGCTGGGTGGCCAGTCCGGCGACGACAATATCCGTGGCAGCGACGGGAATGACGTGATCGGCGGCGGCTCGGGCAATGACGTCCTCTCGGGCGGTCGGGGCAATGACCGGTTCTGGGGCGGCGCGGGCGATGATTTCATCTATGGCGATGTCGGGCGGAACGAGGCCACCGGCGGCGCGGGTGCCGACACCTTCCTGCTGACGCCCGAGGGCATGCTGATCGTGCACGATTTCAACCCCGATGAAGGCGACCGGCTGATCGTCAACGCCGATTACTGGGACCGGGCGGATTTCTTCCTCCAGACCGTGCTGGACGGCGATGGCAACCTTGCCGGAACCTCCGCCACCATAATGCACCGGATGGACCATGAGACCGCTTTCCGCACGGTGGCCGAGATTTACGCGCCCGAGGGGATCGACGCGCTTCAACTTCATTTCCCGCATGACGCGGGAGAGGCCATCGCGCCCATTGTGTGGGATCTCACGTGACCCGGGGCGAGGCGCAGCCTCGCCCGCTCGCGCGGTAGCGCTGGTCGAGCGCGCGCGGAACGCGCGCTCCTCTGGGTCGGGTAGGCGCTTTACTCGGACACCTTGAAGGCGGGCAGCGTCGCCTTCTGAACGGCGGCGGGATCTGACGTCATGCCGGCGCGGTGGCCCGAGGCCGCGGCACGGATCAGGTGCGGCCGGTTGGGATCGCTGGGAACAAAGACCACCCTGCCGCCTGCGTCGATGGCGTCGAGGCTGGCCTTGTACCACTGGTTCGCGAGGTCGGGCCGTTCCGAGGTGCCGAACCCCTCGCGCAGGTGATGGCCGAGCAACTCGCCATAGGCGGGTTCCCCAAGCGCCACGAGCAGCAGCGCCGAGCCCAGCGCCACGTTCATGTTGTCGCGGCTATAGCCCACCGAAAGGCACACCCGGCTGGTTGCGGCAAGATCCGCGGGCGGCACGCCCGAGGACAGCGCGAAGCTGCGCATCTGCGCCTCGACATCGCCCTGCGGCTTGAGCGAGATTGCCCCGATCTCGGACACAAGGCGCTCGCCATAGGCCGCGCATTGTGTCGCGACCTGTTCGGGCGTCAGGCCCTGAATCTTGCTCATCACGTCCTCGCCCTGTGCGATGGCATAGCTGCGGGCGAGGCAGAACTGCTCGGACAGCGCGAAATCGGCATTGGAGAGGCTGGCAAGCGTCGTGTAGCCGCCATTGGTCGAGGTCTGCAGCATCACCGCGTTGCAGTGATTGGCGAGCGAGACACTGCGCGAACTGCCGGCGAAGAGGTTGGGCAGCTGCGTCGGCTGGGCCGTGGCCGCGGGGGTCGTGGTCGCGGGGGTCGTGACCGGGGCAGGCTGCGGCATGGCGGCAAGTTGACCTGCGGGTTGCCCGGTCGTGACCTGGCGACGATAGGCCATCAACAGTGGCTGGCCGGTCAATCGCGTCTGCGCCTGTCCGCCATTGATGCCCCAGTAATAGGCCTGCATCAGGAAATCGTACTGGTAGCCGTCAAAGGCCCGGCCGTTGACCGGATAGCCCATCGAGGCCTGGTAGCGCTCGATGGCGGAGCGGGTGCCCCGGCCGATCTGGCCGTCCACGCGACCGGCCTCATAGCCGAAATAGTTGAGCGCGGTCTGCGTGGTGCGGCCATGCTCGGTGGCGGGAATGCTGGGCGCATTGCGATAGGTGCTGCGCGAAGAGCTGGAGCGCTGGCTTTGCGCCTTTCGCTTCTGCTGGTCCTTGGTGATCGCGTGGCCGATCAACCCGCCGACAATGGCTCCGCCTATGAAATCCCCGGCATCCGCCTGGGCGCGGGGGGCGGGGAGCAACGCGAGCGAGCCGGCGATCCCCAGAACGAGAACGGATTTGGTGAACATGATATTCCCTCCATGAAGCAGCCGGATGGGGCCATGGTCCAAGATTACCACGTTCCGACCGGAGGGTATGTGAACTTTTCCCGCTGCCCGGATCCGTCCTCGATGCTGCGCCCCCTTTCCATCGAAGCGCTTTTCATGTATGCGCGCGGCATCTGAGACGATGTACCAAGGCCCCGGTACGCGAGATCAAGATGGAGAGGGGTCGGCGGCAATGGGGCCGCCATAGAAACGGGAGACCCGGGATCCGCCCGGGAGCGCTCCCTTACAGGATACGCATATGTTCAACATTTCGACGAAATCGATGCAGTGGGGCGAGGAAACGCTCACACTGGAAACGGGCAAGGTTGCCCGTCAGGCCGATGGCTCGGTCATCGCCACGCTGGGCGAAACCTCGGTCCATGCCGCTGTCACCTACGCCCGCGAGCAGAAACCCGGTCAGGATTTCTTTCCGCTGACCGTTCATTACCAGGAAAAATATTATGCCGCAGGCAAGGTGCCCGGCGGTTTCTTCAAGCGCGAGGCGCGCCCGACCGAGAAGGAGACGCTGACCGCGCGCCTGATCGACCGGCCGATCCGCCCGCTTTTCGTGCCGGGCTTCAAGAACGAAGTGCTGGTGATGTGCACCGTTCTGTCCCACGACCTGGTCAACGACCCGGACATCGTGGCGATGATCGCCGCTTCGGCCGCTCTGACCATTTCGGGCGTTCCGTTCATGGGCCCGATCGCCGGCTGCCGCGTTGGATACGAGGACGGTGAATATGTCCTGAACCCGACCGTCGACGACATGCAGGATCTGCGCCTGAACCCCGAGCAGCGCCTGGACCTGATCGTCGCCGGCACGAAAGAGGCCGTTATGATGGTCGAATCGGAGGCCTATGAGCTGTCCGAGTCCGAGATGCTGGGCGCGGTGAATTTCGCGCATGAGCAGATCCAGCCGGTCATCGACCTGATCATTGCGCTGGCCGAGGAAGCCGCGAAAGAGCCGTTCGACTTCCAGCCGCCGGATTACTCGGTTCTCTATGCCGACGTGGTCAAGCTGGGCGAGCAGAAGGTGCGCGACGCCTATGCGATCACTGACAAGCAGGAACGCCAGGCTGCCGTGGCTGCCGCCAAGCAGGAGATCATCGAGGGGCTCAACGAGGAGCAGCGCGAGGATCCGAACCTGGGCTCGGCCCTGAAGAAGCTGGAATCGTCTGTTCTGCGTGGCGACGTGGTCAAGACCGGAAAGCGGATCGACGGTCGTTCGACCACCGATGTGCGCGCGATCGTGGCCGAGACCGGCCTGCTTCCCCGTACCCACGGCTCGGCTCTGTTCACGCGTGGCGAGACGCAGGCGCTGGCCGTTACCACGCTGGGCACCGGCGATGACGAGCAGTTCATCGATGCGCTGCACGGGAACTTCAAGTCGAACTTCCTTCTGCATTACAACTTCCCGCCCTATTCGGTGGGTGAAGTTGGACGCGTGGGCAGCCCCGGACGCCGCGAGATCGGCCACGGCAAGCTGGCGTGGCGCGCGCTTCAGGCGGTTCTGCCGGCCCCGACGGACTTCCCCTATACCATCCGCGTTGTGTCCGAGATCACCGAGTCGAACGGCTCTTCCTCGATGGCATCTGTCTGCGGCGGGTCGCTGTCGATGATGGATGCGGGCGTACCGCTCAAGGCACCGGTTGCCGGCGTGGCGATGGGTCTGATCCTGGAAGAAGACGGCTCCTATGCCGTTCTCACCGACATCCTTGGCGACGAGGATCACCTCGGCGACATGGACTTCAAGGTGGCCGGTACCGAGAACGGGATCACCTCGCTCCAGATGGACATCAAGGTCGCGGGCATCACGCCCGAGATCATGGAAAAGGCGCTGGCCCAAGCCAAGGACGGCCGGCTGCACATCCTGAGCGAGATGTCCAAGGCGTTGAGCGAGGCCGGCGAATTCTCGGCCCATGCCCCGCGCATCGAGACCATGCAGATCCCCACCGACAAGATCCGCGAAGTGATCGGCTCGGGCGGCAAGGTGATCCGCGAGATCGTGGAAACCAGCGGTGCCAAGGTGGACATCAACGACGACGGCGTGATCAAGATCGCATCCTCGGACGGCGAGGCGATCAAGCGCGCCCATGACATGATCTATTCCATCGTAGCCGAGCCCGAAGTGGGCGGCGTTTATACCGGCAAGGTCGTGAAGATCGTCGATTTCGGCGCCTTCGTGAACTTCTTCGGCAAGCGCGATGGCTTGGTGCATGTCAGCCAGATCGAGAACCGCCGCCTGAACCATCCGTCAGACGTTCTGAAGGAAGGCCAGGAAGTGAAGGTCAAGCTTCTGGGCTTTGACGACCGCGGCAAGGTGCGCCTGTCGATGAAGGTCGTGGACCAGGAGACCGGCGAGGAGATCGACCAGAGCAAGAAGGAAGAGGCCGCGGACTGATCCGCGCCTTTCCGAGATTTCCGAGGGCCCCGGCAGCGATGCCGGGGCCTTTTCCGTTTGCGCGAAGCCTGCCGCGCGCTAAGAGGTCGCCATGCGTACATTCATCATTCACATGGCCGGCGACCGGAAACGTGCCCCCAACGTGAGGCAGTTGCTCGACCGTCTTCCGGAGGCCGAGATCGTGGACGCGGTGCGCGGGGCCGACGTGCTGGCGGCGGGCGGGGTCGAGACGCGGCCCGGTGATCTTCATGCGCCAGGCTATCCCTTTGCGCTGAGCGGCGGTGAAGTGGGGTGTTTCCTGAGCCACCGTGCCTGCTGGCAGCGGATCGTCGAGGAGGGGCTGGATCACGCCCTGATCGTCGAAGACGACCTTTCCCCTATCTCTCCCGAATGGGAGGCCGCGCTGCAACTCGCGCGCGCCCATGCCGGACGGGACAGCTATATCCGCCTGCCCGCCAAGCCGCGCGAGATACCGGTGGCGATGGTGGCCAAAAAGGGACCTGCCCTGCTGTTCCTGCCCCGTGTGATCGGGTTGCAGACGGTGGCGCAGATCGTCGGGCAGGATGCCGCCAGGCGTCTTCTGGCCGCGTCCGAGACGATCGACCGACCGGTGGATTCCTTCGTGCAGATGCACTGGGTCACCGGCCAGAGGGTGCACACGGTCCGGCCCTCGGGTGTCAGGGAACTGACCGAGGAACTGGGCGGCTCGACGATCCAGAAACGCCCCGCAGGCAGCCGTGCCCTGCGCGAGATCCGCCGGGCGATCTATCGCGCGCGAATCCGTGCGCGGCCGCAGCGTCCCTGATCTTCTTCTGTTGAAAAATACCTTGGGGCCGCGGGGGAAATGCCCCCACGACCGAGCCGGTTACTGCGGCGCCTTGGTCTTGCGCAGGTAGGGGAAGATCGTCTCGAACTCACCGAACTTCGCCTTGGCGTCCTCGTCCGAGACGCTGGGCGGAATGATCACGTCCTCGCCCGGGCGCCAGTCGGCGGGGGTGGCGACGCCCTTGCCCAGCGACATCTGCAACCCGTCGAGGGCGCGCAGCACCTCGGCAAAGTTGCGGCCGACGGTCATCGGGTAGGTCATCGACAGTTTGAGTTGCTTGTCCGGCCCGATGATGAAGACCGAGCGCACCGTCGCGCTGTCGGCCGGCGTGCGGCCATCGGGCAGATAGGCCTCGGCCGGAAGCATGTCGAAGGCTTTCGACACCTCCAGCCCCTCGTCGGCGATGATCGGAAAGCCCGCCTTGGTCTTGGCATAGGTCTCGATGTCGCCCTTCCACTTGCGGTGATCCTCGACACCGTCGACCGACACGCCGATCACCTTGGTGTTGCGCTTTTCCCATTCATCGGCCAGCTGTGCCACGGCGCCGAACTCGGTGGTGCACACGGGGGTGAAATCCTTGGGGTGCGAGAACAGGATTGCCCAGCTATCGCCGATCCAGTCATGGAAGGTGATCGTGCCCTGATCGGTTTCGGCGGTGAAGTTGGGAACGGTATCGTTGATGCGAAGGCCCATTGGGTGCTCCTCTCGGCTTGAGTGACTCGTGTCGCGGGCAAGGTAGGGACGCCGAAGGCGCGCCACAACAGGCAAAAGCGCCGCATCACATTTCGCATCATGAATGTGATAGCCCGGGTCCCGAAAGCGTGGCTTGCCCTGCGCGCCCGCGAGTGCCACAGTGTCGCAGAAAACCCGACCGCCCGGTCGGGCCAGTTCAAGAACCGAAAGGCCGCAGAGATGATCGAAAAGCGTCAGTTCTATATCAACGGGCGTTGGGTGGACCCCGCCCAGCCGCATGATTTCCATGTCATCGACCCTTCGACCGAGGAACCCTGCGCGGTGATCTCGCTGGGCTCCGAAGCCGACACCAATGCCGCCGTGGCCGCCGCCAAGGCCGCCCTGCCCGGCTGGATGGCGACCCCGCCCGAAGAGCGTATCGCGCTGATCGAGAAGCTGATCGAGGTCTACAAGTCGCGCGGCGAGGACCTGGCGCAGGCGATCTCGACCGAGATGGGCGCGCCGATCGACATGGCGCGGCAGGCCCAGGTGGGCGCGGGCATCTTTCACCTGAAGAACTTCGTTCGCGCCGCCAAGTCGTTCCAGTTCGAAAAGCCGCTGGGCGATCATGCCCCCAACGACCGCATCATCCACGAGGCGGTGGGTGTTGCGGCGCTGATCACGCCGTGGAACTGGCCGATGAACCAGATCACGCTCAAGGTGGGCGCTGCGGCGGTTGCTGGCTGCACGATGGTTCTGAAACCGTCGGAGCAGAGCCCGCTCGACGCGATGGTCTTTGCCGAGATGATGGACGAGGCCGGGTTCCCCAAGGGGGTGTTCAACCTCGTCAACGGCGATGGCGCGGGCGTGGGTTCGCAGCTGTCGGGGCATCCCGATGTGGACATGGTGAGCTTCACCGGATCGACCCGCGCCGGGCGGCTGATCTCGATCAACGCGGCCGACACGCTGAAGAAGGTGCACCTGGAACTGGGCGGCAAGGGCGCCAACGTGATCTTCGAGGATGCCGACGAAAAGGCCGTCAAGCGCGGCGTCATCCACATGATGAACAACACCGGCCAGTCCTGCAACGCGCCCAGCCGGATGCTGGTGCAGCGCGGCGTCTATGATCAGGCGGTCGAGACGGCGGCGAGCGTCGCGCAATCGGTCCAGGTCGGCCCCGCCAGTGACGAAGGCCGCCATATCGGCCCCGTCGTGAACGAGGTCCAGTGGAACAAGATCCAGGACCTGATCCAGAAGGGTATCGACGAGGGCGCGCGGCTGGTCGCGGGCGGCCCGGGCCGGCCCGACGGGCTAAACAAGGGCTATTACGTGCGGCCCACGGTCTTTGCCGATGCCAACAACCAGATGACCATCGCCCGCGAGGAAATCTTTGGACCGGTACTGACGATGATTCCCTTCGACAGCGAGGAAGAGGCCATCGAGATCGCCAACGACACGCCTTATGGCCTGACGAACTACGTCCAGACGCAGGATCCCGAACGGCTCAAGCGGATGGCGCGGTCGCTGCGGTCGGGCATGGTCGAGATGAACGGCCAACCGCGCGGCGCGGGCGCGCCCTTTGGCGGCATGAAGCAGTCCGGCAACGGCCGCGAGGGCGGCGTCTGGGGCATCGAGGACTTCCTCGAGGTCAAAGCCGTGAGCGGCTGGGCCGCCGAATAAGCGCCTGCGCAACGAAGACGTGAAACGACAATACCCCGCGGCGAAAGCTGCGGGGTTTTCCGTCAGCCTCCAACCGGCCGCCGCATCACGTGATAGTCGGCACCAGTCACCGGCTCGAAAAAGCGACCGACGCTGGCAAAGCCCAGCCTTTCGTAAAAGCTCATGTTGCGCGGGGTGAAGGTCTCGCAATAGCAGGCCGCGCCTGAGGCATCGGCGCGGGTGAGGATCGGGGCAAGCAGATCGGCACCACGTCCGCGGCCCTGCTTCGCGGGATCGAGGCCGAGGATCGACAGGTACCAATCCGTCTCATCTACAAGCGGCAGGGTGCCCTTGGCCATGTTGGCATTCATCGCCTCATAGGTGGCAAGCGCCGCTTCGCCCATCTGCGCCCGCAGCACGGCGGCCTTCTCGTGCGTCTTGCGGGCGTAGGTCGCCTGGTCGAGCGGCACAGCCCAGACAGAGGCACCGGGGGCATCAGACAGGCGGAGCAAGCCGTAGCGATCCGCCTCGAGCATCGAGTAGTCGTAATATGCCAGCATGGCGGCACGCTTGCCCTCGGGATGATGGGCACGGGCCTCGAGCGTTGCGTAGAACGGATCGTCAGCCAGCGCGGCATGAAGCGCCGGGGAATAAACTCGGTACTTCGCCGTTTCCTGTGCGAGTTTCCCATCCATGTCCTGTCCTTCCCTGAGCGGCCCGCCCAATCTGACAAAGGGGCGCGCCGAGGCCAAGGGGGGCACCCGCCCCCGCGCAGGCCGGGCTGACGCCCGACCCGCTGGCGGGGGTGGGCCGGGCCGCGCCCAGTCGGGCGCGGCGGGTGCACTCAGATCACCTCGTGGATGACCAGCTGCGGTTGCCCATCCGAGGTGGAGCGCGGCGAACGCCCATCCCAGCCGATCACGCCGCTGACCCGTTGGCGGAAAGAGGAGAAGCTGTCGAACCGCACCACGTCCACCGGTTCGTCGAAATGCAGCGTGACGCGCCGCTGGGCGCCATCGTTCAGCGTGGTGATCCCGCGCAGTTCGGCCGTGAACGGCTGGCCGAGATAGCGGCCGGAAACACGCTCGCCCACACGCAGGATCAGCCGGTTGCCTGCGCGGGCCCGCAGGGTGTTCCAGTCGCGCGCGCCATGCTGGCGGGCCAGCAATTCCAACGCCTGGGACTGTGTGACGGATTGACCCGAGGCGCGCAGGCCTTCGCGCAGGCGCCTTGCCTGCTCCTTGAGAGCGGCCACTGGGGTTGGATCGGAGGAATCGGTCATCTCTTGCCTCTTTCGGGGGCAGCGCGGAGATCGGACGGGGCTCGCATTGCCATCCTTGCGCGCCCATGAGGGTCGGCAGGGGATGAGAATTTCCGTACGGGTTTCACCAAAGCCAGAGGCCGCGAGCGGCAGGGAACCCGAACCTGCCGTTCCCTTAGCGCCGGAACCGGCCCCGCGTCAAGCGGTGCTTTCCTCGCGCGGGACGGGGCGATAGACGGGAGGGAAAGGAGAGCCGCCATGATCACGACCCGCCTGCACGGCCGCCTGGGCAACCAGATGTTCCAATTTGCCGCCGCTGCCGGGCTTGCCGCGCGGCGGCGTACGACGGTGGCGCTGGACACGCGCGGCGCGGCGGCGCGTGGCGAAGGGGTACTCACCCGGGTCTTCGATCTGGACGTGTCGGAACCCGAGGCGCTGCCGCCCTTGAAGACGGACGCACCATTGTCCTACGCGGTCTGGCGCGTGACAGGACGGCATCCGCGCTTTTTTCGAGAAAAGGGATTGGGATACAACCCGGCGATCGAGACGGCACCCGACGGCACCTATCTGCATGGTTACTGGCAGTCGGAGAAATATTTCGTCCATATCGCGGACGAGATCCGACAGGCTTTCAGCTTCCCCGATTTCTCAAATCGGCAGAACGCGGATATGGCGGCCCAGATCGGCCAGAACGAGGCGATCTCGCTGCATGTACGGCGCGGCGACTACGTGACGCTGGCGGCGCATGTGCTGTGCGACCAGCGCTATTACGAGGCGGCGCTGGCGCGCCTGCTGGAGCGTGTAGAGGGGACGCCCACGGTCTATGTCTTTTCGGACGATCCGGAGTGGGCCAAGACGAACCTGCCCCTGCCCGTGGAAAAAGTCGTGGTGGATTTCAACGGCCCCGAGACCGATTTCGAGGACATGCGCCTCATGAGCCTCTGCCGGCACAACATCATCGGAAATTCCTCGTTCAGCTGGTGGGCCGCATGGCTGAACGCGAACCCGGTCAAGCAGGTCGCCGCGCCCGCCCGCTGGTTCGGCGACCCCAAGCTGGCGAACCCGGACATCCTGCCTGAGGGCTGGATCCCCATCGGGGTCTGAGCACCCCTGCCCTTCATCTCTTCGAAAATACTCGCGCCGCAGGCACGCGCGTAGCGCGTTCCGCTCAGAACGGTGCCGGCACTCGGAAGGTCTGGGAAATTCCACCCTCAGGGTTCTTCAGCCGCAATTCCTCGGAATGGAGCATCAGCCGCGGAAAGTCGCGCGCCGGCCCCTCGGCATAGAACGGGTCGCCCAGGATCGGGTGGCCGAGCGCCAGCGCATGCACGCGCAGCTGGTGTGAGCGGCCCGTGCGCGGCAGGAAGCGGACGCGGGTGGTATCGCCCTCGTAGCGTTTCACGCGCCAGTCTGTCACGGCGGGGCGGCCCGTCTCGTGGCAGACCATCTGTTTCGGCCGGTTCGGCCAGTCGACGATCAGCGGCAGGTCGACCGTGCCGGTTTTCGGCTCGAGCCGGCCCCAGAGGCGGGCAGTATAAGTCTTTTTCACCTGCCGTTTTTCGAATTGCAGGCCCAGGTGACGCTGCGCGTGAGGCGTCTGGGCAAAGACCATGACGCCGGATGTGTCACGGTCGAGCCGGTGGACGAGCAGGGCCTGAGGAAAGCTCGCCTGAATCCTGGCAAGCAGGCAATCGGCGAGGTGGTCACCCTTGCCGGGCACCGATAGCAGGCCCGCCGGCTTGTTCACCACGATGATCTGCGCATCCTCGTGGATGATGTCGAGCGGGCTGTCGGGCGGGGCGTAGGTGTCGGTCATGGGCGGGGCTCTATCGCGTCGCGCGCGCTCCCGCAACGTCGGGCTTGCGCGGGGGGACGCTCTGTCCAAATCTGGAACAAGCGAAAAGGAGAGCGCGATGCATCCGACGATCGAGAAAATGATGGCGGTGGTGGCCAAGGGCGACGAAGACGCGATCCACGGGATCCTGGCCGAGGAGGTTCGGTTCATGCCGCCGACCTATTGGGCGACATGGACGGGGCGCGAGGCCGTGGCGGCGGTGCTGGGCCATGTCGGGCAGGTGTTTTCCGACTTCCGCTATCGCAGGGTGATGGGCGAGGGCCGCGACTGGGCGCTGGAGTTCCAGTGCAAGGTGGTCGAGTTCGATGCGGTGGGCGTGGACCTGATCACGTTGAACGACGAGGGCCTGATTGCCGAGTTCGAGGTCGTGATGCGGCCCCACAAGAGTGTCGGCGCCCTGCGCGAGGCAATGAACGCGCGGGTAATGACGGATGCGCGCTTCCTCAAGTTCAGGGAGGCCCTGTCCTGATCGCGGGGGATCAGATCCTGCGCCTGCCCCTGCTGCCGGTTCTGGCAGCGCAGGGGCTGTTGGTGCGGCGGCGGGCACAGATGATGCCCGAGCCCGAGGGGCCGCGTGCGGGCCGGTTCGGGCGTGGGCCGAACCTGCGGCTGCTGATCCTCGGCGACAGCTCGGCCGCGGGGGTCGGCGCCGGAACGCAAGCGCAGGCCCTGTCGGGGCATCTGCTGGCGCGGCTGGGGCGGCATTACGCGGTCGAATGGCGGCTGGAGGCCGCGACGGGACGGACCACGGCGGATGCGCTGGCGGCGCTGGGCGCGGTGGAGGGGCCGATCGACATGGCGGTGACGGCGCTGGGCGTGAACGACGTGACGCGCGGGGTGAGCCGGGCGCGGTTCGCCACGCGGCAGGGCGCGCTGGTGGATCGGTTGGCGGAGATGGGCGCACGACGCGTGGTGCTGTCGGGCGTGCCACCCATGGAGCGGTTCCCCGCCCTGCCCCAACCGCTGGCCTGGGTGCTGGGACGGCAGGCCGCAAGGCTGGACGGGGCGCTGGCGGAGTTGGCGGCGGCGCGGCCCGAGGTGCGTCACCTGCGTTTCGATATGCCCCATGACCCGGCGCTGGCCGCGCCGGACGGATACCACCCCAGCCCGCGCGCCTATGCGCTTTGGGCCGATCAGATCGCGGGGGTTCTCATCGGCCGAGACCGGCGCGCATCCTGATCACCATCGGCACGGTATAGATCACCAGCGCGGCCCAGATCATCGGAAAGGCGATCTGACGGGCGCGGTCGAACTCTTCTCCGAACACGAAGACGGCGACGAGAAAGATCATCGTCGGCGCGATATATTGCAGGATCGCGATGGTCGAGAGGCGAAGGAGCTTCGCCCCGTTGGCATAGGTGATCAGCGGGATGGCCGTCACCGCTCCGCAGCCGATCAGCAACCAGGTATCGGTCGCCCCGGCACCGAAATGCCCCTCTCCCCGCGCGGTAAGCCAGCCCAGATAGGCCAGTGCGGAAATGGAGAGGATCAGCACCTCGAGCAGGAAGCCCTGGTTGGGGCCGATGGGCAGCCATTTCTTGCAGAAGGCGTAAAAGCCCCAGGAGACGGTCAGACCCACGGCGGCCAGCGGCAGGCGTCCTGCCTCGACGGTCAGCACGATCACCGCCAGCGCGGCCAGCGCGATCGCGACCATCTGGGTACGCGTGGGACGCTCTCCCAGCAGGATCGCGCCCAGCGCAACGCTGAACAGCGGGTTGATGTAATAGCCCAGCGCCGCATCGATGGTGCGTTCGGCGGCGATGGACCACACATAGATGCCCCAGTTGATGGAGATGAGCGCCGCAGTGAGACAGCCCATCAGCAGGGTTCTGGGGCTGGTGAGCGCCGCGCGCAGATCGCCGGTGCGGCGCATCAGGATCAGCAGCCCGCCCGCGATGGGAACCGACCATATCACGCGATGGGCCACGATCTCGGCCGCCGGGATATGAGACACCGCCTTGAGGTAGAGCGGGAGGAAGCCCCACATCACATAGGCGGCGACGGCAAAGCCCAGCCCTTGCGGGGTGTCGGTGCTGACGGCTGAATCGAAGCTGCGGGCCATGTCTCTCTCCGGTCGGGTCCCGGGGGCCTTATCGCAGCTTTGGTCTCGGATGCCAGCGCGCAATCCGTGACGACCGCCATCACGATCGGTGATGGCCGCCGCTGTCAGACTTTCACGCGCTCGGATTTCGGGTCGTAGAGGGGCTTCAGGCTCGCCTCTGCCGCCACGCGGGTGCCCATCACGTCGATCTCGTATGTCGAGGCGAGCACCTCCTGCGCGCTCTGGCCCTTGCAGGGGACGTAGCCCATCCCGATCGCGGCGCCGAGGTGATGCCCATAAGCGCCGGAGCTGAGATAGCCGACAATCTGCCCGTCCCGCAGGATCGGCTCGTTGTGATAGAGAAGCGGCTCGGGGTCGGTCAGTCGGAATTGAAGCAGGCGCGCCGACAGCCCCTCGTCGCGCTTGCGCAGCACCGCGTCCCGACCGATGAAGTCCGGCTTCTCGGTCTTGACGGCAAAGCCCAGCCCCGCCTCGAGCACGTGATCCTCGGGCGTGATGTCATGGCCGAAATGCCGGAAACCCTTTTCGATGCGGCAGCTGTCCATCATGTGCATCCCGCAGAGTTTCAGGCCCATCGCCTGCCCGGCCTCCCAGAGCGTCTCGAAAGCATGGGCAGCCATGTCGGTGGCGACATAGATCTCCCACCCAAGCTCACCCACGTAAGTCACGCGATGAACGCGGGCGAGGCCAAGTCCCAGCTCGATCTCCTGCGCGGTGCCGAAGGGGTTGGTGGCATTGGAGAAGTCGTTGGGCGAGACACGGGTCATCAGCTCCCGCGCTTTGGGCCCCATGACGGCCAGCACGCCCTCGGCCGCGGTCATGTCGGTCAGCGTCACGCGCCAGTCGCCCAAATGGCGGGCCATGCGCGTCTGATCGGCATGGCGCGTGGCGGCAGGCGTGACGACGAGATAGGCCGTTTCGGACAGGCGGGTGACGGTGACATCCGCCTCGATCCCCCCGCGCGTGTTCAGAAACTGGGTGTAGACGATCTTGCCCACAGGCACGTCGAACTGCCCCCCCGCGATGCGGTTGAGATAGCTGGTGGCATCCAGCCCATCGACCCGGATCTTGCCGAAGGAGGACATGTCGTACATGCCGACGCCGTGGCGGATGGCGCCGTGCTCCTCTGTCACGTTTTCGAAGAAATTCTGCCGCTTCCAGCTGTACGAATATTCCGCCTTCTGACCGGACCGGGCGAACCAGTTCGCGCGTTCCCAACCGGCAAGCTCTCCGAACACCGCACCCCGCGCCTTGAGATGCTCGTGGAAGGGCGAGCGGCGGATGCCCCGCGCGGTCGCCTTCTGGCGATAGGGGAAGTGGTCGGCGTAAAGCAGGCCCAGCGTCTCGGTCGACCGCTCGACGAGATAGCGTTTGTTGCCTTGGAAAGGCTGCATGCGTGCGATGTCCACGTCGCCAAGATCGAAGGGCTTCTCGCCATCCTCCATCCATTGCGCCAGCGCCATGCCCGCGCCGCCCGCAGACTGGATGCCGATGGAGTTGAAGCCCGCCGCGACCCAGACATTGTCCATCTCGGGCGCAAGCCCGAGGTGATAGGCATCGTCGGGGGTGAAGCTTTCAGGACCGTTGAAGAAGGTGTGGATGCCCGCCTGCCCCAGCATCGGCATCCGGTTCACGGCCATTTCGAGGATCGGCTCGAAATGGTCGAAATCCTCCGGCAACTGGTCGAACTCGAAACTGTCGGGGATGCCGGCCATGCCCCAGGGTTTCGAAACGGGCTCGAAGGCGCCCAGCATCATCTTGCCGGCGTCTTCCTTGTAATAGGCGCATTCGTCGGGAACGCGCAGAACGGGGAGCTGGCTGAGGCCGGGAATGGGTTCTGAGACGATGTAGAAATGTTCGCAGGCTTGCAGGGGGACGTTGACGCCCGCCATGCGGCCGACCGCGTGTCCCCACATGCCGGCGCAGTTGACGATCATGTCGCAGGCGATGTGGCCCTCTTCGGCGCCGTCGTCGGAGACCCAATCGACCCCGGTGACGCGGCGGCCCTGTTTCGCGATGCCGGTGACCTTGACCCGTTCCTGCACCAGCGCGCCACGCTGGCGCGCACCTTTGGCGAGGGCCAGCGCGATATTGGCCGGATCGCCCTGCCCGTCCTTGGGCAGGTAGACGCCGCCGGTCACGCCCTCGATATTGAGGTGCTGGTAACGCGCCTTTATCTCGGCCGGCGTGATCTCCTCGATCTCGACGCCGAAGGCGCGGGCCATGGCGGCGGAGCGGTGCAACTCTTCCAGCCGCTCAGCGGTCAGCGCGGCTGTGATGGAGCCCACCCGCTTGAATCCGGTGGCGACGCCGGTCTCCTGCTCCAGCGCACCATAAAGCTCCTGGCTGTACTTTGCGAGCTTGGTCATGTTGGCGGTGGCGCGGAGCTGCGCGATGAGGCCAGCGGCATGCCAGGTGGTGCCGGAGGTGAGTTGCTTGCGTTCCAGCAGCACCACGTCGGTCCAGCCGAGTTTCGTGAGATGATAGGCGACGGAAGCGCCCACCACGCCACCGCCGATGATGATGGTGCGTGCGGATTCGGGAAGCGTGACCATAGCGGAACCTTTTCGCTTGCGGTGAGTGTCGGGGGGCGCTGCCCCCTCTTGGCCCGTTCCGGGCCAATTCACCCCCGGGATATTTCGGGCAAGAGGAAGACCTGAAAGGTTGGTCTCAGACGATGGTATGACCGGCCGCGTGGAGGCGGCGCGCCAGTTCGGCGATGTGGGCGGGGCCGACCTCGCAACAGCCGCCGATGATGGTGGCGCCCTGGTCGAGCCAGCCCATCGCCATCTCGGCATACCGGTCGGGATCAAGATCGGTTCGCTGTTCCAGCGCATCGACGGTGGGTGCGTCCTTGAGAAAGTCCTCGGAGATGCGGGTGAAACCGTTGGCATAGGCGCCGAAGGGCTTGCCGAGCGGCGCGAGGATATCGAGCGCGGCAGGCATCGCCTCGGGCGGGGAGCAGTTGACGAGGACCGCCGCGGGGTCGAACCGGGTAATGAGCGGGGCGATGTCCGAGAGGGCCTCGCCCGAGCGCAGGCGGGTGCCGTCGTCATCCATGACCGAGAAGCTGATCCAGACGGGTTTCGGGCAGGAAGCGGTTCCGGAGAGTGCCCCCTCGGCCTCGAGCAGCGAGGACACGGTTTCGATGAGAATCAGGTCGACGCGGTCCTGCATCTGCCGGACCAGCCAGCCATATTGCGCCTGCGCCTTGTCGACGGGTGGTTGCAGGTCGGGTCGGTAGGTGGCCAGAAGCGGCCCCAGCGCGCCGGCGACGCGGCCCGAACCATGCGCATCGCGGGCGGCGACGGCCTGGTCCAGGGCGGTGTCGATGAGCTGGGTATGCTGATCCTCGATACCCACGCGTTCCAGCCGGTTGCGGTGCAACGCATAGGTGTTGGCGGTGGCGATGGTGGCGCCCGCGTCGAAATAGTCGCGATGCGTCTCGAAGACGTGGTGGGGATGGTCGATCATCACGCGGGTGGACCAGAGCGGCGTCGAGCGGTCGCCGGAACGTTTCACGAGTTCCTGGCCGATGGAGCCGTCGAGAAGGGTGATTTCGGTCATGCCTTGAGCCTTTCGTTCTCAGGATCCCAGAGGGGCAGGTCGGGCTGGACGGTTGCCGGGTATTTCCGGCCGTAGATCTCTACCATCAGTTCGGTACCCGGCTGGGCCAGATCGGCGCGGACCATGCCCAGCGCGATGGAGGCGCCCACGCGATACCCCCAGGCGCCGGAGGTGGTCTCGCCCACGATCTCTTCCCCGTGCCAGAGGCAGGACATGTAGGGCGCGTCGGCCTCGCCCGCCTCGACCTTCAGCGTGACGAAACGCTTTGCCGGGCCGCGCTGTTTCTCGGCCATGAGCGCGGCCTTGCCGGGGAAGTCCTGCGGCTTGTCGAGCTTGACAAAGCGGTCGAGACCGCCCTCGAACAGGGTGTAGTCCGTTGAAAGGTCGCCCTTCCAGGCGCGGTACCCTTTCTCGATCCGCAACGAATTGAGCGCGTACATGCCGAAGGGTTTGGCGCCCGCCGCGATGACGGCATCGTAGATCGCGGGGATGTCTTCGTTCTCGGCGTGGATCTCCCATCCGAGTTCCCCGGCGAAGGACAGCCGGACAAGCGCGGCCCAGCGCCCGGCGATCTCGGTCTCTTGCAGGCCGAGCCACGGCAGCGAGAGATCGGCATCCGTCAGACCCGAGAGCAATTCGCGCGATTTGGGGCCGGTGACGATGAGGGTGGACATGCGTGTCGTCCAATCCTCGAAACTCAGGCTGCCATCTTCTGGCAGGCGGGATTGCAGCAGTTCCGCGTCATGCCATTGCGCGGCTGCGGCGGTCACGAGGATGAAGTGGTCCTCGGCTTCGCGGGCCACGGACATCTCGGTCAGGATACGCCCGCGCGGATCGGCGAAATAGATCAGCCCTGCGTGTCCCAGCTTCGGCAGGGCGCCGGGAATCTGGCCGCGCAACCATTCGTCGGCTCCGGGGCCGTGAATCTTGAAGCGGGAAAAGCCGGGGAGATCGAGCACGCCGCAATGATCCCGGACAGCCTCGCATTCCTCCTTGATCCGCTGCTCCCACGGGCCTGAGCGTCCCCAGGTGCGGGTGGCCTCCTCCGATGTATCGTCGCCGGGCTTTGCGAACCAGTTGGCGCGCTCCCACCCGTTATAGGCGCCCATCTGACCGCCGAGTTCCCTGACCCGGTCATGGACAGGCGACAGCTTGCGGTCGCGGCCGGCCGGCCATTCATGGTGAGGGAAATGCATGGCGTATTCGTTGCCATAGACCTCCATCCCCTTTTGCACACAGTAGTCGTGATCGGTGTAATCGGTGTAGCGGCGCGGATCGACAGCCCACATATCCCATTCGGGTGCGCCGTCGACGATCCATTCCGCCAGCACCTTGCCCGCGCCGCCACCTTGGGCGATGCCGAAGGTAAAGACGCAGGCCTCATAGGCGTTCCTGACCCCGGGCATGGGGCCGAGCAGCGGCAGGCCGTCGGGGGCGTAGGGAATGGGACCGTTGATGATGCGGCTGATCCCTGTGCTGGCCGAGACGGGGACACGCGCCATCGCGTCGGCGACGATATCCTCGATCCGGTCGAGATCGTCGGACCAGAGCTGAAAGCTGAAATCCTCGGGCATCGGGTCCGCTGGATCGGCCCAATGCGCGCGGCAGTTGGGTTCGTAAGGGCCGATATTGATGCCGTTCTTCTCCTGCCGGAAGTAGTAGGAGACATCGACGTCGCGCAGTAGCGGCAGCTTGCGGCCGTTTTCCCTGCTCCAGGCTTCGAGTTCGGGGATCTCCTCGGTGAGCAGGTATTGATGGCTCATCACCATCATCGGCACGGTGCGCCCGCCATAGGGCTTGAACCATTCACCGACGCGCTGCGCGTAGTAGCCTGCGGCGTTCACCACGTAGTCGCAGGCGATGTCGCCCTTGTCCGTGTGGACAGTCCATGTGCCGTCGTCATGCTGAGTGACGCCGGTGGCGGGCGTGAAGCGCAGAATGCGGGCGCCGAGGTCACGCGCGCCCTTGGCCAGGGCCTGGGTAACCTGCGCCGGGTCGATATCGCCATCGGTCGGGTCCCAGAGCACGCCCTGCAGGTCGTGCGTTTCAAGGAAGGGGTAGCGCTCTTTCGCCTGCTCGGGCGTCAGCATCTCCATCGCGATGCCCTGGTAGCGGCCCATCGAACAGGCGCGCTGGAACTCCTGCACGCGTTCCTTGCTGTGGGCGAGGCGCAGCGAGCCGGTCTGATGGTAGTTCATCGGGTAGTCGACCTGCTCGCCGAGGCGTGCATAAAGCTCGGTCGAATAGCGCTGCATGTTCATGATCGCCCAGGACGTCGAGAAGGTGGGCACATTGCCTGCCGCGTGCCAGGTGGAACCCGCCGTCAACTCGTTCTTTTCAAGCAGCACGCAATCGGTCCAGCCCTTGAGAGCCAGGTGGTAGAGCGACGAGACGCCCACGACGCCGCCGCCGATGATGACGACACGGGCCTTGGTCGGGAAATCGGACATGGTACCTCCCTAGTCCTTTTGCGGCAGGCCGTCGGCGATCTTGTAATAGTCGCCCTTGGAGCCGGTGAAGATGTGTTTTTCGAGCGTGAGCCCCGTGGGGCCATCGACGGCGCCCAGGGCGAAGCTGGTCGTGTCCTCGTCATGCGCGGTCCAGAAAAGGAAGGAGCCGCAACCGGGGCAGAAACCGCGTTTCGCCGCGGGGCTCGCCTCGAACCAGCGGACCGGCCCCGTGATCGCAAGCTCGAAGCTTGGGACATAGGCCGAGGACCAGATGCCGCCCGACTGCTTGCGGCACTGGGTGCAGTGACACATGGAGGCGCCTTGCGGTGTCGCCTCGGTCGAAAAGGTAACGGCGCCGCAGAGGCAGGAGCCGGTGATCATCTTGTACCTCCGGTGGCTGGAGCGGTGCTGAGTCCGAGAGCGGCACCGTAGAGGATGAAACAGGTCGCCAAGACACGCCGGACCCAAGTGTTGAACACGGCGCCCAGCGCGGCCCGACCCATCAGGGCCCCAAGCAGGGTGAAACCGGTATAGCTGAGCGTGGTGATGGTAAGGGCCGTGGGCAGGATCACCCCCATCTGCGTCCAGATCGGAACACCTGGCTGCACGAATTGCGAAAAGGCGGCGAGGTAGCCCGCAACGCTTTTGGGGTTGATCGTGGCGATGGCAAGCGCGTGAAAATAGACATGGGAGGCGGGCCGCTTATCGGCCATCACGGGCTTCTTCGCGTTTAGCCAGCCGCGAATGCCAAGCCAGATCAGCACGGCGGCGCCTGCGTATTTCGCGACGAGGAATCCTGTGGGCGAGGCGGCGATCAGGGCGGTGACGCCCAGCGCCGAAAGGACGAGAAAGAGGGCCGCCTGCGTCAGGATCGCCAGAACCCCCAGCATAGCGCGGGGAAAGGGCAGGTTCATGCCGTTGGTGATGCAGTTGACGGCATTGGGGCCGGGCGTCGTGACGAAGACCACCCAGAAAAGCGCAAAAACGGTCCAGGCCTCGATACTCATGCCCGCCCCCTAATAGACCGGGGGGGCGATGACCCAGATCGCCACGGCCGGTTCGTCATAGGGGTTGATCCATTCGAAGGGCTCCCCCCGGATGCGAAAGCTGTCACCCGGCTCAAGCGTGAAATTTCGCCCTCCGATCACGAGGTCGAGCCTGCCGGCGACAATGTAGCCAACTTCCTGCGTGGCGCGGGTCACCACCTCGCCGATGCGGCTGCGAGGCGCGAAGGTGGAATGAACGACCTCGAAATCGTCGGTGAGATCGGGGGAGAGCAGTTCCTCGACCAGCCCTGCCGCATTCGACCCGATGGGGCGGCGGGCGGTGCGGCGGACGACATGGCCCGCCTCCTCCGCCGGGGCCACGGCGCGACCGAAGAGGATCGAGACCGGCACGTCCAGCGCTGCCGCGATATGGCGCAGATCGGTAATCGAAGGGGCGGAGAGGTCACGCTCCACCTGGCTGATCCAGCCGACGGAGCGGCCGAGTTGCCCGGCCAGATCGGCCAGCGTCAGACCCCGCGACTTGCGCAGGGCGCGGATATCGGCGCCAAGGCTTGCGCTATGTGGGGTTAGGTCGGTCAAGGGCGGGCCTGGCTCGTGAAAAATCCGTAGTAATTTTCACGCTGCGCCGAGTCGGTGAAAAAATCAATGAAAATTTCATTCTGGCCAGGGCAACACGTCACGCCGCCAGCCCAAGACTGTCTCGATGGCGTGATTTCCCTCCGGCAGGGTCTGGCCGGGATAGTGCAGGGGAGGTGGAGCCCCGCAATGCGGGACCCGCTGGCCCCGAACGGCCGGTGCGTTTGAAGCGATCCGGCGGCCGCCAATCTCGGCCAGCCGGGAGCCGTAGAGCGCCCGGAGCGCGCCGGCGGGCAGAATCAACTTTCCCAACGCGGCTAGGGTCCCCAGGCGCGACACGGGAGATCAGACCCGCTCGATCGCGATGGCCGTACCCTCGCCCCCGCCGATGCAGATCGCCGCGACACCACGTTTCAGCCCGCGTTTCTCAAGCGCGTTCAGCAACGTGACCATGATCCGCGCGCCCGAGGCGCCGATCGGGTGGCCCAGCGCGCAGGCCCCGCCATTGACGTTCACCTTGTCGCGGGGCAGGCCCATCTCGTGCATGAAGGCCATGGGCACGACGGCGAAGGCCTCGTTCACCTCCCACAGGTCGACATCGTCCTTGGACCAGCCGATCTTTTCCAGCAGCTTCTGCGCGGCCGGGACCGGTGCGGTGGTGAAAAGGCCGGGCGCCTGCGCGTGGCTGGCATGGCCCAGGATACGGGCGCGCACGGTCAGGCCCTGCGCCTCGGCGGCCTCGGTGGAGGCCAGAACCAGCGCCGCCGCCCCGTCCGAAATCGAGGAGGCGTTTGCCGCGGTCACCGTGCCATCCTTGCGGAAGGCCGGTTTCAGCGTGGGGATCTTGTCCGGGCGCGCGCTCTTGGGTTGCTCGTCGGCATCGAAGAGCGACTCGCCCTTGCGGGTCTTGACGCTGACAGCCGTGATCTCGTCCGCGAAGGCGCCGCTTTCCTGCGCCTCGAGCGCGTTGGACAGCGATTTGAGCGCGTATTCGTCCTGCGCGTCGCGGGTGAACTGGTAAGCCTCGGCACAATCCTCGGCAAAGGTGCCCATCAGGCGGCCCTTGTCATAGGCATCCTCGAGCCCGTCGAGGAACATGTGGTCGATCACCTGCCCATGCCCGATCCGGGCACCGCCGCGCATCTTCGCCAACAGGTAGGGGGCATTGGTCATGCTTTCCATCCCGCCCGCGATCATCGTGGACCGGTCGCCGAGCGCGATGGCGTCAAAGGCCATCATCGCGGCCTTCATCCCCGAGCCGCACATCTTGTTGAGCGTGGTGGCCGGCACCTCCTCGCCCAGGCCGCCGGCGAAACCGGCCTGACGCGCGGGCGCCTGCCCTTGGCCCGCAGGTAGCACGCACCCCATGAGCACCTCTTCGACGGTGGCGGTTCCCGCCCCCTCCAGCGCGGCTCGAATCGCGGCCCCGCCCAGTTCGGCGGCCGAGACCCCCTCGAACATGCCCTGGAAACCGCCCATGGGCGTGCGGGACGCACCCGCGATGACAACCTCTTTCATCGGTCTCTCCCTTTTGCTGTCACATGCATACTGAATGGTAAGAATTGCCGTCTAGCCTCCGATCCGGAAAAACTGTCATCCCGGGAACGCAGACATGAGCCTGAGCAGCACAGTCACCGGCCAGACGCGGGTGGTCACCGTCCATGCCGAGCGGATCGACGCGGCGATGGCGATCCAGTTCAAGGAGGATATGCGCAGCGCGACCGAAGGCGGGCCTGCGCGTGTCGTCCTGGATCTCAGCCAGGTCACCTTCATCGATTCCAGCGGATTGGGCGCGATTGTCGCGTCGATGAAGCAGCTTGGCGCAGGCCGACGGTTGGACCTCGCTGGATTGACACCGGTGGTCGAGAAGGTGTTTCGCCTGACTCGGATGGACACGGTGTTCAACCTTTTCGGCTCGCTCGACGACGCGTTGGCGGCGGAGCCTTCCTGACCCGCGCCGGAGGATGGGCATGGACCCCGGTTTCGAACAGGAGAGCTTCACCCTCTCGTTCCCAGCCCGGGAAACATCGGCGCGGGACGGGATTCAGCATCTTGCCGCAGTGTTGCGCGCGCGCGGACTGTCCGAGGACCGCGCAGGCGATGTCGAGATCGCGCTTGCAGAAGCGATCAACAACGTCGTCGAACACGCCTATGAAGGACGGATGCCCGGCCAGGTTCGAGTGACCTGTTGCCTTGGCGGAGACAGGCTCGACATCCTCATCGCGGATCGCGGCCGAGGTTTCCCGGACGGACGTATCCCCCGCGGCGAGTCCGCCCGGATCGACCTGCCGGTCGAGAACCTTCCGGAAGGCGGTTTCGGCTGGCACCTCATCCGGCAACTGACCAGTGACATCCGATATGAACGGATTGACGGGCTGAACCGTCTCTCGCTTACCTTCGATTTACCGGGGGAGCCGTCGCTGTCGCGGCGCTGAGAATGCCTGCGGGCCACACAGGCTTATCAGCTGGGTGCCAACTCCCGGACCGCCACAATAAAGCCCCATTCGCTCCATTCCTGCGCCCAAAAGCAGAGTCATAACAGTCTTGTAGCTGCAAATGGCTTCCCTCGGCGCCGCGTGTTACAGCCCCCACCCAGTGCGCGGCGTCGAGGACTACTTTCCCGAAAAACCGCACCATTGGCTTTCCCGAAACGTCGACCTAGTCTCGGCGCGAATTCAAGGGAGACCACTACATGCGCGATTTTCACCTGCCCGGGCGATCACAGGTTCTGGCAACTGAAGGCATGTGCGCCACCTCGCATCCACTGGCGGCGGCAACGGCCATCGACATCCTCAAGCGCGGCGGCAACGCCATGGACGCCGCGATCGCGGGCGCCGTCCTGCTTGGCATCTGCGAACCGCAGATGACGGGGATCGGCGGCGATTGCTTTGTTCTGTACACCCGCCCCGGCGAGCAGGAGATCCGAGCGCTGAACGGGTCCGGCCGTGCGCCCGCCGCGGCGCGCGCCCGGGCCTTGCGAGACGAAGGGCTGGAAGCGGTTCCGCTGCGAAGCGCCCATGCGGTGACGGTGCCCGGGGCGATAGACGCGTTCTGCCATTTTTCACAGACCGAGGGGCGCCTGGGGCTTGATGCGGTGCTGGCTCCGGCGATTCACTATGCCGAGGCCGGGGTGCCGGTCGCGCCTCGGGTGGCATTCGACTGGGCCAATGATGCTGACGCGCTTCAGGGCACAGCGCGCGACACCTACCTGGTGGGTGGCGCAGTACCCAGGGTGGGACAGATCTTCCGCGCCCCCGGCCAGGCCGAGGTGCTGCGGCGCATCGCGAAGAATGGGCGCGACGCATTCTACTCGGGCGAGGTCACCGAGGATATGCTGGCCGCGTTGCAGGCCGCGGGCGGGTTGCACAGTGCCGAAGATTTCGCAGCCACCGCCTGCACGCAGACAGAGCCGGTGAGCGGTAGCTATCGCGGAATCGACCTTGTCGAGCATCCGCCCAACGGCCAGGGCGCCACGGCGATCCTGATGCTCAACATTCTTGCCCAGTTCGATATTGCGGCCATGGACCCCTGGGGCGCAGAGCGCGCGCATATCGAGGTCGAGGCCGCGAAACTGGCCTATGATGCGCGCAACCGTTTCGTCGCCGATCCGGACCACACGGCGCGGCTGGAGCATATGCTGGCGCCGGAAACCGCGCGCAAGCTCGCCGCACTCATCGACCCCAAGCGCACCATGACCGCCCCGGCCGAGCTGAGCGAGGCGGTGCACAAGGACACGATCTATATCACCGTGGTCGACCGCGACCGAATGGCCGTTTCTCTGATCTACTCGATATTCCACGGCTTCGGATCGGGCATCGCATCGGAGAAGTTCGGTATCCTGTTCCAGAACCGTGGCGCGGGTTTCACGTTGCAGGAGGGGCATCCCAACGAGTTGGCCGGCGGTAAACGGCCGATGCACACGATCATTCCGGGGATGCTGCGCGAAGGGGGCCGCGTGACAATGCCCTTTGGCGTGATGGGCGGGGCCTACCAGCCGCATGGACATGCGCGATTCGTCTCGAACCTCCGCGACTTCGGAATGGGCACGCAGGCGGCCATCGACGCGCCACGCTGTTTCCACGAGCACGGCAAACTACGGGTCGAGCGCGGCTATGCGCCGGAGGTGCGCCAAGCGCTGGCCGATCTGGGCCATGTGGTCGAGCTCCGCGAAACGGCGATCGGCGGAGCGCAGGCAATCCGCATCGGCGCGGACGGCGTCCTGGAGGGTGCAAGCGATCCTCGCAAGGACGGCTGCGCCTCGGGATACTGAGTGCGATAGCTCCGTCCCCTCAAGGGGGCGGGGCACCTAGTTCAGATTGAAATGCAAGGGATAATGCCCGTCCTGGAACGGCCCGAACATGTCGGGCAGGTCCGGATGATCGACGGGTTCGCCAGAGTAATCGACGATCAGGTTCTGCTCCGAGACATAAGCGACGTAATAGGTCTGATCGTTCTCGGCGAGCAGATGATAGAACGGTTGATCCTTCACCGGGCGGCTTTCCTCAGGGATGGCTTCGTACCATTCCTCGGTGTTGGAAAATTCGGGATCGACGTCGAAGATTACACCGCGAAACGGGTGTTTGCGGTGACGGACGACCTGTCCCAGATGATATTTTGCACGCGTCTTAAGCATAGTTCAGCCCCATGCCTGTTCCTAACCGCAATGGCCGTGGAATGTCCAACACTTGATCGGGATTCAAGGGAAACAGTGTGTGAACCTGCCTATGACAGTGGCTCAGCCTTCATTGTGAATTGTGATTTTCACAAGCCGCTCGATCCGTTAGAATGACAGAAAAAAGGCAGAGGTAAATGAGCAGAATCCTGTGCGCTCTGGGGCTTGCGCTGCTGGTCGCGGCCTGCGGCGGAAGTGAAAGCCCGCCCCGTGATCTGGACAATGCGTGCAGCATTGCCCGGGAGCGACCGCAATACATGAGGGCCTTCAAGCAGACGGAACGCAAATGGGGTGTTCCCGTCCACGTCCAGATGGCCACGATCTACCAGGAAAGCCGCTACGACTCGGATGCGCGGACGCCGCATCAATATGTTCTGGGCGTGCTTCCCATGGGGCGACTCAGCAGTGCCTATGGCTACAGCCAGGCGCTGGACGGCACCTGGGAAGAGTACCAGCGCGAGACCGGGCGCAGCAGCGCGAAACGCGACCGTATCCGGGACGCGACCGATTTCATGGGCTGGTACATGAACAAGACGCGAGAGCGCAATGGCATCTCGCTGAGCGACACGCGCAACCAGTACCTCGCCTATCACGAGGGCCATACCGGCTATGCGCGCGGTTCCTACAACGCCAAGTCGTGGCTGGTGCGGATTTCCGATCAGGTTGCCGCGCGCGGCGAGATGTACCGCCGCCAGCTGGCCGCCTGCTCCTGACTCGCAGGCGCCGACCTAGCGGTCGGCGCTGGAGACCCCCGGCGTTCCATCGATGAAGAGCTGCTGGTTCAGTTCGCGGCCCTTGGTCAGCGGGCCGAGCAGGACGGTCGTTTTCGTGCCCGCGCTGTCATAGGTCGTCCACTTGCGCAACTCCACAGGGTTGTCGGTGAACGACATCTCGATCCGGCCGTATTCGGGATGTGCGGGGTCCTGCGCTGTCACCACCGTCGCGGTCCCGTCGAACCCGTGCCCCACGACCATGTTGGCCCGGTCCAGGTCGACACGTTCGGCCAGCACGATCGACAAGGGCGTGCGGTTGAGCGGATACTGCTCGGGCGGCTGGTTGGATTTCGGGTCATGCACGATCACCGATCCGGCCTTGGCAACCACGACGGCCTGTTGCGGCGGGTTGTACTCGAACCGCATCCGGCCCGGCCGTTGCAGCCAGAGCGTACCGGTGCTGGTCGACCCATCCTGATTGACCTGGGTGAAGGTGGTCTCGATCGTCGTGAGACGATTGAGGTACTGCGAGATTTCCGACAGGGGCAGCTTTTCTGCCGCCCAAGCGGCAGGGGCTGCGACGACGAATGCTAGGGCAAGGGCGATCTGTTTCATGCGCCTGAGATAAGCGCTCGCCTCGTCGCTGAAAAGATCACCCCTGCTCGGGCACCAGGATTTCGCGCTTGCCCACATGGTTGGCCGGCGAAACCACGCCTTCCTCTTCCATCTGCTCCACCAGCCGGGCGGCCTTGTTGTAGCCGATGGCAAGTTTCCGCTGAATGTAGGAGGTCGAGCATTTGCGGTCCTTGATGACGATCTGCACGGCAGTGTCGTAAAGCGCGTCCTCGCCGTCAGTGTTGCCTCCCGTGGACAGGCCCAGAACCGCGTCGATATTGTCGGCCTTTTCGTCGTCCGGACCCTCGACCACGCCACCGACATAGTCGGGCGGGCCAAACTGCTTGAGGTGATTCACGACCTCCTCGACCTCTTCGTCCGAAACGAAGGGACCGTGGCAGCGGGTGATCTTGGCCCCGCCTGCCATGTAAAGCATGTCACCCATGCCCAGCAGCTGCTCGGCCCCCATTTCGCCCAGAATCGTGCGGCTGTCGACCTTGGACGTCACCTGGAACGAGATCCGGGTGGGGAAGTTCGCCTTGATCGTGCCGGTGATGACATCGACCGAGGGACGCTGCGTGGCCATGATGATGTGAATGCCCGAGGCGCGCGCCATCTGTGCAAGGCGCTGGATGCAGGCCTCGATCTCCTTGCCCGCGACCATCATCAGGTCGGCCATCTCGTCGACGATCACGACGATGAAGGGCAGTTTCTCGGGCGCGAATTCCTCGGTCTCGAACACGGGCTCTCCGGTATCGTCGTCAAAACCGGTCTGGACGGTGCGCGAGAACATTTCGCCCTTGGCGAGCGCCTCCTTCACACGCCCGTTATACCCCTCGATGTTACGCACGCCCATCTTGGACATCTTGCGATAGCGGTCTTCCATCTCGCCCACGACCCATTTCAAGGCGACGACCGCCTTTTTCGGGTCGGTCACGACGGGCGAAAGCAGATGTGGGATACCGTCATAAACGGACAGTTCCAGCATCTTGGGGTCGATCATCACAAGGCGCAGGTCTTGCGGCGTCAGCTTGTAGAGCAGGCTGAGGATCATCGTGTTGATGGCCACGGACTTGCCCGAGCCCGTCGTACCCGCGATCAGCAGGTGAGGCATCTTGGCGAGGTTGGCGACCATCGAATCGCCACCGATATTCTTGCCCAGCGCCAGCGGCAGGCTCTGGTTGCTGTCACCGAAATCGCGGCTGGCGAGGATCTCGCGCAGCACGACCTTTTCGCGGTTCTCATTGGGCAGTTCGATGCCGATGACCGAGCGGCCCGGCACCGTCGAAACGCGGGCCGAAAGGGCGGACATGGACCGCGCGATGTCGTCGGCCAGGCCGATCACGCGGCTTGCCTTGAGGCCCGGCGCGGGCTCCAGCTCGTACATGGTAACGACGGGGCCGGGGCGGACGCTGACGATCTCGCCCTTCACCCCGTAATCGTCGAGCACGTTTTCCAGCATCCGAGCATTTTCCTCGAGCGCCTCGTCCGACAGATGATGACGCTCGATCTTGGCCGGGTTGGTCAACAGGCTGAGCGGAGGCAATTCGTACTCGACGCTCTTGTCCTCGAAGGCCAGTGCGGGTTGCGCCTCGGCCTGGGCGCGGCGCGAAGGTTGAATCGGTTTACGGGACGGTTGCTCCACGACGGGCTTGCGCGGCTCCGCCACGGGAAGCGGTTGCGGCGTACGCGCGGCCGGTGGCGCTACGGAGACGGGTGGAGCAACCCATTCCTCGACCAGACCCTCCTCCTGCACCCTTTCCTGCGGGTATTCCGCCCAATGCTGTTGCGGCTCGGGTGCATAGGCCGCCCGGTCTTGCCGGACTTCGGGCTCGTGTGCCTGCGGCGCAACCGGCTGCGGCGCAGCTTGCCAACCAGTCGAAAGCGGTGGTTCGGGCGGTAGCGCAGCTTCGCGTGAGACCATTGGCTCGGGCGCTACGGTAGCGCGGGGGGCCATGACCGGCGGTTCGGGCGGCAGTCCTGTCTTGTCACGCCGCACGGTATCAAGCACGAGCGGCCGAGGTCCATGCCCCCGTCCCTTGGTCAGCGGGCGTTGAGGATCGGGTTCGGGAGCGACCTGCCCCGCAGCCTCCTTGCGGCTGCGCACCGCTTGCACGATCTTGGACCGGATACGGTCGGTTCCCGGCATTTCATCGGGTCCTGCAAGCGGGGTCGGGTCGACCAGTTCAGGCTCGGGCATCGTATCGGGGCGCCGGATGAGCCCCGGCATGCGCTTCAGAAAACTCTTGGGTTTGTCGTCCGTGCGGGCCACGAGCGGAGGCTCAGGCGGCAGATCGTCTTCGATCAGCGCGTCCTGTTCAGCCTGCCATGCCGCCCGTTGGGCCGCCGCATCGGCCTCGGCCGCTCGGGCGGCAGCCTCACGGCGTTCCGCCCGCAAAGCCTGACGCTGGCGCGCAGCGGCAACGGTGGCCGAAGCACCGCGACCAAGAAGCGTCATGAAGGCGCCATAGCACATCACCAGCCCCACCAGCACCCAGCGGGCGCCCCGTCGGGCTTCGGCCCAGGTAAAGCCCAGAACGAAGGCTCCCATGGCTACCATGCCAAGAGCCATCAAAAGCGACATCAGCTTGACCATGAGGTGCGACCCGATGGGCAGCACCGTCAAAAGCGCGCCCATCACCGTATCGCCGAACAACCCGCCAAGACCGAAGCTGTGCGTGGCCCGCCATTCGTCTCCGGGGACCAGTGTCGCGGCATACACCGATACGACGGCTATCCAGATCGGGGCGAATATCAAACGTGCGACGGCACGATCCTCGCCCGAATGGGCGGCAAAGCGCAGCCCCCAACCGAACAGGACGAGCGCGATGGCCCAACTGCCCCAGCCCACGATCATGAACAGCGGCGCCGCGATAGAGGCCCCCGCCCGTCCCATCCAGTTCTGAACCGGCGCGTCGGTCGAAACCATCCAGTTGGGGTCGTCGGGCGTGTAGGAGTGGACCATGGCAGCCGCGGCCAGCCCCATCAGAATCAGGAGGATGCCCACCAGTTCCTTGCCCCGGCGTTCGATCGCCGCCTGCATGTTGCTGTCCAGCAGTGGATCGCGGCTGCGTGTGTTATAGGCCATGCTTACCCCTCACCCCTCATCCGTATAGGCAGTCGCGGAGCCGTTCGAGCCCGCGCCGCAGTTCTGTTTTTGGGGCCACCATTGCGACCCGGATATAAGTCTCGCCCGGGTTTTGCCCCGGCGCTCCCTGCGCCAGATAGGCGCCCGGAAGGACGCGCACCCCGGTTTCCTGCCAAAGCTTGAGCGCGGCGCGCTCGCCGTCCTCGACTGGCAGCCAGAGGAAGAACCCCGCCTCTGGCGGTGCGTAGCCTTGCAGATCGCCCAGCACCTCGTCGGCGATGGCGTATTTCTCCTGGTAGAGGGCGCGGTTCTCCTCGACATGCACCTCGTCGGCCCAGATCCGCGCTGCGGCCGCCTGGAGCGGGCCCGGCAGAGGCGCGCCGGAATAGGCCCGCAATTGCCTGATACGCCGGATGGACTCCGGCCCGCCTGCGACGAAGCCCGAACGCAAACCCGCGAGGTTGGAGCGCTTGGAAAGAGAATTGAACAGCACGATCCGTTCGAGATCGGCGCCCATCTCCTGCGCGACGGTGAGAATGCCTGTGGGCGGCGCCGCGCGGTAGATCTCGGAATAGCATTCGTCGGCGAAGATTCGGAAATCATGCCGTTCTGCCAATTGAATCAGCCTCTGCCAGTATTCTCGCGAAGCGACTGCGCCCTGCGGGTTGGCGGGGGAACAGATATAGGCGATGGCGGTACGGTCCAGCACCTCAGACGGCAGACCCGCGAAATCGGGCAGGTGTCCTGTCTCGGCGGTTGCTGACACGAAACGCGGCTCGGCCCCGACCGACAGCGCAGCGACCATATAGACCTGGTAGAACGGGTTAGGTGTCAGAACGACGGGTTTCGCACCGTTCTTTTCCTCGGGGCAAAGCGCCATGGCGGCGTTGTACAGCCCTTCGCGCGTCCCGTTGAGCGCCATGACCTGGCTGTCGGGGTCGATGATCACGCCATAGCGACGGGAGATCCAATCGCAGATCGCACCGCGCAGTTCGGGCGACCCTTCGTTCGGCGGATAGCTTTGAAACAGATGCGCGTTTTCGGCGATCACATCCATGACCCAAGGCGGGAAATCGTGTTTCGGTTCGCCGATGGTCATATGCAGCACGTCGCCGCCCGGCGCATGCACGTCGAGCAACGCCCGCAGACGCGGGAACGCATATTCCGGTAGGTTCGAGAACCGCTCGGGGAACTTCATGTCTACTGCCTCGGATACGGGATCGTTTCTGCCCCGTTTGCGGTCAAGTTACAGATCCACCCGCCCCGCGTCCAGACAAAGTGCCGCCTGGCGAGGGGGTTGTGGCATTCAGGCAAGCGCCGCCTCGGCCGCCGCACCAAGCCGCAGCAGGCGCTCTTCGGTCAGGGGCGGTGTCATCATCATCAGCCCGCACCCGGCTGTGCCCGTCGGCAGCGTCAGCGCGGCCAGCCCCATGAGGTTGCCGATGCGCGTATTGCGCAGGGCCAGCAGGTTCTCAGTCACGTAATAGTCGTGATCGCTCTGCAACCGGGCGAGGTTCGGCGGGGTAGTCGGAACGGTCGGGGCAAGCACCGCGTCGAAACCAGCGGTTGCGGCGTCCCAGGCTGCCCGGCAGCGGTCGATGGTGGCCCATGCCGCCACGTAATCGGCTGAAGACACGTCGCGCCCGCCGCGAAAGCGCTGCAGAATCTCGGGGAACATCGCGTCGGGGTTCGCCTCGATCACGTCGCGCCACAGGCCATAGGCTTCGGTCGGGTAGAGCTTCGGTGAAAGCGGCATCGCCTCGGCAAGTTCCGGGACGTGAAGGTCCACGATCTCGGCCCCGGCAGCGGACAGGCGCGACAGGGCTGCCTCGTAAGCCTTCGCAGGAGCGTCGCGCAAATCCTCGAGCGCAGAGGTCTGGAGCGCGGCGAAGCGGCGGCCCCGCAAGTCCGCTCCACGAAGATCCGCGGCGCGGCCGCCCTCGAGCAGGGCAAGCAACTGCGCCGCATCCTCGACCGATCGGCAAAGCGGGCCGACCGTATCGAAGCGCAGGCAAAGCGGTACGACTCCTTCAAGGCTGACGCGGCCCGACGTGGTCTTCAGCCCGACGAGATCGTTCCATGCGGCCGGGACGCGGACAGACCCGCCGGTATCCGAACCGATAGCACCCGCCGCCAACCCGAACGCAACCGATGCCGCCGCGCCGGAGGACGACCCTCCCGGCGCGGCCTCGGGGTCATGGGCGTTGGGCGGGGTGGCTGTACGCGGATTGAGGCCAAGCCCCGAGAAGGCCAACTCGCTCATATGAGTCTTGCCAAGGCATACCGATCCTGCGGCGGTCGCATTGGCCAGTACTTGTGCGTCCATCTGGGGGACGCGGTCCTTGAGCAGGGCCGACCCGGCCTCGGTCGCCACGCCCGCGCTGTCGAACAGATCCTTCCAACTGATCGGGACGCCGTCGAGCAGGGAGACCCGCAAACCGGCCTTCGCCCGCCCCCGCGCGGCTTCCGCCTCGGCCATCGCGCGTTCCGGGGTCGTGCGGGCATAGATACGCTCGGCATCGGCATGATCCGCTATGGCGTCCAGAAACGCCTGCGTCAGGTCCACCGGATCGATGCGGCCCGCGCCAATCCCGCGCCCCAGATCGCTTGCCGTCATGTTGCGCCATTCGTCCATGCTGCCCTCCTGCTTGCTGCCGACGCGACGGTAGCGACAGGACTGCGCATGGACAATCCCGGGCGCGCGCGCATATTGCAGGGCATGGAACGAGATACGGATATCCTGATCGTCGGCGGCGGGTTGAACGGGCCGGCACTGGCCCTGGCGCTGGCACAGGCCGGCCACCACGTCACGGTGATCGACGCGCTGGCCGAGAAGGTGCGCAAGAACGCGGCTTTCGACGGGCGCGCCTATGCGCTGGCGCTGGCGTCTCAGCGCCTTCTGGACGCAGTGGGCATCTGGAAGCGTGTTGCGGAACACGCGCAGCCGATGCTGGAAATCAAGGTGTCCGACGGCCATGCCGGCACAGGCCCATCTCCCTTCGTCATGCAGTTCGATCATGCCGAGATCGAGGAAGGTCCAATGGGCTACATGGTCGAGGACCGGCACCTGCGCCGCGCGTTTCTGGACGCGATGGACGAAGACGAACGCATCCGGCAGGTCAGCGGGCAAGCGGTCGTGGCGCAGGACGTGCGGCATGGCTCGGTCTCGGTCACGCTTTCGGACGGACAAACCCTGTCCGGCGCACTGCTGGTAGGCTGCGATGGGCGGTCAAGCGGCACGGCGCAACGCGCCGGGATCAAGCGAACCGGTTGGGACTACGGCCAAACCGCGCTGGTCTGCGCCATCGAGCATGAGCTGCCCCATCACGGCATCGCACACCAATTCTTCATGCCGCCCGGCCCGCTGGCGATCCTGCCCTTGACCGGCAATCGCTCCTCCATCGTCTGGAGCGAGCGCAAGGAGATGGCGGAAGCGATCCATGCGATGGACGAATCCGATTACCTGGCCATGCTTCGACCGCGCTTTGGCGATTTCCTCGGCGAAATCCAACTGGCCGGAAAGCGGTATACCTATCCGCTGGGCCTGACCCTGGCCAACGCGTTTTTCGCCGACCGCGTGGCGCTGGTGGGCGACGCCGCGCATGGGATGCACCCCATCGCGGGGCAAGGATTGAATGCCGGGCTGCGCGACGTGGCCGCCCTGGCCGAAACCGTGACATTGGCGGCACGGCGGGGCGAGGATCCGGGCTCGCTGTCTGTTTTGGGCCGCTATCAGCAATGGCGCCGCTTTGACACGGCGACGCTGGCCTTGGCGACGGACACGTTCAACAGGTTGTTTTCAAACGACAATCTGATTCTGCGGCTTGGACGTGACCTTGGCATGGGGTTTGTCGGCGCCCTGCCCGGCCTGCGACGTGGTTTCGTTCGCGAGGCGGCTGGCCTGACCGGGGATCTTCCGAAACTCCTCCAAGGGCGGAGCATCTGAACGGCGTGAAGAACGCTCGGCTCCGGCGGTCAGTCGATCTGCCTGGCCTCGTCCACCAGCATGACCGGGATACCGTTACGGATGGGAAAGGCCAAAGACGAGGATTTCGAAACAAGCTCCTGCCGCGCGGCATCGTAGTCCAATCGCCCATGAGTCACCGGGCAGATCAGCGCTTCGAGCATCCGGCGGTCAAACGCGGGTGTTGTTTCGGTCATTGCAGCGTCTCCTCGCCAGTGCCCCCGCGTAGCGCGAACTCGATCAGTGTGACAAGCGTTTCACGCCTCGTGCTCAGGCACGGCGCCTCCAGCAGGGCCTGTTTGTCCTCGGGCTCGAAATCCAGCAACATCGACAGGGAATTGACCAGCAACTCGTCATCGGCCTCTTTCAGCGTTTCCCAGTCGGCCGAGAGATCGCGGGCCGAGAAATACCTGCCGAGAAGCGCCATGAACCGGTCTCTGTCAAACCCGCGGTCATCCTCGCACTTGCCCATGTCGCGGTCGAATCCCGCCCAGTCGACCGAGCACCGGCGATAGGGCGTGAATCCCTCGATCTCGTCGCGCACCCGGAAACGGGAGATGCCCGTGAGCGTGATCAGGTAACGCCCGTCCTCGGTTTCCGAGAACTGGGTCACCCTCCCGGCGCACCCGATGCTGTGAAGCCGCGTGTCGCTGCCCGGGCCCGGATTCGGCTGAACCATGCCGATCAGGCGACCGGGCGTCTTGAGCGAGTCTTCGAGCATCTGCAGATAGCGTGGCTCGAAGATATGCAGGGGCAGACGCGACCGGGGCAGGAGAAGCGCTCCGGGCAATGGGAAAACGGGAAGTGTTTCCGGAAGATCGGCAAACTTGATCATGACCGGAAACCTAGCCCGCCCCGGGACTCAGGCAAATATCATCGAGCTCAATTTTCGCCGCCCGTTCAGGGCAACGGGATCGTTTGGCTTGAGCGCCTCGAAGATCGTGAAAAGCTGCGCCTTGGCGGCTCCGTCGTTCCACTCGCGGTCGCGGCGGAACAGTTCCAGCAACTGATCGACGGCCTCTTGCGCCTTGCCATTGGCGTATAGCGCCTGCGCCAGGTCATAGCGGGCCTGGTGATTGTCCGGCTCGGACTCGACCTGCGCCTGCAACTCGGTCACTGGCCCCGCATTCGCGGCCTGACGCGCCAGTTCGATCTGGGCATGCGCCGCCTCGAGTTCGGCGCTTTTCGAAATCTCGACGGGCGCACCGTTCAGGATCGCCTCGGCCTTGTCGAGATCGCCCATCGCGATATGGGCACGAACGAGGCCACCATAGGCGGCCGCATGGTTGGGGTCCTCGCCCAGGATCGCGGCAAAGGTCTGCGCGGCATCCACCGCGGCGCCCTCGGTCAGCATTTCCTCGGCCGCGGCCACCGCCTCGTCGAGATGGCCGCCGGGGCTTTCGCCGCCCGCCGCCTCGATCACCTTGTCGATGAAAGCCTTGATCTCGGATTGCGGCAGCGCGCCCTGGAAGCCGTCCACCGGCTGGCCCTTGTAGAAGGCATAGACCGTCGGGATCGACTGGATCCGCAACTGCTGCGCGATCATCTGCGCTTGGTCCACGTTGATCTTGACCATCTTCACCGCGCCCTTGGCAGCCGTCACGGCATCCTCGAGCATCGGGCCCAGCGTCTTGCACGGACCACACCACGGCGCCCAGAAGTCGACGATAACGGGAACCTCGTTCGATGCTTCGACCACATCGGCCATGAAGCTGGCCTCGGTTCCGTCCTTGATCAGGTCACCTGCGGGGGCTGTGTCGCCTGCCCCTTTCAGAAGTTCCATGGCTCTTGTCCTCCGGAATTCGTTTGATCCCTATATGACGCCGACGCGCCCGGAAACCAAGGGGGCTCTAAACGTCGAAACTGGCAAAGACCGGCGCGTGGTCCGAGGGTTTTTCCCAGCCGCGTGCATCGCGCAGGACACGGCTGGAATGACCCGCGCTCGAAATGTCGGGCGTTGCCCAGACATGATCGAGCCGACGGCCCTTGTCGGCAGCGTCCCAGTCCCGCGCGCGGTAGGACCACCAACTATAAAGCTGACCGTCCGGAATGTCCTGTCGCGTGATGTCCACCCATTTGCCCGCATCCTGCGTTTCACCCAGATGCTCGACCTCGATGGGCGTGTGGCTGACCACCTTGAGCAGTTGCTTGTGGGACCAGACGTCATCCTCGCGCGGAGCGATGTTCAGATCACCCACGAGGATGGATTTCTCGGGGCGCTCGGCATGAAACCAGTCCCGCATTTCGGTCAGGTAGTCGAGTTTCTGTCCGAACTTCACGTTGACCTCGCGGTCGGGAACATCCCCACCGGCGGGGACATAGAAATTGTGGACCGTGACCCCGTTCTCCAGCCGCCCCGCGACATGGCGGGCATGTCCGAGGCTGGCGAAATCGCGATCGCCGACATCCTCGATCGGCAGCTTGGACAGAATTGCCACCCCATTATAGCCCTTCTGGCCGCGCGCGATCATATGCGTGTAGCCGAGGCTGCGAAACCGCTCGACCGGGATCTTCTCGACCGGCGACTTGCACTCCTGAAGGCACAGGATGTCGGGCGCCTCTTCTTCCAGCAGGCGGGCCACGATACCTTCACGAAGGCGAACCGAGTTGATGTTCCAGGTGGCGAGGGTGAAAGGCATGGGGCTGCTCCGGTTCTGCGGGTTTCGCGGGAAGCTAAGGAGGTCGCGCGCCGAGGTCCAGAGCGCGGGGCGGATTTTGGCGCCAGTTCACTGGAGAGCATCAAGCCGAGGGCAGGCGTTATCGATGACCCGACGACGGATCCGTCCGGCGGGACGGAACTTGTCGGGCGCTCCTCTGCCGCGACGGGACCGATAATCGGCCGCCTCAAAAAAAGGGCCGGGCACGAGGCCCGGCCAGTCCAACAGGGAGGTTGCATGTCAAAGCCCGGACATGCGCGGGTTGCATGCACTCTAAAGGTGAGATCAGAGTGCCTCTTTGATCTGGGTCAAGGAAACCGGAAGGTCAAGAGACCAGCCGATATCCGCCGGATTCCGTGACCAGAAGACGAGCGTTCGAGGGGTCGGGTTCGATCTTCTGCCGCAGGCGATAGATGTGCGTCTCCAGCGTGTGGGTCGTGACCCCCGCATTGTAACCCCAGACCTCATGCAGCAGCACGTCGCGCGGTACCACACCCTCGGACGAGCGATAGAGAAACTTCAGGATGTTCGTTTCCTTCTCGGTCAGGCGTATCTTGCGGTCTTCCTCTGTCACCAACACTTTCATCGACGGCCGGAACGTGTATGGGCCAAGCTGGAACACCGCATCCTCGGATTGCTCATGCTGGCGCAGCTGGGCGCGGATGCGGGCCAGCAGAACCGGGAACTTGAACGGCTTTGTCACATAGTCGTTGGCGCCGGCATCGAGACCAAGGATCGTGTCTGCATCCGTGTCGTGGCCGGTCAGCATCAGGATCGGGCTCTTGACCCCCTGCTTGCGCATCAACCGGCACAACTCGCGCCCGTCGGTATCGGGCAGCCCGACATCCAGGATGACGAGGTCATAGATCGCCTCTTTCACCCGGTCCATCGCGGCGTGGCCATCGCCCGCCTCGAACACGTCGAAATCTTCGGTCATCACCAGCTGTTCGCTGAGTGCCTCGCGCAGATCCTCGTCATCATCCACCAGAAGGATTTTCCTGAGTTGAGCCATCGGTCGTCTCCTATCGTCCCCATGCATGGGTCAGGTGAGGGCACCGCCCCTGCGCAACAAGAATTGCTGCAACGGTTTCACGCCCATGTGTCCATCGCAGGGGAAATGTTTCACATTCCGGATGCAAGCGACTAGGTAAGGGGCAAACACGTTACAGGACAACTTAAGATGAGCCTGCTGCCCGACATCACCGAACTCATCGCCCGGGCGCGGGCAGACCTGCGCATGGGGTTGGCCGTGGCGCTCGGGGCCGAGGACGGGACCGGCGCGCTTGCGCTGTCTGCCGAAACCCTGACCGCCGAAAGGTTGTCGGATTTGCGGGCGCTCGGGGGCCAGCCAGTGATCGCCATCACCGGACGCCGAGCCGAAACGCTCAAGGCACGAGCCTATGACGGGGATCTCGCCCGGGTGGTCATTCCGGCTGACGCGGATCTGTACTGGGCGCAAGCCGTGGCTGATCCTTCCGATGATCTCTCGAGACCGATGAAGGGCCCCCTGCACAGCCAGCGCGAGGGTTCGGCGGCCCTGCACAGGCTGGCTGTGAACCTGGCGAAATCGGCGCGGTTGCTGCCCGCAGCCGTGGTGCTTCCGCTTGCGGATGTCCGCGGGTTCGCCGTGGCCAACGGGCTGACCTATATCGACCATGCCCTTGCTGCGCCTCACCTGGCGGAACGCAGCCCTCTGCACGAGGTGGTCGCCGCGCGCCTTCCCATGGAGGTCTCCGAGGCAGGTCGCCTGCATGTCTTTCGTCCCGAGGATGGCGGAGAGGAGCACTACGCCATCGAGATCGGCCGCCCGGACCGCAAAAAGCCCGTGCTGGCCCGGCTACATTCGGCCTGTTTCACCGGCGACCTGATGGGCAGCCTGAAATGCGATTGCGGGCCGCAACTGCGCGGCGCGCTTGCGCAGATGGGCGAGGAGGGCGCGGGCGTACTGCTCTATCTCAACCAGGAAGGACGCGGAATCGGGCTGGCAAACAAGATGCGCGCCTATTCCCTTCAGGATCAGGGGTTCGACACGGTCGAGGCCAATCACCGGTTGGGCTTCGAGGATGACGAGCGCGATTTTCGGCTGGGCTCGGATATCCTGACCTCGCTGGGCTTTTCTTCGGTCCGCCTGCTTACCAACAACCCCGCCAAGATCGCGATGATGGAGCGGACGGGAATCGCCGTGACCGAGCGGGTGCCTCTCAAGGTAGGCGAGACCGCGCATAATCGCGGCTACCTGGCGACCAAAGCGGCCAAGTCGGGACACCTGCTGTGACACCGGCCGACATGGTCCTGACCCCAAAGGGTCTGCGTTTCCGAGGGCGGCGCTTTCCCTGCACGATCGGCAAGGGCGGATTGAGCCGCGCCAAGCGCGAGGGCGACGGGACCACGCCGGTCGGCACCCACCGTATCGTCGGAATCCTGTACCGGCCCGACCGCCTGCCCCGCCCGACGGACTGGGCCGTGCCGATCGGCCCTTCGGACCTGTGGTCGGATGACGTCGAGGATCCCGATTACAACCTGATGGTCCGCGCGCCTCATGCCTTCAGCCACGAGCGGCTGCGGCGTGCCGATCCGCTCTATGACCTTGTGATCCTGACCGACTGGAATTGGCCTCAGGCGGTGCCGGGGCGCGGTTCGGCGATCTTCCTGCACCAATGGCGACGTGCGGGATACCCGACCCAGGGGTGCGTGGCTTTCCGGCGCGAACATCTCATGTGGATCGCACGGCATATCGGTCATGGGACGAGGTTGATCATCCCTCGGGTTTGACACGTTCTCCGAAAATGGCCGATCCGACCCTTACATGGGTTGCGCCAAGTGCGACGGCTGTTTCGAAATCGCCACTCATTCCCATCGACAGCCCCTCCAAGCCGTTGCGCGCGGCGATTTTGGCAAGCAGGGCGAAATGCAGAGAGGGTTCCTCGTCTACCGGCGGAATGCACATGAGACCACGGATCGGCAGGTCCAGGTCCCGGCATTCGGCAACGAACGCATCAACCTCGTCCGGCATGACACCGGCCTTTTGTTCCTCCTCACCGGTGTTCACCTGGATGAACAGGTCGGGGCAGCGACCGATCTCCTGCGCCAGGCGCGCAACCGTGCGGGCCAGCTTGGACCGGTCGATGGAATGGATCGCATCCACCAGTTCCATTGCCTGCCGCGCCTTGTTGGTCTGCAAGGGGCCGATAAGGTGCAGTTCGATCCCGTCATAGCGCTCGCGGAATGCCGGCCACTTGCCTGCGGCCTCCTGCACCCGGTTTTCGCCAAAGATACGGTGGCCCTGGTCCAGCACCGCCTCGACCCGCTCGTTCGGCTGCACCTTCGACACGGCGATCAGCCTGACCGAGCCCGGAGCGCGCCCGGCCTTTCCCTCTGCCCTGGCAATGCGTGTCCTGATTTCATCCAACGACATTGGATCCTCCCGTCCTGCACTCGGGATGCAGAGAAACACCAGATCATCGCAAAAGGAAAGGGCAGGTCCTGAGACCTGCCCTCCTAATCGAAACCGTCAGACGGTGATCAGCTTAGAAGCTGAAGTACACACCGGCCTGGAAGGTGTCGTTGTCGTTCGACGCGCGGCGGTAGCCGGCTTCGACGGAAGCACCGCCACCCAGGTCATAGGAGTAGTGGATACCGTAGGAGCCACCCTCGTTCATGTTCGAACCAGCGATACCGTCACGGTTGTCGCCACGGCCGGCTGCAACGTCAGCCGCGGAAACCGCGTCTTCGTTGGTGTAGAACACAAGCAGGTTCGAAGCTGCGCCGATGTCCACGTTGCCGTAGATGCCGTACTTGTCGATGCCGTCGTTGTCGGCATATGCGACACGTGCGCCCCACTGGCCGCCGTCCCATGCGACGGAGACGAGGGTCTTGTCTTCCCACATCAGGTCGGAGGACTGGTGCGCGGCTGCGAAGGTCCAGTCGTTCCAGTTGTAGGCCAGCATGACGCCGATACGGTCAGCGGCAACTGCACCGTTGTCGGTCGAGTACGACAGGTGGCCGGTGAAGCCGTTTGCCGAGTACAGGACTTCAACGCCGTTCGCGCCAACGCCTGCCGACGAATAAGCGTCCCAGTTGAAGAACTCGTTGTTCACGTTGCCGACGTGGCTGTAGAAGCTTGCGCCGTCGATACCGATGCCCGCGGTGCGGGTCTCGAGGTAGGTGCCGGGCATGTTTTCGATCGCGCCGATGATGTTGCCGACGTTCACGCGGACACCGTTATAGACCACGCCGAAACGTGCGCCGTTGAACATTGCACCACCGGGGGTGTTGTCACGGCTTTCTGCCTGGGCGCGGAAGCGGGCGTCGAACTGCACGCCGCCGTCGGTTTCGGCCGACATGTCGAACTGCAGACGCAGACGGCTGGTGATGGTGGTCTTGGAGATACCGTTGACGGCGCGGTCGTTGGCGTCGTTGTAGTCCAGACCGAAACGGCCGTAGCCGCTCAGGCGAACGTCTGCAGCTGCGACGCTTGCGGTGGCGATCAGCGCAGTCGTTGCGAAGAGAATCTTTTTCATCGTTTTTCCCTCGGTTTCAATCATACGCCCAAACCGGAGAATCCAGCGTGGGTATGGACAGGGGTTTCGCTCTTTCCGCCCCATTTTGGCAAGACTTGGCGGCGGGGGGCGCGCAAAGTCGTCACGGATGGTGCAGCTTTGCCACAGTGTTGCAGTGCCTCCCCTTTCGCAAGGACGATACGCCGGTGGCGGCCCCGCGACACGGGAAAAAGCGACCGTCCGCATAGTGGCTTGCCCCGTCCTCGCGCCTTAGGTAGGAGTTTCCCACGCGCAATACTGTCAGGAGCGCCAGATGAAGCTTCAGTTCCCGGTGAAAACGGCCCTTGTCCTGGCCGCCGGCCTCATAGTCGCCGCCTGCGGAAGCCGCCCCACCGGTGTGGCCCCCACCTCAAGTGCGGTCTCGACCGACCAGGGGATCATCGCCAACAACCGCGAGGCGGCACCGCAGAACTACGACCGGTCCTCGATCTGGGACATCTTCGGCCCCAACCGCAAGGGTGAGCAGACCGGACAGGTCAACCGCTACCTCTGGGCCGCCTCTCTCGATGTGCTGAACTTCCTGCCGGTGCAGTCGGTCGACCCCTTCACCGGGGTGATAAACACCGGCTATGGTCGTCCGCCCGGTGGCGGGCAGACCTATCGCGCGACGGTACATATCAAGGATCCCGCGCTTGACGCCCGTTCGCTTTCGGTGTCGCTTCAGACAAGCGGCGGCCGCCCGGTCAGCGCCGCCACCAACCGCGCCGTCGAGGATGCGATTCTCTCCCGCGCGCGCCAGTTGCGGATCGCCGACGACGCGCTCTAGCATTCCGCCGCAGATCGCTCTATCACCGCGCCGGGTTCTTACCCGGCGTTTTCATTGAAAAAGGACCGCCCGCATGTCGCGCTATTCCGCCACCAAGATCGAGGCCAGATGGCAGGAGGCCTGGGAAAAGGCCGGTGTATTCCAGGCAACCCGCAGCGGGGACAAGCCGAAGTACTACGTGCTGGAGATGTTCCCCTACCCCTCGGGGCGCATCCATGTGGGCCATGTGCGCAACTACACGATGGGCGACGTGATCGCGCGGCACAAGCTGGCCAACGGCTACAATGTTCTGCACCCCATGGGCTTCGACGCGTTCGGCATGCCGGCCGAGAACGCCGCGATGGCGTCGGGCGGGCACCCGAAGGAGTGGACCTACAAGAACATCGACGACATGGTCGCGCAGATGAAGCCGCTGGGTTTCGCGCTGGACTGGACGCGCATGTTCGCAACCTGCGATCCGGAATATTACGGCCAGCAACAGGCGCTGTTTCTCGACATGCTTGAGGCGGGGCTGGTCTATCGCAAGAACGCGGTGGTGAACTGGGACCCGGTCGACATGACGGTGCTCGCCAACGAACAGGTCGAGAACGGACGCGGCTGGCGCTCGGGTGCGCTGGTAGAGCGGCGCGAACTGACGCAGTGGTTCTTCAAGATCTCCGATTTCTCCGAGGAACTGCTTTCGGCGCTCGACACGCTGGAGGACTGGCCGGCCAAGGTCCGGCTCATGCAAGAGAACTGGATCGGCAAGTCGCGGGGCCTGCAATTCGCCTTTTACCGCACCGATGACGGCGAGCCGATCACCGTCTACACGACGCGGCCCGACACACTGTTGGGTGCCAGCTTCGTCGGCATCTCCCCCGATCACCCCATCGCCAAGGCGATGGAGGCCGAAAGCGCCGAAGTGGCTGATTTTCTTGCCGAATGCCGCAAGGGCGGAACCACCGAAGAGGCGATCGAGACCGCGCCCAAGCTGGGCTATGACACCGGTATCCGCGTGAAACACCCGCTGAATCCCGAATGGGAACTGCCGGTCTGGATCGCGAATTTCATCCTCATGGATTACGGCACCGGCGCCATCTTCGGCTGCCCCGCTCATGACCAGCGCGACCTCGACTTCTGCCGCAAATACGACCTGCCGGTGATCGACACCTTCTTTGCCCTCGACGACGACAGCCCCGTGACAACCGAGGCCTTCGTGCCGCCCAAATCCGAAAAGGTCCGCTGGGTGGATCACTTCGCGGGGCTCGACGTCGCCACCGGCGAAGAGGCCATCGACGCCACCATCGACAAGGCCGAGGCCGAAGGCTGGGGCCAGGGTGTGACCAAGTACCGCCTGCGCGACTGGGGGCTGTCGCGCCAGCGTTACTGGGGCTGCCCGATCCCGGTGGTGCATTGCGAGGCCTGCGGCGTGGTGCCCGAGCGCAAGGAGAACCTGCCCGTCCGCCTGCCCGACGACGTGACCTTCGACAAGCCGGGCAACCCGCTCGACCGTCACCCGACCTGGCGCGATGCGCCCTGCCCCGCTTGCAGCAAGCCCGCCCGGCGCGAGACGGACACGATGGACACCTTCGTCGACAGTTCGTGGTATTTCGCGCGCTTCACCGCGCCGCGGGCCGAGACGCCCACCGACATGGCAGAGGCCGAGTACTGGATGAATGTCGACCAGTATATCGGGGGCATCGAACACGCGATCCTGCACCTGCTCTACTCGCGCTTCTTCGCGCGGGCCATGCACATCACCGGACACCTTCCCGAGAAATGCAAGGAGCCGTTCAACGCGCTTTTCACACAAGGGATGGTCACCCACGCGATCTATGTCACGCGGGATGAAAAGGACCGGCCGGTCTATCACTTCCCCGAGGATGTCGAGATCCACGAATCCGGCGCCCGCCTGGGGGCCACGGGCGAAGAGGTCGAAGTCGTCCCTTCGGCCAAGATGTCGAAATCCAAGAAAAATGTGGTCGATCCGATGCGGATCGTGGCGACCTATGGCGCCGATACCGTCCGCTGGTTCGTTCTGAGCGATTCACCGCCCGAACGCGACGTGGAATGGACCGCCGCAGGCGCCGAGGCCGCGCACAAGCACCTGGCCCGTGTCCACCGTATCGCGAGCGAGATCGCCGCCTCCGAAGAGGGCCCGCAAGGGGCCGATGATGAGCTGATGCGCGAGATGCACAAGGCGATCCGGGACGTAACGCTGGGGCTGGAAAGCTTCGGCTTCAACGCTGCGATCGCCAAGCTGTACGGCTTCACCAACACGCTTGCGCGCTCCAAGGCCGGGGCCGAAGCGAAACGGACAGCCGCGCGCACACTGGTCCAGCTCATGTCGCCCATGACCCCGCACCTGGCCGAGGAGCTCTGGTCGCTGCTGGGCGGCGAGGGGCTGATTGCCACCGCGCCCTGGCCGGTGGCCGACGAGTCGATGCTGGTCGAGGACAGCGTGACCCTGCCGATCCAGGTCAACGGCAAGCGACGTGGCGAAATCACCGTACCCAGGGATCTCGACAAGTCCGAGGTTGAAAAACGCGCGCTCCAGACTGATGCTGTGCTGCGGGCGCTCGATGGCGGGCAGCCCAAGAAGGTCATCGTGGTGCCGGGCCGGATCGTGAATGTCGTGGTCTAGACGAAAATCGTTGCTGTTGATCTCGCTGGGGCTGGCCGCCTGCGGGTTTCAGCCGGTCTATGCACCCGGCGGCAGCGGTTCCGCGCTCTATGGTCAGGTTGCCGTTTCGGCGCCGGAGACCACCGAAGCCTTCTTCCTCGTAGAGAACCTTGAACAGCGCTTGGGCCGTTCAGGGTCCGCCGCCTATGCGCTTGAGGTCGGTGTCGCGACCGAGACCCAAGGCCAGGCGATCACCCCCGCGAACGAGACCACGCGCTATTCGCTGGTGGGCGAAGCGGTCTATACGCTGACCCGGCTCGCCGATGGAGAAGTCGTGGCGTCCGGCGAAGTCGAGAATTTCACCGGCTATTCCGCCACCGGCTCGACGGTCGAGACTCTGGCCAGCGAACGCGACGCGCGCGAGCGGCTGATGGGAATCCTGGCCGACCAGATCACCACACGGATCTTGGCGACGGTGGACCTGCCGACATGAAGCTTTCCGCGCGCGAGGCGGATGGCTACTTCGCAAAGCCTGATGCGGCCAAGACCGGCCTGCTGATTTACGGCGGCGACGCGATGCGAGTCGCCCTCAAGCGTCAACAGGTTCTGACGGCCCTTCTTGGCCCCGGCGCCGAGGAGGAAATGCGCCTGACCCGCATGGCGGGGGGCGATCTTCGCAGCGATCCCGCGCAACTTCTGGACGCGGTCAAGGCGGTGGGCTTCTTTCCCGGCCCCCGCGCCGTCTTTGTCGAGGACGCCACCGAGCATTCCGCCCCCGCGATCCTCGCCGCATTGGAGGACTGGGCCGATGGCGACGCCCAGATCATCGTCACTGCCGGCGCTCTCAAACCGACCTCGAAAATCCGCAAGGCGTTCGAGGGGCACCGCAACGCCTTTGCCGTGGGCCTCTACGACGATCCACCCTCCCGCGCCGAGATCGAGCGAATTCTGTCCGAGGCCGGGCTGCGTGATGTGCCACGCGACAGCATGTCGGCGCTCACCGACCTTTCCGCCGAATTGGGGCCGGGCGATTTCGGACAGACGATGGAAAAGCTTGCGCTCTACAAGCGCGGCGACGACAGCCCGCTGAGCATTGCCGATATCGAGGCCTGCGCGCCGCGATCGACTGAAGCAGCACTCGATTCGGTCTTCAACGTGGTTGCCGAGGGGCGCGTGGGCGAGATCGGCCCGCTCATCAAACGGCTCCAGTCGCAAGGGACCAATGCGGTCGCCCTGTGCATCGGGGCCACGCGTCATTTCCGGACGCTCTATGCCTGCGCCGCCGATCCCGGCGGGCCGGCACAAGGGATCGGCAAGCTGCGCCCGCCGATCTATGGCCCCCGCCGCGACCGCGTCTTGCGGCAGGCGCAGCAATGGGGCGCAAACAAGTTGGAAACCGCGCTGACCGTGCTGACCGATACCGATCTCGCGCTGCGCTCGGCCAATCAGACCGCACCGGCCATGGCCTTGGTCGAACGCGCGATGATCCGGCTGGCGATGCTCGCGCGCTCGCGCTGACTTGAGATCGTGACGTATTGCATCCGCAGCGGATGCGGTCACATTGCGCGCATCATATCAGGATAGGGAAAACCACATGTACAAGATCTATGGAGGTCCCAAGAGCCGGGCCTTTCGCGTCCTCTGGCTGCTCGAGGAACTGGGCCAGCCCTACACTTTCGAGGCCGTCGGCCCGCATGATCCCGAGGTGCTCAAGATCAACCCGTCGGGCAAGATCCCGGTGCTGGTCGAGGGTGACACTGTCCTGACCGATTCGACAGCCATCATGACCTATCTTGCCGACAAGCACGGCGATTTCACTTATCCCGCCGGCACGCTGGAGCGCGCGCAGCAGGACGCGCTGACCCATATGCTGCTGGACGAGTTCGACGCGGTGCTCTGGACCGCGGCGCGCCATACGTTCGTTCTGCCCGAGGAACGCCGCGTGCCCGCCGTTACCGCCAGCCTCGCCTGGGAATTCGGCCGCAACGCCGAGCGGCTGGCCGAAGGATTTCAGGGGCCGTTCCTGATGGGCGACAAGATGACGATTGCGGATATCCTCTGCGTCCACTGCATGGGCTGGGCGCGTGGCGTCAATTTCCCGATCGAATCCGAAACGCTCAAGGCGTACGCCAAGCAGGTCCGCTCTCGCCCTGCATTCCAGAAAATAGCGGAAATGGTGCGCTAGGCACCCTTTTGGGACAGCCACAGCGCGGCGGATCGCCCCGCCCGGCGGCCGGTGGCGAAAGAGGCGGTCAACAGATAGCCGCCTGTTGGCGCTTCCCAGTCGAGCATTTCCCCGGCGCAGAACGTGCCGGGGATCGCGCGCAGCATGAGGCCCTCATCAAGAGCCTCTCGGCGCACCCCTCCGGCCGTCGAAATAGCCTCGTCCATCGGGCGGACCCCTTGGTGCGGAACGGGTAATTCCTTGATCGTTTGCGATAATATCTCCGGATCATCCCCAAGGGGACGCCCGAACTCCATGAGCAACGCGGTTCGAACGGGACCCAGTTTCAGCGTCTTGCGCAAGTGGTTCGACAGGCTCGCCTTTCCGCGCGGGCGCGACAAGCGCCGGGCGACCTCCTCCACGGACAGGTCTGGAAGCAGGTCGATCAACAGGGGGGCGCCCTTGCGCACAGCCTTGCAGACCTGGTAGATGCCACCGCCTTCAAGACCCCGCTCCGAGATTACCGCCTCGCCGCGCGTGCGCTGATCACCCGCGACCAGCGCGACGCCTTTGATCGGTTGTCCGAATTGGACGCGCATATGCGCGGACCAAGCGACCTCCAGCCCGGCATTGGCAGGGGCGAAGGGGGACAGTTCCACTCCCTGCGCGGCCAGCAAGGGCGCCCAGGCCCCATCCGAGCCGAGGCGTGCCCAGCTGGCGCCGCCCAGTGCAAGGATCGTGGCATCGGTGGTGATCTGGCGGGGGCCATCGGGCGTGTCGAAGGTCAGCGCCGCGCCCTCCCAGCCGGTCCAGCGCCACCGCGTGCGACGCTCGACCTGCATCGTGTCGAGACGGGCAAGCCACGCGCGAAGGAGCGGCGAGGCCTTCATTTCATTGGGAAAAACACGGCCGGTGGAGCCGGTGAACAGCCCCTGCCCCAGGCCGCGCGCCCAGTCCTGCACCGCTTGTGCGTCGAACTCGGCGATGATCGGGGAAAGCCAGTCCGCCGCCTCGCCGTAAGCGCGGATCAGCTTCTCGAAGGGGTCGTCCCTGGTCAGATTGAGGCCGGATTTCCCGGCCATCAGGAACTTGCGCGCGACCGACGGCTTGGCCTCGACCACCAGAACCCGGTGGCCTGCACGGGCGAGCTCCTCGGCCGCCATCAACCCTGCAGGACCTGCCCCGATCACCAAAGCTTGTGCCATCGCGCCTTGCCCTTTTCCATGAAAGCCCCATCATTTCAAACGGATGAGACCAGTTTCGAGCCTTTCATGTCCGATCAGATCTGCCCGCTTTGCGACCGCCCCATTCCCGAGGGAGGGGGCAGCCTGCACCATCTGATCCCGAAACTGAAGGGGGGCAAGGGGGGACCGACCGTGCTGCTGCACCAGATTTGCCACAAGGAGATTCACGCCACGCTGAGCGAGGCGGAACTGGCGCGTGACTATGCCACGATCGAGGCGCTACAGAGCCATCCGCGGCTGGCCAAATTCGTGGCGTGGGTCCGCAAGCGGCCGCCCGGATTTCGGTCCAAGGTGCCGGGCGGGAGACGAAAGCGCTGATAAAATATATTATTTATCAAGGACTTGTTTGAAGGCGACTTCTGCCCGAAGCTTGTCCATCAGGCGCTGAAGCGTGGCTGTGTACTGATCGGAAACGAGTCGCTCTTCAGCGTCGAACTGGTTGCGGCTGTCAGCCAGATGAACCTCGGGGCCGGTGATCAGACGGGGTTGAAACGGGACCATGAAACTGCGCAGAAGCATCTGCGCGCGCTCGCCGCCGGCGCGTCCGGCGGTGGCGGACATGACTGCCAAGGGCTTGTTATTCCACGGATTTCCGGGCGTTCGGCTGATCCAGTCCAGCGCGTTCTTGAGAACGCCCGAAGGCCCCTTGTTGTATTCGGGCGTCGAGATCACGATGACATCGGCCTCTGCTATCTGATCGCTAAGCGTTTGAACTTCTACGGGAATCCCATCCCGTTCCTCGGCATCTCCATCGTAGAGCGGCAGGCGGAGGTCGGCCTCGACGAAACGCCCGGGACCGAAGAGACGGGCGGCCTCGCGGACAAGCCTGGTGTTGGTCGAGTCGCGGCGCAGGGAGCCGCTGAGGCCGAGTAGTACCGGGTCGGACATGGGGTTTGTTCCGTTTTGTACATGGTTTCAGGACCATTTATTCCGTTTTGTACAAAACTCCAAAGGCCTGACGCCGCGCAAACCCTGTGCATTCCTGCATGACCGAGGTGTCGCCGTCACGTCGCGAGCATCTCCTCCACCGCGAGGTTGAAGCGGTTGAGCGCGCCCTCGAACCGGCCGAAGAGGTGGCTGGGGTTTCCGCGCGAGGCAAAGCCGGACTGGATCTCTTCGCCCAGTTCGAAATCCTCTTTCAGGGCGGTGAGCGTGATCTTGTGATTCCTCTCCCAATGGGCCTGCATCTCGTCCGTCCGGGGGGCGGCGTTTGGAACCAGCGTGGCGACGCGCATATGGGTGCGGCTTTCGGAGAGCGGTTCGTAATGGAACCAGACGACGTGATCCTGCTGCACCAGAAGTTGCGCGTTGCACATCAGCGTGTAGACCATGTTCGCATCGCGGCGGATCTGCCAGTCGGCCTCGGGCTGATGGCGCAGGTCGGGCATCGAGATGCGCGGCAGGATCGCACGCATGTGGGGACCGAACATCGTGTATGTCAGCAGGTTGTCGGGGAAATAGGGGCCGATCGTATCCTTGTGCGCGACGCGGAAGTGATAGGCCTCCATCCCGCCTTCCATCAGAACCTTCCAGTTGGCGGCGATGTCGAGTTCCTCGATCACGGCAACGCGATGATCCGAGAGGCCGATCCAGTCGAGATCCGGGGCGAGACCGGCGAGCCAGTCGTCGATCCGGGGGAGTGCGGCACCATCGGGATCCGCCACGATCCAGACGAAGCCATGCGCCTCGGCGCAGGGCAGGCGGCGCAGGCCGCGGTCGGCGCGGGGCAGGTCGGGGAAGCCCTGCGCCTCGTGCGGGACGCTGCGCAGGGCGCCGTCATTGGTCCAGCTCCAGGCATGGTAGGGGCAGGTAAAGACGCGCTTGCAGCCGCTGGCCTCGCGTTCGAGGCGTGCGCCCCGGTGGCGGCACACGTTGAGGAAGGCCGACACGCGGCCCGAGTCGTCGCGCGTCAGCAGGAGCGGCAGGCCGAGAAACTGCCGGGTGAGAAAGGTGCGTGGACCGTCGAGCTCGGAGCTTTGCGCCGCGATCACCGGTTTGCGGCGAAAAATCATGGCGCGCTCGCACTCCCACCGTTCGGGGCTGGCGTAGCGTGCGATGGGGGAATGGGCGATCCCGGTGTCGAGATAGGCCGATCTGACCTCGGCAAGGCCGATGATTTCCCGGATCAGCGCGGTTTCGGTCTGTCGATCCATGTGTTCCCCCTGGTCGCTTACCGATTGGTAAGTAACTTACCATTTGGTAAGGCGTCAAGACCGTGCTAGGAGCCGGGTCAAAGGGGATGGGATGGGCAGACAGGACGATCCACGAGCGGGATACATTGCAGTGGCGACACGGCAATTCGCCGCACAGGGCTATCACGGGACGAGCCTTGCGGCTCTGGCGCGCGAGGCCGGGGTGAGCAAGCAGGCGCTGCTGCATTTCTTCTCGACCAAGGAGCGGCTTTATGCCGAGGTGCTGGCGGCCCTGGCCACCCGGCAATGCGAAGGCATCGAGGCGGCGGCGCGCCCCGATCCCGCGGAGCATCTGCTGGCCTATTTCCAAGGGCTGCGCGAGGCGGCGCTGGAGCGGCCGGAGGATGCGCGGCTGGTGGTGCGGGCGCTATTGGACAGCCACGAGGGCGCGCGTGTCTGGCCGATGAAGGATTACCTGGATCGGCTTGTGGCGCTGGTGCGGCAGACGCAGGACGGGCGCGATCTGCCGGAGGCGGCGGCGTTGGCGCGCGTGTTCAGTGTGATCGGGGCGATACAATACCTGGCGATCTCGGCGCCTGCCCTCTCGGGCATGTACGGGAAAGATGCCGCGGATCGGGTGGCGGCGGAGTTCGACGGGCTGATGGCAGGGGCGCTGGCGGGGGTCGGAGCGGCGCGCTGACGGGCCGGGCAAGTGACCCACGGGCAAAGGGATGGCCTGGGCCATCCCCTGCCCTCTTGTCGCGGGTTACGCCTCGCGGGGGATCACGATGATCTCGACCCGGCGGTTCTGGGCCTTGCCCTCGGGGGTGAGGTTCGAGGCGATGGGCGCATCCTCGCCCCGGCCGATGGTGGTGATGCGGTCATAGGTGACGCCACCCGCCTGAAGGATGTCGGCGACCGAGCCTGCGCGGCGCTCGGACAGCGTCTGATTATAGGCCGCCGCGCCGTCGCTGTCGGTATGGCCGATAATGCGCACGTCGGAATTGGGATAGCGGACGAGGTTCTGGGCCACGCGCTGGAGATCGGCACGCAGGGCGGGGTTCACCGTGGCGCTGTCGGTGTCGAAGGTGATGTCGTTGGGCACCGAGACCACGAGTTGATCGCCGGTATTGGTGACGGTGATGCCGTCATTGGCGAGCTGCTGGCGCAGTTCGGCGGCCTGCTTGTCGAGCTGGTTGCCGATGGCGGCCCCGCCCGCGGCGCCCAGCGCAGCGCCGGCGAGCGCGCCGAGGCCCGGGTTGGAGTCGTTGGCGATGGCGCCGACGCCGGCACCCACCAGCGCACCGGCCAGGGCGCCCGAGCGGGTGTTGCGGTTGGGGTCGCTGCCGTCGCCCAGCATGGCAGGGTCGGTACAGGCGGACAGCGCCAGCGCACTGACGAGGCCGCCGGCGAGGGCGAATCTGGGAAGGGTCATGGTGTCACCTTTGTCTGCTCTGTCCCCGGCCTTGAGCCGGGCTGTTTTCGTTTGACGCACTATATCACGGAGGGCGCGCACATCCTCAAGCGGCGCGGCGTCGCGGTCGGCGGTTCCTTGCCTGCCGGGGTCATGCGTCGGCGCGGGCGGCCTCGTAGGCGAGAAGGGCGCGCTTGACCGGCAGGCCCCAGTGATAGCCGCCCAGCCCCCCGGACTTGCGCAGGGCGCGGTGGCAGGGGATCAGCCAGCTTACGGGGTTGCGTCCCACGGCCGTGCCCACGGCGCGCACGGCGCGCGGCTCGCCGATGGCGCGGGCGATCTCGGAATAGGTGGTGACCTGGCCCGAGGGAATCCGCAGCAGCGCCTCCCACACCTTGATCTGGAGCGGCGAGCCGATGAGGTAGAGCGGCACCGGTTCGAGCCGGTCGGAGGCTGCGCCGAAGGCCTGCAACACCCAGGGGCGCAGGCGCATCGGGTCCTCGATATACTCGGCCTCGGGCCAGCGCGAGAGCAGGTCCTGCATCGCGGCGTCCTCTCCGGTTTCGGCGGCGAAGCCGATGCCGCAGATCCCCTTTTCCGTGCGCATGACGAGGGCCGGTCCAAAGGGGCTTTCGAACCAGCCCCAGAAGATGGTGAGCCCCCGGCCCCGGCGCGCGTAGTGGCCGGGACTCATCGCCTCCCACCGCAGGAAGAGGTCGTGCAGGCGCCCGCCACCAGACAGGCCCGCGTGATGCGCGGCCTCCAGCGTGGTGAACCGCTCGCGCAGCAGCGCCTTGGCATGGCCCAGCGCCAGGTATTGCTGGTATTTCTTGGGCGAGACGCCGACCCAGCGGGAAAAGAGCCTTTGGAAATGCGCGGGGCTCATGTTCATCTCGGCCGCGAGCGCGTCGAGCGACAGCGGCGTTTCGCTGGCATCGATCAGCTCGATCGCGCGGCGCATGACCTGGTAGTGATAGGCGGTTTCGGGGTCTTCCGGGGTCGAGGGGGCGTTCATGGGTTCGATACTCTGTGGTTCCTGGGCCTGCGGCCGGGCGAAAGGGTCGCTGCGCCGGTTCAGGAAACAATCTAGCCATGCCGCCTTTTTCCTGCGACCCGGAACTTGCGCTTTGGGCCCGCGAAACGCCTTTGCGCTTGCCTGCACCGGGAGGCATCGGCATACCGTGCCCTGATGGCCAAGCAACTCGATTACCACACGATCCGCGAGATCTTTACCCGCTTTCACGCCGCGGAGCCCGAGCCCAAGGGCGAGCTGGAGCATGTCAACGCCTACACCCTGGTCGTGGCGGTGGCGCTGTCGGCGCAGGCGACGGACGCCGGGGTGAACCGGGCCACGCGCGCGCTGTTCAAGGTAGCCGATACCCCCGAGAAGATGCTGGAATTGGGCGAGGAGCGCCTGATCGAGCATATCAAGACGATCGGGCTGTACCGCAACAAGGCCAGGAACGTCATGAAGCTGAGCCGGATCCTGGTCGAGGAGTTTGGCGGCGAAGTGCCCAATTCGCGCGCGGCGCTGCAATCGCTGCCCGGCGTGGGGCGCAAGACGGCCAACGTGGTGCTGAACATGTGGTGGCGCTACCCGGCGCAGGCGGTGGATACGCATATCTTTCGCGTGGGCAACCGCACGGGCATCGCGCCGGGCAAGGACGTTGACGCGGTCGAGCGCGCAATCGAGGACAACGTGCCGGCCGATTTCGCGCTGCATGCGCATCACTGGCTGATCCTGCACGGGCGCTATCACTGCAAGGCACGCAAACCGGCCTGCCCCACCTGCATCATTCGCGATCTCTGCCAATACGAGGACAAGACCCAATGAAGACCTATCAGATCGTGGGCATCGGCAATGCCGTGGTCGACGTGATCAGCCAATGCGACGACAGCTTCCTCGAGATCATGGGGATCGAGAAGGGCATCATGCAACTGGTGGAGCGCGAGCGGGGCGAGCTGCTTTTCGCCGCGATGAAGAGCCGTGTGCAGACGCCGGGCGGCTCGGTCGCCAACACCATCGCGGGGGCGGGCGCGCTGGGGCTGGAGGCCGCGTTCATAGGGCGGGTGCATGACGATGCGCTGGGCCGGTTCTATGCCGACGCGATGAACGAGGAAGGCGTGGATTTCGTCAACCCGCCGGTGCCGGACGGGGAATTGCCGACCTCGAACTCGATGATCTTCGTCTCGCCGGACGGCGAGCGGTCGATGAACACCTATCTGGGCATCTCGTCCGAACTGAGCTCGGAGGACGTGCCCAACGAGGTGGCGGGCAATGCGCAGATCATGTTCCTCGAGGGCTATCTTTTCGACAAGGACAAGGGCAAGACCGCCTTCCTGGAGGCGGCGCGCGATTGCCGCGAGGCGGGCGGCAAGACCGGGATCGCGATTTCCGATCCGTTCTGCGTCGAGCGGCACCGGGCGGATTTCCTGTCGCTGATCGAGAACGAGCTGGATTTCGTGATCGGCAACGAGGCCGAGATCCGCTCCCTCTACGAGACGGACGACCTTGGGGAGGCGTTGCGCCGGACAGCCGCGATCTGCCCGCTGGTGGTCTGCACGCGCTCGGGCGACGGGGTGAGCGTCGTGTCGGGCGGGGAGCGGATCGACGTACCGGTGGAGAAGGTCGTGCCGGTGGACGCCACGGGGGCGGGCGACCAGTTCGCGGCCGGCTTCCTGTTCGGCCTGGCCACAGGGCGCGATCTGGAGACCTGCGCGCGGATCGGCAATGTCTGCGCGGGCGAGGTGATCTCTCATATCGGCCCGCGCCCCGAGACGAACGTTCTGGAACTGCTCAAGGAGCAGGGGCTGGTCTGAGCGCCGCCCACCCCGTCCCACGGCACGCCCCCCCTTCCTCTTGCCGGAAATATCCCGGGGGGTCCGGGTGGCAGCGTCCCCCGGCCTGTCCACCTGGCGCCTGCGTCCTCCATAGCGTCCCGCCGCGTAACCGTGCCCCACTCCCGCCCTCGGGCTCTTCTACTGGCCCGATGGGCTCCCGCCCCTCGGGCGACGCCGTCCGGCGTCTTCTCGGGTTGGGCCCGGCAGCGCGCGTGCCGCGCGCTGCTGGCGCCTGCGGCCACGAGGCGCGCGCCACATACCCCTTGCGACCGCGCCGCGCGTCAGCGCGGCGCCGGGCCCAAAGCCGCCAGCGGGTCCGGCGCAGCCGGGGCCGCGCGGGTGCGGGAGCCTCTCTTCTGCCTGTCAAAGTTTTGCCCGATTGGCCGACTATCCGTTCCAGACTTCGGTTTGACGAACGGACGAACGGACAAGCGGATGACGTTGCGCGTGGCGGTACTGGTCGATGGCGACAACCTGGGAGCTTCCCGTAGCGGCGAGGTCCTGGCGACGGCCGCAAGATACGGAACTGTCGACCTCGCGCGGGTTTATCTGGATGCCCAGCGCGGCGGCGGCTGGCACGAGCAGGCAGGCTTCCGGCTGCAACATGCCGGCACAGGCAAGAACGCCTCGGACCTGCTTCTCGCCATCGAGGCGATGGAGCTTGCACTGCGAGGAGCCTTCGACCACTTCGTCATCGCGACATCAGACGGAGATTTCTCGCATCTTGCACGCAGGCTGCGGGAGCTTGGGCGTCCCGTCTCGGTGGTTGGAGAGGCGAAGAGCCCGGTCGCGCTGCGCTCGGCATGCAGCTCGTTTCACGAGTTGCTCCCGAGCAGCCCGGCACAATGCTCGGATTCCAGACCACCTATGCCCGAAGACATCGGGCAGCCTGCCTGCACTTCGCTCGACGACAAGATCCGAAAGGTGATCGCGGCGAACAGCAAGAAAGGCGAGGGTGTCCCGATCGCTCGGTTCGGGCAACTCATGCAGCAGAAACACCACCTTACGGTCAACGCACTTCCAGAAGGAAACTGGCGGAATTATCTCGCCGCGCGTCCCGAACTCTACGATCTGGACCCGCGAGGACCGCAGGCGAAGGTGCGGTTCAAACGCGAAGGTTTCGGGCAAACGACGGCTCTCGCCGCCGAATGAGCGGTGTCGCGGTCCAAAACCCTGGATGATGCCAACATGCCCGGCTTCGCGGCCCGACCGCGGACTTTTCCCTTGCGCCGCGGGGCTCCCGCCCCTCGGACGACACCTGCCGGCGTCTGCTCGGGTTGGGCCGGGCAGCGCGCGTTCCGCGCGCTGAGGGTGCGCTCGCCGGCAAAGGTGCCGCATCTGACTGCCGCGGCCGCGCCGCGCATCAGCGCGGCGCCGGGCCCAAAGCCGCCAGCGGGTCCGGCGAAGCCGGGGACGCGCGGGTGCGGGAGCGCCTGCTCGCCAGGGATCAGAGGTCGAGGTGGTCGGCGAAGGCGTCTAGGACCTGGGCGTAGACCTCGCGCTTGAACGGGACGATCTCGTCGATGAGGCGGGCGGGGTCCTGCCATTTCCAATGGGTGAACTCGGGGTGGTCGGTGTCGATCCGCACCTGCTCGTCGGTTCCGGTGAAGCGCAGGAGGAACCATTTCTGCTTCTGCCCGCGAAAGCGGCCCTTCCAGATATTGGGCACCAGCGCCAGCGGCAGATCGTAGGTCAGCCAGTCGTCGGTCTGGTCCACCGGCTCCACCAGGTCGGGGGTCACGCCGGTTTCCTCCCACAGCTCTCTCAGCGCGCCCTCGAGCGGGGTTTCCCCCTCGTCGAGCCCGCCCTGCGGCATCTGCCAGGCCTCCTCCTCCATGTCGTTGCGCTGGCCGGTGAAGATCTGTCCCCGGGCATTCATCAGCATCACGCCGACGCAGGGACGGTAGGGCAGAAGCGCGATCTCTTCGGGGGTCATGGCGGCTTTCTCCTGTTGCTCGGCCTTCCCTAGCAAGGCGACGCGACGGCGGGAAGGGTTTGACGCAGGGTTCGGCGTGACAAGCAGGGCTCCGGGGTGATCCTGTCGGCCGAAACGGAGGGAGAGTTTCACGATGACCGCGTACCCGCACCTGCTGGCCCCGCTCGACCTGGGCTTTACCACCTTGAAGAACCGCGTGCTCATGGGCTCGATGCATACCGGGCTGGAGGAGACCGGCGACTGGAACCGGGTGGCGGAGTTCTATGCCGACCGCGCCCGCGGTGGCGTGGCGCTGATGGTGACGGGCGGGATCGGGCCGAACCTGGAGGGTTCAGTGCTGCCGGGGGCGGCGATGATGACGACCCAGAAGGATGTCGAGAACCATTCCGTCGTCACGCAGCGCGTGCACGAGGCGGGCGGCAAGATCGCGATGCAGATCCTTCATGCCGGGCGGTACGCCTATGGCCCGAAATGCGTGGCGCCCTCTCCTGTCAAGTCGCCGATCTCTCCTTTCCCGCCCGCCGAGCTGGACGAGGGCGGGATCGAGAAGCAGATTTCCGACATCGTCAATGCCGCCCGGCTGGCGCAGCGCGCGGGCTATGACGGGGTCGAGATCATGGGGTCCGAGGGCTATTTCCTGAACCAGTTCCTGGTGACCCATACCAACAAGCGCACGGATCGCTGGGGCGGGTCCTACGAGAACCGGATGCGGCTGCCGCTGGAGGTGGTGCGCCGGGTGCGCGAGGCCACCGGGCCGGAGTTCATCCTGATCTACCGGTTGTCGATGATCGACCTGGTGCCCGACGGTTCCACCTTCGACGAGGTGGTGGTGCTGGCCAAGGAGGTCGAGAAGGCCGGGGCGACGATCATCAACACCGGGATCGGCTGGCACGAGGCGCGGATCCCGACCATCGCCACCAGCGTGCCGCGCGCGGCCTTTGCCTGGGTGACCAAGAAGCTGATGGGGCATGTGTCGATACCGGTCATCACTTCGAACCGGATCAATACCCCGCAGGTGGCCGAGGACATCCTGGCCGAGGGCTGCGCCGACATGGTCTCGCTCGCCCGGCCGATGCTTGCGGATGCGGAGTTCGTGAAGAAGGCGGCCGAGGGTCGCGCCGCGCGGATCGCGCCCTGCATCGCCTGCAACCAGGCCTGCCTGGATCATACCTTTGGCGGCAAGTTGACGTCCTGCCTGGTGAACCCGCGCGCCTGCCACGAGACGGAGTTGTTGATTTCGCCGGTGACCACGCCCAGGCGGGTGGCGGTCGTGGGCGCGGGGCCTGCGGGTCTGTCCACCGCGATCACGGCGGCCGGACGCGGCCATCGCGTGACGCTGTTCGACCGCGCGGGAGAGATCGGCGGGCAGCTGAACATGGCCAAGGTGATTCCCGGAAAGGAGGAATTCCGCGGTCTCGTCGACTGGTATCGCGGGATGCTGGACGATACCGGGGTTTCGGTGGAACTGGGCCGGGACGTGACGGCTGACGATCTCGACGGGTTCGACGAGGTGATCATCGCCACCGGCGTCAACCCGCGCGATCCGCAGATCCCGGGGCAGGACGCGGCAAATGTGGTGAGCTATATCGATGTGCTGCGCGGCAAGGCCCGGGTGGGCAAGCGCGCGGCGGTGATCGGCGCGGGCGGGATCGGTTTCGACGTTTCCGAATTCCTGCTGCACGAGGGGGATAGCCCGACCGAGCATCTGCCTTTGTGGATGAAGGAATGGGGGGTCGCGGACCCGGCCGAGCATCGCTCGGGCCTTGCCCCGGAAGGGCCGCAGCCCGAGGCGCCGGCGCGCGAGGTAACGCTGTTGCAGCGCAAGGCATCGCGTCACGGCAAGGGGCTGGGCAAGACGACCGGCTGGATCCATCGCGCGGCGCTGAAGATGAAGGATGTGACCTTCGTGGGCGGTGTGAATTACGAGCGGATCGACGCGGAGGGGCTGCATGTCAGTTTCGGCGAGGGACGGGAGAACCCGACCGTGATCGCGGCGGACACGATCGTTCTGTGTGCAGGCCAGGAATCGGAGCGCTCGCTGGCCGATGCGCTGGTGGCAAAGGGGATCACCCCGCATGTGATCGGCGGCGCGGATGTCGCGGCGGAGCTGGACGCCAAGCGCGCGATCGACCAGGGGGTGCGGCTGGCGGCGGGGCTTTGACGGCCTGTCAACGCGACACCACGCTTCGTGCCGCGGCGCGCCCGGACAACACCGCACCATGTGCGGTGCCGAAATGGTCGCCTGAGGTGGCTTCGCCCGCGAACCATATCTGGCCGGCCCAGTCTGCGCCGGCCAGCGCGCGGCGGGTGGAAGGGCCGGTTCCGACAGCGTTGAAGCTGTAACTGCCAAGTGCGTGGCGATCCTGCCCCCAGCGCGTGATCTGCGCGGCGCGCGGAGCTGGAAAGCGGGCGCCGAACATCGCGCGAAGCGCCTCATGCGCGGCTGCGACGGTGTCGCGGTCGCTCAACCTTTCGATTTCGGCCGCCTGGCCGGCAGCATTGAAGCCAATAAGAACCGGCGCATCCAGCACGCGCGCGAGGGACACCCATTCGCTCCAATAGCCGGCGCCCGGCCCGAGCCAGCCGATCCAGTCCACGTCATCCGGCCAAGCGATACGGTCGAACCTGAGCCAGCACTTGTTCAACAGACCCGTTCGCAAGCCGGCAATCGCCGCTTGCCGACCCTGCGCAAGCGGTTCGGCGAAGCGGACCCTGCCTGACCGCAGCACCCCGAGCGGAAGGGTACAGATAATGCGGTCTGCCGCGAACTGGCGGCCATCGACCAGCCGCACCCGCCCCGGCGCGACGTCGGCGACCTCGGCCGACATCCGAATGTCCAGCCCCCGGGCCAGATGGGCGGTGATCTGGTCGAACCCCTGAGGAAAGATCACGTCCGCGCCGCCGAATTCACCGCCGTCCTGCCCGTGCCAAGCCGACAGGAGGCGGGCGGGGCCACCATATTCCTGTTCGAGCGTGCTGTTGACGAGATGCAGGACGAGCCGCTGCAAATCAGGCGGTGCGGCTTGCCAGTCCCGGGTGGCCTCGAGCGCCTGCATCACCGATATGTCGCGTTCCAGCCGTTCGGTTGCCGCCAGCGCGCGGGCCAATATGCGTTCGGCGGCGCGCGGGTCGGGGTCGATTTCCGTCCCGCCTGGCCCGAGAAGCATCGCCGCGTCATAGCTGGTTGGGACCAACCGCGACCCGGCCTCGCCCGCCAGATCGGTGAGAGGGTTGCCACGCTGGCCATGGATCCAGCTGGCGCCCATGTCCGTCGGCAGATCCGGCCAGAGGCGCGATGTATGGATGCGCCCGCCGATCCGTCCGCGGGCCTCCAGCACCGTCACGGCGTGGCCGGAATCGTGCAGGGCGCGCGCGGCGGCAAGCCCGGCGAGACCTGCGCCGAGGATCAGGATTCGCAGGCCAGGCTGCGCCTTGACGCGTCGAGGTATCAGGAGGCCTGGCGCGAAGAGCAGCCCCGCCAGAAGGTGCCGCCTGTCGATCCTAACGCCCATGGACCGCGTCCGGATGTTCCGAGCAACTTGGCCGGTCCGGTCCGGCAAAGGAGAACACTCCGAGCAATCCATCCATGGCGAGGGCATCCACACATCACGACACAGGGAGTTGCGGAGATTCCGGAGGAAAGGTCAAGCAAAGCTGCGCGGTTGCACGTCATCGAGGGCGACTCGCGGCACCGCTCACTGGGGCTTCGCGGCGATCCGTCCCGCCTTGAGCTGCGAGATTTCCCTTCGGCGAGGCGAACAGGGACGGGTCAGCCCCGCGCCGCCTCACTCATGCGCGGCGCGGCTGTCGGCGGGGGCGTGATCGCGGTCGGTCATGCCGTAATCGCGCAGGACATGGGCCACGCGCAGGCGGTAGTCGGACAACACGCCGCCGCGGCCCTTTTCCTGCGCGCGCCGGTGGGCGGAGAGCTGGCGCCAGCGCTCGACCGCGGCCTCGTCCTCGAAGAAGGAGAGGGAGAGGAGCTTGTCTGGATCGGTCAGGCTCTGGAACCGTTCGACGGAAAGGAAGCCCTCGACCTCCTCGACCATCGGGCGCATGGCGGCGGCGATGTCGAGATATTCGTCCTTGCGCCCCTCGGCGGGGATGACTTCGAAGATGACGGCGATCATGGCGTACCCTTGTTGATGGTCCGGGCGCCAGAGTGGTCCGTGGAACCGGCCGCTGCAAGCAGGGCCGAAGGATTGTTTCCCTGTTTCCCCTGCCTCAACGATACGGCAGGAAACCGCGATATTATCTCACCCCCGCCCATATCTCGCCTAGATTGGCGGCCATACCTGTGTCCGAACGCAGGAATAAACCGAGGAAACCGGCATGGACCGACTGACCGAAATGGAAGCCTTTGCCAACGTGGTGGATCAGGGCGGATTCACCGACGCGGCCAAGAAGATGGGCATTTCGAAATCGGCCGTCTCCAAGCACGTGTCGAGCCTGGAGGCGCGGCTGGGCGCGCGCCTGCTGAACCGCACCACGCGGCGGGTGTCGCCGACCGAGATCGGGCTGGCCTATTACGACCGGGCGCGGCGGGTACTGAACGACGCGGGCGAGGCCGATGCGCTGGTGACCTCGATGCAGTCGGCGCCCTCGGGGCTGCTGCGCATCAGCGTGGCGACCGATTTCGGCGTCAATCACCTGTCGCCGGTGCTGTCGGACTTCCTGGCCGATTTCCCGGACATCACGGTGAACATGGTGCTCAACAACCGTTACGTGGAGCTGATCTCGGAAGGGTTCGACATGGCGGTGCGGATCGGCGAACTGGAGGACAGCACGCTGCGCGCCCGCAAGCTGACCGAGACGACGAAACGGATGATCGCCTCGCCCGGGTATTTCGAGAAATACGGCCGGCCGCAGAAGATCGACGACCTGAACGAGCACAAGCTGCTGCATTATTCCAGCCAGTCGAGCGGCAATGTCTGGCGCCTGACCGCGCCCTCGGGCGAAAAGCGTCAGGTGCGCACGGCCGGATGGCTGAGCGTGAATGACGGGCAATCCCTGCTCAACGCCGCGATCTCGGGCCTGGGCATCGCGTATCTCCCCAGCTATCTCTACGCCTCGGCGCTCAAGGAGGGGCTGGTGGAGGATGCGATGCCCACGCTGCCCGACGAGGTGCAGGGCATCTATGCCGTCTATCCGCCGGGGCGGTTCACCCAGCCCAAGGTGCGCGCCTTCATCGACTTCCTGGTCCAGTCCTTTGCCGACAAGGGCGCGATGGACTGGTAACGCTTCACGTTGCTTCCCTTGGCAACCGACTGGGGCCCGCGCCGATGGCGCGGGTTCTTTTTCTGTGCAGGGGGCGCGTGAAGAGGGCGGCGAGGGGGCTGTCTGCCCCCTCTTGAGCCTCCGGCTCAATTCACCCCCGAGGATTATTTGCGGCAAGAGGAAGGATAGAGCGGGCGCGGGGGTTCAGTTCGCCGTGACCACCGCCTCGACCCGGCGGTTGGCGCGGCGGCCTTCCTCGGTCGCGTTGGTCGTGCGCGGGGCGAGATAGCCCGCGCCGCGCGCCACGACACGGTCGGCGGGGGCGCCGTGCGCGTCGATCAGGCGGGCGCGCACCGACTCGGCCCGCCGCCGGCTGAGCGCGATGTTGTCGTCGAGATCGCCCACCGTGTCGGTATGCCCGACCAGCGCAAGGTTCAACTCGGGCCGTGTGGCGAGCAGTTCGGCAAGGGCGACGAGCGAGGCGAAGGGCCCCTCGCCCAGCTCATCGGCGCCGGTGCGGAATTCGAGATCGTCCAGCACCACGCTGCCATTGCCGTCGAGGGCGCGGGTGATCGGATCGCCGGTGGTGGGCTCCGCCTCCTCGGCGCGGGGCCGGGCGGGGGCGAGCGGCTGGGTCGCGGGGCTTTCGGCGGGCAGGACGTGGATCATCTGGATGTAGATGTCGGGCACGTCGCGGCTGATCAGCAGGCTGAGCGCCTCCTCGCCGCGCGTGGCGGAGAGAAAACGGTAATCGCGGATCGCGACATACATGTCGGGGGCGGGCACGACCTCGGTCGCGAAGCGGAAATCGAACCCGCCGCAGGCCCGCGCGCCGCAATCGAGCAGGATATGCCAGCCCTCGGATTCGAGCCGGTCGCGGAGCGGGGCGAGGACCTGGAGCGCGGTCGCGGCGCCGGACTGAAGCCGCCAGGTATAGCGCTCTACCCGGCCCTCGATGGTCAGGGCTGGCACGGTCTCGCCGTCGAAGGCGCCGATGGGCAGGTCGTAGCTGCCCAGCGGGCTGATCCGTTCGGAGAGAAGCCGCGCGCCCTCGGGCAGGGGCAGGTCCTGGGCGGCGACCGGGAGGGCCGCCCAGAGCAGAAGCGCGAGGGCCGGGCGGGAAACCATCCGGGCCTTATCGCGCCTGCGCGTGATACTCGTCATTGGGCATCATCGCGGTCGCCGAGGCCACGCGGTTCGTCATGTTGAAGAAGCCCGCGACATTCGCGATGTCCCAGATGTCGCGGTCGGAGAAGCCGACCTCGCGCAGGGCCTGGCGGTGCTCTTCCTCGATCTCGGCGCTGGCGGTGGTCATCTTGGCGGCGAAATCGAGCATGGCGCGCTGGCGCGCGTCCAGGGGCGCCATGCGGTAGTTCATGACCAGCATCTCGCCCAGGATCGGGTCACCGGACAGCTGGCGGACCGCCGCGCCATGCGCGACGAGGCAGTAGAAACACTTGTTGATGGAGGAGACCACCACCGCGATCATCTCGCGTTCCAGCTTGGTGAGCCCGCTCTCGGCCAGCATCAGGTCGTTATACATCGCGGTGAAGGCGTTCAGCTTGTCGATGTCGAAGGCGTTGGCCTTGAGCACGTTGGGGATCATCCCGAGCTTTTCGGTGCAGATGTCGAAATATTTCTGCGTCTCGGGCGGCAGCGGGTCAACCATCGGCAGATCGAGTGCGGTGGGGCTTTTCTGGTCGGTCACTTGGGTCTGTCTCCCTCAGGGTTTCAGGCGGTAATGATACGCTCCCACGACCTCCATCCCGAGAGAGCGGTAGAGGGCGTTGGCGCCCTCGTTCGCCTTGGTGCAGATCACGCTAAGCGTCTCGGCCCCGTTGTCCAGCGCCCAGAACGCCGCGCCGCGCATCATCCACTGGCCGAGCCCCTGCTTGCGCTGATGCGGCAGGATCTCGACCGCGTGGACCATGGCGATGCCCTCGTGGATGGCGATAAAGGCGGCGCCGCCGGGCTTGTCGTTGTAGCGCGAGAGCAGCCCGGTCCTGGGGCCGGGGGCGCGGGCCATGACGGCCTGGCGTTCGGGGCCGATGCCGCCCGCTTCCCAGATCTCGCGCATGATGGCCAGCGGCTCCCATAGCGTGAAGACGGTGACGCGCGGGATGGGCTTGTCCGTCAGTTGACGGGAGGGGCAGGCATAGATGTTGACGGGATCGAGGATCTGATAGCCGCGCGCGGCGAGCTGCGTGTCGAGCGTGTCCTGTCCCGGGCGGATCTGGAACAGGCGGCGCTGGCCCATCGCCTGCATCGCCTCTTCGGCCTGCGCGATCTGGTCCTCGGTCACCTCGCCCTCGACCGACGCGGCCGAGACGCGGGACCCGCCACCCTGCCCTTCGCGCAGGGTGATGGGGCCGAGGGTTTCCGTCCGCGCGGCGGGCCATGTGCCGTCGACCACCGCGGGCCAGTTCACCGTCACTGCTGAAGGTCCTTGCTGAGCCGGGTCACGGCGGCATCAACGCGCGCCCCGTCACTGCCCCGCACGACCACGTTCGCGCCGAAGATCCCGTCGCGCTGGAACGGGTAGCAGCCGATGGAGAGATCGGGAAAATCCTCGGCCAGCTGGGAAAGGATCGCGGCGATGTCGCCCTCACCCCGATCCACCCGCAGCGATTGCGACAGAAGCGGCGCGCCGCCGGTGATCTTTGGCAGGACCGAGGCGACCATCGCCTCGAACACGGCGGGGACGCCGGCCATGACATGCACGTTGCCAATGGTGAAACCGGGCGCGGTGGAGACCGGGTTCTCGATCAGCGTGGCACCGTCGGGAATGCGGGCCATGCGCAGGCGGGCGGCGTTCAGCTCCAGCCCGGTGCGCTGGTAATGCTCTTCGAGCAGGGCGCGGGCATCCGCGCGCACGTCGATATGGGTGTCGAAGGCGCGGGCGATGCAATCGGCGGTGATGTCGTCATGGGTGGGGCCGATCCCGCCGCTGGTAAAGACATGGTCATGGGCCGCGCTCAGCTCTTTCACCGCCTTTTCGATGGCTGCGGCATCGTCACTGACGACGCGCGCCTCCTTGAGGTCGACACCGTGCTTGGTGAGTTCCTGCGCGAGGAAATTCATGTTCGCGTCGCGGGTGCGGCCCGAGAGGATCTCGTCCCCGATCACGAGCATGGCGGCGGTTGGGTTGGCCATGGGCGTCCCTTCTGGTTGTCCGTGTTGCAGGCAGGTATAGGCCCCTGCCCCGGGGCTTTCAAACCCCAGTTGCGGGGGGACGCCATCCTGCGGCCAAATCGCGGGTGACATTCGCGGGGCGGATTGCTAACCATCCGAGAGATTTGATGCCCTTTGACAAGAACGAGATCGACCTTGCAGATTGAAAAGACCGCCCTTGATGGCGTGCTGATCCTGACCCCCGCGCGGTATGGCGACCATCGCGGGTTTTTCTCGGAAAGCTGGAACAAGAAGCGACTTGCCGATGCCGGGCTGGACATGCCGGAATTCGTGCAGGACAACCATTCGCTCTCGGCGCAGGTGGGCACGGTTCGCGGCCTGCATTTCCAGTCGCCGCCCCATGCGCAGGGCAAGCTGGTGCGCTGCGGACGCGGGCGTCTGTTCGACGTCGCGGTCGATGTGCGCAAGGGCAGCCCGACCTATGGCCAGTGGACCGGGGCCGAGCTGAGTTTCGAGAACGGGGTGCAGCTGTGGATCCCGGCCGGGTTCCTGCACGGGTTCATGACGTTGGAGCCCGATACCGAGATCATCTACAAGTGCACGGACTATTACGCGCCCGAATGCGATGGCGCGGTGCGCTGGGACAGCTGCGGAATCGACTGGCCGCTGGATGGCATCACGCCGGTCCTGTCCGAGAAGGATGAGAAGGCGCCGACGCTGGCGGAGTTCGACAGCCCGTTCGAGTGGTCCGCCACATGAAGCTGCTGGTGACCGGAGGGGCCGGCTTCATCGGGTCGGCGGTGGTGCGGCAGGCGGTGCGCGAGGGGCACGAGGTCGTCAACCTGGACGTGCTGACCTATGCGGCATGCCTGGAGAACGTGGCGCCGGTTGCCGACAGCGAGCGCTACAGTTTCGAACAGGTGGATATCCGTGACGCGGGCGCGGTGGAAGAGTGCATCGCGCGCCACGCGCCGGACGCGATCATGCACCTGGCCGCCGAGAGCCATGTGGACCGGTCCATCGACGGGCCGGGCGTGTTCATCGAGACGAACGTGATGGGCACCTACAACCTGCTGCAATCGGCGCGCGCGCTGTGGGAGCGGCAGGGGCGGCCCGACACGTTCCGCTTTCATCACATCAGCACGGACGAGGTCTTCGGCTCTCTGCCCGCCGATCCGAAGGTGAAGTTCACCGAGGAGACGCCCTATGACCCGCGTTCGCCCTACTCGGCGTCCAAGGCAAGTTCGGACCACCTGGTGCGCGCCTGGCACGAGACCTATGGCCTGCCGATCGTGCTGACCAATTGTTCGAACAACTATGGCCCCTATCACTTCCCCGAGAAGCTGATCCCGGTCATCATCCTGAACGCGCTGGCGGGCAAGCCGCTGCCGATCTATGGCGACGGGTCGAACGTGCGTGACTGGCTTTATGTCGAGGATCACGCCGATGCGCTGCTCTGCGTGCTCAAGACGGGGCGCGTGGGACGCTCGTACAATATCGGCGGCGAGAACGAGCGCAGCAATCTTGAGCTGGTGCGGACGCTTTGCGATATCCTCGACCGGCTGAGCCCGCGCGGCGATGGTGCGTCCTATTCCGATCAGATCACCTTTGTCGCGGACCGGCCGGGCCATGATGCGCGCTATGCCATCGATCCGTCACGGATCCGGACCGAACTGGGCTGGCGGCCCAGCGTGACGGTCGAGGAAGGTCTGGAACGAACGGTACGCTGGTACCTTGACAACGAGGACTGGTGGCGGCCCCTGCAGAACCGCGAGGGCGTGGGCCAGCGGCTGGGAACCAAGGCATGAGGAGCGCGGCATGAAGATTCTGCTGTTCGGAACCACGGGCCAGGTGGCGCGCGAGGTGCAGCGCCGCGCCGGGTCGCACGAGATAGAGGCGCTGGGACGCGACGTGGCGGATTTCACCGATCCCGCCGCCTGCGCCGCGCTGGTCGAGAAGACCGATGCCGATGCCGTCATCAACGCGGTGGCCTATACCGCCGTGGACAAGGCCGAGAGCGAGGAAGCGCTGGCCACCACGGTGAACGGCGAGACGCCCGGAGCCATCGCCCGCGCGGCGGCCGAACGCGGCCTGCCACTGGTCCATATCTCGACCGATTACGTGTTCGACGGGACGGGCGAGACGCCCTTTGCCACCGATCACCCGACCGGGCCGCTGGGCGCCTATGGCCGCAGCAAGCTGGTCGGTGAGGAAGCGGTGCGCGCGGCGGGCGGACCGCACGCGATCCTGCGCACCTCATGGGTGGTGTCGGCGCATGGCAACAACTTCGTCAAGACCATGCTGCGGCTGGGGGGCGAGCGTGACAAGCTGACCATCGTGGCCGACCAGGTGGGCGGGCCGACCTGTGCCGCCGATATTGCCGAGGCCTGCCTGTCCATCGCCGCGCACCTTGCCGAAGATCCGGGCAAGTCGGGGAGCTACCATTTCTCGGGGGGGCCGGATGTGAGCTGGGCCGATTTCGCCCGCGAGATATTCGCGCAATCCGGCACCGACTGCGCCGTCGAGGATATTCCGACCAGCGCCTACCCCACCCCGGCGCAACGGCCGCTGAACTCGCGCATGGACAACAGCGCGACCGAGGCGACATTCGGCATCGCGCGGCCCGACTGGCGCGTGGGATTGAACGAGATTTTATCCGAGCTTGGAGCATTGAAGGCATGACGCAGCGCAAAGGTATCATCCTGGCGGGTGGCTCGGGCACCCGGCTTTACCCGATCACCCTGGGCGTGTCGAAACAGCTCTTGCCGATCTACGACAAGCCTATGATCTATTACCCGCTGAGCGCGCTGATGCTGGCGGGCATCCGCGAGATCGCGATCATCACCACTCCGCAGGACCAGGAGCAGTTTCAGCGGACGCTGGGCGACGGAAGCCAGTGGGGGCTGGATCTGACCTATGTCGTGCAGCCAAGCCCCGACGGGCTGGCGCAGGCCTATGTGCTGGCCGAAGGGTTCCTGAACGGCGCGCCGAGCGCGATGGTGCTGGGCGACAACATCTTCTTTGGTCACGGGCTGCCCGAGCTGTTGCAGGAGGCCGACGGACAGGAGACCGGCGGCACGGTCTTTGGCTATCGCGTTGCCGATCCCGAGCGTTATGGCGTGGTCGATTTCGACAAGGACGGACGCGTGCGTGCCATCGTGGAAAAGCCAAAGGTGCCGCCCTCGACCTACGCGGTGACGGGGCTTTATTTCCTCGACGGAACGGCGCCGGAACGCGCACGCGAAGTGACGCCCTCGGAGCGGGGCGAGCTGGAGATCACCTCGCTTCTCGAGATGTACCTGGCCGACGGTCAGCTGACGGTGAAACAGATGGGACGCGGTTATGCGTGGCTCGATACCGGGACGCATGGCAGCCTGCTGGATGCGGGCAATTTCGTGCGCACGCTGGAGCGGCGGCAGGGATTGCAGACCGGCAGTCCGGACGAGATTGCCTATAACAAGGGCTGGATCTGTGACGAGGCGCTGTCGCAACGCGCGCGGAAATTCGCCAAGAATGCCTATGGCGAGTATCTGCTGGGCCTGCTGAAGGACTGAATGTCGCGGCGCCCCTGGCCTAGGGCCGGGGGAACTCTGCGACCTTGTCGCCGGTCACGGTGATCTCGGGCAGGAAGCGCAGATCCCAGCTGCCCGAGAGATGTTCGAGCGTGTCGCAACTGACCGTTTCGCCAAAGACCAGCACCCGGCAGGAATCGCCGTCCAGCTGCTTGCGCAGCATGTCGTGGATGCGCTTCATGCCGTGGGATTCGGTACGATAATCGTAGAGTTCCACGAGGCCCACGCGCTTGCCCTCGGCCCGCAGCGCCTTGACCCGCGCGATCACCTTCTTGAGCTCGGGGCCATGCAGGCGGAAATCGCCGGCGAGGATGATGTCGAAATGCTGTGGCTGGGCCAGAAGTGCCTTGCGCTCGGGCCGCATCATGGGCGGAACGGCAAAGGGCCGGTTGGTGTCGTCGCCCTCGTATCTCAGGGTCTTGGCGCGGGCATGGTGGTGGCGTTGGGCATCGAAATATTCCTTGCGCACACCGAAGTAGAAGCCGTTCATGCCCATCACGTCATCGGCCACGACCGAGCTTTCGCTGTCGCGCTGGAAGGATAGCGGGCCGGTGGGGAGGTCGTGTACGCAATCCTTGTCGAAAACGCGCTGCATCCGGCGGATCAACTCGCTGTCGGCGGCGAAACGGACGGTATCCCAATAGCCCAGCTTCTCCCGCACGGGGCCGCGGCGGAACATCAGCGACGACGTGTTGTGAATGATGAAATTGCCCCGCCCCGTCCAGCGGGTGAAGCGCAGATCCGACAGCGCACGGGCCTGTTGCGACGTGCAGGCGATCGCCTCGGGCGTGGCCATCAGATGACGCACCTGGGTTTCGATCTTGAGCGGGTGCGACCAGTCGTCTGCATCGTTGAGGGTGACGAATTCTCCCGTGGCCTCGTCGAGGCCGCGATTCCGCGCGACATAAGCACCGCCGTTGCGCTCCATCCGGATCAGGCGGATGCGGGAATCGCCTTGCGCGATCCGTTCGACCACGTCGCATGTGTCGTCGGGGCTGCAATCATCCAGCACGAGGATTTCCAGGTTGCGCCAGCTTTGCTCGGCCAGCGCGCGCAGCGTGGTCGGGATGGTGTCACGCGCGGCATAGGCGGCGACCAGCACCGTGACCTTGGGCCCGTCTTCGACCGGGGGCGGCGGAGTGGAGGCGGTCAGCCGGTCATAGGCGGGCAGATCGTCATCGTCGTTCAGGCGCAGCGCGGGGATGTCGAATTCGGCCAGCACCCTGTTGATCCAGAGGAGACGATGCGCAGCGTCCGATTCGAGGTTGGCCCGGGCCAGCATCGTGTCGGGGTTGACCGTGCCGGCGGCCAGTGCCCGGTCATATGCGGCCAGCCCCCCGGAGGTGTCGCCCAGGAAATGGTGGCACAGAAGCTCGGCGGTCGAGATCTTGCACAGGAAGTCCTGGTCCGGAGCGCCATCGCGGGCGCGGGCGAGGTGGTCGAGCGCTGCGCGGTAGCCCTGGGGTGTCTTCTCGCGCATCTGCCACAGCGCAAGTTCGCGCGAGGCGAGCGCGCGCTGCAGCGGGTGGTCGGGATCGCGGGCCAGTTCCTCAAGCTCGGCCAGGGCGGGCTCGGTAAAGCCCATGCCCAGAAGCTTGCCGCGCACGCGTTCAACGACGCGATAGCTGAGCATGTCGGAATTGGGACGCTTCAGCCGGCCCTCGGCGCGGCCGTGCAGGATGTAGTGCAGCAGCGGGTTCAGCCCGCTTTCGGCGACATCGGGATAGGCGCGCAAATAGTTGCGGGTGTGGAAATCCTTGCCCGGGTTGCGGCCGATCCGCGCGCCGTAGCGAAGGTAATGTTCGGCCGCCCCGAGACCGCTCAGCGGCACGTCGCGATAGGTCGTGTTGTACCACGTGCTGTGAATCAGCCCCGATTTCTGCAATATTTGAACCTGATGGTCGAAATCCATGTCGAAACGATCCGTGTGGAAACTGGCGGGGGCGAGGCGTCGCCGGGAAAACTGGCTTCAGGGATAGCGGGGCAGGCGCGAGGCCGCAACCCGACCGGCACCGCGATAGGCCGCCATCCGCGCGCAGGTGGCTTAGATCTGTTGCAAATTCCCCTTTGGAATGGCTAGGAAAGTGGCATTTGATAAAGCTGCCGCCATGCTGCGGTCGAGTCGTCGGCCAACCCGAGGATGAAGCAGATACGAGGAAGGAATTCCATATGGTCGATCAGACCGAATCCGACGCTGTCGCGCCTGTCACCGAAGCGGCGGAACGGAGCCATGACGAGATCCAGAAATTTCTCCGCGACGAGATCGACGATCTGCGCGCCCAGCTGGACGACCGGTTCCGCGAGATCGCCGCGCTGACCCGCATCCTGGAGGAAGAGCGCATCGCCCATGAGCAGGCGCTGAGCCGACAGGCGGCGCGCCTGGAACGGCTCTTCGTCGTGCGTGGCCTGCTGCATCAATCCGCTGCCACCTATGCCCAGCACGGATTCGCCGAGGGCGTGGCCGGTCTGGACGACCAGAAAACGGCGCTGGCCGAGAGCGCGCTGTTCAACGCCGACTGGTACCTGCAGGCCAACAAGGACGTGGCCGATGCAGGGATGGACCCGATGGATCACTACCTCACCGGCGGTGCCTTCGAGGGGCGCGATCCGGGACCGGATTTCGACACGATGGAATACTACATGGCGAATCCGGACGTTGCCGGGGCCGGATGGCCGGCGCTGTCGCATTACGTGATGTACGGCAAGGCCGAGAACCGGGCCTTGGCCTGGGAGCCTGCTCAGGCCGCGTGATCGAGGGGAATTCGCATATGTCCCACGATATCGTGGCGCGTCGCCATGATGTTGGTAGACAAACGGCTGGCGGATGAAATAGACAGCGCCGAATTTGAAGGGAAACCCATTTCTCATGTCGACGAAATCGACCCTACCGCTGAAAATTGACCACAAGAGCTATATCAAGACCCTGACCGGGGACGATAAATACCTGGCGTGGAAACAGTTCAGCGATGCGTTCTGGAACAGCGAGACGCTGCGCTCGGGTGCCCGGAGCGAGTTCCTGTTCCGGCGGGGGTTCCTGCGCGATAAGTGGGTGATCTACGGGTTCGACAACAATGACCCGGAATATTTCCTGAGCGACTTCCAGGCGGCGCAGATCAACCAGGCCAACGGGATCTATGCGAACGTCTTCCAGGACCGGATGCTGCTGTGTCACACGCTGGCGGGATATTGCACGGTGCCCGAGATCCACGCGCTGCGCGGCCTCGACGCCGAGGAGGTGAGCCTGACGCAGGCGTGGCACGGCCATCGGACCGAGGCGAAGGGTCCCGCGATGGAGGTGATGATCCAGCCCCTGCTGGCGGGACCGCGCGGCAAGGCTGCCGCGGTACGGATCAAGAACGGCCGGTTCGAGGGGATCGGCAAGTCGGGCGACATGGAACTGCTGTCCAACATCGTGCGCGACTGGTCCAAGGCATCGCGCGTGCCCTACCTGTTCACCCAGAACCTGCGCCAGGGCGCGTTCATGCAGGAGCTGTATCCCGACACGCAGAACCGGTTGTCGGTGATCCTTGGCCGCAACCTGGACAACTGGGACCCTGAGGTGATCGCGGCGACAATGCGGATCGGTTCGGCCAGGAGCGGCGGCAATCTCGACATGGTGCAGGGAGGGCTGAGCGCCCCGGTGGATGTCGATACCGGCCTTCTCGGCCAGGTGGCCCAGGTGGATATCGACACCGGGTTGAGTTTCCTCGAAGAGCACCCCGATACCGGCACCCGGATCGCGGGGATGACGGTGCCGAACTGGGACGAAATCCGGTCGGAATTGCTGCGGATCATGGACGAATCCTCGTACATGCGGATTGCGCTTCTGGATTTCACCATCCTGGAGGATGGCAAGCTGGGCCTGCTGGGACCCTCGCAGCTGGACCTGAGCGCGGTGCAGGTCCACCAGCCGCTCTTGCGGAAAAAGGTCTTTGCCGAGACCATGCGTAAACTGACACTGTGATGTGGCAGGGAGGAGCTGCCAGATGAGCATGTTCGTACCAGGTGGAGTGCGCCCGCCCGGGCTGTTCCCGGCCGAGCCGCGCGTGATCTACCAGACCAAGCGAAAGAACCTGACACATGAAGGTCGGATCGGCAGGCTTGACCGGACGGAGACGCTGAACGCGTTTCGCGACTTCAGCCACGCCTTTCACGCGCATCGCCCCCGGCTGGAGCCGGAACTGGGCGGCTATCTGCATAATCACGGGTTCCTTCCGGACAAGGGCGCGCTGTTCGGGCTCTCGCCCGAGTTGATCGACCCCGAGAACCCGGACGAACATTCCGATTGGCTGGGCCAGTACCTGAGCGATTTCCAAGCCGCCATCCTGCCGCTGGCGAACGGGCGCTATGCGCCGGCGGGGAGCAACCGGCTGTTCCAGTGGCGCCTGCAACGCAGGGTCTTGCCGCTGGCACCGCTGGTGGGGTCTCGTCAATCCGGGCGGGTGATCCGGCACGGCGCCACCGAGGGCGCGATCCTGTCGCGCGGCATGAATACCGGGCGCGAAGGGCTGCCCGCCTGGCACGACGCGTTGCCGGGCGCGGGGACCGGCGACGACGACGATCGCGTCTATATCGGCGTACCCTGCGGGCAGGAGGCGGTCGAGGTCACGCGCATCGCGGTGCTGCACGACCCGCAGGCGAAGCTGCCCTTCGTGCTGGGCGCGGCCCTGCTCACCGGGCCGCTGGACGCACTGGACGCGCCGGGCTCTGCGATGGAATGCCGGCGGATCGACCCCGAAACCGGAATGGCAGGAGCCTCCCGCCGATTCGAGCGGGGTGCCGTGGCCGCGCCGGAAACCGTCGACGAGAATTCGCGGATCGTTCCGGGCTGGTGGCCGGCGGTGACGGCCGTTCTTTCCGGGTTGCGGCAGCTTCCGGTCTGGGCGGTGATCCAGCTGGACGTGATCGACACCGCCGAAGGCCCGATGGTCGTGGATTTGACCGACCGGCTGGACGTGGCCGCCCTTCAGCTCGATGGGCCGGTGATGGGGGCCGAGGCGGCCATCCGCTTTGTGAAGGAGTTCGGCGTATGACCCTGCCGCAGCATCTGGACCCTGAGCATCATCACCGCCTGATGGAGAGCATCCAGGACCCCGTGAACCTGAAATACCTGCGCCGGTTCATGACCGATTTCGCCAAGGACCCGTCGAAAATCACCGACAAGCAGGCCGGGTGGCTCTACGAGCAGGGGTTCCTGCCCGAGAAGATCGAGCTTTACGATTTCGATACTTACGACATCGCGCTCTATCTCAGCGACGTGCAGCGCTGGATGACCCGCGAGGTGAATGGCGAGTACTCCATCGTTTTCAACAACAAGATCCTGTTTACGCAGGTCTTTCGCAATTTCTGCAAGGTCGCGCCGATCACGGCGATCTGGCGCAACGGGCGCATCATCCCCTATGACGATGTTTGGGAAAGATGCGTGACCGGGCAACTGGACGAGCCGCGAAAGTTCGTCATCAAGCCGCTTGGCGGCGGCGGTGGCGGCAACGTCTATTTCGTGCAGGTCGGACGCAAGAGCGCCATGATCGAAAGCAACGAGCCGGGCCGCGAGCGGTTCACCCTGCCCGTCGAGCGGTTGGGCGACATCTTCATCGGCGCCAAGGTTCCGTTCATGGTGACCGAGTTCATCTATCAGGGCGAGTTCACCAAGCGGCTCTATCCGCTGACGGTGAACACGGTGCGGATGCTGATCGTGCGCGATCCCGAGACGCTGCTGCCGCATGTGGTGCGCACCGTGCAACGGATGGGCACGGCTTCGTCCTATCCGATCGACAACTTTTCGTTGGGCGGCCTTTCGGCCGAGATCGATATCGAGACGGGGGTGCTTGGCCCGGCCGTCGCAGCCGCGGGGCCGCACAAGGGCCCGCGGTGGGATCATCATCCGAACACCGGCGAACCGATCGCCGGGCAGGTGGTTCCCAAATGGTCGACCGTGGTCGAGGACATGAAGAGCCTGTTCCTTCAGGTTCCATACATCTCCTATTGCGGGTTCGACCTCATTCTGATGGATGACGATGTCGTCGTCCTGGAGGGCAACAGTTACAGCCAGGTGCGCCTGTTCCAGATGCACCGGCCGCTGCTGCCCGACCCGATCTACACTAAAGTTCTAAGTCATAATGGAATTTTCCAAAAATGACCTTTCCGGAGGAAGTCATGAAGATCGAAGCTGTCGATATTATCCAGATGCGCAACGTCCCCGTTCCGCGCCGGGGCAAGAAAAAGCTTCCCGTTCCCGAGCAAGGGTATTCCACGGTTGTCCAACTGGTCGTCACCGGGAAGGGCGGTAAGCGCCACACCGGCCTGGGCGAAATCCGCGCGATGAGTTTCCTGACGGGGGAAACCCCCATCGGTGCGTTCAATTTCGCACGCCGCCTTGGCAAGGCACTCGTCGGCAAGACCTTGCCCGAAGGGGTCAAGGGGACGGAAGCCACCGAGGCCAGCGCAACCGTCGTCACGAATGCCGCCAAGGAGATCCTGGGCATCGCCGAGGAAAACGGCCTGTCCGACACGATGCATCCGGCGGTGCGTTTCGGTTTCGATTGTGCGCTGCTCGATTGCCTTGCGCGCGTTTCCGGACAAAGCGTGGGCGCGATGCTGGAAGCGAGCACGGACCCGGTGCGGCGCAACGTCTTTTCACGGTCCTTCTCGAAGCCGAGCCTTCTGCTGAACAAACTGCTGCGGGGCAACATGCCTGCGGGCTGGCTGCGCGGCAGCTATGGCAAGGATGGCGCGACGCTGGCCTCGGTGGTGGGCGCGATTGCGGCGGCCACCAGTGGGCGCGGCGAAGACCTTGACGGGGTCTGGTTCGATCTCAACAGCCGGTGGAAGCCGCAGGACGCGATGATGATGCTGGAGGGTCTCGACGGGACGCCGGTTCTGCGCGCCAGCGGCATCAAGATCCTGCTGGAACAGCCGTTCCACAGCTATGCGACAGCGTGGTACGCGCAGCTTTTCGACCAACTGAAAGATATCGGCGCGACCGAGCGCGTCCATGTGATGATCGAGGATGACCTGACCAGTGCTGCGGCGCTGGAGCCGATGGCCTCGCTCATGCCGCATGTGGATCTGAAGATCACGCCGCAGAAATGCGGCAGCCTGCACGGCATGACGAAGATGCTGGAACGGGCGCGGGAACTGGGGTTCAACGGGCGGGTCTACCTGGGCAATGCCGGCATGAATACCGAACTGAACTCGCTGATGCTGGTCACCGTGGCGCAGGTTCTGGGCGGCGATCTGCTGTTCTCGGCCGATTTCAAGCGCGAGGATGACAGCAAGATCCGGCAGGCCTGGCCGCAGGTCGAACCTGACGAGATAGACCGCAACCTGCTGCGCATGCCCGAGGGCGAAGGCTGGGCCACGCAACTGTGCCAGTCGGGTCTTCAGAAACGTCTGCGCAAGTGCGATTTCATGCGCGCCTCGTCTGTGACGCCGGACGTCGAATCGCTCAAGACGCTGATGCTGATGCGGGCTTTCGACGACAGTTCGCTGGATGTGCGACAGCTGGAAGCGGACGCTGACGAGGACGATTCGGAGACGTTCTACGAGACCGCCGAAGCCGATCAGAATGACCCGGATGCGGATACGGATGCCGAGGCATCGGAAGCCGACGATACCGAGGACAGCACGACCGCATGACGAGCGCCGCGCGTAAGGAACACCCCGGTTTTCTGCCTCCGTTCCGCAGCTGGCTGCTGGGCGGGGCAGAGTTGCCGGAGTGGTTCATGCGGTCCCACATGGCGCGGCGTGACAGCGCCTCGGCCAAACCCTCCTTTGCTGCCCACATGGACAGCGCCGTGCGGCGCGCCCGGTTGCAGGAAAAGTTGCTGCGGGTCGAGCCCATGTCACGCCTTCTGCGGCGGCGCGACTGGGCAACCGCGTGGCTGGCGCGGAACGGATGGCCGAGCCCCGAGCGGTTGGCGGGGCCGTTTCCGCTTCAGGATATCGCGCAACATCTCGAAGGCCTGGAAAGTGGCGTCATCAAGCCGCTGAACGCGACCAACGCCTGGGGCGTGATGCCCTTTCGCAGAACGGGTCCGTTCGAGCTCCGCAACCTGTTCGACGGGCAAGTCTATCGCCTGTCACAGATCCTGGAGCGGCTGCACGCGCCGATGCAGCGGTACATGTTTCCGAACAAGTGGCAGATCGAGGCGCTGGTTCCCGGGCGCGGCGACCCGAACCGTGTGCCGGACGACTTCAAGATATATGCCTTTGCCGGCCAGGTCGTCCTGATCCTGCAGGTGCGCCGGGCACCCGACGGGAACCGCTACAAGTTCTACGACGCCGACTGGCAGCCGGTGGACACCGGCAAGTACCCGGACACCTCCGACACCGTCCTGCCGATGCCGCAGAACCCGCAAGCGATGCTGGAGATGGCGCGTGCGATTTCCGCGGAACTGCCTCTGCCGTTTTGCCGGATCGACCTGTTCGAATTCGACGAGGGGCTGACAGTGGGCGAACTTACCCCGGAGCCGGGCGGCTATCAGAATTTCAGCCCGGCGGCGGACCTATATCTTGGCGCGTTCTACGAATACGGTATGGCCTGCGCCGCGACACCGACCTTCGTGGCGACAGCCTGAAACTGCATTCCTGTCCCGCGGGACAGGAAAAGGCGGTGACTTTTCGAGGATCACCGCCCTTTACAGACAAAAGCCGGGTAAACCGATTGGTCAGGATCTCTTGAGCGGATCGGTGTCGGGCAGGTTGGACAGATCCGCCTTTTCCACCTTCTTGACCTTGAGCGTCGGAAAATCCTCGCCCGCTTCGAGCATCTTGACGAAACAGCGCACCGAGGTTGGCGGCCCCATGACCAGCAGGGTGTCGCCGCTGTCCTTTTCTCCGCCATTGCTCTTGACGACGCCGCCCGACAGCATTTGCAGGATGCAGGTCTCGGTCATGCGGGTGACTTGCTGCTGCGTGAGCTTGGTATTCAGGCGCACCAGCGCCGCGTCCATGACGGGGCGGGTGAGGAATTCGGCCGATTTGGGGAAATAATGTTCGACCACCATGCCGGCGACATCACGCGGCTCTCCCTTTACCGGGAAATGGTTGAGGCCGAAATCGGCGTTCATGTTCAGCTCGCAGACCGCCCAGCTTTGGCCTTCGGGTGACTTGGTCACGTCTTCGGCCAGCAGGTCGATACCGCACATCTCGATGCCCGGCATGCATTTGCGCGCCTTCACCGCCGCCTCGATGAAGCCCGGATGGATCCTTTCGACCGGGATGTCCTCGCTTTCGCCCCCCGCGGCGAGGTTGCCGACGGTGTCAAGCTCGACATAGCGGCCCGCCTCGAGCACGCTTTCGTCGGTCAGGCCGAGTTCCTTCATCGTCTGGCGGACTGTCCGCGATATCTCGAATTTCTTCTTCTTGGTGAACGCGTTCAGGAGCCGCTCCTGGCGCTTGATCTCGATCAGCTGCGCAATTGTCGACTTGCCGTCGCCGCGCAGGTAGAGAGGCCATTTGCGCAGCGCAGCCGCGACACGGTCGCCGATGACCACGATGCGATGATCGCCGCCGGTGATGAATTCCTCGATCAGGATACCGAACTTGGCCAGCGGGCGCACCTTTTCCCAAGCCAGGTCGAATTGCGCCTCAGAGGTGATGTTGGTGGTCACACCCTTGCCGCCCTCGCCCGAGACGGGTTTGACGACGAAGGGACCGCCGATCGACTGAGCGAATTCCCAAGCTGCTTTTTTCTGAAGGAAATAGAACGACTTGCCTTCGGCAACGCGGACACCGGCCGCGCGCAGGAGACGCTTCGACACGGTCTTGTTCGCCATGCATTGCTGGGCAAAGACGGTGGTGTCGCCGGGCGTGGCGCGCGCGAAATTCGCTTCTTTACCGGCACCGTCGCGGATCGTGTAGACACGGCGGGCGTGGTCGACCACCTCGAGATTGCGCGCCCAAGCGGCCTGACGGATGAGATCGAAGGCAAATTTTGCATCCGTATCGTAGTCAATCTGAATCTTCAAAGTCATGTTGGTCCTGTCTCAATCCCTTATGCGCGGGGCGGATACGCGCCTCAAACCTGCCACTGCCCCCGTAGTCGAGCCGGGGAGGCTGGGCGTTTTATGCCACTCCTATCAAGCCTTTTCCAGCGCATAACGCGACATGCACGGAGGCCTGTGGCCGCATCTCCCGCCCCGGACACATCGCGCGCAACGCTCGGTCGGGACAGGCTTTGTTCATCCTGTTGCGCAGAGACTGGCGCGCGTCACACCCACGCCCTCAGGAGAGCGCCATGTCCGACCGGTCCCCGATTCTCGACCTGCCCTATTTGCAACCCGCGCAGGCGCAGAAACACGTCACGCATAATAGCGCGCTGGAAATGCTCGACGCGGTGGTGCAACTGAGCGTCGAAAGCCGCAGCGCGGGCACGCCACCTGCCGCGGCCGATCCCGGCACGCGCCACATCGTCGGCAGCCCCGCCAGCGGCGCCTGGGCCGGCCAGGAAGATCGGCTGGCAGTGATGAGCGCGAGCGGCTGGCGCTTTCTGGCGCCCCGGCAAGGCTGGCTGGCCCATATCCGCGACGAGGGGGTCATCAGCATGTTCGACGGGGTGACGTGGACAAGCCCGGCGTTCGATCTCCAGGATCTTCCTGGGCTGGGCGTGGGAACCGGTTCGGATAGCGCGAACAGGCTTGCGGTGGCCTCGGAGGCGTCGCTGTTCACTCATGCCGGGGCGGGGCACCGGATGGTCGTGAACAAGGCCGCCGCGAGCGCGACCGCAAGCTTGCTGTTTCAGTCCGACTGGTCGGGCCGGGCCGAGATCGGGCTGGCGGGCGACGATGCGCTGCGGGTGAAGGTCAGCCCGGACGGCGGAACCTTTCACACCGCGTTGATGGCCGATCCCGTGGATGGGAGGATCAGTTTCCCGTCGGGCGCCGAGGTGTCGGAAACCGTTACCGGCACCCAGGGTACGGCGGTGAAATTCGCCTGCGGCACGATGGTGGCGACGGCCACCGTGGCGATGGGTCGCGGCAACGAGTTCGGGACTGGCACCTTGGCCGACATGTATCGCAGCCCGTTCCGCTACGTGGCCTGGGAAGTGCCCTTTGTCACGCCGCCGGTAGCATCCTTCAACGTGATCTGTCCGGAACCCTCGGGGGCCAACAAGGCGATCACCCTCACCTGCGCCGCCGTTACCACTGTCGGCGTGTCGGAATTGCAGGCGTTCCGGACCACGCCGGGTACGCTCGACATCACCGCCCACGTGATCGCCCAAGGCCGCTGGGCGTGAGCGAGAACACGCCGGTGCGATCGCGACGCGCCGGCGTGGTTCTGCCTTGCCCGGTCGGTTTCAGACGGTTGCAACCGCAGAGTCTCCAATAAAATCAGAAACATGAATGTTTGACGATCTTTCATTTCGCCCGCAACTGGGATAGGACATCCCCAGAATTTTCCGTCGCAAAGGCTGCGGGCAAGAGATTGAAGGATCGAAGACGATGGCATCTCCATCCTGGCCGGCCGGGGGTCTCGACCCGGTCATCGAAACGCTTCAGGAAGAATACCTCCCTGACATGGCCCATTACGATATCGTGGGCCTCTTGCAGGACCAGCGACTGGGACGGTGCGCGATCGTCTCATCCTTTGGCGCCGAGAGCATTGTTCTGCTGCATTACGTCTCGAGGATGGTGCCGGACATTCCGGTTCTGTTCATCGATACCGAAAAGCATTTTCCCGAAACCATCGCCTATAGAGACGAGGTCTCCGAGCGCTACGGGCTGAACCTGGTCATCGTCAAGCCGGACCCGAGGGACCTTCAAAGCGAAGACCCCTATGGCAGCTTGTTCAACGTCGATTCAACGATGTGCTGCACCATTCGCAAGGTGTTCCCGTTGCAGGATGCGCTGTCGGGCTATGACAGCTGGATCTCGGGGCGCAAGCGCTTTCAGAGTTCCACCCGCGCGGCCATCCCGCTGATCGAGCGCGACGGCGAGAAGATCAAGCTCAACCCGATGGCCCTGTGGGACAAGGAAGCGATCGAGGTCTATTTCGAGGCCCATGACCTGCCACGCCATCCGCTCGAGGCGCAGGGGTACCCCTCGATCGGCTGCAAGCCCTGCACCCGTCCGGTACGCCCGGGAGAGGATGCCCGTGCCGGACGATGGGCCGGAACACCGGACAAGACCGAGTGCGGTATCCACCTTGGACCGGACGGCCATTTCGCGCGAAACCGCCGCAAAGAGTGATCGACACCCCCGCCCGGGTGCCGTGGCCACGGCCATGAAACCTCTTTCCCCTCCGTTACATAGCGGATAGAGAGGGGAGTCAGTTGTACGCGCGTATTTTTTTCAGATCCTCCAAGAAAACAGGGTCCCTGCAATGACCAGAACCGATTTCTACCGCATCGAGATTTTTCCGATCGAAAAGATCCGACCCACCGAGGAATACTCCCGATCCCATTCGGAAAACCTGCGGGGGGAAATCGAGATCACCGGCGTCTGGACGCATCCCGTGCTGATCGACCGCGAACGATTTGCTCTGATGGACGGGCATCACCGCTTTCACGCCGCCCGCGCGCTGGGTCTGAAGAACGTGCCGGTGATCCTGCTCAGCTATGACGATCCGGCGGTGGAACTGAAAAGCTGGCGACCGGGCCAAGTCTATACGCCCGAAATGATCTGGGAAATCTGCGATTCCGGCAAGCTTCTGCCGATGAAATCGACCCGCCACATCATCCATGCCCACCTGCCGTTCAGCCGCGTGCCGCTGTCGCACCTTCGGGACGACCAGCACCTTGGCGAGGTGGTGACCCCAGCGGCTCCGCACCCCAGCCGGGCCCAGATCCTCAGCGACGATTACCACGCCTTCGGCGCGCGCATGGCGCTGCGCACGGTGTCGGCGGCCAAGCTGGATCTCGAGACTTCCTCGACCATCGTGCCACACAGCCATTTGCGGCACACGTTGGAGACAGATCCGGCGATGGCCGCGTTGCTGCCGGGCGCGCCGTGCCGGATCGCACTTGGCCAGCAGGAAGATTTCCCCTTCCGCCTCAAGGGCGCTGACCTTCTGTTGCTGCCACCCAGCCTGCTTGCAAGCCCCTCGGCCATGTCCGCCGCGGCGCGCTGGGGGATGGAAGCGGCCTTTGCCCTTCAGGCCGGCCGGGTCGGGCCTCGGCGCCTTGCCGCGCTGGTGCGCCACGGCGCGGCGCTGATCGGACAGTTGAACCTGGCCGACCGGGGTCTTCTTCTGTCGACACAGTCGGGCGGGATTTCGGCCGAGCTCAGCGGCGGGCCGCTGGAACCGCCCACGCAGACGATGCTGGAATGGATGGCCGAGTTGATGGGGCTTGAACCCGAACGCGCCGCGCAGCCCGACGAGGACGTGCCCCTGCCGCTGGAAGCGCCGATCGAGCGGGTTCTGGTCTCTAATGGCGATTCCCGGCTGAAGGTCGACCGCCGTTCGGGCAAGAACAAGTACGGCACCACCCCGCGCCCGCGGCCTGAGGCGGTGCATTTCTCGTCCTCGACCGCCTCGTCGATCTCGGAATACGGGTTCCTTTTCTGCGACGTGCTGCGGCGCGACTTGCTGAACCACATGCTTGACGCCGGTCACGGGGTGCATGAGACGCGTGCCGCGCTCGCCGATGCCATCGTGGGGGAACTGCGCGATCTCTGCGGCCTGGACGCGGCAGAGGCCGACGGCGTGATCGCGCCTTCGGGAACGGATACAGAGGTGCTGGCCGTCCTGCTGGCCCGGGCCGCCGATCCGCAGGCGAAGCTGGTCAACATCCTGATCTCGCCCGAGGAAACCGGGCGCGGTGTCAAGCTGGCCGGGGCCGGACGATATTTCGACCCCGACAGCGCCACCGGAGCGCCCATCGAGAAAGGCGCCGAGATCTGGCCCGGGGCCGAGATCGGACTTGTCGATATCAAGATCCGCGATGACAAGGGCGACCGGCTGCCGATGGACGTGCTGGATCGCGAGTTTCTCGACGCCGGACGCGCCGCGCTGGAGAGCGGGGCGCGGGTTCTTGCGCATGTGCTGATCGGCTCCAAGACCGGGCTGTCGGGTCCTTCGGACGCGGCCATCGACGAGTTGGTCGCCCTGGCGCCCGATCGGGTCGACGTGGTTGTCGATGCCTGCCAGATGCGGGTGGATTACGCGCGGCTGGGCGACTGCCTGCGGCGCGGCTGGATGGTGCAGGTCTCGGGCTCGAAATCGCTGACCGGCCCCCCGTTCTCGGGCGGGATGCTGTTTCCGCCCGCCCTGCGCGACCGCATCGGAACGACCGCGAAACTGATGCGTCCCGGCATCGGATATGCCGAGGACTGGTCCGAGGCCTGGGCCGCGCATCTGCCCGCCACCCAGGACGAGCCGGCCTTTGGCGCGGCCTTCCGCTGGCTGCCGGCGCTGCTTGAGGCCAAGCTTCTGCGGCATGTGCCAGAGGCATTGCGCATCCATGTTCTGGGCCGGTTCCGCGACGAGGTGTCGGACCGCCTGACCCGTTCGGAAAGCTTTCTTACGCTGCAACGCGAGAGCGGCGAGGACGATGTCTCGCACAGCCTGCAATTCGCGCGCCATTCGATCATCTCGTTCCAGATTCTCGCGCGGCAGTGGAACGGCGCCCAGCAGCCACTGGACGAGGCCGATTGCCGCAAGATCTTCGAACTGCTGAACGAGGATGCCCGACGACTGATGCCCGAGGCCAGCCAGGCCGTCCAATCGGTGCTGAGCCAGGAATTCCATATCGGTCAGCCCGTGGCCTTGGGTGTCGGCAAGAACCAGCGCGCGGTTCTGCGCCTGGTGATCGGCATGCGCTTCTTCAACATCGTCGGTCATGCAGGGCCGGGCGGGGTCGCCGCGGCGCTGGAATCCGAAATCTCGGATCTCGTGCGCGCCATCGACAAGCTGGAGATCCTCGCCGAGAACTGGTGGAGATATTCACATGACATCTGAGCGGCCCACCGGTCTCGACCCGTCCGACTGGCAAGAGTTCCGGAGCGCGGCCCATGAGCTTCTCGATGCTTGTATCGACAGGCTATCGGCGGCTGCCGATCATCCCTGGCAACCGGTGCCGGAGGAGGTGCGCGAAGGCTATGCGTTGCCGGAGGCCGGGGCCGGCCTCGACGATCCAGCCCGCCTGGCGGCAGAGTTGCGCGACACGGTTCTGCCGCATGGGACGGGGAATACGCATCCACGTTTTTTCGGCTGGGTCCACGGAACCGGGCTGGCCGAGGGGTTGCTGTCCGAGATGGTGGCGGCGACCATGAATGCCAATTGCGGAGGCCGCGATCACGGTTCGATCTACGTGGAACGCGCGGTGATCGACTGGACGCGCCGGGTGATGGGGTTTCCCGAAGGCGCCTCGGGCATCCTCGTGACCGGGACATCGCAGGCCACGGTCATCGCGCTTCAGGCCGCGCGGTTGCGGGCGCTGGGCGCAGACGTGCGCGCCAAGGGCCAGGGCGGTCGCTGGCTTACGGCCTATGCGGGGGACGGGGCGCATAACGCGGCGCGCAAGGCGATCGAACTGCTGGGGATCGGCCACGAGAACCTGCGCCGCATCCCCGAGGGCGAGAACGGGCTGGATCTGGATGCGCTGAAGGCGCAGATCGCGGCGGATCGCGAGGCGGGTGCGCTGCCCTTTGCCGTGATCGGCACGGCCGGGTCTGTGGATTTTGGCCGGTTCGACGATCTGGACGCGATCGCCGACATCGCGGCAGACGAGCATCTGTGGTTCCACGTGGACGGGGCTTTCGGAGCCTGGACGCGACTTGCCGACGCGCCTTGGCGGGGTCTGTCGGATGGCATCGGGCGGGCGGACAGCCTGGCCTGCGATTTCCACAAATGGATGTACGTTCCCTATGATTGCGGACTGTGCCTGATCCGGAACGAGGATGAGCATCGGGCGGCGTTCGCGGCGCGCCCCTCCTATCTTGCGGCGCTGGATACCGGGCTGGCCGGGGGCGATCCGTGGTATTGCGATTACGGCATCGACCTGTCGCGGGGGAACCGTGCGCTCAAGGTCTGGGCGGCGATCCGCGCGCATGGCGCGGAGGGGCTGGGGCGCGCGATCAGCGACAATTGCCGTCGTGCCGCGCAGATGGCCGAACTGGTCGAGCAGGCGCCGGGGATGAAGCTGATGGCGCCCGTTGTCTCCAACCTGTGCGTCTTTACGGCCGACGAAACGTTGCCCCCCGAGGCGCAGAGTGCGCTGAACGGGGCCATCGCGCAGAAACTGCAACTGTCGGGGGATGTCGTGTTCTCGACCACGCTGGCGCAGGGGGTCACATGCCTTCGCGCGGCAATCACCAACCACCGCACCCGGCCGGAGGACATCACGCACTCCATCGCGGCCGTCGCCCGCGCGACCAGGGAGGCGCGCGAGTAAGACCGCGCTGCTCAGTCCGAACCGAACAAGTCCCGGGTGAACACCTTTTCGAAGACGTCGTTCAATTCCGGGGTCGAACGGTTTGCCACGATCACGTCGGCACGGGCCTTGAAACGGTCGAGATCGTGGGTAACCTCGGTTCCGAAAAAGGTCGCGTCCTGCATCGCAGGCTCATAGACGATGACCTCGATCCCCTTTGCCTTGATACGCTTCATGATCCCCTGGATCGAGCTTTGGCGGAAATTGTCCGAACCCTGCTTCATCACCAGCCGGTAGATACCGACGCAGGTCGGGTTGCGCGCAAGGATCTGGTCCGAGATGAAGTCCTTGCGCGTGCGGTTCGCGTCCACGATCGCCCGGATCAGATTCTGCGGCACGTTCGAGTAATTCGCCAGCAACTGCTTGGAGTCCTTGGGCAGGCAATAACCGCCATAGCCGAAAGAGGGGTTGTTGTAATGGGTGCCGATACGGGGGTCGAGCCCCACCCCATCGATGATCTGGCGCGAGTCCAGCCCATGCGCCAGCGCATAGGAATCCAGCTCGTTGAAATAGGCGACGCGCATCGCGAGATAGGTATTGGCGAAAAGCTTGATCGCCTCGGCCTCTGACGGATCTGTCAGAAGGACCGGCACATCCTCCCGCAGGGAGGCCTGTTTCAGGAGCTCCGCGAAGATCCTGCCGCGCTCGGAGCGTTCCCCGACAACGATGCGGCTGGGATAGAGATTGTCATGGAGCGCGCGCCCCTCGCGCAGGAATTCCGGGCTGAAGATGACCTGGTCGGTGTTCAGGCTCTCGGGCAGGCTTGCAGTGTATCCCACGGGGATCGTGGACTTGATCACGATGGTGGCCGTTGGGTTGATCCGGGTGACGGTAGCGATCACCTCTTCAACGCTGGACGTGTCGAAGAAATTGTTGTGCGGATCGTAATTGGTAGGCGTGGCGACAATGACGAAATCCGCGTCGGCAAAGGCTTTCTCGGGATCGGTCGTCGCCGTGAGGTTCAGCGGTTTCTCGGCCAGGTAATGCGAAAGTTCGGGGTCGATGATCGGGGCCCGGCGATCGGCGATCGCGGCGATCCGGCTCTCGTCGATGTCGAAGGCACAAACAGGATTATGCTGGGCCAGCAAAACGGCATTCGAGAGGCCGACATATCCCATGCCGGCAACGGTGATCCTGGTATCTGACATCAATACTGCTCGTTCTCAAAGAAGGGCGTCGGCGGGCGGACGCGCGTTTCGTGTCTTGTATCCCTTCTGTCGGGGTATCGCAATTCCCGGCCGGGTCCACGGTTGCCGCGTGGCGGCACAGCCGCGAACGGCTTGGCGAGGATTGCATCCCACCCGGAAAAAGGGTTTCAAGAACGGACATCCCGGGAAATGGACAAGGACAACGTTCCGCATCCCCGTCATGCACCGGGGCCCGGCAGGAGACGCAAATGGAACCACAGGACCAGGTCGATTTTCTGAAACGCTCCGGCTTGTTCGAGGCGGAATGGTATTGCCGGACCTATCCGGACGTGCGCGAGACCGGTATCGACCCGGCCCTTCATTATCTGCGTTACGGCTGGGTACTGGGCCGCGATCCCGGACCGAATTTCGACCTCGATTTCTATTGCGAACGCTATCCGGACATCGCCGAGAGCGGGGTGAACCCCGTGCTGCATTTCCTTTGGCAGGGCCGGGCGGAGGGGCGGCTGCCGACCCGCAGGGCCGAACAGGTACGGGCCGGCATCCAGCAGGTGCGCAAGTTGCAGGCCGAGCTTTGGGGCGGGTTGGCGGAACAGGCCGGGGACGCCCTGCAAACCATGTGCGACACGCCCGACCTGCCCGAAGAGGTGCGCTTCGAGGCGGGGTGCCAGCTGGCCGCATGGCTGGATTATTCCGGGGACGAGGCCCGCGCTCTGCGCAGCCTCGAACGGATGGGCGGCATGTCCTGGCAATTCTCGCACGCTGCGGCGCGGCTGATCCCGATGAGCGTGATATATGCCCGTCGCGGCATCGATCACGCGGCCCGCGCCGCCCTGACCCGCATCCGGCCCGACGATTGCGAAGCGGATCGCCGTATCGCCCTTGCCAATCTCGACCCGGCCCCGCGACGTTTGGAGCGGGTGAATACACTCTACGCGGCGCGAGGTCTGGCCCCCTTACGTCTGATCGATCCGGCGCGCCCTCCGGGGCTGGACAACCTGACGACGGAGCCGGTGCCGGCATCGGCTGGCACCGCGGAACTTGGCAAGGTTTCGGTCATCCTGCCCGCCTACAACGCCGCGCGCCATATCGAGACCGCCTTGCGAGGGTTGTGCGCCCAGAGCCATGCCGAGCTTGAGATCATCGTGGTGGACGATGCCAGCGAGGACGACACCTATGAGAAGGTGGTTGCACTTGCAGAGCAGGACCCGCGCATCGTGCCCGTGCGGCAGGATCGCAACCGGGGGGCCTATGCCGCGCGCAATCGCGGCCTTGCGATGGCCACGGGCGATTTCATCACCACCCATGATGCCGACGATTGGTCACATCCGCAGAAGATCGCCACGCAACTGGCGGAACTGGCGCAGGCGCCCGGGCTCATGGGCGTGATGACCCATTGGGTGCGGGTCCGGCAACCCTTCGAATTCACCACGAACTGGCGGCTGGGGCCGTCCTGCCTGCAATGGAGCCATTCGTCCTTCCTCATGCGGCGCGAGGTTTCCGATACGCTGGGAGGGTGGGACGAGGTGTGCGTCTCGGCGGACATGGAATATATCTGGCGGGTGGAGGCGGCCTTTGGCGCGCAATCCGTCAGCCGGATCCTGCCGGATATCCCGATGGCCTTTGCGCTGGACGATGCGGCGTCGCTCACGCGCGGCTCCGACACGCATGTGCGCACCAGCTATCACGGACTTCGGCACTATTACCGCGAGATCTGCCGCTACTGGCACAGGCAGGCACCGATGGGGCTCTCCGACGAACAGCGGGCCCGCAAGATGGCGATGCTGCCGCCAGCCATCCTGCCCGGTGCCGCACTTCCGCTGGAGGTCGATCTGCTGCTCGAAATCGATTGCAGCGACCCCGAGGCACTGGCCGAGGCGGATCGGCTCGTTCGGGAACTGCCCGAGACGCGGCGGATCGGGATCAGCCATGTCCCCGACCCCGGCTTCACGGACCGCAGCTGTGGTTATGCGATCGAGTTCGACGAAGCGTTCTTTGCCCTTCTGGAACGGGAAAACCTTGTGATCGCCTGTCCCGAAGGACAGGTCCGGGCCGCCTCGAAACTGGCGGCCGGGCGTCGCGAATAGGCTTCGGTTCGCGAGATCAAAAGACCCAGATCAGGTGCTGCCGCGTGTCTTGGCCGGTTGGAACCGCGACAGCATTTCAGGCCAGTCCGGAATGTCATTGAGGACATCGGTCTGCAGCGCCTTGTTCCGCTCGTTCGCTTCCTTGCCCAGAGGCTCTCGAATATCCTGAATTGCGGTCCAGGGCACATGCAGCATCTTGTAAGGCGTAAGGTGAGTGTAGAACCGATTCGGCCAGTTGTAGTCCTCTCCGGCGGTTTCCGTCAGGTATTTCAAGCTGGACGCGAACAGCGGCGAATTTTCGGGAGACCGCGCCAGGACTGAAAAGAGACAGGTCAGTACCTCTCCTGCGACTTCGACATTGCCTTGCTGCAATTGGTAGATTTGGATCGCGTCCATGTAGTTGAACAGGATCGGGAGCAAGTCGTAGTCTTGGACTGCCTGCAGATAGAAACAGACATGGGTCATGAAATAGCCTGAGCCGTCGTAATCGACCTCCTCGGCGTAATCCATGAAGATCTCGTCCTCGAAAAAGACCGAGTGAAGGTGATCCCGGAACACGCTGGCCAGCGAGGAATCGGGGAACAGCTCGGGGTTGTCCTGAATCCCTTTCATCACCCGTTGAGAAGCGTCGAGATGATAGAAGGTGCGCGCCTCGCGCGGGTGGACCGCCGCCAGGTCACCACGGATCGGCGGCACCGACGGATCGAAGGTGGTGCGAACGAAGGCCAGGTGCTGCTCGAGTTCCCAGAAGACCGGATCGTGGTCGAGCCCCCGACGCTTGAGCAGACCGACATATTGCATCGACGTGGCGATGCGTTCGAGCTGTTCGAGGTTGATCCAGTCGACCTGCGCGAAACGGCGCAGGATCAGCTGCCGCCAAGGCCCGGTCGCGGTGTTGGATACCCAGGGAACCTTGAGGAAGATATACGTCGGCTGGAACAGGAACCGGCTATATATGTCCTCGAGATATTCCTGGATGAAATCCCCGCTCTTCCGGTGATAGCTCTGCGCGGTTTCCAGCCAGTTCGGCATGTGGAACACTTCGCCCTGCATCCCGATGTAGTGATCCTTGGGCAGCTTCGCCTGAGCATCGCGGAGCGCGGCCGATGGTTCGGGCCTCAGGATGTCGCGCTTGAAGATCGATTGCGACGGGACTGGCCGGGTGCGGATCGTGCGCCCGTCCTCCAGTGTCCAGTCGGCGGCCCATGCGTCGCCGTCGCGCAGCAGCACCCCCTCGGCGCAGCGCGGCACGGTGATCCCGTCCACCTCCATCGGCTTGCGCGCCAGGATCGCGTCGCCGGGATCGAGAATGTGGTAATAGGCGTCGTGATAATACTTTTCGGACGTCCCCGAATACTGATCCGGTTCCGGTGCGTAAGCCCGCGGCAGATCGTCCGGGTGCAGCGTCTGCAATTCGGGTTCGAACCGGGCAATGCCGTCGCAGGGGTCGGCCTCGAGCGAGGAAGAGCCCATCTCGCGCGCCTCGTCCACCATCCAGCGGATGTCGTCCAGCACGAGATTCGCGATACGGGGGGTGGATTTCATCCGGAAATGCAGCGGGGCGATCTTGTCGGCTGTCAGATGCGTGATGACCGCGTTGCCCATATGCGGAAGAATGCGGTTGGCGAAACGGGCGCGCCGGAACCGATCCATCCGGTCCTTGGTGGCATTGAAGAACTGGCGGATCGTGAATTGCAGCCATAGGTCTTCGGAATCGCTATCGTCGAGGAACGACTCGAAAACCGAAGTCATGCGATTGTAATAGGCGTCCTTGGCCGGCAGGCTGGCCAGAACAGCGCGCGCGCTGGCGCCAAGTTCGAGGATCGGCGTCAGGTGCAGCTCGGGTACGGGTTTCCAGCGTGCAAGGTGAATCGCAATCTGCGTCAGCGTTTCGGGCGAAAGCTGTTTGCGGATATCGTCGGCGAAACGTGACACGAACTGGCCAAAGACCGGGTGACCGCGCCGCCAGGACACATCGTCCGTCTGCATCCGGTTGAAACCAAAGAACAGCTTGACGAGCGATTGCTTCAGCACCAGCTCCCAATCCACGCCGCAGGCCACGATCTGCAGGGGTTTGTCGTCCAGCAGTTCCGGTCGCCACTTGGTATTCAGCAGCACCAGCGCCTTTTCCTGATCGTCGAGCGCGCGGGCCACGTCGAACCGCTTCAGGAACGCGGCATATTCCACGGGACCTTTCTCGCGGAACTGAGCGTCCATGAGGTTCTTGTCGGCATAGCGATTGACCAGGATGTGGTTCGACCCGGTATCCAGCAACGTCGCCATGTTCAGCACATGGTCAAGTTTGGCGCCGCGTTTCAGCAGCAACTCCACCTTGTCGAGCCCTGCGGCGTTCCAGGGCAGCGACCAGGCGACCTTGGACAGCCCATCGGGCGAGACATAAACCGCCTCAAGCGCGGCCTTTACATAGGTCATCCAGGTCTCATGCGGGGCGACGACCGCGGAGACCACGAGAAACCGCACGAATTCGCGCGGCGCGAAGGGAAGCACGATGCCCCGTTCAGCATGTTCCACGAAATGCAGATGCTCGGTCCGCAGCCAGCCATACCCCGACAAGTCGAGAGTTCCGAGAAACTCGGCGTGAACGGGTTCGAACATTTCGAGGGATGGGCGCTTCGCGGCAGGGTCAGTGGTCTTGAGAAATGCTGTCGTCATCGTGAAACCAACCTTTGGAAATAGACCTTGTGTTTTCCTTCTCCCAAACATGCCACAAAAGCAAGCCCGGGGGCATTTTCGGCTGCCCCGCCGGAGCCCGGAGCCGGGCCAGCACGGGCGCCATTTTCGCTCGCCTTGGTCACGGGAATGGGGTAGCGATGCGATGATGAATTCAGTGACGACCCCGGCTTCTGTGCATTACGAGAATTTCGACCCCGTCTGGTACCTTCAGACATATGCCGACGTACGCCAGGCGGGCCTCGATCCGTGGGACCATTATTGCAACACAGGCCAGGCCGAAGGCCGCCAGGGCGGGCCGGTTCAGGCCCTGGAACTCGATCTCATGCTTTGGCGGGGCTATCATGAAACTGCGCTGCCGGCCTTGCAGGTTCTGTTCGAGACCGGGCCGCCGCATGAACGCGCGGTCGCTGGCTGGGTTCTGGCGCGTTGGCATGTCGAACATGACGACCTGCCTGCCGCCCGCGCCGCGCTGACCGTCTTCCACGAAACCGAAGAAGGGTTGCAGACGGTGGGCCATCCCGGGCCGTTCCTTCTGGGTGTGCAGCTGGCCCTTTCCCAGAAGGACCGTGACGAGGCCGCCCGCCTGCTGGAACGAGGTATCCTGCGCTTCGGGGCGCTGCCGGATTTCGAACTGGCCCAGATCCAGCACGACCGTTTTCTCGGGCTGGACGACTGGGAGCTGACCTCGGCCCTGGCGCGGATCTACGTGCCGCACGGTTTGCTGCCGATCCGCCTGCGCGACGACATGAAGGGGCCTCGCTTCGACAGGCTCTGGGGAGATCCCGGGCCATGGCTTGAGGGGCCGGTTGCCGATCTGCCGCTGGTCAGCGTCATCCTGCCCGTGTTCAACGGCGCGCGCAACTTGCCGACGGCTTTGCGCGGCCTTCAATCCCAGACCTGGCCCCATCTCGAAATCGTCGTGGTGGATGACGGGTCCTCGGATGACAGCCTCGCCATGGCCCGGGCCGCCGCCGAAAAGGACGACCGCATCCGGGTCATTGCCCACGAGCATAACCAGGGGGCATATCCCGCCCGGAATACAGGCTTTGCCGCGGCACGGGGCGAATTCATCACCGTTCATGATGCCGATGACTGGTCCCATCCCGAAAAGATCGCACGCCAGGCCATGGCGCTGCTGGACGACCCGGAACTCAAGGCCACTGTGTCCCATTGGGTCCGCGCCAGCGACGACCTCGCCATGACCCGCTGGAGGATGGAGGAAGCCTGGATCTATCGCAACGTGTCCTCGCTGATGATCCGGGCGGAACTGCGCGAGGTGCTGGGATATTGGGACCGGGTAAAGGTCAATTCGGATACCGAGTATTACTATCGCCTGACGCATGCCTATGGTCCGAAGGCGATCCGCGAGGTGTGCGCCGGCGTGCCGCTCGCGTTCGGCCGGACCGATCCGGGCTCGCTGACAATGCGCAGCGAAACCCACCTGCGCACCCAGTTCAAGGGCCTGCGGCGCGACTACATGGAGGCCGCGCATTACTGGCATACCCAGGCGGAAAGGCCAGAAGACCTGTACCTGCCGCAGCATCCCGAACAGCGACCCTTCCGCGTGCCCCCGGCGATCGGGCTGGGTGATCCGGAGGGCGAGCGGACCGAATTCGATATCCTGTCGGCATCGGACCTGTTCGACCCGGACTGGTACCGGCTCAGCCACAAGGACGTTCTGCTCGCCGATATCTGCCCGGTTCAGCACTACCTGCAGGGCGGCGCGGCCGAGAACCGCGACCCGGGGCCGCTGTTCAGCACAGGAGGCTATCGGCGCGCGCAGGGCCTAGACTCCGCCACGAACCCGCTGTTGCATTACGAAACCGTCGGCAAGGATCAGGGCGCCGCGCCTCTGCCCTGTTTCAAGGGGGCGCTGTCGGACACGCCCGCCCATGTGAAACGAACGCTCGTCTTCGCCCATACCTCGGGCAAGACACTGTTTGGCGCGGAACGCAGTCTGCTCGGCGTGGTCGAGCGGATGGCCCGGCGCGGCCATTGCCCGGTGGTCGTGATGCCGACACTGCGGAACCCCGAATATCTCGAACAACTGCTGTCGATCACCGCGGCGGTCGAGCTTGTTCCGCAACTCTGGTATCACGCGCTGAGGCCGGCGGATGAGGACACGGTAAGGACCATTCGCGGGCTGATACGCAAGTACGACGCGACGAGCATCCATGTGAACACCATCGTGCTTAACGCGCCGCTGGTCGCCGCACGCGCCGAAGGGGCCACCAGCACCGTACATGTGCGCGAATTGCCCGAACAGGACGTCGCCCTGCGCCGGCACCTTGGGTCAAGCGCACCGGCCCTGCGCCGCCATCTTCTGGAGAGTGTCGACCGGTTCGTAGCCACCTCGGCCACTGTGGCAGACTGGCTGGACTGTCCGGAACGGACGGTCGTGCGACCCAATTCCGTGGACGAAACCCTGTTCGATCTGGGCTATTCTCCGCAACGGCCGCTGCGCGTGGCGATGATCAGCAGCAACATCGCCAAGAAAGGCATCGCCGATTTCCTGGGCATCGCCCGGTTGATCGAGGCGCATGGACGCCCGATCCGCTTCCTTTTGATCGGACCTCCCAGCCAGGATCTCCACCTGATGCGGCCCTGGCCCGGCAATGTCGATTTCAGGGATTACGCCACCACCCCGGCCGAAGCGATTGCCCAGGCAGATGTCGTTCTCAGCCTGTCCAAGTTCGCCGAAAGCTTTGGTCGGACCGTTCTGGAGGCGATGGCGGCGGGCAGACCCGTCATCTGCTATGATCGTGGTGCGCCACCGTCGCTCGTGGAAAGCGGGCGCACCGGCTTTGTCGTGCCAGCGGATGACATGGCCGCTGCCGCGAATGCGGTACTGGCCCTCGAGGCGTCGCGAAACGGCCTGTTGCGGATGAGCGAGGCGGCCCGTGCGCGGGCGCGCAGTTTGCAGGAACAGGCCATGCAGGCGTAAACCTGCCTTTGCAGCGAACCGCCGCCATGCTATGCGAACTGTCCGTGAGTATTTGCGCCCAGACGGGCAGCGTCCGGCGCGTTGTGGCGAAAGGTTCCGATGCCCAGCGACTCGAGCACTGCATCCAACATGCCGGATGACCGCAAACTGGCCGTTCTGATGGCCACCTATAACGGGGCGCGCGATCTCCCTGCTCAGTTGGAAAGCTTCGTGACCCAGACGCGAAGACCCGATCTGATCCTCGTCAGCGATGACAACTCGCAGGACGAGACGCGACAGATCCTGGCGCAGTTCGCGCAGGAACAACCCGCCATCGCGGTCAAGGTGATCGACGGCCCCTGCAACGGTGCAGCGCAGAATTTCCTCAACCTTCTGCGCAACACCCCCGACTGGGTGGACGTGATCGCCCTGTCGGACCAGGACGATGTCTGGATGCCCGAGAAGTTGCAGCGCGGTCTCGACCTGCTCGGCCAGAAACCGGACTCGGACGTTCCGCTGCTTTATTGCGGGCGAAGTTGGGAATGCGACGAGGTGCTTGGCAATCAGAGGCTGTCACGCGGTATGCCCGGGCAGGCGAGCTTTGGTCACGCGCTGGTTCAGAACGTGGCGGGCGGCAACACGATGATGCTCAACAGACCGGCGCTTGACCTAGCGCGCGCTGCGAGTTTCGAGGCTGGCGAGATCGTCGTGCATGACTGGTGGGTCTACCAGATTGTCAGCGGTGCGGGCGGACATGTCCTGTTCGACGATACGCCCTTCATCCTCTACCGGCAGCACGGAAACAACCTGATCGGCGCAAATCGCGGGATGCGGGCCAAGATCAAGCGGCTCCGGATGCTGGTCTCGGGCGGCTTCCGGAAATGGAACACGCTCAACATCGCCGCGCTCAGCGCCTCCCGCCATCGGTTGACGCCCGAGAACCGCGCGCTTCTGGAACGCTTCGACAGGGAGCGTAACCAGGGTCTTTTCCGGCGCCTGCGTCTCGTGGCGGCGGGGAGGCTTTATCGAATGGGCATGGCCGGGACCCTGTCCCTCTACCTCGCGGCGCTTCTCGGCAGGCTTTGAGGCCTTCTATGATGGATAAAGTGCAGAGATCCTCAATTCCCCGCTGACGCGGCGCCGTGCTATCCTTGCGGTCTGGTCATGGCCACCCTGGCCCGACCCCAAGGGGTATTGTTTCATGATTGAGTCCGCAGTCGCAGTCGATCTCCAGACCGATCCCGCGCCGTATCTGCCCGGCATCGACCCAGAAACCTTCACGACCAGGCCGCTGGTGGTCGATCTGCCCTCGGGCGAGCGTGCCGTGCTATACGCAACATATACCCCGGAACGCTTCCATTCCGAGCTGTATCTGCAGCGTGACGCCGGAGCAGAGGATGCGCCCGACCCTATCCTGATCGGTGCGGACGACCCGAACCAGGGGCGCAATCTCTATTTCGTCTCCGCCATGGACGCGCTTTCCGATGGCAGCCTTGTCCTGGTGTGGAACCACTACCAGTCGACCGGACCGGACCAGTCGACTCGCGACCGGATCCTGGTCGTCGACGCGGCGGGCAGCCCCGGCACGGTGGTCGATGTTGAAGCCGGAAGCGCGAACGAACTGATCGAAAGCGATGCCGGGGCCTTTGCCCGTCTGTGGAAGGGCGGAGCGCTCGATGAGGTGTGGATCCAGCACCACGATGTCGACGGAACCCCACTGGCCGCCCCCGTGATGCTGATCCAGACCGAAACCAATGGCGGCGACCGGACCACGGTCCAGGACGTCGAACAACTCGCGGATGGCAGTTTCGCGATTTCCTGGATCGACACCGACAACGATGCCGAAGTACCGCCGTTCTCACAGGTCAGCGCCGATACCGTGTTCGTGCGCATCGTGGCGGCAGAAGGGACACCGCGCAGCGACGCCATCCTGGTGGGCGATGAAAACGGCGGGTCGGATTCCCGCAACCGGATCGTGCCGCTCGACGATGGCGGCTTCGTCGTCATATGGCAGACCGGGTTCCACTTCACGAAAACACAGACGCTGGCGCAGCGCCACGACTCGAATGGCGTCGGGGTGGGCGATCCCGTCGAGATGCCCGTGGCACAGTATCTTGTCGATGCCTTTCCCCTGTCCGATGGACGCTATGCGGTGGCGTTCGTGGTCGACAATGACCTGGTCCTGCAACAGTTCACCATCGACGGCCAGCCCCTCACCGCGCCCGAGGTGATCTGGAATGACATGGAGGGCAATCCATTCTCCACCAGCCTGATCCTCGGCGCGGATGATCGCCTGCTTGTGACGCATGAAGACGAGGCACGCGTCATGGATGTCGGCGCACCCGTGCTTCTCGGAGAGGGCGACGACGCCCGGACGCTGACGGAGGCCGGCCGCGTCCACGGCGAAGGCGGCGATGACAGCCTGACCGGTTCCGATGAAGAGGATGCACTGCTTGGCGGAGATGGGGCCGATCTGCTGGCCGGCGCCGGGGCCGACGACCGTATCGACGGCGGCGCGGGCGACGATACGGTCTCAGGCGGGACCGGGGCCGACCTTCTTGTCGGCGCTGACGGCGCCGATTTCCTGCGCGGCGAAGACGGCGACGACACGATGATCGGCGGCTTGGGCAATGATTTGATGAACGGCGGGACCGGCGACGACCTGATGATGGGCGACGATACTTTCCTGTTTTCGGAGAACATGCGCGACCTGCCAGGCATCGATGCCGACCTATCCGACACGATCCTCGGCGGCGACGGCAACGACACGATCGGAGGCGGCCAGGGCAATGACCTCGCCTATGGCGGCATCGGCAATGACAGTCTCGATGGCGGGCTGGGCGCCGACACCCTGACCGGGCAAGACGGCAATGACAGCCTGACCGGCGGCGCGCTTGGCGATCTCCTCTTCGGGGGTGAGGGAGACGATTTCCTCAATGGCGGCTCGGGCTATGACCGGCTGAACGGCGGCACGGGGGCCGACCGCTTCTTTCATGGGACCGTTCCGGTTCACGGCACCGACTGGGTGCAGGACTACGACGCGGCAGAGGGCGACCTGCTCGTTTCCACACGCGAGGGGGCCACGGCCGACTGGTTCCAGGTGAATCTCGCGCGCACGACGGGCGCGGGCGAGGGCGACACTGACGAAGCCTTCGTCATCTTCCGGCCCACCGGGCAGATCCTCTGGGCCCTGGTCGATGGTGGCGGACAGGAGAGTATCAACATCCAGTTGGAAGGTGGGGTCTTTGATCTGCTGACCTGAACCGGTTCGCGTCGGGCGGCCACCGCCGCCCGACGTCCGGACCGATCAGGCCAGAAGGTCGTATTCGGTTCCGCCGACGGAAAGCAGGATACTTTCCTGCGCAGCCCCATCGACAAGCGCCCAGAGTGTTTGTCCGCTGGGCTCGTGCACGACGAACGCTTCCTGGATCGCGGCATCACCTGCCCCTGCGTCGCGAAACGTGACCGAGAAATCATCCGCCGTGCCCACGCCGGCGAAGCTGAGCACATCCCGGTCGAAGATCAGGCCCTCGACAGGGTCCTCGACCAGGTAATCGGCGATCCAGTCGGTTCCATGATGGCTCATACCGCTGTGGTGAAACCGGTCCGATCCCATGCCGCCATGCAGTCGATCATTTCCCGCCCCACCGGCAATGAAGTCGTCGCCCTGACCGGCATAGATCGCGTCGCTGCCCTGGCCACCCGCAAGCGTATCACCGCCAGAAGAGCCGATCAGCGTATCCGAGCCGGTGCCGCCATGGACCCGATCACCGGCCTGTCCGCCGCCTTGCAGGTAATCGTTTCCGGCCCCGCCATAAATCGTGTCGCGTCCGCTTCCGCCGTTGATGACGTCCCCGAAATCGGCGCCGCCCTGCCCGTCATCGCCATAGATCAGATCGTGATAAAGGCCGCCCTCGATCGTGTCCGAGCCGGCACCACCGTAGATGGTGTCGTCACCCCCTACGTCCCACTGGTCGCCCGCCGACCCCCCGTAGAGCAGGTCGTTGCCGGCGCCGCCGTGGATTTCGTCCGCGCCATCGTCGCCTTCTATGGTGTCGGACATATCAAAGGCGGAGGTTCCCCCGATCAGTATATCTCCGTTGTTCCCGCCTTCGATGCGATCGTGGCCATCCCCGGCCGAAAGGGTGACACCTTCGGAACCGGAACCGAAATCGAACTGGCGGTTGGCGAACAGGATATCGTTGCCCGACCCCGTTTCGGCCCAGTCATCCCCGCCCCCGACATTGAGCAGGATGTTGAACTCCGCGTCCGACAGGACGATCCGGTCTGTTCCGTCCGATCCACGGTAGTTCAGAAACGTCTGGTCCGGTGCGAGGCTCTCGATCCGTCCGCGCAGATCGACCTCGCCTGCGGTTGTCTGTTGCAACGCCCGGATATCCTCGAACCGCTCGAAGGAATTGAGCTGGTGATGGGTGAACGCGCCGCCGCCCGAAAGGATCTCGACCCCGTCAATGATTGCAGCGGACAGGTTGACGCCGCCGGAATTGTCCAGCGTGTCTTCTCCCGCGCCGCCCCTCGCAGCGCGAAGTCCCGCTGCCGCGACCAGAAGGTCGTTGCCGCCCCGACCCGAAAGGGTGTCCGCGCCCCCCATGCCGTCTATCGTATCGTCGAGTTCGGTTCCGATCAGACTGTCGTTACCGGCGGTGCCCGTTATGGATGACATGGGAAAACACTCCTAACTCGCCACGTGCAAAAGAAAATCTCCTTGAGATTTGCACGGGCCCGTCACCCGGGTCAACCTTGCAGGGCAGCCCCGGGAAGGGAGCACCCTCCTCATGCCAGCAGGTCGTATTCCTGTCCGGCGATGAGCAGGTTGATTTCGGACTGGGCCGCCCCGTCCACGAGCGCCCACATGATCTGGCCCGTCGGGCGGAAGATGATGAAGGCCTCCTCGACCCCCGCGACACCGGCATTGGCGGTTTCGGTCAGGTTCACCTGGAACTGCTCGGGGGTGGCATTGCCCTGGCCAAAGACCAGAACGTCGCCCTCGGCCGCGTTGTAATCCTGGATCCAGTCGCTTCCGTGATCGGAGATGCCCATATGGTAGAAGCGATCGGCCTCGGCCCCGCCATTCATCCGGTCATGACCGAAACCGCCGTTCAGGAAGTCGCGTCCGGCCCCGCCATAGAGCACGTCGGACCAGGCCTCCCCTGTAAGGACGTCATTGCCATCCGCACCGATCACGGTGTCGGTCCCGAACCCGCCCGAGACGGTGTCGTTGCCATCGTCCCCGCGCAGCTCGTCATTGCCGAAGCCGCCATCGATCAAGTCACGGCCATTGCCGCCGAAGATCACATCGCGCAGGTCGTCCTCGGATGTGCCGCCGACCAGAAGATCGTCGCCGTCGCCGCCATTCAGCGTGTCGGTTCCGTCGCCTCCGTTCAGCGTATCGTTGCCGCTGCCTCCGATGATCGTGTCATTGCCGCCCAGCCCGCTGAGACTGTCCGGCCCAAGGACCCCGGTCATGAAATCGTCGCCCTCGGTTCCTTCGCGGGTCACGCCGCCATCCGAAATCCGGACCCCGACAGGCTGTTCGACCGTCTCGAGCGTCCCGAACCCGTCTTCGTACCGCACCCTTATCGTCAGCACGGTCCCGACATCATCGACCGTCACGTCGTATGCGGCGGCCGTGGCCCCGGCAATCGCCGCGCCGTCGCGCAGCCATTGATAGGACATCTCTCCAAGGCCGTCCGCGTCGGCCACGCCGCTGGTATCGACCAGCAATGTTTCCCCGGCGACCGGGTCGCCCGCGATCAGCGGAACACCGGTGGGCGCCGCGTTCACGTTCTCGATCACCCACTCGACCGTATCCGTGACGGTACCGTTCAAAGGGTCGCGCGCGGTGATGGTGACCTGATAAGGAACCAGTGTCGCCTCCTGGTTGCCGGTGACAACCAGACCATTGGTCGACAGGGTCACCCCTTCGGGCAGGCCCTGAACCTGCCAGGAGAGCATGCCTCCATCAGGATCCGAGAAGTACTGGCCGAAATCGACCGACACCGAGCCTTCGGTGCTGGTGATCCGCTCCGGCAATGTCGAGACGGGCAGGGCATTCCGGCCAATCGCGGTCATCTGCGCCAGAGCCACCGTCTGGTCCACGAAGCGGAACTCCTCGATATTCGAGACCGTATCGGTGCCCAGATGCGAGCGGATCGTGAAGACATTGTTGCTGACCGTGACCGTCGCATCGTCGAGCCGCACGGTATAAACGGCAGTGTCGAACCCCGCGCCGCCGTTCTTGACGTCGTTGCCGGGACCGCCATCGAGAACGTCATTCCCGTCGCCGCCCAGAAGCGTATCGTTGCCGTCGCCCCCGACCAGCGTGTCACTGCCCGACTGGCCCGACAGGCTGTCATTTCCGTTCAGCCCCCGCACCAGATCGTTCCCGCCCGAGGCCGCAATGGAATCCTGGTCGGGCGTGCCATTCAGGACATCGGCCCCCGCGGTCGGTCCGACCGAGTCGAGCTGTCCGATCTGCCCGACATTCGAGACAAGCTCGGCCCTGTTCCAGACGGTGCCGTCGGCCCATTCGATCTGCTCTATCGCGCCGACATGGCTACCGCTGAACGTGTTGGCAAGGATGATCACATCCCCACTCGGCCCGAAATTGATCACGATCGAGTCGCTCGTCGGGGCTTGACGATAGATCGTGGCGTTCCGCGCGAAGTAATCGTGGAACACAACACGGTCGGTCCCGCTACCATCGCCCATATCGCGCACAACATCGAGGCCGTCGCCTGCCGAGAACTCGTAGCGGTCGCTCCCGGCCCGGCCGAACAGCACGTCGTCGCCGGTTCCACCGATAAGCGTGTCGTTGCCACCTTCGCCCGAGAGGATGTTCGCCCGATCGTCACCAACCATCATGTCAGCGAAACCGGAGCCGTCTACATCCTCGACATTGATCAGGACGTTATCGTACTGGCCCTGCGCGATTCCCAGGATCATGTCGACAGACATTCCCTGTGTCGCGTCGGTGAACCGCACAAGATCCTGTCCCGCGCCACCGTCGATCGTATCGTCGCCTGCCCCCGGCAAAAGCGTGTCGCGGCCATTGCCACCAATCAGTTGGTCGTTGCCACCATCGCCCAACAATGCATCGTCGCCGCCGAGGCCGATGAGCGTATCGGCGCCCTCGAACCCGAAAAGCCGATTCTGGCCCGAGTCGCCCGTGATATTGTCGCTGTGCAGCGAACCGTGAACGTTCTCGATGCCGCTCAGGCTGTCCGTTCCGCCCGTACCGTCCCGGGCAGTGCCGGTCGCAAGGTTGACCGTGACGGGGCCGACCTCGTCGAGATAGCGAACCAGATCCAGCCCGTTGCCGCCCTGCATCGTGTCGTTTCCGGTCGCCCCTTCAAGGGTATCGTCGCCGGCGCCTCCCGAAAGGTCATCGTTGCCCTGACCGCCCTGGACGTAGTCCGCCCCGGCGGCGCCGTCGATCGTGTCGGCACCGTCGAACCCGAAAAGACGGTTGTTGGCGCCGTCCCCGGCAATGTCGTCGCCGTAATAGGAGCCATGAACCACTTCGATGTCGCGGACGACATCGTTTCCGCCCGATGCGTCCCGGCCGGTCCCGGCGCCCAGGTCCACGGAAATCCCGGCGCTGGCATTCAGGTACCGCAGAATGTCCTGGCCTGCGCCTCCGTCCAGTGTATCGTTCCCCTGCCCGCTCCAAAGCTCGTCGTTTCCACTCCCCCCGGCAAGGCTGTCATTCCCCGCGTCCCCGTGAAGGGTGTCGCGGCCTCCGCCGCCAGAAATGCTGTCATTGCCGTCTGATCCGAAGAGATTGTTGCCCTGGCCGTCGCCGGTGATGCGGTCGTCATGCTGCGAGCCGCGCACGATCTCGAAATTCCGCACCGTATCGGTGCCGCCGAAGCCGTCGCGCGCAACCCCCGTTTCGAGGTTCACGTTGATGCCGGAGCTGCTGTCCATGTAACGCAGCGTATCCGTGCCGGTACCCCCGTTGAGCACGTCGTCGCCGGCCCCGCCCGAGATCTGATCGTTCCCGTCCTGACCCTGCAGGTTATCGTTGCCATCAAGGCCATGCAGGTCGTCATTGCCGCCCCCGCCTTCCAGCAGGTCGTTGCCACCGAAGCCGCGCAAAAGGTTGACGCCGGCATCCCCGCGCAGCGTGTCCCCGAACTCCGAGCCGTCGACATTCTCGATGCCGCGCAGCACATCCGTGCCACCGAAACCGTCCTGGGCCTGGCCTGCGGCAAGGTCCACCACGACGCGCGCGGTGCTGGTCTGGTACCGGGCGACATCGATCCCGCCGCCACCCTCGAGCGTGTCGTCGCCTGCACCGCCCCAAAGCTGGTCGTCACCCGTCTGGCCGAGAAGGCTGTCATTGCCTCCATCCCCAAGCAGGGTGTCGGACCCGTTGTTGCCCGACAGGGAATCGTTTCCGGCAAAGCCGCGCAACTCGTTGGCGAGCGTGTCGCCACGGATCACATCGCCAAAGGCGGATCCATCGATATTCTCGATGCCGGACAGGCGGTCGGAGCCGCCACGCCCATCCTGCGCCTCACCATTGGCCAGATCGACGACGATGCGCGCCGTGCTGTCACGATAACGCGCAAAGTCACGACCGGCCCCGCCGTCGAGCGTGTCGTTGCCGAGCCCGCCCCACAGTTCGTCGTCGCCGGCGCCGCCAAGAACGCTGTCATTGCCCGTGCCGCCGAGGAGCATGTCGTTCCCCTGCGCGCCGTTGATCGTATCGTTACCACCGAAGCCTTGGATCTCGTTGTCGCCCAGGTCCCCGCCCAGCGCATCCCCGAAGGCCGAGCCATGCACGGCCTCGATTGCGATCAGTGTATCGGTACCGCCATCCCCGTCGTTGGTCGTGCGACCGGCGGCAAGATCGACGGTCACGCCCGAGGCCGCCTCGAGATAACGGACAATGTCCTTTCCGGCACCGCCGTTCAGCGTATCGTTGCCGGCCTCGCCCCAAAGCTCGTCATCGCCGGCGCCGCCGTTCACCGTGTCGTTGCCCGCGCCAGCCAGAAGGACGTCGCGCCCGCCATTGCCGATCAGCGTATCCCTGCCCTGGTACCCGAAGACGCGGTTGTCGTTGTCGTCGCCGATCACCTCGTCATTCTGGCTTGTCGCATAGACCTCCTCGATACCGCTGATCAGATCCGTATCGCCAAAGCCGTCAACGGCAGTCCCGGCGTTCAGGTCGACGCGGACCCCCGCGGTACCACCGCGCGCGAAATCTTCCTCGTAGTGGATTCGGTCGACACCGGCCCCGCCCGACAACGTGTCGGAACCTGCCAGACCCCAATAGGAGTTGTCGTCCGCATTCCCGCGGATGTTGTCGGCGAAGGAGGTCGCCCGAATGTCGTCGATATTGATCAGCGTGTCAGTATATCCGAAGGCGTCCCGCGCGGTTCCCGCCGCCAGATCCACGACAATGCCCATTGTGCCAAATTCGTGACGACCCAGGCGGAAGTTGAAAGAGCCGATGACGACCTCGGCCTCGTAAGCCATCGTGTCGGCATTGCCCGTGCTGCCGTTGATGGTGTCGTTGCCCTGGTAACCGGTGAACCATTCCAGGTAGTCATGGTTCGGGTTGCCGCCGATCAGCACGTCATTGTGCATCGTGCCCTTGACTTCGAGGAAGTGAAGCGCGTCCGAGAATGTCAGGGTCATGTTGGCCGACGTTGCGACACCCGTGGCCAGGTTGACCGTCACCGCCTCGTCGATCTGGAACACCAGCTGGTGCGCGTATTGCGACCCCTCGGCCGTCGTGCCAAGCACAGTCTTGTTGCCGAAACCACTGATGATCACGTTGTCGCGGGCATCCTCGGCCTGGGTACCGACAATCACCGTGTCGTTGCCATTACCGGTATAGATCAGATTTTCGCCGTCGCCCGCATCCAGGTAGTCGTCACCGTCGAAACCGAACAGGCGGTTGTCGCCATCCGACCCGATCAGCCGGTCGTTGAAGTCGGTGCCGTTCACGAACTCGATATCGACCAGCCTGTCGGTATTGCCCCAGCTGTCCGTCGCCGTGCCCGTGCCCAGGTTCACCGTGACCCCGGACGGCCCGCCATCGGTCAGGTAGGACGCGGTGTCGAAGCCCGCCCCGCCGTTCAGCGTGTCGTTGCCCGCGCTACCGACCAGAAGGTCGTCGCCGCCGAGGCCGGCCAGGAAATCGTTGCCATCCCAGCCGTCGAGAGTGTCCGCGCCCGCAGAGCCCTGCATCGTGTCATTGGCCGAAGAGCCGTAGACCCATTCGATCCCGCTCAATCGGTCGGTATTGCCGTGTGTGTCCCGGACCATCCCCGTGGTGAGGTTCACGTTGACGCCCAAAGCGCCGCCATCCCGGAAATAGACCGCGCGATCCAGACCCGGCCCGCCGGACAATGTGTCGTTTCCGGCCCCGCCGATCAGCTGGTCTTCTCCGGCCAGACCGCTGATCAGGTCATTGCCGTCCCAGCCATGCAGGGTATCGATTCCGGCCGAACCAATGATCGTGTCATTGGCCACGGAGCCGAACAACCACTCAATGGATCTCAGCGAATCCTGATCGCCCCAGGTGTCTGTCGCGACACCGGCGCCAAGATTGACATCAACGCCGCGCGGCCCGCCATCACGGTAATACACGACCTGGTCGAGACCGCCGCCCCCGTCCAGAATGTCTCGTCCGGCCTGACCGACAAGGACATCGTTGCCCGCAGCACCGGTTATGGTGTCGTCGCCACCGTTACCGGAAATGGTATCGTTGCCCGGTCCACCCGGCATGACCTCTGACACAGCCCGCCCCACAATGCTGAGATTACCGTTATTCGATGCCATATCCCGCCCCTTCGAGTCCATTCCGACGTGTCGAAATCTTTCGTTGACGTCAGCCGAACGAAGCCGATGCGCTGTCGCTAGCGCATAGGGGTCAACAAAATTTCTCGCCGGATCTCGTGTCCCTGCTCAGACCAAGGAGAGCACTATTGCCCCCCTCCGCGAACCTCGTCCTCGTATAGCAGGATGTCCTGTGCAAGATTTCGACAGAACTGTAGCCAGAATGTGACGCCGATATCTTCTCGAAACAGGCTCAGCCCCGACCTGTCCGCGGACGACATCCGGAAGTCGGGCTGATAGGGCGCGCGGCGCCGGGCCAGCTCCTCGTTGAGCGGATCGAAATGATCCCGCAACCGGTCGAACTCGGCGCGGGTGAACAGGCAGTGCTTTGCCTTCGGTCCGTATTCCTGGCGCAGGAAATTCTCGGCCCGCCAGACCAGCCAGGGCGGCGAGAGCTTCGGTTCGGACAGGATGCTGGCCGCCCATGTCGCAAGCGGCGGCGGCGACACGTTCGAGGCACCATTCAGCATGGCCGACAGATCGGGGTCCGAAGGGTCGAGGCCAAGGAAACGCAACATCGAACCGACGACACCTCCCTCGGCCTTTCGGCAGGTATCGAAATCCAGAAATGTCACGTTTTCGGGGCCGAAAGCCTCTTCCAGACGGTCGAGGAACATCGTGTAATCCGCCCACAATCCTGCAAAAACCCCACGGTTCAGTGCGGGCGTCAACAACGCGGGCGGCCGCGGCGGGCATTTGCTCTTTGACAATTCGAGATAGACGGACTGGATGAAATGCCATTGCTGCCGCAGCACGCAGACCACCTGGATTTCGTCGAAGCCTTCCAGGTGCTTGCGCAGTTCCTTGTAGTCGACGCCGCCCCTCGGTCCAGCGCGCGAGAACTCCTCGCTGCTGAGGAAAACCGTGAAATCGCTGTCGGCGTAATCCTTCACGATTTCGGCGAAGGCTGCCTCCGGGCCTTGCGGGAAATGGAACTCTTCCTCGACAGGGGACCAGATCGCTGTCAGGCCGTGATGGCCGGGAATGTCATTGAGACGGGGATAGACGACGCCCCGGTCGGCCAACTCGGGCGCACCGGCCCAGAACTTCTCCTGGATGGTCGTGGTTGCCGTCTTGTGCGTTCCGATATGTACAATGACTTTGGCCAATGTTTTGCCTCTTCGCGGGTTATGCCGGGCAGCGTTAGCGTAAATGTCCGGACAGGTAAATTGCGCGCACGGCCCCACGCCGCAATGCTTGGGCCTTTGGCATTCAACCGCCCAGAACGGCCAGTGCCGCATCGACGTCGAAGGCGTCCGAAAGGGCGGTCAGTTCTTTCTTGAGGCTGGCTTGGCACGGGGACGTCCAACCTTCGGCCTCGATGAAGCCGCAGGCGGCCAGGTCGCGGCCCAACCCTTCGAAATCCAGCAGGCATTGCGCGCGTGCGTTCGCCCCCGGAAAACGACGGTGGAACAGGGTCTCGAGCACGTGATTGCTGCCAACCGGCACTGGCCCCCCGAAAGAGGTGATCTGCCGCTCGAACACGGGAAAGACCGTCTTTCGGCGCCAGATGATGAACACCTCCTGTTCGGGGCGCGCAGCCAGGGCATAGAGATGCAGCGCCGAGCCCTCGGAGAACACCAGCTTGCGAGCATCGGCATAGTGGCGCAGTTGCTCGGCCGGGCCGAATTTCTCGGGATGAAGGACGGTGTATCCGTGCGCGCGCATGTTTCGGTCGATCTCGGATTCCAGAACGAACCGCGCCCCTTCGCGCGCCAGCGCCGCGCGCGACACGAAGAGTTTTTCGGGACCCTTCGGACGATTCTCTCGCGCCTGGTCCACGCGCCGCGCTGCGAAGTCCCGCATCAGGTCATGGCCGGCCACGAACCCCGCTGGAAACCGGAACGCTGCCGGAACGAACAGCCGCTCGACCCGGGTGGGACGATCGACCCGGATCAAGGGCAGGCCGGGGAGCAGGAACTGCAGGACATTCGTGACCGAAGCCTGGACGGGCTGGTCCGGAAACAGCGGAAAATAGATCACCCCGTCGAGTTCCGACAGAAGATCGGCCGCCCAGAGACGCGAGATGTTCTCCGAGACGAAATGCCCGAAATGAGCGTTCTGCAGCAGTCCAAGATAAAGGTAGCGGCCAGACAGGGTCTCTTCTGCCACTGCGGGGTCGATCTGGGCTGGCGGCCTGTTTTCATGGCTGTTGAATACGCTCTCGCCGCGCGCGAACCAGGCCCCGTTTTCGCGGTAGGCGCCGCCGCCGAAAACGCCGGGAATCACGCCGCCGCCATCCGGCTTCGGCTGCGGCGGCCGGTATTGCGCGGACGGGGTGACGATCGCATCCGTCAGGATCTCGATACTGCCAAGGCTCATTCGATTTTCATTCCCCGCCGGTTGCGCTTTGCGAGTCGAGCGCTTCCTCGTCACAGACCAGCTTCACCACACGTTCCATTTCGCGGGCGGCCGCATCACCGTTGGCGGTATCCTCCTGCGGCGACGGCGCAAGATCCGAGGATTCGACACCGGCCAGTTTCCGGAAGAAAAGCCGCATGACATGCTCCACACCTTCCTCGCGGACCGAGCGCAGATCGTCCGCAAGGTATGCACCGCGCGCATGCGGGCCGAGGATCACCTCGTAGGACGGAAAATACATCACCCGTGGCAAGCTCTGTTCCAGCATCTCGCAGGCCACGCGCAGAACGGATTTGGAATAGGTTGTCGCCGTCAGAACGTGCCTGCCCGATGCCGTGGCGATCAGCGGAACCGGTGAGACGGTCAGGATGATCCGCGCCCTCGGATTCACCTGGTGCAGAAGAACGATGAATTCCGTCATGTCCGCGACAATCTCGGAGACCGAGAAATTGTGGAACATGTGCCGGTCGGGATCGAACTGGCCGCCCACCGTTCCGGGGCACAGCGGAAATACGGCCCCATCCTGCCGCGAGACCCAGCCCTCGGTCAGGCCCAGCGTGAAGACGAATACGTCCAACTCCTCGAACCCGCGCCGGACCGCCGCGAAATGCTGCTGGCGGTCCAGGTCGAACTCCCGCCGCGTGGCGAAACCACCAGGCTGTATCTGTGGACGAAAGGGGTCGAGGATACTGCCATCCGGTTCGACCCAGATATCCTCGACGGGTTGAAAGCGGCCATAGACGCGCTTGAACAGCTGAAGCAACTGCCGAACGACGTAGATATTGCCGTATCGCGCAGTGAATGTGCCGTAATTGAAGAGAGCCGCGTTCTCGGCCGAGATCATCGGATGCGCGGTTTCGGTGATCAGTGAGTTGAAACCGCTCTGCCGAAGGTATCGCGCGATATGCTGAGCGAAGCAGCTTCCCGCGGTCATCACCTTGTCCTCGGGCGTTAGCCCGAAAGGCGGATTGGTGGGAACGGGATCGACCTCGGCGAATGGAAGCTCGGCCATCGACCGGCGCCAATAGGCCGTATCGGGCAAGAGTGAATAGGGCGTCTGCCGGGTCATGGCTGCATCTCCCTGCAATGTTGGACCAACTGGTCCAAAACGGCGTGGCCGTAAGTCGGCCCCGCATGGGTCGGATCATCCAGCCAGGCGGACGGTACGAGAAAACCCTTCTCGTCCTTCATTCCCTCCGGAACCGGCAGATAGCCGATCCCATGTTCCTCGCAGAGATCCCGCATGATCTGCGCCTGCAACCGCCAGAACCTCCAGGTCCGCTCGGGCCGGGACAGGCCGTAATGCTTGATCAGCGGGGCGAAATGCTTGGCATGTTGGCGCACATTCTCGGGGGGGACAGGCGGCGGGGATTCCAGATGCACCATCGGGACCGCAGTCACCGCGCGGATGGCTGGCAGGACCGGTATCGTCTCATGCGCCATTTCGAGAAGATGCCGACGTATCAGCGCGTGTGGCAGGATCTCGGCGCCCTCCTCCAGCGGCAGGTCCGGCGCCTGCGGCAGAACGAAGTCGTATTTCCGGGGGTTGTTCACCAGTCCCATGCTGAAATGCGCGTTGCCAGCCATGCAGGAAACGATCAAGTCGAAGCGCGGCGCGCGGACGATCTTGGAGACGTTCGACGTCAGCCGCCCCTCGGCGTCGAGATTGGGCAGATAGAATTCGCTGCCGATCGGCGCGAACTCGATGTTCAGCCCCCCGACCTTGCCCGAGCGTTCGGCGTGGGCCTGCTGGATATTGCCAATATGGCTGTGACCCACGATCAAAACTGTCTTCATCAGTTGCCCGCCCTGACGCCCGTCGGTTCAAATATCTTTCTGTCTATCGCCTTTCGGACCTGCCCGGCAAACGATGGCGGGTCAACCCTCCATCAACCAGCGATGCAACGCGATATCCTTGCCATAGAACCGGGTGACCCGCGACCGCGTGGTTTTGCTCAGATCCAGATCCGGAGCGGGTGGCGAGGTGTTCACCTGTGCCGCATCTTGCAGCGGGATCTCCACCTCCAACTTTTTCGAAAGCTGCGCCAACGTGTGATCAAGACCCTTTTCAAGAGCCGTCACCTGTGCCTGCGGCAGAATGAACTGCTCCTGCGGGCGGATGTGGTTGTCCATCACGAAGGAATTGCGCTGATATGCGTCGAGCATCCTGTTCACCCAGACGTCGAATTGCGGCAACGGCTGCTCCGACTGGGCGCGCCGCCAGCGGTACTCGCTTCGCAGTCGCGCCATTGGCTCTCGCATCACGGTGAAGATCGCGTCGAAACTGCTCAGCAGCATCATTTCGCGCAGCAGCGCGGCGTGGAAATGCTGGAATGAACAGCGCAGATGCCGAAATATCGAGCCAGGCTGTCCGCCCCCCTCCTGAAAGGAGACCTGCCACCCGGCGCTGAGAAAGGCATGATCAACCGCGGTTCCGGCTGTCTTGGGGATATGGATGAACAGGACGGATTTCCCGCCCTTCATGTAAATCGGCATCTCCACGCGCCTCGTCTTGGTTTTTCTGCCTGCCCGAAGCGCAGTTCAGGCCAACCCTTTCCTAACCCTCGTCCGTCTCCGCTGCGGCAGCAAGCGCAAGGCCGAACCCCGTGCGCCCCATCCGCAGCCAGAAGGACCTGGTCAGGTCTTCGCGGAACAGGTTTACCCCAGTCGGCACAAAGGGTTCCAGACGGAAATCCGGTTGCACTTCCTGGCGGCGCCGTTCCAGGCTCCGGTTCAACGGTTCGCACCAGCGTTTGAGGCCGTGAAATTCCGCCCGCGTAAAGACGCAGGTCGAAAGATGCTCCCCGAACTCCGCCTGCAGGGCCTCGGTCGCCAGTTCCACCAGCCAGTCCGAGGCGACATCGGGCTTGGCGATCTGGTTGGCGACCCAGCAGGCCAGCGCCGGGGCCGAGACGTTGGATGCACCCTCGCGCATGTCCAGGAAAGCCGGCTCCATCGGATCCTGCCCCAGCAGGTTCAGCATCGCCCCCACGATCCCACCCGGACTCCGGCTGCTCTTTTCATAGTCCAGCAGGATCACGTTCTGAGCGCCGAAAGCCTCTTCGAGCCGGTCGAGAAGAAGGTTGTAGTCGCCCCAAAGCCCGGCAAAGACACCCTTCTTGCGCGAAGTCAGAATGAACCGCGCAGGTTCGGGCGGGGCCATCACCTTGGAAAGCTCGACATAGACCGATTGCATGAATTCCCATTGCGGGCGCAGGACGCAGACGACCCGAACTTCGTCGAAGGCGGAAAGATAATCGCGCAACTCACGATAATTGACACCGTCATTCGGTCCGGACCGCGAAAACTCTTCACTGCTCAGAAATACCGTGCGATCGGTCCGGGAATATTCAGCGGCCAGACGACGAAATGCTTCGGGGGCTCCGCCTTCCAGCAGAAAACCCGGGTCCACCATTTCCACCGGCGACCAGGGTGCCGTCAGGCCGTGATGGCCATAATTTGCGTCGAGCCTGGGATAGACGATCCCGCGTTCGGCAAGTGCGGGGGCATTCAACCAGAATTTCTGCTGGATCGTCGTTGTCCCGGTCTTGTGAGTCCCGATATGCAATAACAGCTTCGACAACGCTTTATCCCGCACCATTGACACTTCAGGGACTATGACTTCCCCGAGCCGCGCCACTCGTCATGTCTTGCGCGCCTTCAGCATTCCTTGGAATCCCATGCGCGCGACCCGGACCCAGAAGGCCGTCGTCAGGTCCTCGCGAAACAGGTTTACGCCATGCGGCGCGAAGGGGGCCAACCGGAACCCGTTTCGCTGCGCGGCGGGATGCTGCGCCAATTCAGCGTTCAACGGATCGAAATGCTCTTTCAAAAGGGCGAATTCCGCCCGCGTGAAAAGGCAGGGCCTCACCGAACCCCCGATTTCCTGGCGCAGCGCATGGGTGGTCTTGTTGACCAGCCACATCGGCGCCGGTTCGGGCTCGGCCACGATATTGGCCGCGTAACTCGCCAAGGTTAGCGGAGAGACGTTCGAGTTTCCGCCATTCACCGTCTCCATCTGCGAGGGCTTCAGATCCAGGCCGAGATGGTCGAGAAATTTGCCCACGATTCCGCCGGGGTATTCCCGGCAGGACCAGAACGAGAAAAGGGTGATCTCTTCCGGGCTGAACACCCCGTCGAGCCGCGCAATCAAGCGGTTGTAATCCACCCAAAGCCCTTCGTAGAGGCTGGTTTCGATTGCCTGCTCCACCACCTTGCCCGGGCGCGGCGGGCAGCGGCCCCGCGCGACCTCCACATAGGCGGACTGCAGGAACTGCCACTGCGGACGCAGGACGCAGATGACCTCGATCTCGTCGAAAGGCTCCAGGATCTCGCGAATCTTGGCGATATCCACCAGGCACCGGTCGCGCGAAAATTCCTCGCTGCTCAGGAACAGCGTGTTGTCAGTCCCGGCATGCGCTTCTACCAGCGCCTTCAGCGTTCCGATATCGCCTTCGGGCAGGCGATAGATCTTGGGCATCTTCTTCCAGTTGATCACCAGGCCGTGATGCCCGGTCTGCCGTTCGAACCGGGGATAGATCACGCCATGCTCGGCCAGGATGTCCGCATTGGCATGGAACATGTCCTGTATGGTGGTCGTCGCCGTCTTGTGACCACCGATGTGAAGAACAACCTTGGACACGTCGTGTTGGTCCCTTCCTGTCTACGCCCGGTGTCAGGCCCGTTTCTTCGACAGTTCGGCATCGCGGGCCGCGGGCGCTCCCAGCACCTCGTCGGCCAGAACCTTCAGGTACATGTCGCCAAGATTCATGCTGGGCTCCAACACCGCCTTTTCCGCCCATTCGTTCCACGCATTGAGGAAAAGCTCCTGCCGATAGGACCGTTTCAACCTGTTTTCCCGCAAACTGTGCAGCCAGAAGCGGAACCGCGCCGGGTTGGCGCCATAGGCAATATGTGCATTCAACCCGCGCCGTGCGGTGTTGTCCCAACTGGGCATTGCGCCGCAGATCGTGTTCTTGGGCAGGTTGTCGACATAGTCGCGCGCGACCGACCGTTCGATCACCTTGTTGTAGTCATAGACAAGGCCCTGGAACCCGCCGTGGACCTCACGCCCCAGCAGATTGCCGAGAGGCCCGCCAAAGAGATAGGCGGGCTCGCCCACCATTCCGTGCGGCGGCATCTCGATCCAGAAGTCGAACAGGTCGTCCTCCACCGGGTTCTCGCCGTCGATGTGGAAACAGACAGCGCCCAGCTCGACCTCGCCGATGCCGGCGCGGGACCACGCCTCGCGCAGCCGCGCCACGCTGCCTGCGGGATCGGGCATGTCCTCGGGACGGTAGATGACGAACCGGGGACGGCGCCCGTCCGGGCGGGAGTACCGCGGATCACGCATATAGCGCAGACTGTCCGCGACCAGCTTGTCCTCGAACCCCTCGGCATAGGTCTGATCCAGCAGGACTTCTCCGGTAAGGCCGTCCCAGTTCCGACGCCAGCTTTCATTCGCCCAGCACAAGTAGAAGGGGAAGTCGATCTCGGGTCGCTCCAGCAAACGGTCGAGGGGTTGTTCCAGGATGCGGCGGCCGTCGAACCAGTAATGATAGACACAGAACGCATCGATCCCGGCCGCGCGGGCCAGATCGGCCTGCTGTCCCATCACCTCGGAGACACGCAGATCGTAAAAACCCAGGTCCGAGGGCAAAAGCGGCTGGGTGTGCCCGGCAAAAAGGCTTGTCGCGCCGACGGTTCCGCGCCACTCGGTAAACCCCTTGCCCCACCAGCTGTCATTTTCCGGCACGGGATGGAACTGCGGCAGGTAGAAGGCCGAAGTGAAGGCCGGTCGCGGAAGCGGTTGGTGACGCCGGCCGCGTGCCTTGGCCTTGTCGGCAAGCTGGGTGGTCTGTGCCACGCCCTGGTCCGACGCCATGGCGAGAAAGCCCATCGCCCGCTCCAGAGCGTGGGCGAGGGTGCCGTCGACCTGCGCGGTCTCTTCCTCGAAATGGGCTTCCTCCAGCTTCATCGCCTTCAGCATCCCCACCATCAGTGGCTTCATCCAGTACATCGAACCGGCTGGAAAGGAGAGGGTGTCACGGCTGATCTCGATCTCCAGGCGGCGGAGCAGATGGCTCGTTACCTCGAAATTGGAGCCCCACCAATCCGTTCCGGTGTAGTGCTGCCCGTCAGCCACCCAGAACGCGCTTTGCTCGTCCCTGAGGAAGGTTTCGAGCAGGCCGTCGAGGTTTCTTTCGGGCAGGATACCGTTGATCAGATGACGCCGCCAGTGATCGCCATCGTCGCGATGCGGCGACTTCTTGGTATGGAGCTTGCAGACCGCCTCGTACCCGTCGAGCGCGCCGGCATTGACAAGGGTCATGAACGGAAGGATGTCGCGACCCCGGTTGTTCACCGGCAGGACAAACGCCTCGGGGAAACGTTCGGAGATCTCTCCGGCCAGTTCATCCGTCTCCTCGCCGCGATAGGTGAGGGTGACATACAGGTCGTAATCCAGGCCCAAACGCTCGAACGTCTCGGCGAATTCGGTCCAGAGATCGGGATAGTAGATATGTGCCACGATCGCGAACCGCGCCTTCGGCCGGTCGGGATCGAAGCGGAGGACCCTGCGCTTGACCTCCGGCAGTTCCTCGCTCTGCGGCAGATCCTTGGTAACGCGCTGCTCGGTGTGGCCGGCCTGCACGTAATGCAGAAAGGCCGGCATCCCCAGTTCGGCGACATCGGGATTGTAGCGAAGGTAGGATCGTGGAGAAAAATCCGGATTGGGTCGATAGCCGCGGGCCTCTCCGTACAGGATGTAATGGCGCAGCGGGTCCTTCAGGTACAGCCCGTTGATCGACGGATAGGCCCCCCGGTAATAGACCGGGTCGAACAGGCCCGACTTCCTGGCCGCCTTGAGATAACCGCGCTCACTCGGGGTCAGCAGAAAAAACCGCGCCAACCTCTTCACCCGCGCGACGGGGCTCATTGAAAGATCTGTCATACGTCCTGCAACCCGTGTCTGTTCCGGTCCCGATAGCAACGCAGACCTTGCAAGGCAATGGCCGGCTGCCAGGACAAATTCCCCCTCGCCAAGGGGTCAGGCACCATTCCGCGCGCGCAGATCCTATGCACCTTCGTCCCTCATAATTCGATGGTACCGATACAGCAAAAGCATACCAAGCGTACTCAGGACCAGCGCGATCATGTAGACATAGACCTCGGACACATAATACGCGTCATATGTATCGTAGATGCCACGCCGGAACAGCATGATCGGGTGCGCCACCGGGTTCCAGAGCAGCATGTCCCTCGCCTGCGACGGCAGACGGTCGACAAGAAAGAATATCCCAGAAATGATGAAAAGAGGCCGGTTCAAGACGGCCCAGACGAACTGCCAGATGGGAAACATGCTCATCAGGTAACAGTTGACCAGCCCCACGCCGATCCCCAGGGCCGTCGCCAGCGCCAATCCGCGGACGCAGGTGATGAAATCCACATTCAAGCGCACGCCGTAAAGAAGCACGATCGTTGATAGCAGGATCAGAACGATCATGATCTGGGTGAGAACGTTAAGAATGAGCCGGGCTATGATCGCATCGACATAGGTGACCGAAGGATAGGCGAGAAGCTGACGCGAATAATGGATGGCCGCCCCCACCTTGGCCGAGGTGGTCTGGTACATCATGAATGGCAGCACACCGGTCGCGAAAAAAAGCGGGAAATTCGTGCCCAGCGGCGGGCTGCGCGTGATCAGGCCAAATATCGCGGTCAGCAGGACGATTCCGCCGATGGGTTCGGCCAAGGCCCAGATATAGCCCCCCGGCGAGCGACCGTAGGTCGTGCTCATCTCGCGGAGGATCAACGCCATCACCGCGCGTGGAAAGATGAACCTTTGTCGTTCCGTTGCAGCGCTGCGCATCGGTTACCTCTCTGCCGTCGTCGCGCCTATGGTCGCAACCGTCGCCGGACCGCCCAGTGCCTCTAAGCGATTTACCCTTGCAATGCGAGGGATAAAATCAGAAATGTGCACTCAGATTCCACAGTTCGGAGGCCGGTCCCATTTCACAAGATCCCGCGCCCCAAAAGCCCCAGCCAGCAAACCAGCCGCCCAAGCAGGCTGCGGCCCCAAAACCGGCAGCGGCCCCGAAGCCTGTCGAAAAACCCGCGCCAGCCGCCCAGCCTGCGCAACCCGCACAACCGGCTCCCGGCGGCGGGCAGGGCCAGGCGCCGCGCAAGGCACCTCCGGCCCCGGCTGGCCCAGCCCGCGCGAAAAAGCGCCACTATGGCGTTCTGGTGAGTTTCTTCCTCGTCGTGATTGCGCCGTTCGCGGCGGCCGTCTTCTACCTCTACGAGATCGCCAACGACCAATACGCATCGACCTTCGGCTTCGCGGTGCGGTCCGAGGAACTCGACAGCGCCCAGAGCCTGCTTGGCGGGCTTGCGGACCTGTCCGGCAACAGCTCCTCCGACACGGACATCCTGTACGAATTCATCCAGAGCCGCGCCATGGTCGAAAAGGTCAACGACCGCCTCGACTTGCGCACCATCTACTCGCGTCCAGACTTCGATCCGGTCTTTGCCTTCGATCCCAGCGGCTCGATCGAAGATCTGGTGGATTACTGGCAACGCATGGTGCGCATCAGCTACGCCAACAGCACCGGTCTGCTTGAGGTGCGTGCAAACGCGTTCACCGCGGGGGATGCCCATGCGATCGCCGAGGCCATCGTCGACGAAAGCACGCTGATGATCAACGAACTGTCGGCCATCGCGCGCTCGGACGCGACGCGCTACGCGCTCGAAGACCTGGAACAGGCGGTAGAACGGCTCAAGACCGCGCGCGAGGCCCTTACCCGCTTCCGCTCCGAGACCCGTATTGTGGATCCCAGCGCCGACCTGCAGGGGCAGATGGGCCTTCTCAACTCGCTCGAGTCGCAACTCGCCGAGGCGATCATCGAACTGAACCTGGTGATGGAAACGGCCCGGGAGGGCGATCCCCGCGTGGATCAGGCCCGGCGGCGCATTGCGGTGATCGAGTCCCTTATCGAGAAGGAACGCCAGAAATTCGGAATGGGCGGCACCTCGCGCGTGACCGATGGCAAGGACTACTCGACACTCGTGGGCGAGTTCGAGCGCCTCATGGTGGACCGCGAATATGCCGAGAAATCCTATCTCGCCGCTCAGACCGTTCTCGACACCGCCCAGGCCGAGGCACAGCGACAAAGCCGGTACCTTGCGACCTACGCCAAGCCCGCCATGCCGGAATCCGCCCAATATCCCAAGCGGCTTATCCTGTCGGCCCTGTGCTTCGCGGTCGCCCTGCTGAGCTGGGCCATCGGCGTCCTGATCTACTACAGCGTCCGAGACAGACGCTGACCGCGCCATGATCGAACTGCTGAACCTGCGCAAGATCTATCGCCTGAACGGGATCGAGAAGGTCGTCGCGAACGACATTTCCTTCGTCTTCCCCTCGGGCGAAAGCGTGGCGCTGATCGGCAAGAACGGGGCAGGCAAATCGACCTTGCTCCGCATGATCGCTGGCACCATCCAGCCCACATCGGGCGAGATCGTGCGCCACGGCACCGTCAGTTGGCCTGTCGGCTTCTCGGGCAGTTTCCACCCAGACCTGACGGGAATGCAGAACGTCAAGTTCGTGGCCCGTCTCTATGGCGTGGACACCGATGAAATGACCACTTTCGCCCGCGATTTCGCGCAACTGGGCGAACATTTCTACCTGCCGGTCCGCAGCTATTCCTCGGGCATGAAATCGCGGCTTGCCTTCGGAATGTCGATGGCCATGCATTTCGACACCTACCTGATCGACGAGATCACCGCCGTGGGCGACGTCGGTTTCCGCGCCAAGAGCGAAGCGATGCTTCGGGAAAGACTGCGCGAAAGCGGGGCGATTTTCGTCTCGCACAATCCCGAACAGATGCAGACCGTCTGCGAATCCGGAGTCGTGCTGCAGAACGGAAATTTCTATTACTATGCCGAGATCGGGAAGGCGCTGGAGCATTATGGTTACACCGTTCGTGACCAGTTCCCTCCCTGGCTGCGCAGGAAACGACCCAGGCCACAGGCTTGAGCGTCTTGACCTCCCGGTCTTGAAACCCTGCACCAGAAAGAACAAATTGATATGCGAAATTTGGAAGGAACGCAGTTCTTTTGGCGACACCAACTGGCCCTTTCGCTTTTCTAGGCGTAAAGACGCTCTAAATTCAGAAAGATGGAGCCCGCGTTGAACAAGGATCTGAGAGGCCGCCTGACCCGGGACGGCATCCGCATCTACGAAACGGAGGATTTCGCCGGCATGCACAAGGCCGGCGAACTTGCCGCGCGTATTCTCGACGGGATCGCCGAGCATGTCTTTCCCGGCCAGACCACGGGCGAGATCGACCAGATCATCACGAAAATGGTCGAAGAGGCCGGCGCAACCTCGGCCACCATCGGCTACAAGGGGTATCAGCACGCCAGCTGCATCTCGGTCAATCATGTCGTCTGTCACGGCATCCCCGGCGACAAGAAGCTCAAGGACGGCGATATCCTCAATATCGACGTGACCGTGATCGTCGATGGCTGGTTTGGCGACACGTCGCGGATGTTCGTGGCGGGCAAGCTGCCGCGCAAGGCCGAGCGGCTTATCCAGGTGACCCATGACGCGCTGTTCAAGGGCATCGAGATGGTCAAGCCGGGCAACACCTTCGGCGACATCGGGCACGCGATCCAGACCTATGTCGAATCGCAGCGGATGAGCGTGGTGCGCGATTTCTGCGGTCACGGCCTGGGCCGCGTGTTCCACGCACCGCCCAACGTGCTGCATTACGGGCGTCCGGGCACCGGCGCGGTTCTGGAAGAAGGGATGTTCTTCACCATCGAGCCGATGGTGAATCTGGGACGTCCCGAAACAAAGACGCTGGCCGACGACTGGACGGCGGTGACGCGGGACAAATCGCTGTCGGCGCAGTTCGAGCATTCGGTGGGCGTGACGTCGGACGGGGTGGACATCTTTACCCTGTCGCCCGGGGGGCTGTTCCACCCGACCTATTCGTCCTGATCGTCGGCGTCCCTTCGCAGTTCCGCCAGCAACAACGTGTCTCCCTGCCAGGGGATGACCGCATCATGGATGAAGACGGGCGCCCGCCTGCGCGCGGGTGGCTTGGTGGTCGTGTCGACCGCGTTCACGGTCTTTTTCGGCAGCGCCCAGAACGGCGCCTTGAGGACGCTTTCCATGCTGGCAGTATAGCCGGACCTCAGTCCTCGCGCCACATCAGCGTGACATGCGTATCGCCATAGCGTCGTGCGCCTTCCAGCATGAACCCCTCCGGCGCGATCATCTCGGTGTTTTCTTCCCAGACTATCAGTGCACCGGGCGCGATCCAGCCGCCCGTCGCCGCCGCGGCCAGCGCCTTTCCCCCCAGATCCTTGCCATAGGGCGGATCAAGAAAGACAAGCGTGAAAGGCGCCCCCGGGTTTTCACCCAGCCGCGTCGCATCCCGCCGCAAAAGCTCGGTTCGCCCGGCAGAACGGGTCAATTCCACGTTCTTGCGAATCAGACCCTGCCCGATCCGGCCATTCTCGACGAACACGACATGAGATGCCCCACGCGACAGCGCCTCGAGCCCCAACGCACCGGTTCCGGCGAAGAGGTCCAGAACCCGCGCGCCCTCGATCACATCCAGATTGGCGAGAACGCTGAACAGGCTTTCCCGCACCCGGTCCGCCGTCGGGCGCAGATGGGCGCCCGCATCGCCCTTGCCGACCGAGGCCAGCGCCCGGCCCCGGAAATCCCCGGCGATGATCCTCACGCCTTGAGCAGCGGCTTGAGATCGGCCGCCGGGTCGGCCACCACCGCGGGGTCTGCGGTCTTACCGTTGTCGATCAGCCGCTTGCCGACCATGTAGGCGCGCGGATCGTTCATGGCGTCCACGGCCAGAAGCTTGTCGCCCCGATAGTACCAAAACGAGGATGTCAGCCCTTCGCCCTTGCGCGTCACTACCCGGTCATATCCGGCACTCAGCCCGGCGATCTGAAGCTTGACGTCATACTGGTCCGACCAGAACCAGGGCGTCGCGACATAGTCCTTCTCCGCACCCAGCATGTTCTGCGCCACGACCTCGGCCTGGTCGATGGCGTTGGGCACGCTTTCCAGCCGAATGCGCCCACCCTGATGGGGAAAGGAGGCGCAATCGCCCGCCGCCCAGATGAACGGATCCGAGGTGCGCCCATGCGCATCGACCTTGATCCCGTTCTCGATCTCAAGCCCCGCGGCCTCGGCCAGCGCGGTGGACGGCGTGATCCCGACACCGACGATAACCAGGTCGACGTCCAGTTCGGCACCATCGCCTAGCACCGCGCCCGAAACATGCCCGTCCGTCTCGACAAGCCGGTCCAGGCCAATCCCTTCGCGGATATCGACACCGTGAGACTGATGAAGCGCGCGAAAATAATCCGAGGTTTCGGGCGCCGCGACGCGTTGCAGGATACGTTCTGCCATCTCCACCAGCGTGACCTCAAGACCACGTTTGGCGCAGACGGCGGCCGCCTCCAACCCGATATATCCGCCACCCACGATCAGGGCGCGCTTGCCCTCGGTCACGGCGGGCGCCATCGCGTCGATATCGGCAAGCGTGCGCACGACATGCACGCCCTCCAGCTCACCGCCGATCGCCCCAGGCAGGCGACGCGGAACCGACCCGGTCGTCAGTGCCAACTGGTCATAGGCGATCTGCTTGCCATCGGCGATCACCATCTTGTCCGTGCGATCGATGGCCACGACGGTTTCCGACAGTTCAAGCCTGATATCATTCTCGGCATAGAAGCTTTCTGGCCGGAGGTAGAGCCGCTCGACATCCATCTCACCCAGCAAGTAGGCCTTCGACAGCGGTGGGCGCTGATAGGGTATCTGAGGCTCTTGCCCGATCAGGGTGATCTGTCCGTCGAATCCTTCCTTGCGCAGTTTCGCAACCAGCGAGGACCCGGCCTGCCCGGCCCCGATCACGACGATATGGCTCATTCCGCTCGCGCTCCCTGAAATCTCTGGCCTCATACCGGGCTCCAGCTATATGCCGGGGAGGAGAAATCCGCAAATCCAACAACGAGGTGAAAGTGACATGATTTCCGTTGGCGACGACCTGCCTGGCGCAACCCTGATCCAGATGGGGGAAGAAGGCCCTCAACCCGTGGCCCTGGGCGACCGAATGAAAGGGCGCAAGATCGTCATCTTCGCCGTACCCGGCGCCTTCACCCCCACGTGCCATTCGGCCCATGTGCCCAGCTTCATGCGCACCAAGGACCAGTTCGACGCCAAGGGCGTGGACGAGATCATCTGCGTCTCGGTGAACGATCCCTTCGTGATGAAGGCCTGGGGCGAGGCGACAGGGGCCAGTGACGCCGGTCTCACGATGCTCGCCGATCCCGAGTCGGCCTTCACCAAGGCGATCGGCATGGATTTCGATGCGCCGCCAGCCGGGCTGATCGGCCGGTCCAAACGCTATGCGATGGTCGTCGAGGACGGCAAGGTGACCGCGCTGAACCTCGAAGAGAACCCCGGCGCCTGCGAGGTTTCCGCCGGTGAGGGTCTTCTGGCATCCATGTGAAACGGTGCGGCCGGGACGACGCCCCGGCCGCGCCCAAACCTCAGTGCCCGGCCAGCCCGTCCATCTTTCGCGCCAGTTTCGGGTCAAGCGAGGACAGCCCGCCGACATCATGGGTCGTAAGCGTCACCTCGACACTATTGTAGACGTTGCGCCATTCGGGGTGATGATTCCATTTCTCGGCCCAGATCGCCACGCGCGTCATCCAGCCGAACGCCTCGACGAAATTGTCGAACTTGAAGGTCTTGCAGATCGCGTCGTTGCCATCGGCAAGCGCCCAACCGGTCTTGAGCAGAGGGTCGAGAAGCGGGCCCCGGGTCTCGGCGGACAAACGTTCGGTCATTGCTGTTCCTCTATTTCTGTCTTTCTAAACGGGCCGTAATCCGTCAGGATTTCGATTTCCTCGTCCACCGCCGCACGCTCGGCCTCGAGATAGCGGGCGACCGCCTCGGCAAAGCCTGGATCGGCGACCCAGTGCAGGCTGTGGGTGGGTGTGGGCAGGTAACCGCGCGCAAGCTTGTGCTCGCCCTGCGCCCCTGCCTCGACCCGGGACAGCCCGTTGGCGATGGCGAAATCCATGGCGCGATAGTAGCACAGTTCGAAATGCAGGCAGGGATGGTGTTCGGTGCAGCCCCAGTAGCGACCATAAAGCGTCTCTCTCCCTATGAAGTTGAGCGCGCCCGCGACCGGCTCGCCATCGCGTTCGGCAAGGACCAACGCCATGTCATCCGCCATGGTTTCATGCGCGATATCGAAAAACCTCCGCGTCAGGTAGGGAGAGCCCCATTTCCGCGCCCCGGTATCCTGGTAAAAGGTCCAGAACGCATCCCAATGCTCCGGCTCGATCTCCGACCCCGTGAGTGTCCTGATCGTACCGCCGAACGCCTGCGCCTGCCGCCGTTCCTTACGGATGGCCTTGCGCTTGCGCGAGGACAGCGCGCCAAGGAAGGCGTCGAAATCCCCGTAATCCCGGTTCAGCCAATGGAACTGCTGCGAGGCCCTGTGCATCAGGCCCATCGCTTCGCCCGCCTCCGCTTCGGCCTCGGTGCAGAAAGTGACGTGAAGCGAAGAAATCCGATTGTTGGCGGCCAATTGCACCGCCCCCTGGACAAGTGCCGAGGCGCCGATCTCCTCATATCCCGGCCGCACGAGAAAGCGCCGCCCGGTCGCCGGGGTGAAAGGGACCGCGATCTGAAGCTTCGGGTAATAGCGCCCGCCCGCGCGCTCATAGGCGTGGGCCCAGTTATGATCGAAGATGTATTCGCCCTGGCTGTGCGACTTGGCGTACATCGGCGCGGCGGCGATCATCATGCCATCAAGATGCGCCGTCAGATATTGCGGCTGCCAACCGGTCCCCGGACCGACCGAGCCGCTTTCCTCCAGCGCCGACAGGAAGCGATAGGTGGTGAAGGGGTCGAACGGCCGCCCGCCATCCGCCGCCTCGGGACAGGCGCAGGCATCCCAGTCTTCCGCCGCGATCTGGCGCAGCGATCCCAGAACCTGAACTTCGATCTGTGCCTGGTCCATCTTCCCTCCGCCTGCCCCTAATCTGTGGCCCTGCGCCCCGGGATCAAGACGGCAGCGCCGCGAGGTAGCCTTCGAATGTCACGTTGTCCGCCACACGCCGCGCCTCGGCCTCGGCCTGTGCCGACCGGATCGTCCAGCACAGGATGGGCACCCCGTTCGATTTCAGCTCGGCCACCCGCGGGCGGGACAGGTCTTCGGCCTCGTGGCTGATGAAGCTGGCGGCGACGCGGTCCAAATCGGGAATCTCGCGCAAGCGTGCGCAAGTTGCGGCCGAAAGCGGCCAGTCGGCGGGATCATAGGCACTGGTGACCAGTCCGCGCGGCAGGTCGGGGGCGAGGCGCGCCATCTCGGCCATGCTGTGCGGGTTGAAGGACATCACTGCAACCGGCCCGTTATAGGCGCGCAAGGCTTGTGCCGTGGCCGCCTCCAGCGGGCCGACATCGGGCCCCATCGCGCCGTCCTGGTCCTTGATCTCGACAAGCAGCGGCACCTGCCCCGCGACGATCTCCAGCACCTCGGCAAGGGTCGGGATACCCTCTCCGCCCGCATCGCGCAGACGTACCGACTGCGCCTCCTCGGCCGTCAACTGCCGGATCGGGCCGGTCCCCTCGGCAAGCCGGGCCAGGTCGTAATCGTGGAACACCATCGCCTGGCCATCCGCGGTCAGTTGCAGGTCGATCTCGATCCCGTAACCCGCCGCGGCGGCCGCGCGGATCGCCGCGCGGCTGTTCTCGGGACGCCCGGCACGACGATCATGCAGGGCGCGGTGAGCGATCGGCAGACGGGTAAAGATCTGCGGAAGCGGGACAGGGGTCATCGGATCTGGAAGATCCCCTCGATCTCGACCGCGACACCCAAGGGCAACGCGGCCGCGCTCACGGCGGACCGCGCATGACGGCCCTTCTCGCCCAACGCCTCGACCAGGAAATCCGAGGCGCCGTTGATCACCTTCGGCTGGTCGGTGAAATCGGCGGTGGAGTTGACGAACCCGGTCAGCTTGACCGCCCTCACCAGCCGCTCCAGATCGCCGCCGCAGGCGGCCTTGACCTGCGCCAGCAATGCAATGGCGCAGCGTCGCGCAGCGGCCGCGCCCGCGTCCACCTCCATGTCGGCACCCAGCTTGCCGGTGATCAGCCCGTTCTCATCCATGGAGATCTGGCCTGAGACATGCACCAGGTCGCCCACCTGCACGAAGGGCACGTAATTGGCGGCCGGCGCGGGTGCGTCGGGCAATGTCACGCCCAGCTTGGCAAGGGTGTCTTCGATACTCATGGCGTCCTCCCAAATCAGGTTCGGGCGGACGCTAGCCGGGATCGCGGCGCGCGAAAAGCCCCCCGGGCAAACCAGGGCTCAGGTTTCCCGGAACGCCTTGGTGAAATAATCCGCCAGCGGCTTGACCAGGTAGTAGATCGGCGACTGGTCCTCGGTCCGGATGAACGCCTCCACCGGCATGCCGGGGATGAGGACGGACCCTTCTGGCAGCTTGGCCTGCTCGCCCTCCTTCAATTCGATCTCGGCCCTGTAATAGGAAACGCGGCTGGCCTCGTCCTCGAACGCGTCCGCAGACACCTGCGTCACCGTACCGATCAGTTCCGGCGTCTGCCGCTGATCCAGCGCCGAGAACCGCAGGATCACCTCCTGGCCGACATGGATCTGGTCGATATGGATCGGTTCCACCCGCGCGGCGATGACCAGCGGCCGATCCTGCGGCACGACGAACAACACCGGATCCGCAGGCCGGAGAACCGAGCGCGGCGTATGCACCTGCAGGCCATAGACGATGCCTGACACGGGCGCCTTGATATCCAGCCGCGACAGTTGCTCCTGAAGCGAACGGCGCTGCTCGGCCAGTTCCAACTCGCGATAGCGCAGGTCGCGCAAACGGGTGATGGCCTCCTCGCGCTGGCTTGTCCCAAGCTTCAGGATCTCGATGTCGATTTCGGTGATCCGACCCTCCTGTGCGGCTTCGCTGGCCACCAATTCACCCAAGGTGCCTGACAGATCGGCCTCGGTCCGGCGCAGCGCTAGGACGCGGCCCGCCTGAGCAAGTCCCTTGTCCAGAAGGGTCTGCTGATCGACAAGCTCCTCGCGGATCAGCTCGATCTGCTGCTTGAGCGAGTCCTGCTGGGCAAGGATACCCGTGATCTGGTTCTCGATCTGGGAGCGGCGCTTTTCCAGCTGCTCGGTCTCGCGATCGACGGAATCCTGCCGGGCAGAGAAAAGCCGCTTCTGCCCTTCGATGAGGTCGCGCACGTCGGGGCGGTTTTCGGCCGCCTCCAGCAACTCGGGCTCGAAATCGATGGTATCGGCTCCCTCGCTCTCGGCTTCCAGCCGGCCGCGACGCGCCATCAACTCGAACAGCTGGCCCTCGACGATCAGAAGCTGCGAACTCAGCAGGTTCGCGTCCAGCCGTATCAGGATCTCCCCCTCTTCGACCGTGTCGCCCTCGTTCACGAGGATCTCGTCGACCACTCCGCCGTCGGGATGCTGAACCACCTGGCGATTGCGCTCGACCTCGATCCGGCCGCCGGCGATGATCGCGCCCGCGATGGAACTGCGCACGGCCCATGTCCCGAAGCCGCCCACCAGGACGACAAGTCCGATCAGCCCGATTATGATCGGCTTGCGGGCAGACCAGGTCTGATCGCTCATCTCACGCCCCCCATGGCCGCGTTCTTCTTCTGCAGCGACTGGTGATTGACCACGGTTTCCCGAAGCACCTCGTCACGCGGGCCGAATGCCACGCGCGCGCCGTGATCGAGGACCAGCAACATTTCGCATTCCTGGATCGCCGCCGGCCGGTGCGCCATGATCAGGACCGATTTCCCCTGCTCCTTGAGCGTCCGGATCGCCGCGTTCAAGGCCTGCGACCCCTCGTTGTCGAGGTTCGAGTTCGGTTCGTCCAGGATCACGATCACCGGGTCGTCATAAAGCGCGCGCGCCAGCGCGACGCGCTGCATCTGCCCGCCGGACAGCCGCCCGCCGCCCGGAGTGATGCGGGTATCGTACCCTTCCGGCAGGTGCACGATCATGTCATGCGCGGCGGCCTTCTTGGCTGCGGCCACGACCTTCTCGGCATCGGGCTGCGAGGAAAGCCGCGCGATGTTTTCGGCGATGGTTCCCTCGAACAGCTGCACCCGCTGCGGAAGGTAGCCGATATGCTGGCCCAAAATGTCCGGCCCGTACTGTTCGATCGAGGCGCCATCCAGCCGGATAACGCCGCCCGCGGGCCGCCACACCCCGGTCAGCGCCCGCGCCAGCGTGGATTTGCCCGCACCCGACGGGCCGATCACACCCAGCGCCTGGCCCGGCTCCAGCTTGAAAGTCACGGTCTTGAGCTGCGCCCGGGTGTCTCCCGGCGGCACGACGGTCAGGCCCTGTACGTCCAGCTTGGCCTTGGGCTTGGGCAGGGACGTCCGCGGCGCCTCGGGCGGCACGCGCTCCAACAGCCCCGCGAGGCTGTCCCAGCCCTTCATCGCGGCCTGGACCATCGCCCACTGGTTGATGACCATCTCGATCGGCGCCAGCGCCCGGCCCAGCAGGATCGACCCCGCGATCATCGCGCCCGGCGTGATCTCTCCCAGCAGCACCAGGTAGGCACCAAGGCCCAGCATCGCCGATTGCAGGAACAGCCGCAGGGTCTTGGTCATCGAAGTGAAGGTGCCGGTCACGTCGGTCGCGGCCATGCTCTCGGTCAGGGAGACGTCGCGCGCCACCTTCCACCGCTGGAAGGCCGCGCCGCGCATCCCCATCGCCTGGATGCCCTCGGCCTCCTTGCGAAGCTCTTCGGACAGCATTCCGGCGCGATTCGTGGCAATCTGCGCCTGCTGCGCCGGCTTGCGGGAATAGAACTGGTTGATGAAGGTGATCGCGATCAGCACCGCACCGCCGCCGACCGCCAGCATGCCCAGCCAGGGATGGAACAACGCGATGCCGAAGAGAAAGACCGGCGTCCACGGAATGTCGAAAAACGCGCTCAGCACCGGCGAGGAAATAAGCCTCTGGATCGATTGCAGGTCACCCAGCCCGGTCTGTGCCGCCGTATCCTGCGCCACGGCCGAACGGCGAATCATCGCGTCAAAGACACGCTTGTCCAGCGCCGCCTGAAAACGGGCCCCCGCCCGCGCCATGATGCGGCCCCTCGTGTAGTCGAGGACGCCCATGATGCCGTACAGGAACACGACCAGCAGCGACAGCGCCACCAGCGTCTCCTCCGAGCGACTGCCCAGCACGCGGTCATAGACCTGCAGCATGTAGAGCGGCCCGGTCAACATCAGCATGTTCGCGAAGAAACTGAACACCCCCACGATCCAGTAGAGGCTTCGGCTCTGACGCCGTGCGGCGCGCAGTTCTTCCAACCCGTGTTGCGGCTTCATTCTGTCCCGCCCATTTCTGAAAACGCTAAACGCAATCGTCCCGGTAAAGCTTTAAGCCAACCCTCTCCCAAGTTAAAGGCTGTCTGTTCCAAATCGTCCGCCGATGCTTTATGCCTCCCGCCTGCGCCCTTAAGCATTTACCGGTCGCGCCAGGGAGCGCGAAAACCCGAAATCCACAAATCGGACCCCCGTCGAATGATCAGTGCCTCTTTTTCCCTGCCCCGCACCCTCGCCGCTCTGGCCGCAGCCGCCCTTCTGGCCGGTTGCGCCTCGCAGCCGCCCGAGGCCGCAGCGCGCGGCGAGATCTTCGATCCCTATGAGCAGACCAACCGCTCCGTTCACAATTTCAACCGCGGCCTAGACAAGGCGCTGCTGCGCCCGGCGTCCAAGGGATACGTCTCGGCCGTGCCCGAACCGATGGTCACCAGCCTCATCAATTTCGCCGACAACCTCTCGATGCCCGGACAGGCAGTCGACTACCTTCTTCAGGCCAAGCCGAAAGAGGCCGGCATCGCCGTGCTGCGCTTCGCGGTCAATTCGGTGATCGGGATCGGCGGCCTTGGCGACCCGGCCACCGATCTCGAGATCCCGGCGGTCGATACCGATTTCGGCGAAACCCTGCATGTCTGGGGGGTTGGCGAAGGCCCCTATCTGGAACTGCCGCTTTACGGGCCGGCGACCACGCGCGACGCGGTGGGCGTGCTGGTCAACATCTTCACCAACCCCGTCGATTTCGCCCCCACCCGGCCAGTCGACAACCTCGGGGTATATTCCGAGATCGTCCGCCGCATGGGGATGCGCGGGCGGTATTCCGACACGGTCGACTCCATTCTTTATGAAAGCGCCGACAGCTACGCGCAGACGCGGATCATCTATCTGCAAAACCGCCGCTTCGAACTAGCAAGGGGGAACGAGGACGCCTATCTCGATCTCTATGACGATCCCTATGCCGCGGGCCCGGCCGACGATTCGCTCGACCCCTATGCCGACATTGCCGGCGACAGTTCCCTTGACCCCTACGAGGATCCTTATGAATAAGCTCTTTTCCCGCCGCTCCTTCGTTTCGACCTCGATCGCCACTTTTGCCACCGCCCTGCTGCCCAACGCGCTGCTGGCGCTGACGGAAAGCAGCGCCAAACGGCTCGTCGACTCGGTCGTGGCCGACGTCAACAAGGTCATCAATTCCGGCCGGTCCGAATCCGCGATGCTCAAGGATTTCGAGCGTATCTTCGTGCGCTACGGGGATGTGAACATCATGGCGCGCTATGTGCTGGGCGTGGATGCCCGCAGCGCAAGCCCCGCGCAGCTGCGCCAGTTCACGGATGCCTTCCAAGGCTACATTGCGCGCAAATACGGCCGGCGGTTCCGTGAATTCATCGGCGGCGAGGTCATCGTGCGCGACGCACGAAAGATCCGCGCGGGTTACGAGGTGCGTTCCACCGTCAAGCTGCGCGGCGAGGCCCCGTTCGAGGTCACTTTCCTGGTCTCCGACAAATCGGGCAGCGACAAGTTCTTCAACATGTTCATCGAAGGGGTGAACATGCTGCTGACCGAACGGACCGAGATCGGCGCCATGCTCGACGCCCGTGGCGGCGACCTGAACCGCCTGATCGCCGATCTGCGCTGACCCCCTCCGGGCGCGGTCAGCGCCCGAAGATCCCCCGCAACAACTCGTTCACCGCACCGCCTAGGCTGTTGTCCCTGGGCGCTTCGCGGCGCGGCTGGGCCACCGGCTCGGGCCGCGCCGGTGCGGTCATCGGCAACGGCTCCGGCTCCAACCCCTCGGTCACGCGCATCATCGTCTCGTGCCAGATCTCGGCAGGCAATCCGCCGCCGGTCACCCCGGTCAGCGGCGTGTTGTCGTCGTAGCCCATCCAGACACCCGTCACGTAGTTTGCCGTGAAGCCTATGAACCAGGCGTCGCGTGCGGCCTGCGTGGTCCCCGTCTTCCCCGCCACCTGCCAGCCGGGCAGCGCGGCACGCCGGCCCGATCCCTCGGTCACGACCTTTTCCATCATCCAGGTCAGTTGGCGCGCGGCCTCTTCCTGGATCACGCGCTCGCCGATCCCGCCCTCGGAACCCATCATCACGCTGTCCTCGCCCTGAAGGCGCAGCTCGATCAGCCCGTAGGGCGTGACCGAGGAACCGCCATTCAGGATCCCGGCATAAGCGCCCGTCATCTCGATCAGCGTGCTTTCAGAGGTGCCCAGCGCCAGCGCCGGACCCGCATCAAGGTCGCTGTCGATGCCGAATTCGCTCGCCACGTGACGGACCTTGTCCCGCCCCACCGCCTCGGAGACCTTCACCGCCGGGACGTTCAGCGAATCCTTGAGCGCGTGGGTCAGCGTGACACGCCCGTAATGCTTGTTGGTATAGTTCTTCGGGCACCACTGCCCCGACCCCGGCACGGTCAGGCAATAGGGCTCGTCCACCACCGTATCGAGCGGCGAGTACCCCATCTCCAGCGCGGTGGCATAGACGAAGGGCTTGAACGCCGACCCGGTTTGGCGCAGCGCCTGCGTCGCCCGGTTGAAGGCGCCGTTCACCCGCAGGGTCCGGCCGCCCACCATGCCGCGCACGGCCCCATCGGCCGACATCACCACGATAGCGGCCTGCGCCTTTGATCCGGGCCGCACCTTCTCCTGGAAGATGAATTTCAGCGCCTCCTCGGCCGAGGTCTGGATGCGCTGGTCCAGCGTGGTGCGGATGATCACGTCCTCGGTGGTGTTGCGGGTAAAGAATTCCGGCCCGCTCGCCATCACCCAATCGGCGAAATAGCCACCCGCCCGCGCCGCAGCCGCCTCGGAAAGCTCCGCCGGGTGGGCCTGCGCATAATCGGCCTGGTCCTTGGACAGGTACCCCTGCTCCTCCATCAGCCGAACGATCGTGGCCGCGCGGTTCTGCGCGCGGTCCAGGTCGTTGGTCGGCGCATAGCGCGAGGGCGCCACCAGCAGACCGGCCAGCATCGCCGCCTCCGCCGGGTCCACCTCGTTCGCCGACTTGCCGAAATAGCGCTGGCTCGCCGCCTCGAAGCCCCGCGCCCCCGCGCCCAGGAAGGCGCGGTTCATGTAGATCATCAAGATCTCGTCCTTGGTATAGGCGACTTCCATCGCCATCGCATAGACCGCCTCCTTGGCCTTGCGCCACAGCGTCCCGGCCCGGCATTGTGTTTCGTATTCCGCCTCTGTCTGGCCGGTCTCGGGCTCATAGGGCTCGCCCAGGCACAGAAGTTTCGCGGTCTGCTGAGTGATGGTCGACCCGCCATGCCCCGACAGCGGCCCGCGCCCCTCGCTCAGGTTGATGCGCACGGCGCTGGCGATGCCGCGCGGGCTGACCCCGAAATGGCGATAGAACCGCTTGTCCTCGGTCGCGATGATCGCGTTCTTGAGATGCGGCGAAACCGTATCCACCGTGATCACGCCCCCGAACTGGTCGCCGCGCCAGGCGAAGACCTCGCCCTCGCGGTCCAGCATGGTCACCGAGCCGCGCGCCCGACCGTCCACCAGCGTGTTGGCCGCGGGCAGGGTCGAATAGGTCAGCCCGACCGCCAGCGCCAGGATCAGGGCAAAGACCATGCCCACGCGCCAGACGAAGCCCCAGATCAGGCCGAAGATCCAGCGAAAGAACCGCCGGATCGCGCCGCCGATGCCACCGCCCCCACTGCCGCCGCCGCGACGGGCCATCTTGCGTGCAGGTTTGCGCGCGGCGGGCTTGCGCGCCTTGGCGGTGGTTTTCGCCCCTTTGCCGGCAGGCGTCTTGCCACCACGGCGCGGCTGACGCTTGTCGGCGACCAAGGGGCCCTTGCGCCGTCTGGAGTCGGTCATGCTTTATCCTGCCCGGTCTTTCGTTTTGCCGCACAATAGCGCGCAACGCGCCAAGTGTTTAGGTGTGAATCCCCGGGAATTCCCCTTTGCTTTGCTGCCCGATTTTTAATCAACCTATGCATTTTGTGCAAAAAATGTGCAACATTCGCGGATTCCGCCCCGGCTCCACCCCTGTCCGCCGTTCCCTTGCGACCTGCTCCCCGATCTTTTTCTGCACATGCAACATGCCGCGCCGCGTTCGGGCCGTGGCGGAAAGGAAGGGGAAGACCGTGAAACTGATCATTGCAACGATCAAGCCGTTCAAGCTGGAGGAGGTCCGCGAAGCGCTAACCGGCGCCGGCGTCCGCGGCATGATGGTAACCGAAATCAAGGGCTTCGGATCGCAGTCCGGCCATACCGAAATCTACCGCGGCGCGGAATACGCCGTGAATTTCGTGCCCAAGATCAAGCTCGAACTCGTCGTGCCCTCGACCGTCGTCGACCAGGTCGTCGAGACGATCGCCTCCACCGCGAAGACCGGCAAGATCGGCGACGGCAAGATCTTTGTCCTCGACGTCGAGCAGGCCGTGCGCGTGCGCACCGGCGAAACCAACGAAGACGCGCTTTGATCCGCGCGGCACCAAACTCCAAGGGAAACGGAACCATGAAGTTCATCACCACTCTCGCCCCCGCAGCCGCGCTGATCGCGCTGCCGACGCTGGGCCTGGCACAGGACGATGCGCCCGTTCCGGGCGTGAACGCCTCGACAGACACGGTTTTCATCCTCAACTCGCTGCTGTTCCTGATCGGCGGCTTCCTGGTGTTCTGGATGGCCGCGGGCTTTGCCATGCTCGAGGCCGGGCTCGTGCGCTCCAAGAATGTCACGATGCAGTTGACCAAGAACATCGCGCTCTTCTCGCTGGCGGCGATCTTCTACTACCTGATCGGCTATAACCTGATGTACCCGCTTGGCAGCTGGGCGGTCGAGGGCGTGCTCTCGGGCGTCTGGGGTCCGGGTGTTCTTGAAGCCGTGGGCGTCACCGCCGAGGCGGCCGACGACTATTCCTACGCCTCCACCGGGTCGGATTTCTTCTTTCAGCTGATGTTCTGCGCCACCACCGCCTCGATCGTTTCGGGCACTCTGGCCGAGCGGATCAAGCTGTGGCCCTTCCTCGTCTTCACCATAGTGCTGACCGCGGTCATCTACCCGCTTCAGGCATCGTGGAAATGGGGCGGCGGCTTCCTCGACGCGGCGGGCTTTCTGGACTTCGCGGGCTCGACCGTCGTGCACTCCGTCGGCGGCTGGGCCGCGCTCACCGGCGCGCTGATCCTGGGCCCCCGCATCGGAAAGTACAAGGATGGCCGCGTGCATCCGATCCCCGGCTCGAACCTGACGCTGGCGACGCTGGGCACGTTCATCCTGTGGCTCGGCTGGTTCGGCTTCAACGGCGGCTCGCAGCTGGCCATGGGCACTGTCGGTGACGTCGCAGATGTCAGCCGCATCTTCGCCAACACCAACACCGCGGCCGCCGGCGGCGCCATCGCGGCCCTTATCCTGACGCAGCTTCTGTACAAGAAGCCGGACCTCACCATGGTGCTCAACGGCGCGCTGGCGGGCCTCGTCTCGATCACCGCGGAACCGCTGACGCCGTCCCTGGGCATGGCGACCATCATCGGGGCCATCGGCGGCGTGATCGTCGTCTTCGCGGTGCCCATGCTCGACAAGCTCAAGATCGACGACGTGGTGGGTGCCATCCCGGTTCACCTGCTGGCCGGCATCTGGGGCACCATCGCGGTCGTGCTGACCAATGGCGATGCCTCGCTGGGGACGCAGCTCTACTCGATCGTGGTCGTGGGCGCCTTCACCATCGTCGCCTCGGGCGTGGTCTGGTTCATCCTCAAGGCCGTCATGGGCCTGCGGGTAGACGAAGAAACCGAAATCAACGGCCTGGACATGGCGGAACTCGGCATGGAGGCCTATCCCGAGTTCTCGAAAGGCTAAGAGCTTCCTTCCTCACCTTGTGTGAGACTGGCCCGGGTCCCCACACCCGGGCCTTTATTGTTCGGCGCACCCGGCGGAACGCGCCCTGACGGGCGCGCACGCGATCAGCGCGCGTGCCGCGCGCGGGGCGAGGCTCCGCCTCGCGCTCCGGGATATTTCCTGCAAGAGGAAGGGGCGGGCGCGCTCAGACGCCCGCGTCGACGATGGCCTTGGCCAGGAGGGGGACCGTGGCCTGGTTGAGGCCCGCGATGTTCATCCGGCTGTCACCCACCATGTAGATGCCAAAATCGTCCCGCATCTTCGCCACCAGCTCGGGCGAGGTGCCAAGCCGCGAGAACATGCCGCGATGCTGGGCGAGGAAGGAGAAACGGTCCGACCCGGTCAGCCTCTGCAACTCGTCGGCGAGCTGCTGGCGCAGGCCCAGCATGGACAGGCGCACCTCTTCCAGCTCGGCGGCCCAGTCCGCGCGCAGCTCGGGATCGCCCAGGATGGTCGAAACCACCCGCGCGCCGTGATCGGGCGGGAAGGAATAGTTCTGGCGGTTGAGGAAGGCGAGGTTGCCCTGCATGACCTTCACCTGTTCCGCGGTCTCGCTGATCGCCATCAACAGGCCCGTCCGTTCGCGGTAGACGCCGAAATTCTTCGAGCAGGACGCCGCGATCAGGCATTCGGGCACCGAGGAGGCCACCAGGCGTGTCGGTGCCGCATCCTCGTCCAGCCCGTCGCCGAACCCCTGGTAGGCGATGTCGATCATCGCCACCAGCTCGTTTTCCCTGATGAGGTCGACGACCTCCTGCCACTGGACCATGTTCAGGTTGGCGCCGGTGGGGTTGTGGCAGCAGCCATGCAGCAGCACCACGTCGCCGGGATGGGCGGTGCGCAGATCCTCCATCATCCCGTCGAAATCCACGCCGCCCGTCTCGTTGTCGAAATAGCGATAGGGGACGGTTTCGATCCTGAGGTAGTTCAGGATCGAGAGATGGTTGGGCCAGGTCGGGTCCGAGACGAAGACGCGCGCCTTGGGGTTGGCCATGCGCACCAGCTCGAACGCCTGCCGGCAGGCGCCGGTGCCGCCGGGCGTGGCCACGGCGGCGATATTCTCGCGCGCGACGCTGTCATCGAGCACGAGGCCGATCATCGCGTCGGCAAAGGCCGGATCGCCCGCCAGCCCGGTATAGGCCTTGGTTTCCTGCTCTTCCCAGATGCGCTTTTCGGCGGCCTTGACCGCGCGCATCACCGGTGTGACCCCATCGGCGTTCTTGTAAACGCCGACGCCCAGGTCGATCTTGTTCTCGCGCGGGTCATCGCGATACATCTGCATCAGCGCCAGGATCTTGTCGGCGGGTTGTTCTTTCAGGTTCTCGAACATCAGTTTTCTCCGGTGGCGACGGGCAGGGTGGGGAACGCGCCCCATTCGGCCCAGGACCCGTCGTAAAGCGAGTGATCGGTCTTGCCCAGACGCTCCAGCGCCAGGCTGAGAATGGCGGCCGTCACGCCCGAGCCGCAGGTGGTGATCGCGGGTTTCGCGAGGTCCACACCGGCCTTTTCGAAGACCCGGCGGGTTTCTTCGGGCGATTTCATCGTGCCGTTCTCGTTCAGGAGGCTGGCATAGGGCACGTTCTTCGAGCCGGGGATATGGCCCGCGCGCAGCCCTTCGCGCGGCTCGGGCTCGGTGCCGGCGAAGCGTGCGGCCGAGCGCGCGTCGATGATCTCGGTATCGCCAAGCTTGGCGGCCGCCGAGACCTGCGTCACGTCGCGGCGCAGGTGGTTCTGCATCCGCACGGTCATGTGCCGGTCACGGATCATCGGCGGCAGGTCCTCGACCTCGCGCCCCTCTGCCTGCCACTTGGGGAACCCGCCATCGAGAACGGCCACGTTCTCCTGACCCATCAGGCGGAACAGCCACCAGACCCGCGCGGCCGACATCAGCCCCGCGCCGTCATAGACCACGACCTGGTGCCCGTCGCCCACGCCCATCGCGCGCAGTTTCGACATGAACTTCTCGACCGGGGGCGCCATGTGCGGCAGGTCCGAGCGGTGATCCGATATCTCGTCGATATCGAAGAAGCGCGCCCCGGGAATATGCCCGGCCTGGTACTCGGCCCGGGCATCGCGGTTCTGCTGCGGCAGGTACCACGACCCGTCGAGGATCCGCAGGTCGGGATCCTTCATGTGCGCCGCCAGCCAGTCGGTGGATACGAGAGTTTTGGGATCGTCGGTCATCGCAGCCTCTCCGCTTTGTCGCATCCGTGCGTACAGAAGCGGTGACAAGGGTGCAAGCCTGTTGCCACGGGCGCTAGTGCTGCTCCTTCAGCAGGCGCTGCTTCTGGCGGCCCCAGTCGCGCTTGGCCTGGGTTTCGCGCTTGTCATGGGTCTTCTTGCCCTTGGCGATGCCCAGCTTGATCTTGGCGATGCCCTTGTGGTTGAAATACAGCACCAGCGGCACCAGCGTCAGCCCCTTGCGCTGCGTCGCGTTCCACAGGTTCGACATCTCCTTGCGCGAGACCAGCAGTTTGCGGCGCCGCCGTTCCTCGTGCTTGAAGGTCTTGGCCTGGTCGTAGGGCGGGAAATAGCTGTTCACCAGCCACAGCTCGCCATTCTCGACGGCGGCGTAACTTTCGGCGATGTTCACGCCGCCCTCGCGCAGGGATTTCACCTCGGACCCCTCCAGAACGATGCCGCATTCGATATCGTCCTCGATCGCGTAATCGAAGCGCGCGCGCCGGTTCTCGGCGACGATCTTGTAATTGGGGTCTGTCTTCTGCTTGGCCATGGGGCATTGACTTAGGCGCGCAGGGACTGCCGCGCAAGCGCTCAGATCATCTCGGTCGAGAGAAACTCGGCCAGCAGGTCGAACACCACCCGGATGCGCCGCGCGGTATGCAACTCGCGGTGCGTGACCAGCCAGACAGGGAACGAGATCGGCGGTCGATCCGGCAGGAGGCGCTCGATTCCGGGAGTGGCGCCCGCGACATGATCGGCCATGATCGAAACACCCAGCCCCGCCCGCACCATCGCCCAGGCCGCCACGCCCGACCGCGACCCGAGCGGAAAGTTGGCCGGCGTCAGCGACAGGCCCAACTCCCCGAAAAAGCCGATCATCCAGGCGGTATCGCCGAAAGAAATGAAGTCGTGTCCGGACAATTCGGTCTCGGTCCGTGGCCGCCCCCTGCGATCCAGGTAGGTGCTGGCGGCATAGAAACCGGCCGTGGCCTCGCGCGCCAGCCGCGCGATCAGTTCGGGCTGCGTCGGGCGTGCATGCCGGATGGCGATATCGGCCTCGCGCCGTTGCAGGTCGCGCAGGTCGTCGGTGGCGACAATGTCGATCTCCAGCCGGGGCGCCACCTCGCGCAGGCGCAGCAGCACCGGCGGCAGGACATGGGCGCACATCACCTCGGAGGCGGTGACGCGGATCAGCCCGCCGATCTCCTGCGACTGCCCGGCGGCGGTCAGCGAGACCTGCACCGCCGCGTCGCGCATCGCCCGCACATGGGCCAGAAGCTCCCCGCCCGAGGGCGTCAGGATCAGCGCCTTGCCCGTCCTCTCGAAAAGCGCAACGCCCAGTTCCGCCTCCAGCGCAGCGACCTGACGGCCCAGCGTCGGCTGCGTCAGCCCCAGCGCACGGGCGGCAGCCGAAAGAGAGCCCTCCTCCGCCGTGGCGAGGAAGGCCCGCGCATGGTTCCAGTCAAAACGGATGCCCTGCCAGTTCATGCAAATCCGTATATCATCCCTGCGGAATTGGGCAATTCACTCAAAACCCGCGCATGGATATTGTCCTCGTCAAAGGAGAGCCCCCACCATGACACAAGATGCAACCTTCTGGGACGGAATCGCCGAACGCTACGCCGCGCGGCCGATCGACGACCCGGACGCCTATCACTATACGCTCGACCGCACCCGCTCCTATCTCGACGCCGATGACGACGTGCTTGAGCTTGGCTGCGGAACCGGATCGACCGCCCTGCTGTTGTCTCCCCATGTCGCCCGCTACGTGGCAAGCGACCTGTCGAAGAAAATGATCGAGATCGGGCGCGAAAAAGCCCGCCAACAAGGAGAGAGCCATGTGGAATTTGTTGCAGCGGATCTACGCGATGCGCAGCTCGCGGGCACGACTTATGACGCCGTCTTGGCACTGAACCTCCTGCATCTGCTGGAGGACCTGCCTGGCGCGCTGGCGCGTATCCACGACATGATCAAACCCGGCGGCTTGCTGATCTCCAAGACCGTCTGCACCCCCGGCAAGGACGCCCCGTTCAAGTTCCGGCTGATGAAACTCCTGATCCCGGTCCTGCAGATGCTGGGCAAGGCGCCCCATGTCGAGATTCGTCCCGCGGCCGAGTTGGAACGGCTGATCACCAAGGCCGGATTCGAGATCGTCGAGGCAGGCAACCACCCGCCGCCCAGCCGCTACATCGTCGCCCGCCGCCTCTAGGCGGGTTCAGTCGCCCAGCTTGGCGTGGATTTCGTCCAGGTCGATCTCGCCCACCGGCATCTTGTTGGCGGGGTTCTCGAAATCGTATTTGAACAGGTCGAAATCCCGCTTGTACATCTCGTAGACCAGGTGCATCGACAGGTCGTCGAAATAGTCCTCGACCGGATGCGCGCGCTTGGGTCCATGCCCCTCGGATTCGTTGAATCGCGGGATCTTGGCCAGGTCGACGGGCTGCGGGGTCTCGACGCTGTGCAGCACCTCCTGCATCCCCTCGTTGAACTTCTCGGTCCAGAAGATGTGGTCATACTGCCCGCCATTCACGATGAAGGTCGAGATATGGCCGGACATGGCCGACCAGTGGATGTCCGGGTCCATCGGACGCCGCCAGCGGATCGTGTCCCGCGCGAACAGAAGGAAGCGGCGAAAGCTCTGGATCTGGTCGAACTCGCCCTTGCCATCCTCGCCGCCGACCTCGACGCCGTATTTGAACACCAGCGTCGGCACCAGGTTGCCGCGATAGCGTTTTCCGTTGCGCTGGATGCCGCAGATCTTGTCGAAGAAAGAGCTCAGGATGCGGGTATAGGGATTGCGCACGCAGGTGAAGGCAAAGGACCGATGCGCCTGGACGTTGCGCGTGATCGGACCCTGGCTCTCCTCCAGCGCCCATTTGTGCATGCCGCCCTGGGCGTCGTGGATGTCGCCGTCGAAAAACTCTCCGTGATCGGAGTAATACATGATCTGCCCGATGGTCGAGCAGGCGCATTTCGGCACCACGCGATAGACCATGCTCTCGCTCTGCGTCATCCAGGTTCCGGGAAACCCCATCTGCCTTGCCTCCTTTTCCCCTTTCGCCTTACGCTGGGCGACAGGCCTGCGGCCACACAGAAGCAAAGAAACTCTGTTTATTCAATCGCTCTTCACCTTTAACAGAGCAAACAAAGAGCAGAAGCAAGGGCGCATCGTTCGAACATGGCAAAGATTGCCTACATCCTGCTGTGTCACAAGGATCCCGACGCCGTCGTGATGCAGGCCGAGCGGTTGACCGCAGCGGGCGACTACATGTCGATCCATTTCGATGCGAGTGCCGACCGGGCCGCCTTCGACCAGATACGCGGGGCGCTGTCCGACAATCCCAACGTCACCTTCGCCCGCAAGCGCGTCCGCTGCGGCTGGGGCGAGTGGTCGCTGGTCCAGGCCACGCTCTACGCCATCGAGGCAGCGGTGCAGCAGTTTCCCCGTGCCACGCATTTCTACATGCTCTCGGGCGATTGCATGGCGATCAAGACCGCGGAATACGCCCACCGCTTCCTCGACGAGAACGATTTCGATTTCATCGAAAGCTTCGATTACTTCGAAAGCGACTGGATCAAGACCGGCTGGAAGGAAGAGCGTCTGATCTACCGCCACTGGTTCAACGAACGCACGCAAAAGCGCCGGTTCTACGCGATGTACAACACGCAGAAGAAACTGGGCCTGACGCGCCAGATCCCGGCCGACATTCAGGTGATGATCGGCAGCCAGTGGTGGTGCCTGCGCCGCCGCACGATCGAGGCGATCCTGGATTTCACCCGCAAGCGCCGCGACGTGATGCGCTTCTTCCGGATGACATGGATCCCGGACGAGACGTTTTTCCAGACCCTCGTGCGCCACCTCATCCCCGAGGCCGAGATCGACCCGCGCACCCTGACCTTCCTGATGTTTTCCGATTACGGGATGCCGGTCACCTTCTACAACGACCATTACGACCTGCTGCTCAGCCAGGATTTCCTTTTCGCGCGCAAGATCAGCCCCGAGGCGAAAGAGCTCAAGGCCCGGCTCGGCCGACTCTATGCCGCGCATGACGTCGATTTCCTGATCTCGAACGAGGGGCGCAGCCTCTTCAAGTTCCTCACCGGGCGCGGCCGGATCGGGCGCCGCTTCGCCATGCGCTTCTGGGAGACCGAAAGCACGCTGGGCCGCGAACGCGAGCTGATGATCGTGGTCTGCAAGAAATGGCACGTCGCCAAGCGCTTCCTGGAACAGGTCCGGCAGGTCCTCAACGTGCCCGCCATCGAGTATCTCTTCAACGAGGAGGGCACGACGCTCCCCGATCTCGGCGGCATCCAGGCGACGCTGGAAAAGCGCACCCGCCACCGCCGCGCCCTGATGCGCATGCTCTTCGAATACTACGAGACCGACAGGTTGATCATCTGCATGGACTCCTCGAATCTCGACCTGATGCACGATTTCTTTTCCGACCGGTCCGTGACCCGGATGCTGGAAATCGAATGCCAGTTCTCGGACGACTACCTGATCGGCCACGCCCACCGCGTGGGGCTTGCCGGCGAACGCACGCCGCGCGCCACGCTGGAACGCCTCCTGCCCACCATCCGCAACGATCTCACGCATGAGGCCGACCTGATCCGCGACGCGGGCTTCCCCCGCTACCACCGCGTTCACGAATCCGAACCGCCCGAGACCAATGCCCCCAAGGTGGCCGACTTCCTGTCGATCCCCGAGGACCAGGCCCTGCGCATCATGCAGACCGAGCACCTGTTCGCGGATTGATCCCGGCGGGCGGCTGGTGACGGTTGCGTGCTTCGCCTACCGCCTTCAAGACCGCCAGCTGTCGCGCCAGCGGCGGAACCGGCCGCGCCGCTCCTGCAGCGCGTCGCCCGCGGCATGGAACCCGTCCTCGACATTCTCCAGCATCGGGTCGATCCGCCGCTCGCGGAAGCGCCGCCAGCGCACCCAGATCGCCCAGACCAGCGCGGCGAAGAGCACCAGGAAGACGATGTTGAACCAGTTGATGATCCGCACCGCCGGGTCTTCGACCTGCCAGACCTTCACCGCGTTGGGAAAGATCGAGATGAACTCGTTGCGCCAGCCATAGTGCCGGATCACCGCCCAGCGCGGATTCTCGGCGGTGGATTTCAGATCCGCCGCCTCGGCCTGGAGGTTCGAGGAATGGACCTTGAAATAGGGCGGCCAGCTCCACCCGGTATCCTCGTTGCGATAGACCATCACCTTGCCGTTGGCCTTGCGCGTCTGGATGAAGAACACGTCACGATTGGCCACGGTGGCATCCGCCCCCACATCCTGCTGCGCCCAGAAGATCGAGTTCTCGCCCGGATCGACGCGCCGTTCGTAGGTGTCGGTGATCCTCACCACATCATGCTGCGGCAGCGTGTAATGCAGCACGGCGGCGATGAAGCCCCAGAACAGGATGATCACGGCCCATTTCACATAGCGCATCTCGCGGCTCCTCACATGTAGTTCGTGACGTAGATCAGCAGGACGATCAGGCCAAGGGGGACGATGTAGACCCCAAGCAACAGTTTCTTGCGGATCGACCGGTCATAGCGCCTCAGCCCGCGCTGCACAAATGCCTCGCGGTCGCCCTGCAAACCCTTTTCCGCCCATTTCGTTTCAAGCTTGTCGCGCCGCATCGCGCGCGAGCGCCAGGACAGGATCAGGTAGATCACCGTCAGAACCAGCAAGAGCGGCAGCAGGAAGCGAAACGCGACAATCATCTGCGCCCCCTCACCGCGCCCCAGGGCCCGACCCGCGCGACCAGGTCCTCGCGCACCGGCGGCACCTCGCCGCTCATGTCGGGCTCATGCCCGAACAGGGCCGCCCGCGCGCCCGCCTTGTCCACTTGGTATTCGCGCGCAAGGAACTCGGCGATCCACGCCTTCTTGCCCTCGGGCCAGGAGGCATAGAGACGATAGAACAGCTCCTTGTGACAGATGAAAAGCTGCCGTGCATCCAGCGGCGCCAGCTCGGCCAGCAGCATGTTCACCAGGTCCCGGTCCGCCGTGTCGGCGGCCCGCAGCGCATAAAAATAGGCCGGATGCTCGGATCCGATCCGCGGCCACTCCCCCGCCCCGGTGCTCCACAGCAGCAGCCGGTTCAGCCCGTGATATTCCTCGGGTAGCTCGCTCGCATATTGACGCGCCAGCCGCCGCATATCCGTCCGGTCGAGCCCGCTCAGATCGCGGCCCGAGCCCGCCGCCGTGTCGATGGCGATGAAATCCATCTTCTGCTGCAAGATCGCCGCCGCGTCGATGCCGCGCGCCTTGACGATGGGCTCGACCAGCCCGTTCTCCTCCAGGAAGCGCGCGATGGCGTTGCGCTGGTCCAGCGTCAGCACCCGGTCCACCGGAAATTCCTCGCTCGGTTTCTCACCCGCGCAGATCACGCCCGACACATCCGTCCCCGGAAACAGGTACAGCCCCCCGAAATGTGCCGTCCAGAAATTGCCCTGCTCATAGCCCGTCTGCGACAGGTGCACCGGGTTGCGCGTCACGTCACCCGTCTGTTTCGCCGTGCCGATCATCCGCGCGATCAGCACGTCGTCGAACCAGGCATCCTCCTCGCTCTTGAACCGCTCGACCATCGCGGCCAGCTCGTCGGCCTTGCGCAGCGTGCCGCCCGTCGTGTCCGCCTCGATCTCGATCCGCTTGAGGTGGAACAGGTCGCGCGGCGCGCTCAGCCGCAGGACCGAGTTCACAAGCTCCCCCGCCACCGCATCCGTGGCCGTCAGCGCGAAAAGCTGCGCCGAATTGGCCTCGATGAAGCTCCGCAATATCTCGCGCGTCGTCGAGAATTTCGCATCCAGCAGCGGCGCGCGCTTCTGCTCGGGCGTCAGCAGGATGAACTGCCGGTTCACCCCCGCCGGGTTTAGGTAGAGCCTGTCGCCCAATTCCTCGGCCACCTCGGGCGAGAAGCCCGAGATATCGACATGGAAATCCTCCAGCCCCGTCCGCCGCCCGGTCAGCTGCGCCAGCGCCCGGTTATACCGCCCCACCAGCGCGGGCGAGGCGACATGGACCAGGTTGCCGAACATCAGACCCTTTTCGATGAGGCGTTTCATCGTTTTTTTCGGCCCTCTTGCTGTAAAATAGCGAAAAAAAGCATTCCCGATGGAGCACCGGCGAAGCGCGCGGTTTGAAACAGAACCGACGCGTTCGGATCCGTGCCGTCTATCCCGAACGTCCCGAGCAAGACCGCAAGCAACAGAAACAGGATCGCAAGGCTCATGAGCGAATGCGTCAACCAGCTTCGCCTCCCCGGAGCAACCACCCGGTACAGAACGGGTGGAATGAGCGCGCCCAGTGGGAGACTGATGACAAGAAAAACGTAAGGATTCACCCCTTCCCCTCTAGATAGCGCCGTTTCGCCTCTTCCTGACGCCCGAATTCCCGCACCATCTCCTCGATGGCCACCTCGTCCGACTTGTCGGCATAGCGGAACTCGGAATCGGCGTAGCGGTTGATCTCCTGGATCACCATCTCCACCGTGATGGGCCTGCGCAGCTCGGCGATCATGGCCGATTTGGTGTCGTAATCGCGGAACAGGAACAGGTCCGGCTCCTCCATCCATTCGTCGGGCAGTTCGAAATCCATCGCGCGGACCTTGACCGCGTCGGTGATGTTCTTGATCGCCCGGCCGGTAAAGCGCGGGTCGGCCTGCTGGATGGCCTTCAGATAGGTGCCCAGCTTGGCGATCGTATCCAGCTTTCCGTGCTGCGCCTCGACCCTCTCCCAGACGCGCAGCAACCCCTCCTCCTTGGGCCGCCCATGCGACTCGAAACTCGCCGCCACCGCGCGCTGGATCTGCTGCGCGGCATAGAGGTCATGCTTGCCCAGCGGGATGTCGTGCCCCTTGCCCAGCAGCAGCGCCAGGATGTCGATGTAATCCTCCCGCGTCTGCGGCCCGTCCACCAGGAACCGCGCGCCCGCCCGCTGGCGCAGGGCGTCATCCACGTTCTCGGGAAAGTTCGAGAACATGCCGAAGGTGCAGTTCCCCCGCACCACCGTATTGGCGCCCGCAAACGCCTCCATGAAGACCGCCGTCACCTCCTGCTGACCTGCGCTCGACTGCCGGTCGCCGCGTCGGCCCGCGATCTGGTCGATATCGTCGATCGTGCCGAAGCCGATCACCCCCGGGTCCAGCACGTTCTGGACAAAAGCCTTGGCGTTCTGCCCCGACTTGCCCTGGTAGCTGTCGATATTGTCGATCCCGAAATTCTGATAGCGGAAGGGATAGCCCGCGTTGCGGCAGTACCCGTCGATCAGCCCGGCCATCATCTGGATCAGCGTCGTCTTGCCCGTTCCCGGCGCGCCATCCCCCATGAAGGTAAAGATGAACCCGCCCAGCTCGGCAAAGGGGTTCAGCCGCCGGTCGAAATCATAGGCCATCAGCATCTTGGCGAGCCTGAGCGCCTGGTACTTGGCGATATGGTTGCCCACCACCTGCTCGGGCGTCTTGAACGCCATGGTCAGCCGGGTGGAGCGGGTCTTGAGCGCAGGCTCGAACCCCCGGATGGTCAGATCATCCGCCTCCACCCGCCACGAAGCACCGGTAAAGGGCACCAGCCGGGGTGCCGATTGCGCGCGCAGCGCGGTCTTCTCCATCACCTGCTCGGCCTGCGCGGCGATGGTCGCCGCCAGATGCGCGTCATCGCTGCCATGCTGCGCCAGCCGCTGGTCCAGTTCCCACATCAGGCCATGCAGGGTCAGCTGCGCGTTGTCGGTCAAAAGCTCTTCGGCCTCACCGACCTCCACCTGGGTTTCGCCCAGATGCGGGGCCAGCAGGAACGCGGCCGCATTGGCCCAGACATGGCTGGCGACCAGCGCCTCAGCCGTCAGCAACTCGGTGAACTCGCCCTTGCGGTCGGCGGGCAGGCTGCCGGCCAGGTTCGCGCGTTTCAGGTCCGAAAGCCCCGACACCTCGGAATAGACCTCTCCCATCGCCAGCGCGATGGCCAGCGCCCGGCGCAGCGCGTGCAACACCGTGGCCTGCAGGGGAGAGGTCAGCGGATCGTCCTCCGCCCCCTCCACCCGGTCGATCAGATGCACACCTTCGGGCCGCGCGGTGGAGCGCGTGACCAGCCCCGGCGTCGTCGCCCGGAACCGCCGCCGCGTGCCCAGCCCCGCGCTGCGCTCCTTCTTCGGCGCGGCACCGCCCTTGGCGATGCGCGGCGTGTGGTCGAATCCCTCCAGCATGGCCGAGGCGGCCGCGTAATGCGCGCGGATCTCCTCCTCGCGCAGCTCCATCTGATCGCCGGTCAAGCTCATCGCTGTCCCTTCCTCTCAGTACCGCAACACCTGCCCCGAGGGGCTGACCACGTATTTCCGCACATCGGCGAAACCGGGCGGGTCGCGCTCGGCCAGCACCTGGAACGGTCGCTGCGGCAGGATGATCGACCGCGCCATCCGCGTGGCCCCGGTCTCGGCCCCCCGCCCGCCGAACGGATCCAGCGCAAAGATCTCGCGCTCCACGGTCGAGAACCAGCCGGCGCGCTCCTCGCGCACTTCCTCGCTCTCGATCTCCTCGACCGTCCAGGCCAGCGCCCAATCCTGTCCCTCGGGCGATTGCGCATCCTCCAGCACCGCCCGCAGGGGTCCCGACTGCTCGGTATAGGCCGAGGAATACATCGGCCCCACATGGATGCGCGTCAGATGCTTGGGGTGCAGGTCGTCGAAATCCTCGTCGAACCCCTTGGCGATGGTCAAGAGCTTCAGCCCGCCCAGGGATTGCGCCATCAGATGCGCCTGCGCCTCGGGCCAGCGGCGCTGATCCTTGGGCAGCGCGGTCTTGCCGGTATCCTCCAGCCGCATCAGGTAGATCACCGGCAGGTTCACCTGGCTGTCATAGACCGCCCAATGCAGCAGGAAGGTCCGCCGCTCCCCCTCGGTCGCGATCCATTTGCATTCCGGGTCGTTGCGCGCCCAGAACAGCTGCCCCCGCTGCAATTCCTCATAGTAGAGCCGTTGCGACAACGCGAATTGCAGCTTGGTGGGGATCTCCTGCTTGCCGATGATGGTGCGGACCATATCGTCCTTCAGCTCCGCCTCCGACGGCATGTTCTCCAGGTGCCGCGCGGCCTGCTGCGCGTCGTTCGCCATGGTCAGCAATTCCGCCGCCACCGGGAACCCGCTGTCGCGCCGGTCCATGTTGAGCGAGCCGAAGAACCGCCCCGTGTCCCGCCCTACCAGCAGGTATTTCATGCTCAGCGCCCGGAAGGTGTAAAGCAGGCCCGAGACATAGCCCGACACGATCCGCACCTCCTCGCGCCCGATCCCGCCCTCGGCCTCCATCGCTGCCGCCACCCGCAACAGGTGGCCGGTGATGGTCTCGAACTTGCGGAAGTAGCGGCGCGAGGCGAAATGGTCGCTCAGTCCGACATGATCGCGGGTTGCCTCGGTCATCCGCCGTAAAGGTTCTTGTCGTGTTTCTCGACGATGGCGGCAAAGCGGCGGGCAAAGCGTTCATCCGCCTTGGCCTTCTTCTCCAGCACGTCGCGGGCAAAGACCATGTGATCCTCATGCGCTTCCAGCATGTCGGCCATCTTCTGGTTGGTGGCGGTGCCGATCGCGGCCATCGCCGTCTGCGCCTCCTGGTCGGTCTTGACCCCGATCTCGTTGATCCGGTGCGCCACGTCCTGCTGCTGTGCGGTCTTCAGCGACTTGCTCAGCGCGTCATACAGCACAACGCGCTGTTGCGTGTCCGTCTTCAGCTTGTTGATCAGCACCATCTGCGTCGCCGCCTGGTTCTGCAACGAGTCGACCCAGGATTTCCCCTTCTCGATATAGCGTTCCAGCGTCTGGCTCTTGGCCAGTTTCACCTGCTCGTCGCGGACCTTGGCGTTATAGGTTTTGTTCAGATCCGCCAGCTGCGTTTCCAGCTGCGTGCGCGCGGCTGCGTCCTGCTCCACCGCGATCTTGTTTTCCAGCGAGATGATCTCGGGGTCCATCGCCACGATCTCGGCGCGCACCTCTTCCAGCTCCTTCACGGTAAGCTCTCGGTCGTCCAGCGTGGCGGTCAGGTTCGTCTCGACCTTCTCGCGCTGCTCCTCCAGCACCGAAAGCTGCCCTTCCAGCAGCTTCACGATCACGTCCGATTTCGCGATCAGATCCTGCAACTTGTCGTCGATATTGGCCTCGCGGATCCGCTCCTGCCGCATCGACTCGGCCTTGCCGCGGGCAAAGATGCCCACGAAACTCTCCCAGCCCGTCCTGGACCGCATCTCGTCGAAATCCTTCGAGAACGCGGCCGTCACATCGTCCAGCCCCATGATGAGTTCCGCGATATTGGCGTTCATCACCTCGGTATGGGCGTGGACATCCTCCAGCGTGGCATTCTCGATATCGATATCGGCCTCTTTCGTGCCGATCTTCTCGCGCGCCGCCTCGATCCGGCCGGTAAGCCCCTCGATCCGGGTTTGCGATTCGCGCACGCGCTCCTGCGTCTCGCGAATCATCTCTTCAAATTCAGCGTTAGCCATCCGGTGAAATCCCCGCCCTGAAAATCCTGATACAAAGATAGGCAATGTTAATGCGCATTACATCGCCCGAGAACCGTTTTCGGCCCGAGTGTCGCAAAAGGCGGGGATCAAAGAAAGCGCAAACCCGCCCCGGCTTGCGGGGCGGGAAGGGATCAGCCGACCACGTTGAACGCCGGGCCATAAGGATAGCCCGTGATGTTCTCGTTGCCGTTCTCGGTGATGATCAGGATGTCATGCTCGCGATAGCCGCCCGCGCCGGGCTGGTCCGCGGGAAGCGTCAGCATCGGCTCCATCGAGATCACCATGCCCGGCTCCAGCACCGTGTCGATATCCTCGCGCAGCTCAAGCCCGGCCTCGCGGCCATAATAATGCGACAGCACCCCGAAAGAATGGCCGTAGCCGAAGGTGCGGTATTGCAGCAGGTCACGTTCGGCAAGGAACGCGTTGATCCCGTGGGTGACCTCGGCACAGCTGATTCCGGGCTTGAGCAGCGACATGCCGTATTCATGCGCCGCCACGTTCGCCTCCCAGATCTTCAGGCTCGCCGCGTCCACCTCGCCCAGGAACATCGTGCGCTCCAGCGCCGTGTAATAGCCCGAGATCATCGGAAAGGTGTTCAGCGACAGGATATCGCCGCGCCGCAACTGCCGCGATGTCACCGGGTTATGCGCCCCGTCGGTATTGATCCCCGACTGGAACCAGACCCAGGTGTCGCGATACTCGGCCTCGGGAAAGCGTTTGGCGATCTCCATCTCCATCGCGTCGCGCCCGGCCATGGCGACGTCGATCTCGCGCGCGCCTTCCCTGACGGCATCGCGGATGGCATAGCCGCCCGCATCCGCCACCTGCGCGCCCGCGCGGATCAGGGCGATCTCGGCCTGCGACTTCATCATCCGCTGGCGCATCGTCATCGGCGCGACATCGACCATCGTCACCGGCTCCAGGAAATCCTCCAGCTTGTCGCGCTGCACCAATGTCAGGTGATCGCCCTCGTGCCCGATCACCGCGCCCGCGCCGGTGACGGATCTCACCGCGCGCCAGAAATTGTCGCGCTGCCAGTCGGTATAGGTGATGTTGTCGCCAACGGACCGCCGCCAGGGCTGCCCCGCGTCGATCCCGGCGCTGATCGTGACGCAGTCGGTCTCCGTCACCACCAGCCCGTAGGGCCGGCCAAAGGAACAGTACAGAAAACCCGAGTAATAGGCGATATTGTGCATCGAGGTGAAGACACAGGCGGAAACTCCCGCCTCCTCCATCCGCGCGCGCAAGCCCTTCAGCCGCGCCTCGTACTCCGCACCCTCAAAGGGCAGCGTGGCCTTCTCTCCGTTGTGGTAGCGATAGAATTCAGGACGCGTGGTCATGTGACCCTCCTTTTCAGAAAGGTCCCGGCGTACAGGACAGGGAAACCGGGCTTCTGCCGCGCGGCAGGACGGCGACGCCATCGCCTTGCCCGCGTCCAGATAGGCCGGCGCGCCCATATCTGGCAAGCCTGTTTGCGACTGGACCGTGCCGCTTGCGAAACTGGCCCTTTCCGCGAAGGGACGCCTGCACTAGCAATTGTACCCGGAACACCGGCGCAACACGCGCCCCACCCGGAACAACTGCGGAGGCCCCCATGCTCGACGACACGACCGACCTGAAATCCCTGCTCAAGGATCCCAGCCTGCTGGAACCCCGCGCCTATATCGACGGGCAATGGGTCGATGGCGACGATGGCAGCTTCGATGTCATCAACCCCGCGCGCGGCGACGTGCTTGCCAAGGTCGCCGATCTCAGCCGCGCCCAGATCGCCCGCGCCATCGACGCGGCCTACACCGCGCAAAAGGACTGGGCCAAATGGACCGGCAAGGAACGCGCCGCCGTGCTCCGCAAGTGGTACGACCTGATGATGGAAAACCAGGAGGATCTGGGCCGCATCATGACCGCCGAACAGGGCAAGCCGCTGACCGAGTCCAAGGGCGAGATCGCCTATGCCGCGGGTTTCATCGAGTTCTTCGGCGAAGAGGCCAAGCGCGTCTATGGCGAGACGATCCCCGGCCACCAGCGCGACAAGCGCATCACCGTGCTCAAACAGCCCATCGGCGTCGCCGCCTCGATCACGCCGTGGAACTTCCCCTCGGCCATGATCACCCGTAAGGCCGGCCCCGCACTCGCCGCCGGCTGCGCTTTCGTCGCCCGCCCCGCCTCGGAAACGCCGCTCTCGGCCACCGCGCTCGCCGTTCTGGCAGAACGCGCGGGCATCCCGGCGGGCGTGTTCAACGTGGTCCCCTCCACCTCCTCCAGCGCCGTAGGCAAGGAGTTCTGCGAGAATCCCAAGGTGCGCAAGCTGACCTTCACCGGCTCGACCGAGGTGGGCCGCATCCTGCTGCGCCAGGCCGCCGACCAGGTGATGAAATGCTCGATGGAGCTGGGCGGCAACGCGCCCTTCATCGTATTCGACGACGCCGATCTGGATGCCGCGGTCGAGGGCGCCATCGCCTGCAAGTTCCGCAACAACGGCCAGACCTGCGTCTGCGCCAACCGCATCTATGTGCAGGCCGGGGTCTATGACGCCTTCGCCGAAAAGCTGAAAAAGGCGGTCGAGGCCCTCAATGTCGGCGACGGGCTCAAGGACGGCACCGATGCCGGCCCGCTCATCAACCAGGACGCGGTCGAAAAGGTGCGCGAACACATCAAGGACGTGATCGAGAATGGCGGCAAGATCCTGACCGGCGGCGATCAACACGCGCTCGGCGGCACCTTCTTCCAGCCCACCGTCGTCACCGGCGTCACTCAGGACATGAAGGTCGCGACCGAGGAAACCTTCGGCCCCCTCGCGCCGCTCTTCAAGTTCGAGGATGTCGATGACGTGATCGAGATGGCCAACGACACCATCTTCGGCCTCGCCTCCTATTTCTACGCCCGCGACCTTTCCCGTGTCTACAAGGTGGCCGAGGCGCTGGAATACGGGATCGTCGGCGTCAATACCGGCATCATCTCGACCGAGGTCGCACCCTTCGGCGGCGTCAAGCAGTCGGGCCTGGGCCGCGAGGGCAGCCATCACGGGATGGAGGATTACCTGGAGATGAAATACATCTGCATGTCCGTCTGAACCACCGGAACACTCCCTCCCCCCGACGCCTCAAGGCCGGGCGGGGGGGGCACGACCACCGCCTAGATCCCGAGAACGAGGATCAGCGCCAGCCCCGTGCCCGAGACGAAGGTCCAGCCGAAGAACCCCAGCGCAAGCGGGCGCAACCCACGGCCGGTAAGGGCGCGGACATTCATCGTCAACCCCATCGCGGCAAGCGCGACCGTCATCAGCGAAAGACTGACCTGGCGGACAAGATCCAATGCGGCCGCGGGGATGGAAACCACGCTGTTGACGACCACGAAAACCCCGAATGCCAGCACGTAGAAAGGGAAGGAAACCGCTCCGGCCGCATTGCTATCGCCCCGTCCTCCGGCCTCCATCCGTCGCCGGACGACAAGCGCAAGGATGACCACCACAAGAAGCGACACCCGCAACAGTTTCGAGATCGTCCCGTAATACCCGGCCGTCTCCCCGGCCTGAAAGGCGACGGCGGTGACCTGGCCGACCTCGTGGATCGTGGCCCCGGCCCACAGCCCGAAGGCCACCGGATCAAGGCCAAGCGCCGCCCCCACGAAGGGGAACAGCAGCAGGGACAGCGTCCCGAAGAACGTGACCGTCGCCAGCGCATAGGCGGTATCGGCGTCCCCCGCCCGCGCGGCCGGCGCCGCTGCCATGATCGCCGAGGCCCCGCAGACCGAGGTTCCCGCCGCGATGACCTCCGTCAGCGGCTTGGGAACCCCGAGCAGCGCCCCGACCGCAAGGATCGCGACAAAGGTGGCCCCCATCGTCGCCACCGTCAGCACCACCGCCGCCCCGCCAAGTGCTGCGATGTCGCCCAGCGTGATCTGGAACGCGATCAGCACGATCCCGATCCGCAGCACGGGCCGCACGGCAACCGCCAGCCCCGGGCGGAACAGCTCGCCCACGCGCAGGGTATTGCCCAGAACCATACCCAGAAGGATCGCGCCGACCATCGGGCTCACGGCGGACACGCCCGCCGCGCCGATCAGCACCTGCGCCACCGCCCCCAGCAACACGCACAGCGCAAGCCCCGGAAGCGCGGCAAGGGCTGGTTCGAGTTTTCGGAACGGCTTGCTGCCGGGACCTGCGAAGGGAAGCGTGGGGTATTGCATCGGATGTCCTTTTTCTTGCGCAGCAGTAGCTACACCGGACCAATCATCCGAATAAGCGAATAATTCTTGTCATAATGATCGACTAACGCGATCATTCAACCATGACCCTCGATCAGCTCCGCATCTTCCTCGAAGTCGCCCGGCGCCAGCACGTCACCGGTGCCGCGCGCGCCCTCAACCGAACCCAATCGGCTGTCAGTGCGGCCATCTCGGCGCTTGAACGGCGCCACGATGTCCGGCTCTTCGATCGCGTCGGGCGTGATATCCGCCTCACCTCGGACGGAGAGCGTTTCATCCCCGCGGCCCAGGCCGTCGTGGCCGAGGCAGACCGCGCCATCGGCGTGCTCTCGGGCTTCGCGGGCGAGCCCGCCGGCCTCGTCCGCATCGTCGCCAGCCAGACCGTTGCAAGTTACTGGCTGCCGCCGAAACTCGCCCGGTTCCGCAGTGATTTCCCGCAGGTCGAAATCCGGATGACCACGCTCAACACCCGCCGCGCCATTGACGACGTTCTGGCTGGGCACGCCGATCTCGGCATCGTCGAGGGGCGCGCCTCCGACCCGTCGCTCGACACCCGGATCGTCGGCAGCGACCGGCTGGCCGTGATCGTCGGCCTGGACCACCCCTGGGCCGACGAACGTCCGCTGGACATCTCCGACCTGCAAGCTGCCGACTGGGTGATCCGCGAGGTCGGCTCGGGCACGCGCGACGCCTTCCACCGGGCGATGGAGGCGCGATCCGCAAGCACCGAGTTCTTCCTCGACGCGCTGGTCATGCCCTCCAACGAGGCCTGCCTCGCCGCCGTCACGACCGGGCAACTGGCGACCGTGGTGTCGGTGATGGCCGCTGAACCGCATCTGCAGGGCGGCACGCTGCGGATGGCCAATTTCACCTTCGACGCGCGCGCCTTCCTCTCCGTCACCCATGCCCGGCGCCATCGCAGCCGCGCGGTCGAGGCTCTGCTCGACACGCTGAACGGGACCTGACCCGCCGGAACACAAACCGCCCCGCGCCGGGCCGGCACGGGGCGGATCGAATAGCGATACCCGAGGGAAAAACGGATCATCGCAGAGGGATGCCGCGCCCCGGTTTACCGCAAGGGGCGCGACACCCGTCCGTGTGTCAGTTGACGGCCTTCGCCTCGATGGCGTCGCGCTTGTCGGCCTTGGCCGAGGCGATCTCGATCCGGCGCGGCTTCAGCGCTTCGGGCACTTCGCGCTTCAGGTCGATATGCAGCATGCCGTTCTCGTGGCTGGCGCCGGTCACGACGATATGGTCGGCCAGCGTGAACCGGCGCTCGAAAGCGCGGGTCGCGATGCCGCGATGCAGGAACGTCCGCTCGCTGTCATCGGCGCCTTTCCGGCCTGCCACCACAAGGGCGTTTTCCTTCACCTCGACGCTCAGGTCGTCCTCGGAAAACCCGGCGACGGCCAGCGAAATGCGATAGGCGTCGGCCTCGGTCTTCTCGATGTTGTAGGGGGGATAGCTGGGTTGGCTCATGTCATTGGACATTACGCGGTCCATCAGGTCTGCAATCTGGTCGAACCCGATGGTTGCACGGTGCAGCGGTGCAAGATCAAAGCTACGCATGTGTCGTCATCCTCTTTTGATACGAGCGATAAGCGATTGATGCCCTCCTTCGCGGACGGGCGCTTCTTGGATGCCGAACCCCTTGAGTGGCGGCCCGGCCAAGTTGAGATGGGAAGCGCCCCGCAGCCTGTCAAGACCCTCCGGGCCGGACGAATTTCGCCCCCGACGCCCCACCGCCCGATCCGACACGCAGCCGCCTGATGCCCGCCTGCGGCACCGGCGCATCGCGCCGCAACTGCCGTTTCAGATCCGCCACCACCTGCGGCAGCGCCATGCCCAGCGCCACGCGCTTGCCATTCATCTCGGTCATCCCCGAGATCACCGAGACCACCCGGCCCCGGCCGCCCTCATGCGTCAGCACGGCCGACCCGGACGAGCCAAAGGTGACATCGCAGTCGAAAACCATGATCCCCTCTTCGGCGACAAGGATCGCACATTCCCGCTGGCGCGAGATCGCTTCCGACCGCCCCATCCCGTAGGACGCAAGGGACACGCGCCCGCCGCGCGGCGGCCCGTCATGCAGGGCAAAGGGGTCGGCCTCGGCCACCGTGATCGGCTGCGCCAGCCGCATCAGAGCCACGTCATGTCGCACGTTCGACCATGTCAGCGGCCCGCGCGGATCGAAGCCCTCGTGCGCGGCGATCTGAACGATGCCCCGCTCGGCGATGGCCTGCCCGTCACTGAATCCCGCGCGAAAGGTAAGCGTTGCGGCCTCGTAAGGCGCCCCAGTTCCCCGGTCATAGGCGCAATGCGCCGCCGTCAGGATCACGTCCGGCGCGATCAGCGTCGCGGTGCAAAAGCCGCGACCGCCCATGTCCAGCCGCCCGACACCTTCCCAGCCCAGCAGATCCTCGCGATCGGTCAGGCGGCGCACCTCCTGCGCCCCGGCAGGCAAGGACAGGCACAGACCAAGCAGAAGGGCAAATGCATATCTCATGGCTTGACGAATTTCGCCCCCGTATCGTTGCGCGGGCCTCCCACGATGATGCGCTGCATCCGTGGCGCTTCGTGCTGGGCAAAGCCGCGCCCGGCCTCCAGCTCGCCGCGCAGCAGTTCCAGCGATTCCTCCAGCGCGGCGCCCAGCGCCACCCGGCTGCCATCCACCTCGGCCTTGGCCGAGACGACCGAAACGATGCGCGGCACGCCGCCCTCGAAGGAAAAGATCGGCGCGCCGGACGATCCGAAATCCACGTCGCAGGACATCACCAGAACCCCCTGCTGCCGCGCCATGACCGAGCAGACTTCCTGCAGGCTCGGCGCCTCGGCCCGGTCGCGCGCATAAGACACGACACCCACATCCTGCCCCCGCCCCGGCCGGACACCGGTCTCGAATGGCAGAACGGTCGTGTTGCGAATGGGCCGCTGCAATTCCAGCAGCGCCACGTCATTGCGCACCCGCGCGGGCGAGGTCGCGCCGCGATAGTCGTAATCGGGATGCACCACCGCGCGCCGCACGAACCGATAGGCCGAGGCGGCACCCCGCCGCCATCCCGCCAGGAACTCGATCCGCGCCGGGTCGATCCGCTCGCCGGTGGTCTTGTCGAACAGGCAATGCGCAGCCGTCAGGACCAGTTCGGGCGTGATCAGCGCGCCGGTGCAGAACCCCGTGCCGTCGATATCCAGCCGCCCGACACCCATCCAGTCGCGGCCCGCATCAATCGTGTCGAGGCTCTTCAACCCGCTATCGCCCGCCATCGCCGCCATCGGCCAGATGGCAAGCAGCGCTGCCCTTATCCAGTGTCGCACACGCCCCTCCGTTCTGGTGTTCCGGCCAGAGCTATCGGGCGGGTAAGGCGAAACTTGGGCGCATTCAGCGCAGGATTGGGACCTCCGGCGGGGTTCCGCCGCCGCGCGTCATCGCGGGCGGTTTCGGCCCGCCCGTCGCCCAGTCAAGCAGTTCGACGGTATGCACCACCGGCACCCCGGTCCCGCCGCCGATCTGCATCATGCAGCCGATATTGCCCGCCGCGATCACGTCGGGCGCCTTGGCCTCCAGCGTCCGCACCTTGCGCGCCTTCAGCTTGGCCGAGATCTCCGGCTGCATCAGGTTATATGTCCCCGCACTGCCACAGCACAGATGGCTGTCGGCGGGCTCCACCACCTCGAATCCCGCCTCTTTCAGCAGGTCCTTGGGATAGGTCTTGATCTTCTGCCCGTGCTGCAGAGAACAGGCCGCGTGATAGGCCACGCGCAGGCCATCCCCCACCTCCGCGGGCGGCGCAAAGACCCCCTTGCCCGGCGCGGCATCGATTCCGGCCACGCCGTCCTTCGCCTCGTTGCCGGTCCGCGCCCCGCCCGTCCCCATCAACTGCACGAGCAATTCGCTCACATCCATCGCCAGCCCGGACACCCGCGCCGCATCCTCCGCCAGCGCCTCGTTCCGGAACATGTGCCCGTAATCCTTCACCGTGGTCCCGCAGCCCGAGGTGTTGATGACGATCGCGTCCAGCCCGTCGCCATCCATCTCCCGCGCCCAGGCCCGGATGTTCTTCGCCGCCGTGGCATGGCTCTCGCGCGTCTTGCCCATGTGATGCGTCAGCGCCCCGCAGCAGCCCGCCCCCTCGGCCACTACCACCTCGCAGCCCAGCCGCGTCAGCAACCGGATCGTGGCATCGTTGATATCGGTGTTCAGTGCCCGCTGCGCGCATCCCGTCATCAGTGCCACGCGCTTGCGCCGCGCGCCCCGCGCGGGAAAGCTCTGCGGATCGTCGTTGCGGCTCACCGGCGGGATCACCTTCGGCGCCATCTCCAGCATTGCCCGCAGCCGCGCATCCGGCATCAGCCCCCGGAACGGCCGCCCGATCTTGGCTCCCAACAGCGCCAGCCGGAACCGCGTCGGATAGGGCAGGATCCGCGCCAGCATCCAGCGCAGGGCCCGGTCGCTCCACGGCCGGTCGTAATGCGCCTCGATATACTCCCGCGCATGATCCACCAGGTGCATGTAATGCACGCCCGAGGGACAGGTCGTCATGCAGGCCAGGCAGGACAGGCAGCGGTCGATATGCTTGACCGTCTTCGCATCCGGCACCCGCTCGTTCTCCAGCATGTCCTTGATCAGGTAGATCCGCCCCCGCGGGCTGTCCAGCTCGTCCCCCAGCACCTGGTAGGTCGGGCAGGTCGCCGTGCAGAACCCGCAATGCACGCAGGCCCGCAGGATCTCGTTGGCCCGCGCCGTACCGGGATCGGCAAGCTGCGTTTCGGTGAAATTCGTCTGCATGACCTACCCCATCAGCCCCGGATTGAACACGCCCCGCGGATCGAACCGCGCCCGCAACCCGGCCGAGATCGCCGCCAGCGGCGCCGCCTCCGGCTGGAACCGCGCCACACCCGGCCCGCCGCGCACCCGCGTCGCATGGCCCGCGAAATCGCCCAGCCGCGCGCGCAGGTCCACGCCCTCGCCCACCAGGGCCCAGATCAACCCACCGCCCCAGTCCAGAACCAGCGACTCGGCCTCCATCCGCGCGACCAGCCCCGCCGCGTCCGAGGGCTTCACCGACACGCGCCACACATCGCCGACCCGCCCGTGAAACGGTGCCACGTCGCGCACCGCCGACCAGATCGCGTCACCCTCCTCGACCGACACCGCGCCATGACCCGCCAGCACCTCCTGCAGCCGCGCCACTCGATACTCGACCGAGGCGCCGAACCCCTCGACCCGCACCAGCGTCCGCCCCTCGCCCGGCAGATGCGCCGCCCCCGTCACCTCGAAGGGAGAGCCCAGCGCCGCCGACATCGCCTCGACCGCGCGGCCGGTCTCCAAGCCCTCGACAACGACCGTCGCCCGCGCCTCGGGCGCCGGCAACACCTTCAGCGCCACTTCGGTCAGCACGCCCAGCGTCCCCCAGGACCCCGCCATAAGCTTCACCAGGTCATAGCCGGTGACGTTCTTCATCACCCGCCCGCCATTGCGGATCACCCGGCCCGTACCATCGACAAGGCGCACGCCCAGCAGGAAATCGCGGCACGACCCCACGGCGATCCGCCGCGGACCCGAGATATTGGCCGCCACCACCCCGCCGATGGTCGGCGCCCCGTTGGTGCCCATCAACCCGCGATGATCCATCGGCTCAAAGGCCAGCCGCTGCCCCTCGGCCTCCAACGCCGCCTCGATTTCCGACAGGGGCGTGCCCGCCCGCGCCACCAGCGTCAGCGCCCCCGGCTCGTAGAGGGTGATGCCCGACAACCCGCCGGTCTCCAGTACCCGCTCCGGCCCCGGCACGCCGCGCGTGCCGCCGCCCAGAACGCGCACCGAGGCCTCCAGCCCGGCCACGATCCCGACCAGTTCCTCCTCGCTCTCAGGTCTCATCTCTTCATCTCTTTCAAAATACTCGGGGGTGAGGCCCGCCAGGGCCGAGGGGGCAAAGCCCCCTCACTCCGCCGCCATCCGCGCGCCCCGCCGGGACTCGGAAACACCCAGCGGAAACACCTTGGCCGGGTTCAGCAGCCAGCCGGGATCGAACACGTCCTTCACCGCCATCTGCGCCTCCAGGTCGTCCGGCCCGTATTGATGGCTCATCAGGTCGCGCTTCTCGATCCCAACGCCATGCTCGCCGGTCAGGCAGCCGCCCGCATCGACGCAGAGCTTCAGGATCTCCGCGCCCATCGCCTCGCATTTCTCCAGGTCGCCGGGCGTGTTCGCATCGAACAGGATAAGCGGGTGCATGTTGCCGTCGCCCGCATGGAACACGTTGCCCACGCCCAGGCCGTATTCCTCGCTCAGCTCCCCGATGCGCCGCAGCACCTCGGGCAGCGAGGAAACCGGGATCGTGCCGTCGAGGCACATGTAATCGTTGATCTGCCCCATCGCGCCAAAGGCCGACTTGCGGCCCAGCCAGATCCGCGCGCTTTCCTCCGCCGACTGGCTCTCGCGCAGCTCGACCGGATCGTGCCGCCGCGCGATCTCGACAATCTTGCCCAGCTGGTAATCGATCTCCGCCTCCGAGCCTTCGACCTCCACGATCAGCAGCGCCTCGCTCAGCGGATAGCCGGCATGGGCGAAATTCTCGCAGGCCTCGATGCAGAGCCGGTCCATGAACTCGATCGCCACCGGCAGCACACCGGCCTTGATGATGTCCGACACGCATTGCCCGGCCACCTCGTTGGAATCGAAGGCGATCAGCACCGGTCGCGCGCCCTCGGGCTTGCGCAGGATGCGCAGCGTGGCCTCCGTGACCACGCCCAGCTGACCCTCCGAGCCGCAGATCAGCCCCAGCAGGTCCAGCCCGCCCGCATCCAGATGCGCGCCGCCGATCTCGACCACGGTTCCGTCCATCAGGACCATGGTGACGCCCAGCAGGTTGTTGGTCGTCACCCCGTATTTCAGGCAATGCGCCCCGCCCGAGTTCATCGCGATATTGCCCGCGATGGCACAGGCCAGCTGGCTCGACGGGTCCGGCGCGTAAAAGAAATCCTCTTCCTCGACCGCGCCCGTGACGCTCAGGTTGGTGCGTCCCGTCTGCACCCGGATGAAGCGGTTGGCGTAATCGGTTTCCAGCACCTCGTTCATCCGCGCCACGCCCAGGATCACCGAATCGGCCGTGGGCAGCGCCCCACCCGCCAGCGAGGTGCCCGCACCGCGCGGCACGACCGGCACGCCCTCTTGGTGGCAGATGCGCAGCACCTCCGAGACTTCCTCGGTCGAGGAGGGCAATACCACCACCAAGGGCGGGCACTTGTAGGCGGTCAGCGCGTCGCATTCATAGGCGCGCGTCTCGGCCTCCTCGTGGATCACCGCATCCTCCGGCAGCGCCGCGCGCAGCCGACTCACCAGGCGCGGCTTGCGCGCAAGGATCCCGGGATCGGGTTTCGGCATCTCCATTTCGGCACCTCCGGCTCCGGCAGCATTGGTAAAATCATATTACCAATTTGACCTTCGGGCAAGCTCCGTGTCACCGCCACATGACCGCAGAGCAGCGCACGACCTCTTGTACAAAACGGTCAACTGCCCCCGTGGGCGATGTACAAAACGGTCAAAGCGCGAGGTACCGCCTAGTTGCGATGATATGGACCGCCAGCCAGAATGGTCGCTGCGCGATAAAGCTGTTCGGCCAGCATCACCCGCACCAGCATATGAGGCCAGACCATCTTGCCGAAGGAGAGGGAGAAATCGGCCTCGGCCCGCAAGCCCGGGTCGATCCCGTCCGCCCCGCCGATCACCAGCGCCAGGTCCTGCCGCCCAGCATCCCGCCAAGCCCCTAGTTTTTCAGCGAAATCCGGCGAGGACAGCAGCTTGCCGCGCTCGTCCAGCGTGCAGGTCACCGCGCCCTTTGGCAGGGCCTTGCGCAAAAGATCGGCCTCCGCCCCCATTCCTCCGCCCTTGCGATCCTCGACCTCAATCACCTGTACAGGGCCCAGACCCAGCGCGCGCCCGGTCCGGTCGAACCTCGTAAAGTAATCATCCAAAAGGGTTTTTTTCGGCCCGGCCCGCAACCGGCCGACCGCGCAGATCGTCACGCGCATCGGAAAAGCGGCGCCTCAGCGAGCCGAGGCGCCGGCTGCCGCCTGCGGCAACCACATCTTTTCCAGCTGGTAGAATTCGCGCACTTCGGGGCGGAAGATATGGACGATCACGTCACCCGTATCGATCACCACCCAATCGCCGGCATCCTTGCCCTCGACCTTCGCGGTCATGCCGAATTCCTGCTTGATCCGCTCCATAAGCTTCTCGGCCATGGCCGAAACCTGCCGCGTCGACCGGCCCGATGCGATCACCATGTAATCGCCGATCGAGGACTTTCCGCGCAGGTCGATCTGCACGACGTCTTCGGCCTTGTCATCGGTGAGGGAGGAAAGGATACGCTCAAGCAGCGCCTCGCTGGAAAGCGGGGTATGGGCCATCACAGCGGCCCCGGTCTGGGCGGACATGGCCGCCTCGGTCTGAAAAGACAGGACATCGTCCTCCTTTGCTGCGCGCCGCCAATCCCCCGGCGCTGGGGCTGAAGCGAAAATAGCAACTGGACGGGCGAAATTCAATCTCCGCCAAGAGGCAAACGCTCTCCCTGCGACCCGGTTCCCTCACCCTTGTCGTCCAGCAACCGCACTTCGCGCTGCGGGAAGGGGATCGAGACGCCGTTGGCACGAAACGCGTCCCACAGCGCCAGGTAGACATTGCCGCGAATGTTGGTCAGGCCCGCCGTGGGATCGCTGATCCAGAAGCGCAGGATATAGTCCACGCTGCTGTCACCGAACCCCACGATATGACAGACCGGCGCGTTGGGTTGCGCCAGAACGCGCGTCACGCCCTTTGCGGCCTCGATCGCCAGTTTGCGCACCTTGTGCGGATCGTCGTGGTAGGATGTGCCGAAATAGATATCCAGCCGCACGAACTCGTTCGAATGGGTCCAGTTGACCACCTGGCTGGTGATCAGGTCCTCGTTCGGGATCAGGTATTCCTTGCCGTCCCGCGTGACGACCGAGACATAGCGCGCGCCCAGCGAATTGATCCAGCCGAAGGTCTCGCCGAGGCTGATCACGTCGCCCGGCTTGATGGATCGGTCGAGCAGGATGATGATGCCGGACACGAGGTTCGAGACCACCTTTTGCAGGCCGAACCCGATACCCACCCCGACCGCGCCGGAGACAAGCGCCAGACCCGTCAGGTCGAATCCCAGCGCGCGGATGCCGACCAGCACGACGATTCCGTAGAACAGGACCTGGATCGCCTTGATCGCCAACACCTGCATGGAGGGCGAAATGTCCTCGTTCCGGCTGAGACCGGCCGAGGCCGCCCGCGTGCCCAGCCGGGCGACGGTCAGCATCACGGCGATCAGCACAAGCGCCTTCAGGATGGTCAGGATCGAGAGATGGAAGTTGCCGATGTTTATGGCGACATCATCGAGAAAGGCTGCCACCGGTTCCACCAGGTTCAGCGCGAGCAGCGTCGCATAGGTCAGCAGAGTCCAGGACAGAACCCGCCTCAAGGACGGGTTGGGCACAAGCCGGGCCAGAAACCCGACCGCCAGCCAGGCCGTGGCCAATGTCGCGGCAATGCCGATGAGATAGCTGCGCGAGGGCCAGGTGACCTCCTGCATCACCCAGTATAGCGGCCACGAGAGTAGCACGAAGAAGAGCAACGGCAGACGACGGCGTAATTGCACCAGCAGGCGCAATTGCCATTTCTGCCAGCCCTCACGGCCCCGGATCCAACGTTCAAGAGGACCGGATGCGAGAAGCTTCAGCACGTAGGCAAATGTGACGAAAGCCAGAAGGATCAGGATCTGGTATTGCCGCCAGCCGGGCGTCGTCACCATCGCACCGATCTGCGCCGCCTTGTCCAGCGCCTCGGCCAGCAAGGCAGTCAGCGTTGCACCGATATCCTGGCCTTCCATCGCGTCCCTCCTGCCCCTCAACGTGGCAGGTTTTTCGCCCGGGGCAAGTTCATGCGGGACCCGGGCAGCCAGAGATGCGCCAGAACGCTTGAATGACGGCTCCCACCGGAGTAATTGAGGCGCCATGGTACCCGTTCACGCCTCGACGATTTCTCTGCAAGACCGCGCGCGCCTGCGCGAGCGCTTCTTCGGGGCTGCCCGCACGGTGCTGGCCCGCCTATGAGCGGCGCCAAGCCCTGACGCCAGCTTTTTCCATCCAGAATACGGGAGAGGACCGATGTCCCCCAAGACGCTCTATGACAAGATCTGGGATGCCCATGTGGCCCATGAGGCCGAGGACGGCACCTGCCTTCTCTATATCGACCGCCACCTCGTCCACGAGGTAACGAGCCCGCAGGCTTTTGAAGGTCTGCGCATGGCGGGCCGCCGCGTACACGCGCCGGACAAGACAATCGCCGTGCCGGATCACAACGTGCCCACCACCGAGGGCCGCGAGAACCCCGACCAGATGCCCGAGGACAGCCGCATCCAGGTGGCCGCGCTGGACAGCAACGCCAAGGAATTCGGCATCCATTACTATCCCGTCTCGGACGTCCGCCAGGGGATCGTGCATATCGTCGGCCCCGAACAGGGTTGGACCCTGCCCGGCATGACGGTGGTCTGCGGCGACAGCCACACCGCGACCCACGGTGCCTTCGGCGCACTGGCGCATGGCATCGGCACGTCCGAGGTCGAGCATGTGCTGGCCACCCAGACGCTGATCCAGTCGAAGTCCAAGAACATGAAGGTCGAGATCACCGGCAAGTTGCAGCCCGGCGTGACGGCCAAGGACATCACGCTCGCCATCATCGGCGAGACAGGTACCGCGGGCGGTACCGGCTATGTCATCGAATATTGCGGCGAGGCGATCCGCTCGCTGTCGATGGAAGGTCGCATGACCGTCTGCAACATGGCGATCGAGGGCGGCGCGCGTGCGGGACTGATCGCGCCGGACGAAACGACCTTCGAATACGTCAAGGGCCGACCCCATGCGCCCAAGGGCGCCCAGTGGGAAGCCGCATTGAACTGGTGGAAGACGCTCTATTCCGATGATGACGCGCATTGGGACAAGGTCATCACCCTGCGCGCCGAGGACATCGCGCCCGTCGTGACCTGGGGCACCTCGCCCGAGGACGTTCTGCCGATCACCGCGACCGTGCCGGCGCCCGAGGACTTCAAGGGCGGCAAGGTCGAGGCGGCCCGCCGCTCGCTGGAATACATGGGGCTGAAGCCCGGAACACCGCTTTCGGAGATCGAGATCGACACTGTCTTCATCGGCTCTTGCACGAACGGCCGGATCGAGGACCTGCGGGCGGCGGCCCAGATCCTGAAGGGCAAGAAGATCAAGGACGGCATGCGGGCGATGGTCGTCCCCGGTTCGGGCCTCGTCCGCGCCCAGGCCGAGGAAGAGGGGCTTGCCGACATTTTCAAGGAGGCCGGGTTCGAATGGCGCCTTGCGGGCTGCTCGATGTGCCTTGCCATGAATCCCGACCAGTTGGCGCCGGGCGAACGCTGCGCGGCCACCTCGAACCGCAATTTCGAGGGCCGGCAGGGACGGGGGGGGCGCACACACCTGCTCAGCCCTGCCATGGCGGCGGCGGCGGCGCTCACGGGAAAGCTGACAGATGTGCGTGAATTGATGTAGCTTCGCTCATAACTCCGTTTTTCAAAAGGACAGGGACAATGAGCGACTGGCTGAAACTGCTACTTCTGGGGATCGTCTCGGTAGTGTTCGGGATCGTGATCCTGGGCGCCCCGGTGGTGGCCTCCATCGCCATCACGACGCTTGCCGGGGTTCTGCTGCTGCTCAGCGGCGGGATTCAGATCGTCGGCGGGTTCACCGTCGAAGGGGCATGGGGCAAGGTCTTCTCGATCCTTCTGGGGATCGTGATGGCGCTGCTGGGCTGGTCTTTCCTTGCCCACCCGCTCGAGGGCGTGCTGACGCTGGCCACCGTGGTGATGATCCTCTTCGCTGCCGGTGGCATCGCGCGGATCATCCTTGCCTTTCAGATGCGGGGCACGCAGCTTTTCTGGCCGACGCTGATCTCGGGCCTGCTGTCGCTGGGGCTTGCGGCCTACATCATGGCCAATGCCGGAGCGGGCCTTGCCCTCAGCCTTCTGGGAATCCTGATGGGTATCGAAATGCTCTTCAACGGGTTCGGCCTCATCTTCGCGGCGCTCTTCGTCAGGCGCGCCGCGCCGTAATCACATCATCACAGGGCGAGGCAGGCGTCAGGCCGCCTTGCCGGAGAACGAGACATGGACAAATTCGAAAAACTCACCGGGGTCGCGGCCCCCATGCCGTTGGTCAATATCGACACGGACATGATCATCCCCAAGCAGTTCCTCAAGACCATCAAGCGGTCGGGGCTGGGGGTGAACCTGTTCGACGAAATGCGCTATGACGACAAGGGCAACGAGATTCCCGATTTCGTGCTCAACCAGCCGAAGTATCGCCAGGCCGAGATCCTGATCGCCGGCGACAATTTCGGCTGCGGCTCCTCGCGCGAGCACGCGCCGTGGGCGTTGAAGGATTTCGGGGTCAAATGCGTCGTCTCGACCAGCTTTGCCGACATCTTCTTCAACAACTGCTTCAAGAACGGCATCCTTCCCATTGTGCAGCCGCAGGAGGTCGTCGACGCGCTGATGGCCGATGCGGAAAAAGGTGAAAACGCGCGCATGACCATCGACCTCGAAGCGCAGGAAATCACCACCTCGGATGGCGAGGTGTACCCGTTCGAGGTCGACAGTTTCCGCAAGCACTGCCTGATCAACGGGCTCGACGATATTGGCCTGACCTTGGAAAAGGCACCCTCCATCGAAGCGTTCGAGGCAAAGGCCGCGCAAGAGCGTCCCTGGGTCTGACTTTCCCCTGATTACAGTGACCGGCCGCGCCCCTGGGGCGCGGCTTTTTTGTCTCGGCCGCAGGAACAGGTGGCCGACACACGCGTTTTTTTCGGACATTCCGACGGAAAGGACGCGCCATGCCAAAGGACCGCACCGCCCGAGGGCCCCATCCCAATCATCCCACGGTCGACCAATCCGATCGCCACGTTCCAGTGAACCTGCGCCAGTCGGGCCGGACACCGGTCGAGATGCTGATTTCGACCCGCGTGCGCAAATCACCCTTCTGGCACCTTTCGGTCGAGGCAGGCGCATGGCGCGCGACAGTCTACAACCGCATGTATCATCCCCGGGGCTATGTTCGACCCGAAGAGGGCGGCGCGATGGCCGAATACAGGGCGCTGATGAATGGTGTCACCCTATGGGATGTCGCGGTGGAACGACAGATCCGTATCCGGGGCCCCGAGGCCGAAGCCTTTGTCAACTTCGTTATCACACGCGACGCCACCCGGATCGAGCCGATGCGTGGCAAATATTGCATTCTGTGCAACGAACAGGGCGGCATCGTGAACGACCCGGTCCTGCTGCGCCTTGCGCAGGACGAGTTCTGGTTCTCCCTGTCCGACAGCGACCTCAAGCTGTGGCTGGACGGGGTGAACACGCCAAGACGCTGGGACGTGGAGATCGACGAGATCGACGTCTGTCCGCTTCAGATCCAGGGGCCGCGCTCTGTCGAGATGATGGCGGAACTGGTTGGCGATGACGTGCGCGACATGCCCTATTACGGGTTGATGGAGGCCGAGATTGGCGTAGCTTCGGTTGTCGTCAGCCGGACGGGGTTCAGTGGAGAAGAAGGGTTCGAAGTCTACCTGCGCGACGCCTCGGTCCATGCCGACGCCGTCTGGCACACCATCCGGGGCGCCGGCGCCCCATACGGGTTGCAGGTGAGCGCGCCGGCGCATCACCGCAGGATCGCGGCAGGCATACTGTCCTACGGTCAGGACATGGACCTCGAGACTTCGCCCTTCCAAGTGAACCTGGCCTATCAGGTTCCACGAAGGAAAGCCGCCGATTACATCGGCCGGGACGCCCTCGAAGATCAACGCCGCCAAATCGAAGACGGAGACTATCCCTTTGCGCTCAAGCTGGTCGGGTTCACGCTTGGTGGCAAGCCGATCACCGACTATGCGCCTGATTTCTGGCTGATTAAGGACGAGGATGGGACCGAGATCGGATATGTGACGTCGCCCTGGTATTCACCGGAATTGGAGACGAACATCGCCCTTGGCTATGTCCCCAACGCGTTCACCGACATCGGGACCCCGCTGGCAGTGGCCTTGCCCGAGCCCTATGCCGGGGACTCGGGTGCGCCGGTCCCTGCGAAGGTGGTGGAGGTTCCATTCCTCCCCTCCGCCCATCCCAGCGCGCGCGAACAGGCACGGTCGAAGGGGCGCGAAAGCCCCGACTGAGACCCGGTTTCATCCGGCCCTATGTTACGACAACGGCTTAACTACTAGATATAGGGTATTCTCGCAAAGCTGCCATAATCTTGCACCCTCATTGATGCAAAGACGCACCACCCGCGCCACGTTTTTGCCGCATATCAAACCTTTGGTGAGGTCACGGCTTGAGCAGTTGACCGAATGGCGGCACAAATGAGGCCAAAATGAGGCATCCGTCCATACTCGGGCGGGTTCAAGTTGGAACAAGGGCCCGGCAAAGCATCGGCCTGTCCAGTTTGAAGGGATCGGACAGTGATTGCACGCATGACCGGCGCGGCATTGCGCGGAGTACTCGTGGCGTTGATGGTATTGACGCCCGCGCTTTACCTGCCGAGTTCGATAACGGATTCGACCGAGATCGCCGTATTCCTGGCGATCCTCGCATTCGTGCTGACCTTCACGGAATACAATTCGGCCTTTCCAAGCTTCATCGAATTCCGTGACGCGCCACCGCTCAACCGGATCCGGTTCGTGACATTGATCACCATGGTTTCGTTCCTGACGCTGATCTGCAAGCACATCTATGCCCCGACCAATGTCACCGCCTTGGCGTCGGGCTTTGGCCAGTTGATCGCGCATCTGGCGGACTTCCCCTATTCGCCGGTCAGGTTGGTCGTGCTGATGCTGCCCGCGCATGTCGATCTTGCGCTGGTCAACATGGTGCGTATGGCGGCAGGTGTGTCGTATCTCATGGCTCTGGGCATGGTCCTTGCCTTCCTCTACGCGATCCGCATCCGCAACTGGCCCACTGGAAACGGTGCGTTCAACGTCTGGATCAACCTGCCGCTGTTCGATCCGACCGCAGGCGGCGACGTGATCTCCAGGCTCCAGCGGGACGGTCGGATCAACGTGATTGCGGGCTTCCTGCTGCCCTTCCTGATTCCGGCCGTAGTCAAAGCGGCCGCGGATTTCATCGATCCGATCATGCTGACCAATCCGCAAACGCTGATCTGGACGATGTGCGGCTGGGCGTTTCTGCCGGCAAGCATGATCATGCGGGGCATGGCGATGCTGCGTGTGGCCGATCTGATCGAAGCCAAGCGCCGCCGTGTCTATTCCAATGCCGATGCGATGCCCGCCGCATGATGCGTGCGCTATGGCTGTTGCTGCTTTGGCCAACCCTTGTTCTGGCCGATCCGGTGCGCGTGGCGAGTTTCAACCTGGAACTCGGGGGCGAAGGCCCCGGCCTGATGCTGCGAGACATACAGCGCGGCACCGACAAGGTGCGGAACGTGGTAGAGGTCATCGCCTCGGTACGCCCCGATATCCTGGCCCTTCAGGGCGTCGACTGGGATCATGACGGCGCCGGACTGACTGCCCTAGCCCGACGCCTTGCGGATGCAGGGCTCGATTATCCGTTTCGACATGCAAGCCAACCCAATAGTGGCCTGGCCAGCGGCGTGGATCTTGATGGAGACGGGAAAGCCGGAGGGCCGGGCGATGCGCAGGGCTGGGGCCTCTATACCGGGCGCAACGGGATCGCGGTTCTATCGCGTTTCCCCTTTGCCGAAGGAGCGCGCGACTTTACCGGGATGCTGTGGCGCGACCTGCCCGGGGCAACCTTGCCGCGCCACCAGGACGGAGGTCCGTTTCAATCGGAAGAGGGGCAGGCGGTTCAACGGCTATCCAATACGGCGCATTGGATCCTGCCGATCGAGACGCCGGACGGAGTATTGTGGTTGATGACATTCCAGGCCACGCCACCGGTTTTTGACGGGCGGGAAGATCGCAACGGTCTGCGCAACCGGGATGAGATCAGGCTTTGGCAGGTGCTTCTGGATGGACTACTCGGCCCGGCACCCGAGGGGCGTTACGTCATTGCCGGGGGCGCGAACCTCGATCCGTGGGACAGCGCAGGACGCGGAGAGGCGATGCGGGCCTTGTTGTCCGATCCCCGGCTTCAGGACCCGGAACCACGCAGCGACGGTGCCGCCCAGGCCGGAAGCCAGGGCCATCAGAGCGAAGATGCGCTCGATACCGTCGATTGGGACGGGGTCGGGCGGTTGCGGGTCGATTACGTCCTGCCTTCAAAGGACTGGGTAGTGACGGGCGCGGGCGTATATTGGCCCGCGCCGGGGGCCGCCGGCCACGAGCCGGCGCTAGGCGCCAGCCGCCACCGGTTGGTCTGGGTGGACGTGATCGCCGACGAGTGACGACACCGCGCGCCGCAGCGCGTCCTCAAATGCCGTATGCGTAAAATCCGGCAGAAGCTCATTGAAGAACGAACCGTCGAGCCAGTGCGGCGTATCCCAGAGATAGCGCATCTCGAGCAGGTGGGGCGCCATCTTCCAGAAGGGGCGCGCCAGCTGCAGCTGCCACCAGGGCATGGGCTTCATGGTCACATCCCGCCCCAAAACGTGGGAAAGAGCGGCGGTCATCTCACGCCCCGTAACCGTGTAACCCGGAAAGGGAATGTCAGAATAACGCGGCAAGACCTGCCGCATCTCCGCCAGTTGCACGGCAGCGCGGCAAAGGTCAGGCAGATAGGCCCAGGCATGCGGGATGTCGGGGTTGCCCGGATAGGTGAAACGGCCCCTGGAAAGCCTCTTGGCCATGACCGCGTCGAACCAGTTGCCGGACGCGTTGGTATCGATGAAATCCCCCGCTCGAAGAACGATCGTCCGCACGCGGGAAGCGCGGTAGGCCTCTTCCATTTCGCGGCGGATCAGGCCCAGGGGGTTGGTCGCCCGATGCGGGCTGGCGCCGGACCAAGGAACACGGGTATCAGGGCCGAAGACATACACGTTGCCCGGAATGATCACCGTCGAACCGGACAATTGCGCGGCCTCGATGACCTGGGCGTGCAGGCCGGGAACCTGATCGGCCCAGTCGTAGTAAGGCGGGTTCCAAGCGTTGACGATGACATCCGCGCCTTGGGCCGCCGTGGTCAACGTATCGCGATGGCGGTTGAAACCGCGCACTTGCCAGCCGGCGCGGGCAAATGCCTCGCTCGCCTGCCGGCCGAACCGGCCCGAGGCGCCAAGGACGAGAACTGTGTGGGTCATGTCAGTCTCCTGTAAATGGTTATCTCGAAACAAGTTACCCATTCACGAGAGGGATGAGTATTGCCCAATAACGCAGGTCGTGTATTCATGTATGAATGGTTATGCCACGCGATATCACCGACTGGTCTCTCGTTCAAAGTTTCCTGGCTGTGGCCGAAACCGGATCGCTCTCTGCGGCCGCACGCAGAACCGGGCGCAGCCAGCCTACTCTTGGCCGCCAGATCCGGGCCTTCGAGGAGTCACTCGGTGTCGTGGTCTTCGACCGCCATGCCCGGGGATTGCGGCTGAGCGAGGCGGGGCAGGAGATCCTTCCGATGGCACGGCAAATGCGCGATGCGATGCAAGAGCTTTCCCTGTCGGCTGCCGGGCGATCGGAGAGGCTGGAAGGGACCGTCCGCATCACAGCTTCGGTCTTTGCCTCGCACCACCTTCTGCCCCCGATCCTGTCGGAGATCCGACGCATAGAACCCGCTATCCAGTTGGAGCTTGTGCCGACGGACAGCAGCGAGAACCTGCTCTATCGCGAAGCGGATATCGCCGTACGCATGTACCCGCCGCGGCAGGTGGATATCGTGGCCCGGCACATCCGCGACCTTGCCCTCGCCCCTTTTGCCGCGATCACCTATCTCGACCGGCGCGGGCGCCCGAACTCCGTGCCGGACCTCATGAGGCACGACATCGTGGGCTTCGACACCAGCGACCTCATCATAGCGACGATGCGGCAGATGGGATTCGAAGCGGAGCGGGCGAGCTTTCCGGTCCGTTGCGACAGCCAGACGACCTATTGGGAGCTGGTGCGCGCTGGCTGCGGAATCGGGTTCTGTCAGTGCTCGGTGGCAAGGAAGGATCCGCTGGTCGAGGAACTTGCGCTCGACCTCGAGATCCCGCCCCTGCCGGTCTGGCTGGCCGCCACACAGGCGATGCGACGGACACCCCGCCTGCGTCGTGTCTGGAACTTGCTGGTCGAGGGGCTTCGGGAGGTGGATGAACCTCCGCCGAGCGTGCGCTTATCGCCTCATTGACCGGCGCAAGGGATGACGCTAGGGCCATTGCGACGCAACGCAAGGAGAGCCCAGATGTCCAACCCCTCGCTTCTCATCCTTCCGGGTGACGGTATTGGCCCCGAAGTCATGGCCGAAGTCCGCAAGATTATCGACTGGTTCGGCGCCAAGCGCGACATCCAGTTCGACGTAAGCGAGGACCTGGTTGGCGGCGCGGCTTATGACAAGCACGGCACCCCGCTGCATGACGACACGATGGCCAAGGCGCAGGAGGTCGATGCCGTCCTGCTGGGCGCGGTCGGGGGGCCGAAATACGACAATCTGGATTTCAGCGTGAAGCCCGAGCGCGGGCTGTTGCGCCTGCGCAAGGAGATGGACCTTTACGCCAACCTGCGCCCGGCACAATGTTTTGACGCTCTGGCCGATTTCTCGTCCTTGAAAAAGGACGTGGTGGCCGGGCTCGACATCATGATCGTGCGCGAGTTGACGAGCGGCATCTATTTCGGCGAGCCGCGCGGTATCTTCGAGGAAGGCAATGAGCGCGTCGGCATCAACACCCAACGCTATACCGAATCCGAAATCGACCGCGTCGCGCGCTCGGCCTTCGAACTGGCCATGCGGCGCGGCAAGAAGGTCTGCTCGATGGAGAAGGCCAACGTGATGGAATCGGGGATCCTCTGGCGCGAGGTGGTCACCGAGGTCGGCAAGGATTATCCCGAGGTCGAGCTGTCCCATATGTATGCCGACGCGGGCGCCATGCAGCTGTGCCGCTGGCCCAAGCAGTTCGACGTGATCGTCACCGACAACCTTTTCGGCGACCTGCTCTCGGACGCCGCCGCCATGCTGACCGGTTCGCTGGGCATGCTGCCGTCGGCCTCGCTGGGCGCGCCGATGGAGAACGGACGCCCCAAGGCGCTTTATGAACCCGTTCATGGCTCTGCGCCCGACATCGCGGGACAGGGCAAGGCGAACCCGATCGCCTGCATCCTGAGCTTCGCAATGGCGCTGCGCTACAGCTTCGATCTGGGCGCCGAGGCCGACCGGGTGGAGAATGCCGTCGAAGCCGTACTTGCAGACGGCAAGCGAACCGCCGATCTTCTGGGCGAGGAAGGTGTTACACCGGTTTCCACCGCCGAGATGGGCGATGCGATCGTCGCCGCGCTGAACGCCAGCCTCTAGAGCGCGGCGGCCGCCGTCCAATAGCCTGTCATCCGTCGTGACAGGGCGGATTTCGTCTCGACCATCACCTGCGGCGCCAGCGCGAAAGCCCGGCGCCGCAGGTGAAGACTGCGATCGGTCGCCAATTGACGGACCGTCGAAATAGCGGGCGACGGAAGATCGGGATCGTCGCTTTCCAGCGTTCGCATCAGAACCACCAGATCATGGTCGTCCCCCAGCAGGTCGCACAGCTCATCGAGCGCGTCGACCTGGGCACAAATCAGTTCGGGCCAAGCCTTGCGCAGCAGGCGGCAGTGGTACCAGTGATATTTCACCCGCTTGCGCCATTCGTGCAGAAGGTCGGGATCAGGCGCAATCTGAGCCTCGTGATACCGGTTCCGGGCCCGTTTATAGGTCTTTTGCAGTCCCTTGCGCATCGCCTCTTCGGGCATCCCGTCGATCTCCCACTCCCCCAGCCGGTTGCGGGCCTTCTTCAATCGCCTGCACGCATCCTCGAGCCGGGCCTCGAGACCCTTTTCCGCCAATACCGCTTTGCGTTTCTCACGGGCCCAATGCACCACTGGCGCCAAACTCCGCTCGCCCGCATCCTTAGCTGCGTGGTCGGCGAGCGCGCAGGTCGTCTCGGACAGAACCTGCGCATCCCGGATGGTCGAGAACAGCCGGGCGACGTCGCGAAATTCCTTGTTCTCGGCCTTGTAGGTCTTTCCTAGGCCCGGGCGGAACAGGCGAACCAGACCGCGCAGCTTCTTCATCCGCTTGCGCAGGTCGTGGACGGCCTCCTCAAGGTCGTCATCGACCGCATCGAGCGATTGCAACGCGCTGTCTATCTGATCCTCCGCCACGTCACGCAGCACTAGTACCAGAGACTTTCGGGGTTCCAGATGGTAGGTCATGGCCCCCAAGAAAACCTCGTTACCGAGGCATCGGTTCCACGCGATTTGCCCTTGCAAATCCTCCAAGCTCGGTTTACCTGCCGTGTCCACGGTCGGAGTGTAGCTCAGCCTGGTAGAGCACTGTCTTCGGGAGGCAGGGGTCGTGAGTTCGAATCTCGCCACTCCGACCAGTAAAAAAGGGCCCCACGGGGCCCTTTACTGTTTCTGCGAATAACCTGTTTCTGGGGGCCGCCCCAGAAATGGGCATGACTGAAGCATCGAAAGCGCTTTTCCCATACCCGGACAAAGCTTAGGCACACCAACTTGCGACAAGGCGGGACGATCTATCAGGTGCTTCGGGGATAGTGCCCCGGGACGTGGTGTAGGAGCGCCGACCTTCGGAGAGGTCCGGGTCCAATGTTCGCGGGGGAACGACATGTAAGCGAGGACATCGTCGCAAGAGGCGTCCATCAGGGCACCGAGCTTGGGCTGTTTCTCCCTCAAGGCGTCCGCCACGATGGCCCATTGCGCCTCGGCGTCGGCCTTGCTCTCCTGAGCAAAGATCGTCTTCAGCATCGCTGCCACCGCCGTGCGCTGTTTCGCTGGGGCATGCGCCAGAGCGTTGCGCATCCAGTGTATGCGGCACCGTTGGTGGGTTGCATTGAACACCCGACGTGCGGCGGCCCGCAGGCCCTTGTGGTCATCCGCAATCACCAGCTTGACCCCACGCAGGCCTCGGTCGGCGAGGCTTCGCAGGAACTCCGTCCAGAAG
>CANMQJ010000005.1 GCA_947500005.1 uncultured Paracoccaceae bacterium | reverse complement strand
GTCGGTCTGCTCATGCCATCCAGCTATCACGCTGGATTCACGAGGTGAATCCCCAAAGGGCTTTGTGCAACAGAGCCGATTGATTGGAGTGCTTGCTCGACTGAGTGTCTTGAGGCTTTTTCAAGTACTGCCTGACCATGCCGCACCCTCCAATCAGAGTGAGCAATTTTCTTGTCCGCCCAATTCTTTGCGAATTCACACTTTTTTCGAGCACTTTTCGCATCTTTCCGAAGCAAGCGTTTGCTTGCGTCGGAATCTGTAAGATATACAATTTTGTCAAGGCAGATAGGTGATTGACAGGGGTCTCCCTTCATTGTTTCAGTCATCCTCCTCAGACCGAGAAGCACCGAATAGAAAAATCTTTTCTCTATATGAAAAGCAGTCATTCCAGAAACCGAATTCAAAAGATTCACCCGCTCAGAATTCGTTCCAAAGAAGGACCGATAAATGTCCCACTCCATTAACAAGTTCAAGAAGTCGTTGTGAAGATAGGTGAAGTTAGTGCCCAACTCCTCACCAAGTCGTGAGATATTGTCCTGTAGTACTTGCTCTGAGTTTCTTTCCGTGACCACGCTATATTGTCCTTCCGCTTTTTACCGCTGCAGAAATTGATGGTACGAAGATTAGAGCCAAGAGACTTCGTTCAACAAGACGGCAATTTTTGTGTTAGGCTTGAGAGTACCGCATCGTTCCCTTAAACTCACGGGGCTTGGCCCGAGGCGTGCCGTAGGTCGCGCTTCACCACTCTGTAACCCCCTCCCCACACCCGCAGCGCCCGGCCCGAAGGAGGGCGCGGAACGCGCCCGCGTCGTGCCGAAGGCACGCCGGCGTGACGGGGCGGGTCGGGCGCGTGCGTGATGCTGCGCATCACGCATCGGTCGGACAACGCGCGCCCTCGCCACAGGCCATCACCACCTCACCGACTTCCGGGCGGACCTCTCGCGCCTCGCCGCGCGATACGCTGCCGGTCGCGGCGATTGCAGGCAATCGCCTTGGGCCAATCGCACGGATGGCCTTGCCGCCCTGCGCCGGGGCGGATCAGCGCAGACCGTAGGTCGTCAGCGCCTCGGAAAACCCCTTCAACGTCACCCCTTCGATGCGGTCGAAGGCTGGGCGCGTGGCCAGCGCATGGCATGTCGCCTCGTCCACCAGGATGGAGCAGCCCAGCGCCCCTGTCTGGCTTTCGAGCCGCGCCGCGAGGTTCACGGTCGTGCCGATGCAGGTGTAGGACGCGCGATCCTGCGTTCCGGCATAGCCCGCCACCACCTCTCCGGTGGCGATCCCGATCCCCACCCTGATCTCGGGCGCTCCGCGCGCCTCCTGATCGATGTTGAAGGCTGCCATCATCTCGATCATTTCCTGCGCCGCATCCACGGCGCTCTGCGCGGAATTCACCAGCAGCTTCGGCGTGCCGAACAGCGCCATGAGCCCGTCGCCGATCATCAGGTTGACGATCCCGCCATGACTGTTGATGGCATCGAACATGAGCGCGTAATAGGCATTCAACAGCTCGATCGTGTCTTCGGGCGACTGGTCCTCGGAAAGTGCGGTGAAGCCGCGGATGTCGCAGAAGAGAACCGACACCTTGATGCGCCGTCCGCCGATGGCGAAGCCGGCCTCGCGCAGATCGCGCGCCACCTCCTGCGTCGCGAAGCGGCCCAGAAGCGCGCGCTGCTCGTCCCGCAGCCGTTTCTTCTCGAGGCTCGAGGTCACGCGCGCCTTGAGCAGCACCTTGTTGACGGGCTTGGGCAGGTAATCCTCGGCGCCGAGTTCGATGCAGCGGACGATGTTGTCGAGCCCCTCGACGGAGGAGGTCACGATCACCGGCAGGTCGCGCATGTCCGGGTCGGACTTGATCGCCGCCAGAACCTCGAACCCGTCCATTTCGGGCATCTCGATGTCGAGAAGCACGAGGTCGAGACCGCCTTCGGCCAGCCGCTCGAGCGCCACGCGGCCGTTCTCGGCCAGCACCGCGCCATGCCCCAGCATCTCGACGCTGCGCGACAGGAGGAGGCGGTTGACCTTGTTGTCGTCGACGACCAGGATCCGGCCTTGCGGATCAGCCATCGAGAACGTCCCCGAGCCGTGCGGCTGCCCGCTCGAACTCGGCTTCGAGCCGGGCGAGCCTCCCCTCGCGCAGCCCGTCAAGCTCGATCTCCCGGGCGATATCGGCGAGCGGTCCGGCACCGAAGATCGCGGCATTGGACTTGATGGAATGGGCCGCCCGGCGCAGAAGCTCGGTGTCCTCCTCGGCCGCCGCGGTTTTGACATCCGCGATCATGCCCGGCACCTCCTCGAGGAAAGTGGCCATCAGCTCGGCCGCGAACTCCTCACCCATGCTGTCCTGCAGGTCGGCCAGAACGGCCATGTCGATGGGGTCCGCGCTCATGGCGCGACCCGCCCGCGGCGCGGCACGGCCTCGAGCGCCTCGATCAGCTTTTCCACCCGAATGGGTTTCGCGATGTAGTCGTCCATTCCCGCCTCCAGGCACATTTCACGATCTCCCTGCATGGCATTCGCAGTCATCGCCACGATGCGCGGTCGCTGGTTCTCGGCATACCGGGCGTTCAGCTGCCGCGACGCTTCCAGCCCGTCCATCTCGGGCATCTGAACGTCCATCAGCACGACGTCGTAGGTCTGACGCGCCACGCTTTCCAGCGCCTCCTTGCCGTTGCTGGCAAGGTCGGCCCGGTATCCCATCTGCTCCAGAAGCCGCAGGGCGAGCTTCTGGTTCACGAGGTTGTCCTCGGCCAGGAGGATCTTCAGGGGATGACGCGCGGCAAGGCCGGGATCGGCCTTTGGCCTGGCCTCCACGTCACGCCTTTTGAGCACGGCGCCACCCTGGGCCGCGAACTGGCTCACCAGCGTGTCGAAAAGCTGCGACTGGCGCAACGGCTTGGCGAGATACGCGGCGAACAGGCCCTCTTCGGCCTCGACATCGCGCAGGCCGAGCGAGCTGAACAGGATCATCGGGAGGTCGGGGTGATCCGCACGGATGCGACGGGCCAGGCCCACCCCGTCCATTGCGGGCATGTGCATGTCAAGGATGGCCAGGTCGAATGGCCCGTCCCTGCCCACGGCGCGCAGGGCCTCTTCCGGACCCTCGCAGGCCAGGACGTCGGCCCCCCACTTCGCCGTCTGCAACGCCAGGATCTTGCGGTTCGTCGCGTTGTCATCGACCACAAGCAGGCGCTTGCCGGCGATCTGGTCCTGCCGGCCGAGCAACTGCCGCGCGTCCGCTTGCGGCAGCTTGGCCGGTTCGGCGCGGATGGTGAAGCGGAAATTCGATCCCTTGCCCGCGCCCTCGCTCTCGGCCCACATCGTGCCTCCCATCAGCTGGGCCAGCCGCTTCGAGATCGCAAGGCCCAGTCCCGTGCCGCCATACTTGCGCGTGGTCGAACTGTCGGCCTGGCTGAAGGACTGGAACAGCCGGCTCATGCCGTCCTGGGTCAGGCCAATGCCGGTGTCGCGCACCGCGAAGTGCAGGTCGATCTGCCCGTCCCCGGCAGGGAGCTGCGAAACGCTGAGAACGACCTCGCCCTCGGGCGTGAACTTGACGGCGTTCGACAGAAGGTTCAGCAGGATCTGACGCAGCCGCGTCAGGTCCGCACTGATCGCGGCCGGGACGTCGTCGGCCATCAGATAGGCCACGTCCAGCTGCTTTTCCGCCGCCCGCCCCGCGACCAGGTCAAGCGCGCCCTCGATACACTCGCGCAGATCGAAGGGGTGCTTCTCGATATCCATCTGCCCGGCCTCGATCTTGGAGAAATCGAGGATCTCGTTGATGATGCCCAAAAGCGCATCGCCGCTGTCGCGGATGGTGCGGGCGTAATCGGTCTGTTCGTCGTCCAGCGGGGTATCCAGCAACAGCCCGCTCATCCCGATCACCGCGTTCATCGGCGTGCGGATTTCGTGGGACATGGTGGCAAGGAAGGCGCTCTTGGCATCGTTCGCGGCCTCTGCGGACTTGCGCGCGTCCTGCGCCTCGCGGAACAGCCTCACGTTCTCGATGGCGATCACCGCCTGGTCGCAGAACGTGTGCGCCAGGTCGATCTCATCGCCCGAATAGGCGCGCCGGTCGCGCCGCGCAAAGACCAGCAACCCGAACACCTCGGAGCCGCGCAGCATCGGCACGTACAGCGCGGCGTTGATGCCGAATTGTTCGTGAATATGCCGTTCATGCGCGGGCAGGTCGATTGCCGTCCAGTCCGGCAGATGCAGGAAGGCGCGCGCGTTCATGGCCCGCGACGGAAAGTTCAGCGCCGGATCGACCGGCAGGTCCCGCGGCCCCATGTCCACCACCAATCCGTCGGGCGTGGCCCCGGCCACCGGCGAATAGGTGCGCCCGTCGCTCATCATCACAAAGGCAAAATCGCTGCCCAGCAGCCGGATGGCGGTTTCCACGATCGCCTCGAACACCGGCTGCGTGTCCTCGGGCGTCTGGCTGATCACCCGCAGGATATCGGCGCTGGCGGTTTGCCGGGCCAGCGCGGTCTGGGTCTCGTTGAACAGGCGCAGGTTCTCGATTGCGATCACCGCCTGGTCGGCAAAGGACCGCGCCAGGTCGATATCGCCGGACGCGAACGCGCCCGTCGCCTTGCGCGCGAAGACCAGCACCCCGCGCGACACGCCATCGCGCACCAGCGGCACCAGCAACGCAGAGCCGAGGCCGAACTTGTCGCGCACCCGCCGGTCATGCTCCGGCAGGTCGGGCTGATGCCAGTCCGGCAGGTGCAGCACCTGCTGCGAGCGGATCACGCGCGACGGCAGGTTGCGCTCGGGGTCGATGGGGTCGCGGCCCGGGTCCAGATCGGTGCGCAACCCCTCGGGCGTGGCGCCGCCCATCGCCCAGAAATCCGTGTCGTCGCACAGTAGCGCCATGGCCATGTCGCACCCCAGCAACCTCACCGCAGTCTGCGCGATGGTCTCGAACACGGGCGTCACATCGGTCTGCGATTCGCTGACCACCCGCAGGATATCGGCACTGGCGGTCTGGCGGGCCAGCGCGGTCTGGGTCTCGTTGAACAGCTTCGCATTCTGGATCGCGATCACCGCCTGATCGCAGAAGGATTTCGCAAGCTCGATCTGCGCCTCCGTGAAGGGGCGCGCCGTCCGGCGGTCGAAGGTCAGAACGCCGACGCAGTAACCGTTGCGCAGCAGCGGCATGAAGATCGCCGTCTGCATGTCGAACTTGCGGAACGCCTCGACCTCGTGCTCGGGCAGATCGACCTGCGAGGCATCCGGGACATAGACCATCTCGCCGGTGGAAAAGACCTGCGAGGGATAGTTCTTGTCCGGCTCGATGGGCGTTTGCCGGCCGCTCAGCTGCATCGCCCGCCCATCGACGGTGGCCCCCGCCGCCAGCCCAAATGTATCGCCCTGCCGGATCATTATGCCGGATCCGTCGCATTCCAGCAGGCGAAGCGCGGTCTGCGCGATGGCATCGAACACCGGCATCACATCGGTCTGCGATTCGCTGACCACCCGCAGGATATCGGCGCTGGCGGTCTGGCGGGCCAGCGCGGTCTGGGTCTCGTTGAACAGGCGCACGTTTTCCAGCGCGATCACCGCCTGGTCGCAGAAGGTCTGCGCCACCGCGATTTCCTCGTCGCTGAAGGCGCGCTGCGTCAGGCGGAAGATGTTCAGCGTGCCGACACAGTCATCGCCCTGCAACAGCGGCAGCATGATGGTCGACTTGATCCCGGCGCGGTCCCTGATCTGGCGGTCGATCGGCAACAGCTCCGCGCTATCCCAATCCGGCGTATGCAGCACCTTGCGCGAGACGATGGCCTGCGATGGCAGGTTGTGGGCGGGGTCGATCGGAACGGTGATCTGCGCCGGGTTCGGGATCAGCCCCTCGCCGCGCTTGGCCACGGCGATCTGCGACAGCGTCTCGCCTTGCCTGATCAGGGCGACGGCCATGTCGCTATCCACCAGCCGGACCGCGGCGCTCACGATCTCCTCGAACACCGGGCGCACGTCATTGGGCGACTGGCTGATGACCCGCAGGATCTCGGCGCTGGCGGTCTGGCGGGCCAGCGCGGTCTGGGTGTCGTTGAACAGGCGCACGTTCTCTATGGCGATCATGGCCTGGTCGCAGAGGCTGCGGACGATGTCGATGTCCTCATCCGTGAAGGCGCGGGGCGTATTGCGGACGAAACCCAGCAGGCCCACGCAATCCTCCCCCCGCACGAGCGGCACCAGGAGGACCGACGCGGCGCCCACCCGGTCACGGATCGCGGCCTCGAACGGCGGCAGGTCGACCACCGACCAGTCCGGCACATGCACCATCCGCCGGGTAAGAGCGGCCCGCGACAACAGGTTCTGCTCGGCATCGAGCGGAACGGAAACGCCGGAGTTCTCGTCGGCGAGGCTGCCCGAGGTCGCCACCGCGACCTGGGTTATGCGGTCGTTCGCGACAACCAGCGCGTTGGCGAAATCGCACGAGACCAGACGGGTCGCGGCGGTCACGATCGCCTCGAACACGGGAACCGTATCGTCGGGCGACTGGCTGATCACGCGCAGGATATCGGCGCTGGCCGTCTGGCGGGACAGCGCGGTCTCGGTCTCGTTGAACATGCGCGCATTCTGGATCGCGATCACCGCCTGATCCGCGAAACTTTCCAATATGTCGATCTCGCGTTGCGAGAACGGCGCCGCGCGGCCGTTCTCGAAGGCGCGGGCGACGAACAGCGCACCGGCAACCCGGCCCTTCCAGACCATCGGCGCGATCAGGCAGGCGAAATTGCCGAACCGCTCTGCCATCCGGCGCACCACCGGCGGCACGTCGGGGTCGGCCAGGGAATCGGCGTGATGCGCCGCCCGACCGCTTTCCACGACCGAGGCGATGATCGTGCGCTCCACCGGCATCGGCACGTAATCGCGCGCGCTGTCGGTGCCGACCGGTCCGCGCGTAGCGCCCAGCGCCACCTGCCCGTCCGGCTCCAGCGTCAGGATCGACAGGTCGCTGCACGGGATCAGCCGCTGGCAACTGTCGAGAATCTTCTCGAACACCGGCTTGGCGTCCTCCACCGAATTGCCGATCACCTCCAGCACCTCGGCGGTCGCGGTCTGGCGTTCCAGCGCTTCGTTGGTCTCGCGCAGCAACCGGACGTTCTGGATCGCGATCACCGCCTGATCCGCGAAATTCTGCAACAGGTCGATGTCCTGCCGGGTGAACGGTTTCACCACCCGCTTGTAGGCCGCGATATTGCCGATCACCGTGCCCTTGTGGATCAGCGGCACCGCCAGGAAAGTGCGGACGCCCTCCTTGTCCACGATCTGCCGGCGCAGGCCGTCGCCCTGCCGGTATCGATCGGTGTCCTTCAGGTCATGCAGGTGGTTCGGTTTTCTGGTGAAAAAGACCTCGGTCGTCGCAGACCCGAACTCGAGATCCCACAGGGTTTCGCCCACCTTCAGGAAGTTCAGATCGTCGCCATGATGTGCGACCAGCCGCGCTTGTTTGCCATCCTCGGTCAACAGGTTCAGGCTGACCAGCGGCGCATCGCAGATCTCGGCCGCGCGCCCCAGGATCGCGTCGAACACCGGTGCGATGTCGGTCTGCGTCTCGCTGATGACACGCAACACATCGGCGCTGGCGGTCTGGCGTTCCAGCGCATCTTTCGTCTCGCGGAAAAGGCGCGCATTCTGGATCGCGATCACCGCCTGGTCGGCAAAGCCCTGCATGATCTGCAATTCCTTGTCGTTGAACGGCCGGTCGGACCGCGCGACGCCAACAACCCCGATGCCCCTGCCCTCCCAGATCATGGGTGCAAACGCCACCGAGTGATAGCTGGCGATGCGCGCCATCCGACGCAGGACAGGCGGCACATCCGGATTGTTGGCGCAGTCCGCGAAATTGGCGACTTGGCCCGTCCGGATTGCCTGGCCCGCGGGCGTGATCTCCCAAGGGGCCGGGAAGGTTTCGTGCAACTCGGTCTCGTACTTGCCGATATAGGCGGCAACCTGAAGTAGCCCCTGGTCGTCGATCAGCAGCACGTCCAGTTCCTCGCCACCGAAGAGATGCCGGCAGCTCTCCAGGATTTTCTCGAAGACGGGCCGGGTATCTTCGACCGACTGGCTGATGACCGACAGGATCTCGGCCGATGCCTTCTGCTGTTCCAGCGCCTCCTCCACCTCGGCGGTGCGCTGTTGCAGCGCATCGAACAGCTGCGCGTTCGACAATGCGATGACCGCTTGAGCGGCGAAGGTTTCCACGACGGCGATCTGCTTGGGGCTGAAGGCGCATGCCTCGCCATGGGCCAGTGTCAGTACGCCTACGACCTCGCCCTCGTGGATCAGGGGAACACCCAGTGTGGACAGGAACGCGCCAAGTTGCGCGGCCTCCTTCCATTCATAGCTGTCGTCGGACGCGGTGTCCTCGATATAGACGGTCCGGCCCAGGAGCGCGGTGCGTCCGGTGCATGTCCCGTATCCCGGGGCAATCGGATGCGTCTTGAGGTAGGAGACGAAATCGTCCTCGACGTTCCGGGTCGCGATGATGTGATACCGCCCGGTTTCCGGATCGCGCATCGCGGCATAGGCATATTGCGGCCGGCAGAGGCGCGTGGCGACTTCGAGAATCGTATCCAGAACCGGCATCAATTCGTTGGGCGATCTCGAGATGACATCCAGCACCTCGGAGGTCGCCGTCTGGTATTCCAGCGCCTCCTCCGCCTCGGCGGTGCGCGCCTGCGTCTCTTGCAGCAGGCGCGCGTTCTCTATGGCGATGCTGGCCTGGCTGGCGAAGGTCTGCACCAGGTCGACGGTGGCCTGCGGCGGCGCTGTCGTGTGGCCCCAGGCGACAGAGATGATGCCCCAGACCCGGCCCTCCACCTTGACCGGCACGCCCAGCATCCGCCGGAAACCGACCCTGCGGGCCATGTCCGGCGCGTAATACTCTTTGCTCCAGGCATCCGCGATATGCTCTGTCTGCCCGCTTTTCGCTACCTTGTCCGAGATGTGCCCGGCCCAGTCGGTCACCGGGTAACTCGTCATCAGCTGCCGGGCGCCTTCGTCGGAAAAACCGGACTGTGCGCAGAAATGCAGCGCGCCCTCCTCGATCCGGTCCAGAACGCAGAACTGCGCGCCGCTCAACTCGACCGCTTTCTGCACGATCATGTCGAAGACCGGCTGAACCTCGCTCGCCGCACGCGAGATGACGTCGAGCACGTCGGAGGTCGCCGTCTGATAGGCCAGCGCCTCGGACAGGTCGGTGGTGCGGGCCTGCACCTCGGCAAAGAGATGGGCGTTGTTGATCGCGATCACCGCCTGGTCGGCAAAGCTTTCCACCAGGTCGATCTGGCGGCGGGTGAAGGGCCCCGGCGTCGGGCGGGCCAGGTCGAGCACGCCGATCACCTCGCCTTCGCGGATCATCGGCACGGCGATGATCGACCGCCAGCCGCCCAGTTCGACCGATTTCGGATTGTCGAACTCCGGGTCCTTCAGGATGTCGGGAACGTGGATCGTCTGGCGGTCCAGCACCGCGCGGCCGGCGATGTTGGCGCGGCTGATGGGGTGCGGGTGCGCTGTGTGAAACTCCACCATCCCGGGCGTGCAGCCGGTATTGGCGCCCAGGTGCAGCCGGTCGCCGCGCCGGTCGAACAGGATGCAGATGGTCGCGTCGCACAGTCGCGCCGCCGCCTCGATCAGCGTCTGCAGCACCACCGGCAGGTCGAAGGCCGACTGGCTGATCGCCTTCAGGACGTCCGCCGTTGCCGTCTGCTGTTCCAGCGCCTCCTCGGTCTCGTGGAACAGGCGCGCGTTCTCGATCGCGATGGCGGCCTGATCGGCGAAGCTCTGCAGCAATGCGAGATGTCGTTGGGACGGGGCCTCGCCGTCCGGCCAGCCCAGGATCAGCGCTCCCCAGACGCGACCTTGGGCAAGGATGGGAAACCCCAGCAGGTGACGGTAGCCGTATTCGCGGGCGGTCTGGTGGTCGGAATAGCTTTCGTCCCAGGCGTCCTCGATATGCTGGACCGCACCGCTCTCATAGATAGCGAGCGTCATCGACCGGGGTTCGAGCGGCTTGGGATAATCCTTTACATATTCCGCCATGAACGCGGGATCGAAGCCCGCGAAGGCACAATGATGCACCATTCCATCGCTGAACCGCCACAGCATGGTCAGCTTCGTCCCGCAAAGCTGTGTCGCGGCATGAGCGATACGGTCGAAAACCGGCTGGAGGTCGCCCTTCGCCTTGCCGATGATCTGGAGGATTTCGGCCGTTGCCGCAAATCGGGCCTGCTCTTCGGCAAGCCGGCCTTGCAGCGCCGACACGTCTGGGTCGGGGTTGGCGCGCAACCCCTGTGGTGCCTTGTCCAATCCTGCCACCGAACCCCCTCCCGATTGCGTCGGAACACCCATGCTGTCGCGCGGCGGTCCGGTCTGCATGAAGATGATACGGGCGGCACCGTGATTGGCCCAGTTGTTTCTGCGCCTTTCGGGCCGCACCCGAGGCGGGAGCGTCAAGTTGGCGCGGAAACGGTCGCTCCAAGACCAAGGCCTCGGTCGCCTGGGGTTGGCGCCTGTCGTTTCACGCTGATCCGAAGAACCGGATCACGCCAGCAGATCGTATTCGACACCGTTCACGGAAAGCAAAATCTCGGTCTGCGCAGATCCATCGACCAGCGCCCACATGATCTGGCCCGTCGGCCGATGGATCACGAAAGCCTCTGCGACGCCGACCGCTCCCGCATTCGCGGTCTGGGCGATATTGACCTGGAAATCGCTGCTTGTTCCCATCTGACCAAAGACCAGAACGTCTCGCTCCGTTGCGTCGTAATCCTGAATCCAGTCCGAGCCGTGGCCGGCGGTTCCGAGGTGAAAGAACCGGTCGGCCCCAGCGCCGCCGTTAAGGCGGTCGAAGCCGAAGCCGCCATTGACGAAATCGTCACCGTCCCCGCCGAACATCAGGTCCGAAAGCGCCTGTCCCGTGATTTCGTCGTCGCCTGCGCCGCCAAATACGCTGTCCGAGCCGAAGCCACCGATCACGGTATCATTGCCGGCATCCCCCCTCAGTTCATCGTTGCCCAAGCCTCCATCGATCAAATCATGGCCGTCGCCACCGAAGATCGCATCGCGCAGATCGGCTTGCGTGATGGTGAAGGCCGCCGAGCTTCCGTAGAGAAAATCGTCGCCCTCTCCTCCGATCACCGTGTCGGGGCCGCCGCCGCCCTGGATATCGTCGTTTCCCGGACCGCCCAGCAATACGTCGGCCCCCTCGCCACCCGAGATCGTATCAGCCCCGTCCAGCCCTTCGATCCGATCGTCGCCATCCCGTCCGCCGAAGCCGTTATCGGCCTCATCGCCAAGGAGCAGGTCGGCAAAGGGGCTCCCGGTCACCGCCTCGATGTTTTCGAGTTGGTCCTGGGCTGCGGCGGAGCCGTTTCGCAGATCGGCGACGATACCGGCGCTGGCGGTATCGTAGGCGGCCCAGTCGAAACCCTGTCCGCCATCCAGGAAATCGAACCCGTCGAGACCGTCCAGGTAATCGTCGCCCTCGCTTCCGAATAGCCGGTCGGCCCCGGGACTGCCCGTGATCGTGTCGTCGCCACCCAAACCGTCGAGGACCGTCTCGCCCGGCCCTGCGGGCAGCGCGTCGTCAAGGGCCGTCCCATAGCGATCGACCATCTGGCGCGTCTGGCGATAGACCTCGAGACTGCCGCTCCCCACATCCGAAGTCCAGCCCACGAGCACCTCGTCGCCGCGGGTGGCAAGCGAGGCGTCGAACTGCTCGCCGTTGAAATCGACATTCACCTGCCGCTCGGGTCCTACGCGGCTGTCATCGGCGGCGAAGCGTTGCCCGAAGATCCCGCGCCCGTCGCCATCGCGCCCCTCCTCGGTCCAGGCGACATAGTATCCGCCGTCGGGCAGCGCGGTGATCGCGGGCTCTCGCTGATCGCGGGCCGTGTCGGCATGAACGATGAACTCGGACCCCGGGGCGCCGATCGCGGGATAGTGGCGGGCAAAGATCCCGCCCCCGTCGCCGTCCCGGCCCTGCCAGACGACGACGAAACTGCCATCGGCAAGCGCGGCGACATCGGGCAGGGACTGGTTGCCCTGGGGGCTGGCCTCGTTGACGTGGAATTCCGGCCCCGCCGCCCCGCCCGACCCGTTGAACACGCGGCCATAGATGCCGTCGAAATCGCCGTCCTGTCGGAAGGATTCCCACACGACGACAAAGCCGCCTCCGGGCAGCGCGGCGATCTCGGGATTTTCCTGACCGAAGCTCGCATCCTGCTCGACCTCGAACTCGCCGCCGACCGGTTGTCCTATCGGGTCGAACATCTGGCCGGAAATGCCCAGATTTGCCGGGCCGCTGCGATTGTTGTTGAACCACACGACGACATGACCGCCGCCGTCGAGCTGGGCGATGGCCGGGTCACGCTGCACCGTGTTGACCTCGGTGTTGATCCGGAACGGGTTCTGCCCCGTTCCCGCCGCATCATAGCGCCGGCCGTAGATCCCCCATTCCGAACCGTCCTGCAGGAAGGACGCCCAAGTGACGAAGAACCCGCCATTCGACGTGGGGGCGACGACGGGCTCCTCCTGGCTATTGGCTGTTTCCAGATTGACCCGCTGTTCGTCGCCGACCGGCACGCCCGAGCCGTCGTAGCGTTGCATGTAGACGCCGAACCCGCTGCCATCCTGTCCATCTGATGACCAGACATAGACGGCGTCGCCATTGTCGAGCACGGCGATGTCGGTATCGACCTGATCACCGGCAACTCCGGTATTGGCCCGGATATCCAGACTGGTGGGAAGTGTCATCGCGAGGCTCCCTCATGTCGACACAGGGGAACTCATACGCTCAAGCCGGGCCGCATCCTTGGTCGCATCGGCCTACATTCCCCAAACAGAATGCCTTCGCTTCGATGCTGCCGCCATTTTTCGCCTCGATCAAGCCTTTCGCACACCCGGTGCCGTGGTCCGGATCGCCGACGCCCCAATCGAGCGCAAAGTCCGACCTCGAGGGCGAGCTTCAGACGGAGACGGTGAAACGCAGGCCAAGTTTTCAGGAACCTGGCGATCCGGGGTCAGAGCGCAGGACTACGCTCTGCCACCCTCGGACTTGATTCCAACCGAGAATTGTTGGCCTGCCACACAAGGCGATGCGCAAAATCGCTAGACGCAGGGCCTGCGGTCCTCAGTCAAACCATTGATCTCATGAAGTTGGATGGTGGGTGATAAGAGATTCGAACTCCTGACATCTTCGATGTGAACGAAGCGCTCTACCACTGAGCTAATCACCCGTGAGCCGGGGTATTACCTTCACTCCGCCGGCTCTGCAAGGGGGTCTTTCGCATCTTCCGCATCGCTTTCGCCGGGCGCGCTCTGGCGGATCTTGGCGACGGTCACGCGGCCATTGGCCTTGTCCTCGGCGCGGTTCACGCGCAGCTTGCCCAGCGGTTGCAGGTTGAGCGGCCGTCCCTCGGCGATGGCCTCGCCCAGCACCGCAAGCATCGCCTCGACGGTGGGTTTGGCGAATTTCTTGCGCACGCCCGAGCGTTCGACAACCAGGTCGATCAGTTCCTTCTTCTTCAGGTCCGGCTCGGACACCACCGGCTCGGAGGTCTTGACTACCTTGGGCAGCACCGTCTCGGGGGCGGCCTCGGGCAGGTCCAGCGCCGGCTTGGCCGCCCGTGCCGGGGCCTTGCGCGCGGTGGTCGCGGGTTTGGTCGTCTTGCGTGCCATTCGATTTGCCTCTTTCATTCGGCTGCTCTTATGGGGGGCACCATAGCCGATCATCGCCAAAAGCTCTACAGTTTCACCTTTTCGACACAAAATGTTCCGGGGCTGAGGCCAATCCGGCACGCAGAATGAGCAGCTTGCAGCGATCGCGCAGAAAAAAGGGCGGCCCCGCAGGACCGCCCCTTTCATTCCGTTCAAAACGCTCAGTGCGCCGTCGCGCCAGCACCGGTCTCGGTCGCCTTGGCGGCAGCCGCAGCCGCGGCTTCCTCGGCCGCCTCGTCCCATTCGATGGGCTCTGGCTGACGCACCAGCGCATGTTTCAGCACTTCGGACACATGCGAGACGGGGATGATCTCCAGCCCCTCCTTCACGTTGTCCGGGATCTCCGGCAGGTCCTTCTCGTTCTCCTCCGGGATCAGCACCGTCTTGACGCCGCCGCGCAATGCGGCCAGCAGCTTCTCCTTCAGTCCGCCGATGGCGGTGGCATTGCCGCGCAGAGTCACCTCGCCGGTCATCGCGATATCCTTGCGCACCGGGATGCCGGTCAGCACCGAGACGATCGCGGTCACCATGGCCAGACCGGCCGAGGGGCCGTCCTTGGGCGTGGCGCCGTCGGGCACGTGAACGTGAATGTCCAGCGTGTCGAAGCGCGGCGGCTTGACACCCAGCTGCGGGCTGATCGACCGGACATAGCTCGATGCCGCCTCAATCGACTCCTTCATCACGTCGCCCAGCTTGCCGGTGGTCTTCATCCGGCCCTTGCCCGGCAGGCGCAGCGCCTCGATCGACAACAGCTCGCCCCCGACCGAGGTATAGGCCAGCCCCGTGACGACACCCACCTGGTCCTCCTTCTCGGCCAGGCCGTAGCGGAACTTGGGCACACCCAGGAAATCGCTCAGGTTGTCGGGCGTCACCGTGACGGCCTCGACCTCCTTCTTGACGATCTTGGTCAGCGACTTCCGCGCCACCTTGGCGATCTCGCGTTCCAGGTTCCGCACCCCCGCCTCGCGAGTATAGTGGCGGATGATGCCCGTAAGCGCCTCGTCGGTCAGCTCGAACTCCTTCGCCTTCAGCCCATGGTTCTTCACCTGCTTGGGGATCAGGTGCGACTTGGCGATCTCGCGCTTCTCGTCCTCTGTATAGCCCGCCAGCGGAATGATCTCCATCCGGTCCAGAAGCGGCCCGGGCATGTTGTAGCTGTTGGACGTGGTCAGGAACATCACGTTCGACAGGTCGTATTCCACTTCCATGTAGTGGTCCACGAAGGTCGAGTTCTGCTCCGGGTCCAGCACCTCCAGCATCGCGGACGCGGGGTCGCCACGGAAATCCTGCCCCATCTTGTCGATCTCGTCGAGCAGGATCAGCGGGTTCGTGGTCTTGGCCTTCTTCAGCGCCTGGATGATCTTGCCGGGCATCGAGCCGATATAGGTCCGGCGGTGGCCGCGGATCTCGGATTCGTCGCGCACACCGCCCAGCGAGATGCGGATGAACTCGCGCCCCGTGGCCCGCGCGACCGACTTGCCGAGCGAGGTCTTGCCCACGCCCGGCGGGCCCACGAGGCACATGATCGGCCCCTTGAGCTTTTTCGAGCGCTGCTGCACGGCCAGATACTCGACGATCCGCTCCTTGACCTTCTCCAGGCCATGGTGATCGGCGTCCAGGATCTCCTGCGCGCGTCCAAGATCCTTCTTCACGCGGGATTTCACGCCCCACGGGATCGACAGCATCCAGTCGAGATAGTTGCGCACCACGGTGGCCTCGGCGCTCATCGGGCTCATGTTCTTGAGCTTCTTGAGCTCGGCCTCGGCCTTCTCGCGCGCTTCCTTGCTCAGCTTGGTCTCGGCGATCTTCTCTTCCAGCTCGGCGATCTCGCCCGCGCCGTCCTCGCCATCGCCCAGCTCCTTCTGAATGGCCTTCATCTGCTCATTCAGGTAATATTCGCGCTGGGTCTTCTCCATCTGGCTCTTGACGCGGGTCTTGATCTTCTTCTCGACCTGCAGAACCGACATCTCGCCCTGCATCAGCCCATAGACCTTCTCGAGCCGCTCGCTCACGCTCAGCGTCTCAAGCAGGTCCTGTTTCTGCTCGACCTCGATGCCCAGGTGGCCGGCCACCAGGTCGGCCAGCTTGGCGGGTTCCTGCGTCTCGCCGACGGCGGCCAGCGCCTCCTCGGGGATGTTCTTGCGCACCTTGGCATAGCGCTCGAACTCGTCCGCGACGGTCCGCTGAAGCGCCTGGGTGGTGGTGACGTCGCCGGGGATCTCCTGCAGATACTCGGCCTTCGCCTCGAAGAAGTTCTCGTTCTCGATGAACTCGGTGATCTTCACCCGCGCCTGCCCCTCGACCAGCACCTTCACGGTGCCGTCGGGCAGCTTGAGCAGCTGCAGCACGTTGGCCAGCACACCGGCACGGTAGATGCCGTCGGAATCGGGGTCGTCCACGCCGGGATCAACCTGGCTCGACAGCAGGATCTGCTTGTCGTCCTGCATCACCTCTTCCAGCGCGCGAACCGATTTCTCGCGGCCGACGAAGAGCGGCACGATCATGTGGGGAAACACCACGATGTCGCGCAGCGGCAGAACGGGGTACGAAGCGTTGAGGGGTTCTGACATGCTCTATCCTTATCGTTGGCAAGATGGCTCCGGTCCCTCTCCGAGGCGACGCCCGGCCATCTCCTGTCTCGGATTGAATAAGTGGGGCCGCAGCCCGGATTATTCAACCGCGTCTCGCCTTCACAATGGCTCACCGCTTGCACGGCGGCAAGGCGCGATCTGCGCGTCGGGCTTCTTCTCGTGTGCAAATACAGGCGGGGGTGAATTGGCGCGGCACGCGCCACGAGGGGGCCGCGCCCCCTCGCCTCCCGTCCTGCGGATCACGCCTTCTCCAGCGCGGGATAATCGGTATATCCCTCTGCACCGCCGCCATACCAGGTCTTGCGGTCGCCCTCGGCCAGCGGCGCATCCGCGCGCAGCCGCTCGACAAGGTCGGGATTGGCGATGAAGGGCCTGCCAAAGGCCACCATGTCCACCGCGCCCGAGGCCAGCCGCTCTTCCGCCAGCGCCCGGTCATAGCCGTTATTGCCCATGTAGGGCCCATGCCACAACGCGCGCAGTGCGTCGTACTCGCCATAGCGCTCGCCGCCCGTGGCCCCCTCCACCATGTGCAGGTAGGACAGTCCATGGCCGTTGAGCCGCTCGATCACCGGCACGTAAAGCGCCATGGGGTCGCTCTCGGAAATCCCGTTGGCGGGCGAGAAGGGCGACAGGCGGATGCCCACGCGGCCGGGCTCCCAGACCGACAGCACCGCCTCCACCACCTCGTACAGGAACCGCGCCCGGTTCTCCGCGCTGCCGCCATAGGCGTCGCCGCGGTCGTTGCAGCCATCCTTCAGAAACTGCTCGATCAGGTAGCCATTGGCGGCGTGGATCTCGACCCCGTCGAAACCGGCCTTCTTCGCGCAGGCCGCCGCATGGGCGTAATCGGCCACGATCCCCGCGATATCGCCCTGCTCCAGCGCGCGCGGGGCCGAGGTCTCCACGAATCCCTCCCGCGTAAAGGTCTTCACCCCCGCGGGCCTGGCCGAGCTGGACACCGGCGCCGCTCCGCCCGGCTGCAGATCGACGTGCGAGATCCGTCCCACATGCCAAAGCTGCACGACGATCCTGCCGCCCGCCGCGTGGACCGCATCGGTCACCCTGCGCCAGGCCGCGACCTGGCCGTCCGAATGGATCCCCGGCGTCGCGATGTAACCCTTGCCCTGCGGGCTGATCTGCGTGGCCTCGCTGACGATCAGCCCCGCCCCCGCCCGCTGGCGGTAATAGTCCACATGCAGCTCGCCCACCTCGCCGGTGTCGTCATCGGCCCGGTTGCGCGTCAGGGGCGCCATCACCACCCGGTTGGCCATCTCGATCGCACCTGCGGTGAAGGGGGTGAACAATGTCTCGGTCATACGCAGTCTCCTTCGGGGATTCGCTGCGGCGCGGCGCGCCGCCTTTGCGGGGAAGCTATGGAGTTTCCCGGCACGGGCAACCCCGTTCTCACGCATGGTAGAGCCCCCCTGACGGGAGGGCGGGCAGGGCGATCCGCGCCACGCGCGGGAGCGCCGTCCCGTCCTGCCCCGCGACGAGCAGGCAAAAAAAGACCGAAGGCGGCACTACACCGCCTTCGGTTGAGTATTGGTCAGGAATTACCTGTTATCCGTCGAAACGAACGTAATCGCCAATGACTGCATCACGCTGGCCGGCTTCGAATTCGGCCGTTTCGTATTCCGGCATTTCCTCGACCTCTTCGACGCCCATCGGCAGGATGATCTGGCCATTCACCAGAGCCAGCTGGTCGACGGGGATGGCGACGCTGTGCTCGCCCATGCCCAGGAAACCGCCGACGCCCACGATGGCCACGACCGTCTCGCCGCGCACGCCGACATCGTCGATCTCGCCCACGTCCTCGCGGTTCTCGCCCATCACGTTCATGCCGATCATGTCACGCACGGTCACGTCGCGGAACGGGTTCTCTTCCATCGTCTCGGCATAGGCCTGACGGTCTTCGTCGCTGACCAGGTTGCCCTGCTCGTCGGTGTCGTAATCGACCATCTCGATGCGGGCTTTTGCCTGCTGGATGTTCACGTCGGCGCCTTCGACGCCTTCGATGCGCACCTTCGGATCGGCCTGGGTGACCTCGACATCGGCCTCGCCGGCCTGCTCGACATTCACCTGCGGTTCGGCCTGATCGACATTGACCTGGGGCTCGGCTGCCTCGGTCACCTGGACACCGGCCGCATCGCCGCCCTCGCCGCTATCCACGACGATATTGGGTTCCGATTCCTCGATGGTGATCTTGGGTTCGGGACGGATGAAGCGCACCACCGGTTGCGGCGACTGCACATCCACATTCGGGTTCGCCTGGTCCACGTCGACATTCGGACGCGGCACGCGGATGCGGATCACCGGCTCGGGGATGCGTACCGTCACCTCGGGCTGTGCCTGCTCGACCGTCACGATCGGCGCCTGCTGCTGCACGCGCACGTCGGGCTTGGGAACCTGCACCGTGATCTCGGGCTGGGGTTGCTCCACGTCCACCTCGGGACGCTGCTGCTCGACGTCCACATCGGGGTCGTCGATGGTCACCGTGACCTTGGGCTCGCCCTGCTCGACCATCACCTGGCCGCTCTGGGTCTGCAAGGTCGCGGTATCGGCATCGTCGTCGGTCATCTGCATCCGCGACGCGTCGTTCTGCATCGCCTCGCCGCTCTGCGGCTTCAGTTCCGCGTCATCATTCTGCGAGTTCGACTGCGCCTGGGCCATTCCAACGCTCAGTGCAACCGAGGCCGCGCTCAGGAAAAGTACTGCTCTCGAATTCATGTGTATCTCCCGTAGATTGTTTCGGCCGTTGGGCCATCGGGAGGTCAACAGGGCGTGAGCGGATGTGTTCCTGACTTTTATCTCCTTTAGCGTGTATTATCGAATAGAGCGCTGACTTGGCCCGATAATTTCATTCTGGCGGAATATCGCCTTCAGCCCTTTGCGCGTGGAATTGCGCTTCCCACTCCGCGAAATCTCCCGCCGCGATCGCCGCGCGCATCCCGGCCATGATTTCCTGGAAGTAATGCAGGTTGTGCCAGGTCAGCAGCATCCCCGAGATCATCTCACCCGCGCGAAAGACGTGATGCAGGTATGCCCGCGAATAGCCCGTGCAAGCCGGGCAGCCGCACTCGGCGTCCAGCGGGCGCGGGTCGTCCTGGTGGCGCGCGTTCTTGATGTTGACCACCCCGCGCCGGGTAAAGGCCTGCCCCGTCCGACCCGAGCGCGAGGGCAGCACGCAATCCATCATGTCGATGCCGCGCTTGACCGCCCCCACGATGTCGTCGGGCTTGCCCACGCCCATCAGGTAGCGCGGCTTGTCGCGCGGCAGAAATTCCGGCGCATAGTCGAGACAGGAGAACATCGCCTCCTGCCCTTCGCCCACCGCAAGCCCGCCCACCGCGTAGCCGTCGAACCCGATCTCCTTCAGCGCCCGGGCGCTCTCCTCGCGCAGATCGCGCTCCAGCCCGCCCTGCATGATCCCGAACAGCGCGTGCCCTGGCCGGTCGCCGAACGCCTCGCGCGACCGCGCCGCCCAGCGCATCGACAGGCGCATCGACTCAGCGATCCGGTCGCGATCGGCCGGCAGTGCCGGGCATTCGTCGAAACACATCACGATGTCCGAGCCCAAGAGCCGCTGGATCTCCATCGACCGCTCCGGCGTCAACTCGTGGCGCGACCCGTCGATATGGCTCTTGAAGGTCACCCCCTTCTCGGTGAGCTTCCTCAGCCCCGCAAGGCTCATCACCTGGAACCCGCCCGAATCCGTCAGGATCGGCCGCTCCCAGTTCATGAAGCGGTGCAGCCCACCCAGCCGCGCCATGCGTTCCGCGCCGGGGCGCAGCATCAGGTGATAGGTATTGCCCAGCAGGATGTCGGCCCCGGTCGCGCGCACCGACTCCGGCATCATCGCCTTCACCGTCGCCGCCGTGCCCACCGGCATGAAGGCCGGCGTGCGCACCGCGCCGCGCGGGGTCCGGATCACCCCCGTGCGCGCCCTGCCATCCGTGGCCTTCAATTCGAACCCCAAACGCTCCGCCATGCCATCACCCGTGTTCCATACATGCGCGCCCTCCATACGCCCGCGCCCGCGCCTGTGCAAACCGCCCCGCACATCGCGGCCTTGCCAAGCCGGGACGCACGGGCCACTGATATGTCACGGGCTGCATCAAACGGGAGACGGGCCATGGACGAGGACCAGATCATCGGTCTGATATCGCAGAACATCCTGTTCCTTCTCGGCGCGATCTTCCTGATCGTCGTCGTGGTCAAGGGGATCAAGATCGTTCCGCAATCCGAGAAATACGTGATCGAACGCTTCGGCCGGCTGCACTCGGTGCTCGGTCCCGGCATCAACTTCATCATCCCCTTCCTCGATACCGTGGCGCACAGGATCTCGATCCTCGAACGCCAGCTGCCCACCGCCAGCCAGGACGCGATCACCCGCGACAACGTGCTGGTCGAGGTCGAGACCTCGGTCTTCTACCGCATCCTCAACCCCGAAAAGACCGTCTACCGCATCCGCGACGTGGATGGCGCCATCGCCACCACCGTGGCCGGCATCGTCCGGGCCGAGATCGGGCGCATGGATCTCGACGAAGTGCAATCGAACCGGTCCGAGCTGATCGCGACGATAAAGGCCTCGGTCGAGGACGCCGTCGACAACTGGGGGATCGAGGTCACGCGGGCCGAGATCCTGGACGTCAATCTCGACCAGGCCACTCGCGACGCGATGCTCCAGCAGCTCAACGCCGAACGCGAACGCCGTGCGCAGGTGACCCGGGCCGAGGGCGCCAAGCGTGCGGTCGAACTCAACGCCGATGCCGAGCTCTACGCCGCCGAACAGCTTGCCAAGGCCCGCCGGATCGGAGCCGAGGCCGAGGCCTATGCCACCGCCGTCGTCGCCAAGGCGCTGCGCGAACACGGGATCGAGGCGGCGCAATACCAAGTCGCCCTGAAACAGGTCGAGGCGCTCAACGCGTTGGGCGACGGCGCGGGCAACCAGACCATCCTGGTGCCCGCCCAGGCGCTCGAAGCCTTCGGCGATGCCTTCAAGCTCTTCCGCAAGGGCGGCTCCTCATGACCGATGCGCTCTGGTCGACCTGGTGGGTCTGGGTGGCGGGCGCGCTGGTGCTTGCCATCCTCGAAATCTTCGCCCCCGGCTACATCTTTCTGGGCTTCGCGCTCGGCGCGCTGGCGGTGGGGATCCTGCTGCTCAATACCGGGCTCGGCCTGTCGCTGCCGCTCCTGCTGCTGATCTTCGCCATCCTCTCGCTGGCCGCCTGGCTGGTGATGCGCAAGCTCTTTTCGCTGCCCAAGGGCCAGGTCACCCATTTCGACGACGACATCAACGACTGACCCCAAGGCGCCGCGCTGAACCTTTCGCGCCGTTGCGCGTTCTCCCCGCATTCAGGAACCGTCCGGGGGTCTTCACCGCGCTCATGTCTCGTCTCGCATCGCTGTTCCTGTCCCTTGCCCTTCTCCTGTGTCTTGCCCTGCCCTTTCCCGCCCCGGCGCAGGACAGTCCGCAGAACTGGTTCGAGATCGACCGCCTCAATCCCGGCCTCGGCCCCGCCCCCGACATCAACCGCGACAGCCCCCGCGCCGCCGTCGAGACGCTGCTGGGCCTCCTCGGTGCCGAAAACTGGGACGGGGCCGCGCATATGCTCGACCTTTCGGGCCTGTCTCCGCAGGAACAGCGCAGCCGGGGACCCGATCTCGCCCGCAAACTCGGCGTGGTGATCGAGCGCGAGGTGATCATCCCCTGGAACGACCTGACCGACCGGCCCGACGGCTGGATCTCCGGCGCCGAGAAGGAACCCGGGACAGGCCGCGCGCGCCGCTCCATCCTGATCAGCCTGCTGGAACTGGGCGACCGCCCCGTGCCGCTGCGCCTCAACCGGGTAAAACCCGAAAACGGCGAACCGGTCTGGATCATCGCCCGGCAAAGCGTGCGCGACATTCCCGAACTTTACGACCGCTTCCAGCCGACCAAGCTGGAACGCGCCATGCCGGACTGGGCGCGCAAGAACGGCCCCTTCGACATGTATATCTGGGAATGGCTGATGCTGCCGGTGATCGGCGTGGTCTCGGTGCTGGCGGGCTGGCTCGCCTATCGCATCGTGTCGCGGCTGGGCCGCGTCAGCAACCGCCGGCTGGTGCAATCCATCGTGCGTGCCTTTCGCTGGCCCGCCAGCATCATCGTGGTGGCCACCATCCTCGGCTTCACCACCAACCGGCTCCTGGTCGTCACCGGCGCCATCAGCCTGGTGATCGGCCCGCTCGTCCTGCTGCTCTACGTCACCGCCGTGGCCCTTGCCGCCGTGCTGGTGGCCGACGAAATCTTCGACCGCGTCTCGCTCAACAGTCCCAAGGAACTGGCGGATCCCGACAACGCCCATTACCGCAGCCTCGCCACCCTGCTGTCGGGCTTCCGCAAGTTCGTGATCCTGCTGGCCGTGCTGGTGGGCGCGGGCACGCTGCTCTCCTCCATCGAGGTCTTCAACTCGCTGGGCTACACGCTGCTGGCCGGCGCGGGCGCGATCACCATCGTGCTGGGCTTCGCCGCGCGCGAGGTGCTGGGCAACATCCTCGCCGCCGTGCAGATCGCGCTCAACCGCTCCGCCCGGATCGGCGATCTCATCATCTACGAGGGTGATTTCTGCACCGTCGAGCGGATTCACTTCACCTATGTCCAGCTCCTCGTCTGGACCGGCACGCGCTACATCGTTCCCGTCGCCGATTTCGTCACCGACAAGTTCGAGAACATCTCGGCCAGCGACGACCACATGATCCGCAGCATCGAACTGACCTTCGCGCAATCCGCCGATGTCGCGGCGATGCGAGATGCCTTCGACCGCGTGGTGCGCGAGATCGACGACGGCACCCTCACCCCCGAACGCACCGCGACCCGGGTCCTGTCGCAGGATGTCTTCGGCAAGACGATCCGGTTCGAGTTGCCGACAACGGATCAATCGACCTTCTGGAAGCTGGAATGCCTGGCCCGCGAGGGGCTGCTGGCCGAGGCTGCCAGGATCGAGGAGGAGACGGGTCGCCCGGTGCTGCCTCCGGGGCCGACACGCGACCTTCCCGACGGCTGAAAAAATTGTACAAGACGGTCAATCGCCCCTTGGGGCAATGTACAAAACGGTCAAAACTCGCGTCTGCGCGCACTGGACGATCCATGCCTCAAACCCTATATAATCACTCGGATACAGGAGACCGAGGACCCCATGACGCAAGCGACCGAACCTCTCGAAGGTGCGCCCCTGATCGCACCCTCCACCGTGGATCATCCCCTCTACGAACAGGTCGTGGAGGCATGCCGCACGGTCTACGACCCCGAGATCCCGGTCAACATCTACGAGCTTGGCCTAATCTATACGATTGATATAACTCAGGAAAACGAAGTGAAGGTCGTCATGACGCTGACCGCGCCGGGCTGTCCGGTGGCCGGCGACATGCCCGGCTGGGTCGCCGACGCGGTGGAGCCCATCGCCGGCGTCAAGCAGGTCGACGTGGAACTGACCTGGGAGCCGCCCTGGGGAATGGAAATGATGTCCGACGAGGCGCGGCTTGAACTCGGCTTCATGTGAGGCCGAAAACACAATTGAAATCAATGCGTTGACTGGACCTCAGCCAACGACCCTTGAGCCACGGACCGCGCCCGCCTAGATTGGGTGTAACGCGCGAGGATGGAGAAACCGATGTTCGGCATACCCGGCAAGCAAGCCGTGACGATGACGCCCAAGGCCGCGGGCCAGATCGCCAAGCTGATGGAAAAGGGCGGCCATGCGGGGCTGCGCATCGGCGTCAAGAAAGGCGGCTGCGCAGGCATGGAATACACGATGGAGTATGTCGATACCGCCGATCCCCATGATGAAGTGGTCGAGCAGGACGGCGCCCGCGTGATGATCGCGCCCATGGCACAGATGTTCCTCTTCGGGACCGAGATCGATTACGAGGTCTCGCTGCTCGAGTCGGGTTTCAGGTTCAACAATCCCAACGTCACCGAAGCCTGCGGTTGCGGCGAGTCGATCAAGTTCGACGAATCCCTGGGTCAGAACGGCTGAGGATCTTGCGATTGCCGCGCCCTGCCCCGGATGCTATTGCAAGATCAAAGGGATAGGGAGCGAAACTCATGCGGCGGAAACTGGCGGCCGGCAACTGGAAGATGAACGGAACCGGCCCCGCGCTGGCCCAACTGGAAGCGCTGGCAAAGGCGCATCCCGACCCCTCGGTCGATATCCTCGTCTGCCCGCCCGCCACGCTCATCGACCGCGCCGCCCGCATCCTGCGCGACACCCCCATCGCCATCGGTGGCCAGGATTGCCACGCTGAAACGACAGGCGCCCATACCGGTGACATCAGCGCCGAGATGCTGCGCGATGCTGGGGCAACCGCCGTCATCCTGGGCCATTCCGAACGCCGCGCCGATCATGGCGAAACCAACGAGACCGTGCGCATCAAGGCCCGCGCCGCCCTGCAAGCCGGGCTTGTCACCATCATCTGCGTCGGCGAAAGCCTGTCGGAACGCGAGGCGGCGAACACGCTCGACATCATCGCGGGGCAGCTTTCGGGCTCGATCCCCGATCTTGTCACTGGCGAGCAGCTGGTGATCGCCTATGAGCCGATCTGGGCCATCGGAACCGGAAAAGTCCCTGATACCAATGAGATAGGTGAGGTTCACGGGTTCATCCGGACCCGTCTGGAACGGCGTTTCGGCACGGGCGTGGGGCGTTCGGTCCGGCTGCTCTACGGCGGATCCGTCAAGGCCTCCAACGCTGCCGAGATCTTTGCCGTGCCGGATGTGGACGGCGCACTGGTGGGCGGCGCCAGCCTCAAGGCCGATGACTTCTCCCCGATCGTGGAGGCGCTCGAAAGCGCCTAGTCCTCCGGCCGCCCGCCGGGTTTCGGCGGCGCAGCAGGGGTAAACGCGCAGCGATCCGGCTTGATGTCCAGAAGCGGGGTACCGTCGATACAGTCGAGCCCGCGCACGATCACCTCCCCGTCCTCGATCCGCACAAGCCGCACCTTGGACAACCCGATCGGGTTCGGGCGCACGGGCGATCGCAAGGCAAAGGTCCCGGTCGTCGTGCCGTCGCTTTTGGGACTCTGCGTGACAAGATCCCGGCGACTGCGGTCGAGCCAGTAGAGCACGTCGATCTTCTCATAGGCCTCCAACCCCGCCAGGGCGGGCTGCCACTCGGGAGCAAGCACGAGCCGACATTCAGGTCCGTCCAACCGCCCCTGGCGGGGACAGCTGTCGCGATCCGGCCAAGGCGTGAGAATCTTGCCGATGAAAGTCAGCGAAGCATTCGCACAGGGCGGCACGCGGATGCGGATCTCGTTTTCACGGATATCGTCCATGCGCCGAGAGTGCCTCGACGCGGCATCAGACGCCAGACACAAAAGCCCGGCCGGTGAACCGACCGGGCTTGTGCCGTGCACAGCTTAAGGCGGATCAGACCGCGCTGAGCATGCCCTTTTCGCGCGCAAGCTCGCGCATCCGTTTCTGCAGCTTCTCGAAGGCACGAACCTCGATCTGGCGAATCCGTTCGCGGCTGACATTGTACTGGCCGCTCAGATCCTCGAGCGTCACCGGCTGGTCCATCAACCGCCGCTGGGTGAGGATGTCCTTTTCGCGGTCGTTGAGCACGTCAAGCGCGGCGGCCAGCAATTCGCGGCGCGCCTCAAGCTCGTCGCGCGCCTCGTAATCCTCGGCCTGGTTGGCCTCTTCGTCCTCCAGCCAGTCCTGCCACTGCATCGAACCTTCGCCCTCGGAGCCGACCGTGGCGTTGAGCGAGGCATCGCCGCCCGACATCCGCCGGTTCATGCTGATGACCTCTTCCTCGGTCACGCCCAGATCCGTGGCGATCTGCTTGACGTTTTCCGGGCGCAGGTCGCCCTCCTCAAGCGCGCCGATCCGCGCCTTGGCCTTGCGCAGGTTGAAGAAAAGCTTCTTCTGCGCCGAAGTCGTGCCCAGCTTCACAAGGCTCCACGACCGCAGGATATATTCTTGGATCGACGCCCGGATCCACCACATCGCATAGGTCGCCAGGCGGAATCCCTTTTCGGGATCGAAGCGTTTGACCGCCTGCATCAGGCCGACATTCGCCTCCGAGATCACCTCGGCCTGGGGCAGTCCATACCCGCGGTAGCCCATGGCGATCTTGGCGGCCAGCCGCAGGTGGCTCGTGACCAGCTTGTGCGCGGCCTCGGTGTCCTCGGCCTCTACCCAGCGTTTGGCCAGCATGTATTCCTCTTCCGGTTCCAGAAGGGGAAACTTGCGGATTTCCTGCATGTAGCGATTCAGCCCGCCTTCGGGCGTCGGCGCCGGAAGATTTCCATAATTTGCCATCGTCCCTTGTCCCTCCTTAAATGTATAAGGCTTTAACATGCCATATGTGACCGCTATCATCCGCTTTCAAGAGCGTCAGCCGCCATATGATGATCAACGTTTATTGAACGAATCCGTTGCCGCCTTCCGTCGCTAGCCCGAGTCTTTCGGCTGATTTTCGCCCCGAAGCGCGTGCAGGAGCAACTCCATGTCGCGTGGGAGCGGGCTCTCGAAGCGCAGGTTTTCGCCGGTCACCGGATGATCGAAGCCCAGAACCGCCGCATGCAGGGCCTGCCTGGGGAACGTCTCGGCTGCCTGAAGGCCGGCCGCGAGCAAGGCGCGGGCCGGCAGACGCCGCTTTCCGCCATAGACCGGATCGCCGATCAGCGCATGGCCGGCATGAGCCATGTGAACCCGGATCTGGTGCGTCCGTCCGGTTTCCAGCCAGCAATCGAGCAGGGCCACGACCGGGGGCGATCCGAATTGCTCCAACACCTTGGCGCGGGTGACCGCGTGTTTGCCGCCGTGGAACGTCACCGCCTGTTTCTGGCGATCGGTACGATGGCGTGCGATCTGAGTGGTCAAGCGCAGTACGTTACCGGGCTCGAAGCTTGCGCCGCGCACGCCGCGCAGGCGGGGATCGCCCGCGTCGGGGACGCCATAGCAGAACGCGCGGTAGTGCCGCTCGACACTGTGGGCGGCGAATTGGTCGGCCAGTCCGTGATGGGCCGCGTCGCTCTTGGCCACGACCAGAAGGCCGCTGGTTTCCTTGTCGATCCGGTGGACGATTCCGGGACGCTTCACACCGCCGACGCCGGACAGATCGTCGCCGCAATGATGCAACAATGCGTTGACCAGAGTGCCCGAGGGCGTGCCCGGCGCCGGGTGCACGACCATGCCCGCAGGCTTGTCCACGACGATCAGGTCGTCATCCTCGTAGAGAATGGTCAGGGCAATCGCCTCAGGGCCGATGTGGCTGTCCTGTGCCTCGGCCAGTTCGATGCTCACCTGCGCACCTTCCTCGACCCTCGCCTTGGGGTCGCAGAGGATCGCGCCGTTGACCCGGACGGCCCCCTCGGCGATCAGCCGCGCCAACCGTGTCCGCGACAGCGCCTCCTCTTCTGGCACATCGCGGGAAAGCGCCTTATCAAGACGGGGCGGCGGTGCGGCCGCGATCGTGAACTCTATCCTGCGGGTGCCCATGTCCGAAAATTCCGATTTGCCCGAGCCGGTCGAGACGCCCCAGATCCGCCTGTTGCGGCGAATGGTGATGCTCCTCACGGCAGTGATGATCGGAGGGGTCATACTGACCTTCGCACTGATTGTCATCCGTCTGTCGGACCGGACACCGACCTTGCCCGAAGAGATCGATCTGCCGGACGGAGCGCGGGCGCAGGCGCTGACCATTGGGCCGAACTGGTACGCGGTGGTGACGGATGATGCCCGAATCCTGATCTTCGACAAGACGACCGGGCGGCTACGGCAGGAAATCCTGCTTGAGAATGCCGACGCCACTTCGGACTAGGTGAGGCCAAAAAGAGGCCGACGCCCAGAAACGGAGCGCCGGCCGAAGGGGAGACCGAGGGGGGTAGTCTCTCCGTAAATCCAAAACTCAGGCCATGGCAGGGCGGGTTGGCCGGACCGGTCCGTCGGGAATACCGGGGGGCAGGCATTCGGGCGGCGAGGCCACCGCGCGGATGTCATCATCCTCCCGGAGGCATTTCATCAGGAAGCGGGCCGCCCGGCCATCGACCCTGTCGTAAAGCGGGGACTGAGGATGTCCCTCGTCCGTGAAGAGTTGAACCGGATGCGGGCAATAGGCCAGCATTCCGCCTTCGACATAGACGACCTCGTCCTGGGCAAAGGCAAGGGTCACGACCTCGACCGTCTCCGCGGGACGGCCGGTCTGGATGCCGCGCAGACCACGCAGAAGCCTTGCGGGAACCACGGCATAGGGATCGCCCACCGCGTCATTCACGGCCTCGCATTCGATCAGCATTCCCTGCTCCGGCATGAGCCACAGGTCACGGCGGTTGAACAGCGCCCCCTGGGGCACATGGACCGGAAGTCTGTCGTCAGGCAGCGCATGACTGGGAAAGACGAGTCGTTCGCGCTGGATGTCGGTCACGGTCTGCATCGCGTGATCGAAGGTCAGAACCTTTTCCCCGACCCGCAGATCCTCGACCGCGCGCCAGCCCAGGTTCGACGCCACCTGCGTTCCGGCCAACAGGCCGGTCTGGCCCGTGATAAGCAGCCCTTCGGTTGCCATGTCTGGCACCATGTCACACCGGGTTTTCACCGCCCGGTTCTCCAACCATCCGAACACGCCTTGTCCTTTCCTGTGGCAGCAGCAAGTGGTGTCTCGCCGTGTTCAACCTGTGGGAGTGAGCAAGCCCGATTCGGATGCCCTCACTGTGCCGGGACCGGGGCATGATTGTGGCAATGTTTCGGCAATTGAGGACAATCTGAGGGGCGACACGGGATTGGACGGTCAACGGAAACGAAAGCACCTCATTCAAAAGAATACCCGAACCGCGCAATATCCTCGGCACAGGCTTCGGCCAGTATCCGCGCGCTATGCGCCGAGTAATACGGGCGATGGTCCCGCCCACGCTCGGACCGGTTGAGATGCGGCATCTCGAGGGTAAAGCCCAGATGCGCAACCAGCGGTGCGGCATCCTCGTCAAACCGTTCGATGCGGATATAGGCCGTGCACTGCTCCACGCCGTCGGACCGTGTCATGTAATGGCGTGCAGGCGTTGCTGCAAAGGCAGCCAGCGTTTCGGGATGAGTCACGAAGCGCTCGAACTCCACCTGCCGGGCCAGTGCTACGGCGGGGTGGTCGAAACGTTGCTTGCGAAGCCAGTGGTAATAGCTGACCGCACGATCCCAAGGATTGCGCACCAGAGTGAAGGCGAAGAGGCGCGACAGCTCCTGCGTCGTCAACAGCCCGTCGATATCGGCCAAGGTAGCGTGTTTCCAAAGGCGTCCCCGGCTCTGAACCCCCTTGACACGGTGGCGCCGCCGCTTGGCCTTGGGCGTGTCCCCCAGCAGGATATCGTCCTTCATCGCGCGCGCCTCCAACGCGAGCGCGAGCGATGTGCCGCCCGTCTTGGGGATGTGGACAAAGACGTAACCGCGACCGGGCGAGATGATCATGGAGCGCAGGCTAGACCGGGCCTTGCAGCTTGAAAAGCCTAGCGCGTGCGCAACGCGATGATGCTGCCAGCCAACACGATCAGACCGATCCCCGCCAGTTGCCACGGCCCGACCGGCTGTCCGAAGGCGTACCAGGCATAGAACGGACCAAAGATCATCACCGTGTACTCGAACACAGCCACATGCGAGGGCTCGCCCAACTGGTAGGCCTTGATCAGCATGAAGACCGCCGTGACCGAGCCTACCGCCTGCAGGATCACATAGGGAAGCGCACGGTCCATCGGCCAGATCCAGCCGCGGGTCACGAAACCGCCCGCACCCGGCAAAGCCTCCATCGGCCAGAGCGCCATCGCGGCCAGGCCCAGAGCGCCCATCGCCCCCAATGTCAGCACCATGCCGCCCAACAACGACACCGTGCTTTCCTGGGCGCAGAGGCTGCGGGTACAGATCGCGGCCAGGGCGTAGAAAAATCCCCCTGCCATGGGCACGAGCGTCAGGAGGTCGAAATTGGACGGATCGGGCTGCAGCACGCAAAGGATACCGGTGAAGCCCAGTGCCACCGCCACTACGCGCCCGGGCCCGACTTTCTGGCGCAGGCCCAGGGCCGTCAGGATCAGCACGAATATCGGCGAAGTGAAGAGCCCCGCCAAAGCCTGCGCGATGGGCATCAGCGCGAGCGCGCTGAAGTAGAACAGCATCGCGGTGGCAAGCAACAGGCTGCGCAGCGCGACGGCCCAGAGTCTGCGGGGGCGCAATCCACCCAGTCCCAACGCCGCCATGAGCATGACGAGCGGAAACATCATCGCGGCGCGGGTCAGGTGGAACTGCCACAGCCCGATTGTCTCGGCCAGCCGGATGACATAATTGTCGATCACGCCGATGATGGCCATGGCGGCCACCATGAACAAGCTGGCACGCATCGGTGTCTGGGCGTCTGCGATCTGCATGACTGACGGTCTAGGGGGGCGCCAACGACCGATCTTCCCCATCCGCGACTCGCAATGCCGTTTCCGGCACCCGAAGGGGCGCGGGTCTACCGGTTTGCTCCTGTCGCGGGCTGCGTGCTATCCTGAGTGGTAAAACAAGAAATCGAGCATCCCCGACGCATGACTGCGCTCAAGCAATACCAGAGGATCGAAGCGACCGGGCTGTGGCGGCCCGCCCCGGACGAGCAGCGGCGCGAGGTCGTCGTCTCGATCGGCGAGGCGACACTGACGATATCGGACTTCAACGATCGCGCCCTTACCCATTGGTCGCTCGCGGCCGTGGAGCGACAGAATGCCGGCGAATATCCGGCGCTCTACAATCCCGATGGCGATGCCGGCGAGACACTGGAACTCGCCGAGAGCGAAACCACGATGATCGAAGCCATCGACCGGTTGCAGGAGGCCATCCGGCGCGCGCGGCCGCATCCCGGCCGGCTGCGCTGGATCTCGGTCGGCGCCACCGCCGCGCTGGTGCTTGCGCTTCTCACGCTCTGGATGCCGGGTGCGCTGCGGCGCCATGCCGTTTCGGTCGTGCCGGACATCAAGCGGCAGGAAATCGGGGAGACCGTTCTGACGCGGATCGAGCGCGTGTCGGGGAAAGCGTGCACCAGCGAAGAGACTGCACCCGTTCTTGCGCGGCTTGCCCAGCGTACCGGCGTGCGGCGGATTGCCATCCTGCCGGGCGGAATTCCCGAAAGCCTGCTGTTACCCGGAGGAATTGTGCTGCTGAACCGCGCATTGATCGAGGATCACGAAGACCCCGCCGTCGCCGCAGGACATGTGCTGGCGGAACGCGCCCGGGCCGAGACGCTCGACCCCCTGGCCGAATTGCTGACCCACGCGGGAACCGGCGCCTCGTTCCGTCTGCTGACGACCGGCAGCCTGACGCCCGAAATCGTCGACCGCTATGCCGAGCGGGTTCTGGCGCAGCCGCGCTCCGAACTGCCGGACGACGCTCTGCTGGCCGTATTCGGCCAGGCGGCCATCCCCTCTTCGCCCTATGCCTATGCGCGCGACATCACGGGCGAGACGGTTCTGCCGCTGATCGAGGCCGACCCGATGGCCGGCCGCAAACTGGAACCGGTCCTGCCCGATCGCGACTGGGTGCTATTACAGGCGATTTGCGGCAATTGAGCGGCGCCTAGCGCGTCAACGTGGCCCCGCCGTAACCCGCGGCGCGCAGTTGGTTCAGCGTCCGGGCCGCGCGGTCACGATCCGCATAGGGTCCGGCCAGCACCACGCGGACATCGCCCGAGCGTCGCTTGATCGTGCCCAGCCGCACCGGCAGCCCCTGCCCGGCCAGCGCCTGGGCGACACGCCGCGCGTCGGCGTCGCTGCCATAGGTTGCAACGCGGACATAGGACGGCTTGCTGCGGCTTTCCGCCTGCGGTGCGCTTGAATCGGGAGCATTGCGCGAGGACAAGCGGATCAACTGCGGCGCGGGCGCGCTGTTCTTGTAGGTCCGCTCGGGGTGGATGACCGTGATGGTACGCGGATTCGTCTCGACTGGGCGCAATTCGCGCGGGAGAGTGTCGGTCCAGATCCGGCTGGTCGCTGCGTCGCCCTGCGCCGTCCGTATGCCGCGATTGGGGTTCAGGCGCCCATCCTCGCGATCCACGGCGCGATACCCTTGCGGCGGCTTGAAGTTGCTCAGCGCGACGGGCGGGCGCAGCGTATGTTCGGCCCGATGCGGGTTGAGGCGGTCATCGGTCCAGACGGGTCGATACCCCTCGGGCACCGTCACGTTGGTGGTGTTCTGGCGGTCGTCATAGATGTGCTTGGCCACGATCCGCGTTTCGAGCGACATGGGTACGCCATCGCTCGCGGCCCGGCGTGTTCCGGCCGCAACGACAGCGGGCGCTGTGGCACGGGGCGTGAGCGCCGAACTCCTGTCCCAGCCGCGCCCGTATGTGATGGGAGGTTCGGCCTGAGGCCCGCAACGCACGCCGGTCTGGTTGATGTAACGCTGGCTGAAAGCCGAGGCATTCGGGCAGCCGCCGGTGGCCGTGGGCGAGGCAGTCGGCGTTGCCACCGGGGTTTTGCGCGGGGCCGCGACTGTTCCCGAGGGCACGCGCTTCGCCACGGTGGTCCGCGGCGTCACACTGGTGGCCGGAACCTTGCGCACGGTCCGCACCGTGGGTGCGGGCACGGTCCTGACCGGCGTGCTACGAACGGGTGCCGCAGCGCGCTGCGGCGCGGGTGTGGCGACTGGGGCCGCTGCCGTCCGGGGCGTCGTGTTGGCGGCCGGCGCCGCCTGACGCGGGGCGGGAGCCTGTGCCGGCGGCGTGTCGAGCGTGATTTCGCGCGGCGCGGGTGTCGCGGGCGCCGTGGTCGTCGCGCCTGCCACGGCGGTGGGCTTGTATCCGCAGACCTGCTTGCGGTCACGGGTCACGCGCGGCACCCAGGTCGTATTCCCGTCGATGCCTGCGCGGATGTAGATGCAGCCTCGGCTGTCCACGTATTGCTTGCCCTTGAAGGAGGCGGGCGGAAATTCGGCCGGAGGCGCGGCATTCCTCAGCGTCTGGGCGTCCAGCTGGCTGAGGCTTGCAGATGCGCCGATCACGATGGCGGCAATAACTCTGGTAAATCGCATGACATCCCCCACAAGATGTGGACTTCAGGATGACACGGAACCCCCGGTCGAGTAAAGGATTGAGTTGACTTGATTTCGTCCTATTTCGTGCCGAACATCCGGTCGCCCGCGTCACCGAGCCCAGGCATGATGTACCCCTTGGAATTCAGCTCGCGATCAAGAGAGGCCGTGACGATGGGAACGTCCGGATGCGCCACTTTCATGCGGGCGACCCCTTCGGGCGCGGCCAGCAGGCACAGGAAGCGGATATCCGTCGCGCCCTGCTCCTTGAGAAGGTCGATCGCGGCGGCCGAGCTGTTGCCGGTGGCCAGCATCGGGTCGACCGCGATGACCAGCCGGTCCTTGAGACCCTCGGGAACCTTGAAATAGTATTGCACCGGCTGGAGGGTCTTCTCGTCTCGATAGAGACCGACGAAGCCGACACGCGCCGACGGAACAAGTTCCAGCACCCCGTCGAGCATCCCGTTGCCAGCCCGCAGGATAGAGATCACGGCCAGCTTCTTGCCCGCCAGAATGGGCGCGTCCATCTCTTCCATGGGCGTTTCGATCCCGCGCGTGGTCAGAGGCATTTCGCGCGTGATCTCGTAGGCCAACAGCAGGGTGATCTCGTGCAGCAACCGCCGGAAGGAGGCGGTGGAGGCGCCCTTGTCCCGCATCAGGGTCAGCTTGTGCTGCACAAGCGGGTGTTCGACGATGGTCAGATGCTCGGACATGGGGGGGCTTCTCCGGTTTGGCTGTTCGCGCCCTTCTAAGGGCAGCGCGGGGCGGCTGGCAAGCCGGTCAGAGAAAGCTGCGCCCGGGCCCCTGGGCAGGGATGCCAAGATGATCGGCAACGCTTGCCGCGACATCGGCAAAAGCCACCTGCCCGATTTCGCCCGCGCCCAGCCCGGCGATCAGCACCGGCACCTGTTCCCGGGTGTGATCCGTGCCGGTCCAGCTGGGATCGTTGCCGTGGTCTGCTGTGAGCAGCAGCATGTCGCCCGCGCGCAGGTCTTGCAGGACATGACCGATCTCGCGATCGAACCATTCCAGCGCGCGGGCATATCCGCTGATATCGCGACGGTGGCCATAAAGGCTGTCGAACTCGACGAAATTGGCAAAGGTCAGGCTGCCCTCTTCCGCCGTCTTCACCAGCCGTGCCAGATGGCCCATCAATTCGGCATCGCTGCCCTTCACCACCGTGTCGATGCCGCTCATCGAGAAGATGTCGCCGATCTTGCCCACGCCATGCACCGCGCGCCCTTCATCCTGCGCCCAGTTGGTCAGCACCGGCGCGGGCGGCGCGATGGCGAAGTCGCGGCGGTTCGCGGTGCGGGTGAACCCTTCGGCCACGGACCCGACAAAGGGACGCGCGATCACCCGGCCGACCTTCATCGCGTGCAGCATCGGCGCCATTGCCCTGCACATGTCCAGCAGCCGGTCGAGGCCGAACGCGTCTTCATGGGCGGCGATCTGGAACACGCTGTCGGCAGAGGTATAGCAGATCGGCCAGCCCGTCCGCAGATGCTCCGGCCCTAGCCGAACAAGGATCTCGGTACCCGAAGCATGACAGTTGCCCAGGATACCCTCGGTCCCGGCAGCCTGTGCCGCGGCTTCCGTCACCTCCGGCGGAAAAGCGGGGTCGGTATCGGGGAAGTAATGCCAATCCCACGGCACGGGCAACCCGGCCAGTTCCCAATGGCCCGACGGCGTGTCCTTGCCCCGCGAGCTTTCACAAGCGCAGCCCCAGAGGCCCGAAGGTGTAATCGCATCAAGACCGGGCGCCGCGTCGCCAGAAGCCAGCCGCAGGGCCGCGCCCAGCCCCAGCGCGTCGAGATTCGGCAAGTGCAGCAGGCCGCTGCGACCGATTTCAGCCCGCCCCTCGGAACAGGCCTGCGCGATATGCGCGACGGTATTGGCGCCGGTATCGGGGATATCGCCGTTGAAGAACACGGCCGCATCCGGCGCCCCCCCTATCCCCACCGAGTCCATCACCACGACAAACGCGCGACTCATCCCCCGACCCTTTCATGAACCAGCTTGGGCGGCGTCACCCGTTGCGGCGCGATCTTGACCGCCCTGCGCAGCGTCGCCTCCGCCTTGCGCGCCGCGTCCTCCCGCGAGGCGTGGATGCGCGCCAAAGGCGTGCCCTTGCCTACCTTGTCACCAAGCGCCACCATGTTCGAGATACCCACCGCCGGGTCGATCACGTCGCTTTCGATCTGGCGACCTCCGCCCAGGGCAACGACGGCCAGCCCGAGCGCCTCGCCATCTATGGCGGTGACATATCCCTCCTCGCGTGCTGTGACCTCCTGGATCACGTTGGCCTCGGGCAGGAACCGCTCCCAGGTGTCCACGAAATGCACCGGACCGCCCACGGCGGCGATCATCCGTCCAAACCGCTCGGCCGCGCCGCCGCTACGGATCACTTCCCAGATACGCTCGGTTCCCGCTTCGGCCGATTTCGCCAAGCCCGCCGTGTTCAGCAATGCCCCGCCCAACATCGCGGTGAGCTGCGCCAGCCGGTTCTCGGCCCCGAAGGTCAGCACACGCATGACCTCGGCCACCTCCAGCGCGTTGCCAAGGCTGGGCGCCAGCGGCTGGCTCATGTCGGTGATGACCGCCGCGGTCCGGCAACCGGCCGCGTTCGCGGTACGTGTCAGTGCCTGCGCCAGTTCACGCGCGTCATGCAACGTCTTCATGAAAGCACCGCTGCCCAGCTTGACATCCAGCACCAGCGCATCGGGGCTTGCCGCCAGCTTCTTGGACAGGATCGAGGCGGTGATCAGGTCGAGGCTGTCCACGGTCGCGGTCACGTCGCGGATCGCGTAAAGCCGCTTGTCCGCCGGCGCGATCCGGGCCGAGGCGCCGACGATGGCCGCCCCTGTCTGATGGAGGATCTCGTGCAGCCGCTCCTCGCTGACCTGCGTGGTGACGCCCGGGATGGATTCCAGCTTGTCCAGCGTACCGCCGGTATGACCGAGACCACGGCCCGAGATCATCGGCACATAGGCCCCGCATTCGGCCAGCGCAGGGGCGAGGATCAACGACACGCAATCGCCCACACCGCCGGTCGAATGCTTGTCGATCACCGGCCCGTCGAGATTCCAGCTCAGCACGTCGCCGCTGTCGCGCATGGCCAGCGTCAGCGCGGTGCGTCCGGCCTCGCCCAGGCTGCCCATGCAGACCGCCATGGCAAAGGCCCCGGCCTGCGCATCGCTGACCCGGCCATCGGCCAGCCCCTCGGCGAACCATGCCAGTTCCTCGGCCGAGGGCGTTTGTCCGCGCCTTATGACTCCTATGATCGCGCGCGCATCCATGCGGCTCAAACCCCCTCCATGTGATCTGCGCCAAAGGCCCCCGGAAGCAGCGCCGCGATGGTCGTCTTCATCTCGGTGCCGTCCACCGTCGCCAGGGTCACGGGCGTCTCGGGCGAGCCGAACTCGGCCAGCTTCTGCCGGCAACCGCCGCAGGGCGGCACCGGTGTCGCGCTCGAGGCGACGACATATACCTCGGTCAGGCGCGTCTCGCCCGCCGCGACCATTGCGGCAATGGCCCCCGCCTCGGCACAGGTACCCTCGGGATAGGCCACGTTCTCGACATTGCAACCGCCATAGATCGCCCCCGAGGCAGCGCGCAGCGCGGCGCCCACCTTGAACCGGGAATAAGGTGCATAGGCGTTCTCGCGAACGGCGAGTGCGGTGTCTTTCAGCGTCATGGCGATTCCCGTGTTGGTGGTAGCAGGTCAGAGGGTCAACCTAGCCCCACCGCCCGGTCAAGGTGAAGCCCGCATCATGCAGGCGACGCCACGGGAGGACAGAAAGGAAACCGCCCGGTCGCAAGGCGGGCCGGGCGGCAATAGGTTGACAGGACCGGGCGTCGCCGGATCATGCCCGGGACAAAATCGTCCAGATCTCATCCTTGAGCGCGGCGCGCTTCTTGCGCAGTTCGACCTCGGCCAGTTCCTCGATCGGTTCGACATTGGTCTCGGCCCGGTGAACGCGGCGGTTGACCTCGTGATACTCTTCCGACAACCGGGCGAAATGATTGTCGTCCTGTTTCAGACGATGCATCAGTTCGACCTTGTCGGGAAATTCCTCCGCCAGTTCATGGGGGGTGTGAGACATCCGTTCGCTCCTTCTTTCTTGCGTTGAACCTAAAGCTAGAAAAGCGCGCGGCATCCCACCTTGACGCGGATCAAACCGAAGGCGCGATGCGAAGATTTTTCGCGGACACGTCTTGGCCCCGTTCCCTAGCGTTGCGCCACTTTCCAGTCGGGATGCACCCATGGCTGTTCATTGGCGCGCGGCAGCGGATCACGACCCAGCAGATGATCCGAGACCTTCTCGCCCACCATGATCGAGGGCGCGTTAAGATTGCCATTGGTGATCTGCGGAAAGACCGAACTGTCTGCCACGCGCAGGCCGTCCACCCCGATCACGCGGGCCTGGCCATCGACCACGGCGCCGGCATCATCGGCGCGTCCCATCCGGCAGGTTCCGCAAGGGTGATAGGCGCTCTCGGCATGTTCCGCGATGAAGGCGTCGAGTTCCTCATCGCTCTGCACGTGGGAACCTGGCTGGATTTCCTTGCCGGCATAGGGGCGGAACGCCTCCTGCCCGAAAATCTCGCGCGTGAGCCGGATGCAGGTCCGGAAATCCTCCCAGTCCTGTTCGTGGCTCATATAGTTGAAGCGGATGACAGGTGCCTGCGCCGCATCGCCGGACCGCAGGCTTACCGCCCCGCGCGAAGGCGACCGCATCGGCCCCACATGCGCCTGGAAACCGTGCCCCTCGGCCGCCGCCTGACCGTCATAGCGCACCGCGATGGGCAGGAAGTGGTACTGGATGTCCGGATAGGCCACGCCCGTGCGCGAGCGGATGAAAGCCGCGCTTTCAAACTGGTTCGACGCGCCCAGCCCGGTCTTGGTGAACAGCCACTGCGCCCCGATCCGCGCCTTGCCGAACAGGTTCCAATGCCGGAACAGGGTGATCGGCTGGATCGACGCCATCTGGATATACAGTTCCAGATGGTCCTGAAGGTTCTGACCCACGCCCTGGCGGTCGGCGAGAACCTCGATCCCATGCTCGGCCAGATGCGCCCCCGGCCCGATGCCCGACAGCATCAACAGCTTCGGCGAATTGATAGAGGAGGCGGCAACAACGACCTCGCGCCGGGCGCGGATGATTTCGCGCCGCCCGCCCCGTTCGATCTCCACCCCCCGAGCCCTGCCCTCCTCGATCACGACGCGGCAGGCAAGCCCACGCACGAGGGCGCAATTCTCGCGCTTGAGCGCGGGCCGCAGATACGCATTTGCCGCCGACCAGCGTCGTCCCTTCCAGACGGTCTGGTCCATCGGACCGAAGCCTTCCTGTTTTTCGCCATTGTAGTCGCCGGTAAGCTCGTAACCCGCCTGCCGACCGGCCTCGACGAAGGCATGAAACAGCGGGTTGTCGCGCGGCCCGCGGGAGACATGCAGAGGTCCGTCAGTCCCGCGCCAGGCGGGGTCGCCACCATGCCCGCCATCATGCCAGGATTCCATTCGCTTGAAATAGGGCAGCACGTCGGCAAAGGACCATCCATCGGCCCCCATCTCGGCCCATGTGTCGTAATCCATCGCATGGCCGCGCACATAGACCATGCCATTGATGGACGAGGAGCCACCGATCACCTTGCCGCGCGGGCAAGCCAGCCGGCGGTTGTTCAGTCTCGGTTCGGGTTCCGACCGGTACCCCCAGTCGTAACGCGACATGTTCATCGGGTACGAGAGCGCGGCCGGCATCTGGATAAAGGGACCGGCATCCGTTCCCCCGTGCTCGATCACCAGCACCGAAGCTCCAGCCTCGCTCAATCGATAGGCCATCGCGCAGCCGGCAGATCCGGCCCCCACGATTACGAAATCCGCTTCCATCGGTCCAATCCTCGCGCGTGCTCAGCGCCCGGCCGAAAGCGTCTTGTCCAACATGCGCAAGGCATGCTCGACAGCCAGTTCCGGCGCCTCGGGCGCGCTGAGCGCGGCGCGGATGTAGAGTCCGTCGACAAGCGCGATGAGGGTTTCCGCGTCCTCGACAGGGTCCTTCACCCGCCCCTTCAGCGCGTGCACCAGATTCGACCGGATCCGCGCCTGGTAGATCTGCCATAGCCGCAATGCGCGCCCATTGGTCTGTGCCAGGACGTAAAAGGTCATCCAGGCGGCGATCACGTCGGGCGTGAAGCAGGAGGGCGCGAAACAGGCCCGGATGATTGCGGCGGCGCGGTCGTCAGGTGCCGCCGCACGAAGCTCGGCCCGCGCCTCGGCACCGAAATCGCCGAGAATCCGACGCATCGCGGCAAGAAAGATCTCCTCTTTGCCGCCGAAGTAATGATGGGCAAGCGCGCTCGACATTCCGGCGCGCTTGGCGATCTGGCTGACGGTCACGTCAAGGGATTTCTTCAGGCCCAGCTCGGCGATCGTCGCGCGGACAATCGCATCCTTCCGAAGCGGCTCCATACCCAGTTTCGGCATAACTGCCCCCTTGCGCTCAATCGCATCAAAGCTAGGGGATCTTTATTGACTCGTCAATCAATAACCGTCGCTAGAGTTTTGTCAGCATTGCCGGCGGCGTGATCGCCCGCCGTTTCAGAACCGCCTCGCGCCAGGCGATGAAGCTTACGGCCATCACGATCATGGTGCCACCGGCGACGACCCAGATATCGACCGGTTCACCGAAAGCGAAAGCGCCCAGAAGCGTGGCCCAAAGCAATTGCAGGAAGGTGACCGGCTGCGTCACCGCCACAGGTGCCGCGCGCAACGCGTGCGACATGAAGTAATGCCCGGCAGTTGCAAAGAAGGCGACACCGAAGAGGATGCCCAACTCGTGCCAGCTGGGCGGCGTCCAGACCGCGACCGCCGGCGGCAGAAGCGCCAGGGTGACCCAGAGCGAAAGCTGCGCCACCACGACCGCAGGGTCGATCTCGTCCACCGTGATCTTTGCAAGAAGGTAGGAGCCGCCCAGAACCAGCGTGGTGCCCAGCATTGCGAAATGCGCAGGCTCCACTTCCCGAAATCCGGGACGCAGGATAACGAAAGCGCCCAGAACAGCCACGCCGATGGCTGCAATCCGGCGCAGGGCCAGTTTCTCGCCAAGAAACACAGCGGCCCCCAGCGTCACGTAGACAGGGGTGAGGTAGTTCATCGCGGTCACTTCGGCCAAAGGGATCCGAGCCATCGCAAAGAACCAAAGCGCGACGCCCACGGAATGCAGCGCCCCACGCGCCCCGAACAGGGTCCAGTGCCGCTTGGTCAGCCTGGTCGCCAGAATCATCTTCAATGCCGGCAGGAAAAAGACCAGCCCCAACAGATAACGCAGGAAGGCCGTCTGGATCGGATGCAGATCCGTTCCCAGAAGCTTGACCAAGGCCGTCAGCGCCACGAAGCAAAAGCCCGCCGCAAGCATCCAGAGGACGCCTGCCATCGGCCGGGAATTGGGAACGACACTTGCCATGTGAACCGTTGAACACCCAATACGGCGCGGGGGCAACCCTTCACATGGCAAGGAGTTTCGCGGCAATCGCCAACATCGTCAGCCCGACGACCGTATCCAGCACGCGCCACGCCGCCGGTCGCGCAAAGAGGGGCGCAAGCAGCCCCGCACCATATCCCAGCGAGAAGAAAAAGACGAAACTCGCGGTCATCGCCCCCAATGCGAACGGCAACCGTTCGTATTGCGCCGAGATCGAGCCGATCAGCACCACCGTGTCCAGGTAGACATGCGGGTTCAGCCAGGTGAAGGCCAGAACTGTCACCAGCGCCGGTCGCAGGCCCGCCGCAGCCCCCTGCGCCACCTGCATCGCGGCCCCGCCGCGCCAAGCCGACAGCAGACTGCGCAAACCGTACCAGGTGAGGAACGCCGCGCCCCCGAACCGCATGGCGACCTCCAGCCAAGGCAGGCGTTCCGCCAGGCTCCCGAACCCGGCGATGCCCGCCGCGATCAGCACCGCGTCCGACAGGGCGCAGGTCAGGCAGATGACAAAGACATGCTCGCGCCGCAGCCCCTGCCGCAGAACGAAGGCGTTCTGTGCCCCGATCGCCAGGATCAGGCTAAAGCCGAGAAGGAAGCCGGCAAGCAGCGAAGGTGACATGGTCGGACTCCATCCGGAATGCCGGATTTGACTAGCCCCGGCCGCAAGGATTATCCAGTTAAACAGGTATACCCAGATTAAGTTTGTCTAATGCTTTTCGATCCGCATCACCTCGCCGCCCTTTCGGCCATATTGCGACTTGGCAGTTTCGAGGCGGCAGCCGCCGAACTCTCGGTCACGCCCTCGGCCGTCTCGCAGCGCATCAAGGCCTTCGAGGACCGCATCGGCGCCGCCCTGATCCATCGCGGTCCGCCCTGCAAAGGCACACCGACAGGGCTGCGACTGGCCAAGCATGCCGAGGATATCGGCCTGCTCGAGGCACAACTGACCCGGGACCTCGGGATCGGGGATCCGGCGCGCGCTGCGCGTATCCGCATAGCGGTCAATGCCGACAGCCTGGCCACCTGGTTGGTTCCCGCGCTTGCAGCGGTCGAGGGCATGCTCTTCGACCTCGTGATCGACGACCAGGACCATTCCGCCGACTGGCTGCAACGGGGCGAAGTCAGTGCCGCGATCTGCGCGGGTGGCAAACCCGTCCCGGGCTGCGACACCCACGCACTGGGCAGCCTGCGCTATTTGCCGACAGCGAGCCCCGAATTCATGTCGCGCTGGTTCACAGACGGTGTGACCCCTCAGGCGCTGGCATCGGCCCCGTGCCTGACCTTCAGCGCCAAGGACATGCTTCAAAGGACGTGGATCGCACAGGAATTCGGAACGCGGATCACGCCGCCCACGCATTTCCTGCCGTCCACCCATGCCTTCATCGATGCCGCTCGTGCCAGTCTCGGCTGGGGTATGAACCCGCTTTCGCTGGTGCGTGGCCCGATCCGCAACGGTCGCCTTGTACCGCTCCTGCCGGACAGCGTTCTGGACGTACCGCTGATTTGGTCGGTCAGCCGCATCATGTCCCCCGCGCTTGTCCCGCTGAGCCGCGCCGTTCGCCAAGCGGCACGCTCCGGCTTGCAGCAATAAAGGCGCGGCCCTTGACACCGGCGACAGCGCCTGCCAAGTCAGCCGCGAACCATACCCGCAACCGGGCGTTCCGTGGGCGCCAAACCGACGAGGAGAGCCGTATATGGCCCAGATTTCCCTCACCTTCCCCGATGGCAATGCGAAATCCTACGACGCGGGCGTGACGCCTGCGCAAGTTGCCAGCGACATTTCTACCTCGCTGGGCAAGAAAGCCATCAGCGCCACCGTGAACGGCCGCCACTGGGACCTGCAATGGCCCATCGAATCCGATGCCGAAATCGCCATCCACACGATGAAGGACGCGGCCCAGGCCAACGAGCTGATCCGCCACGACCTGGCCCATATCATGGCCCGCGCCGTGCAGGAAATCTGGCCCGCCACCCGTGTCACCATCGGCCCGGTGATCGAAAACGGCTGGTATTACGATTTCGACCGCGCGGAACCCTTCACGCCCGAAGACCTCGGCCTGATCGAGAAGAAGATGAAGGAGATCATCAATCGCCGAGATCCGGTGACCACCGAGATCTGGGACCGCGAGCGCGCCATCGAGTACTACAGGGCCAACAACGAACCCTACAAGGTCGAGCTGATCGAGGCGATCCCCGGCGACGAGCCGGTGCGCATGTACTGGCACGGCCATTGGCAGGATCTCTGCCGCGGCCCGCACCTTGCCCATACCGGCCAGGTGCCCGGCGACTCGTTCAAGCTGATGTCGATCGCCGGCGCCTATTGGCGCGGCGACAGCACGCGCCCGATGCTGCAACGCATCTACGGCGTGGCCTTCCAGAACAAGGAACAACTCAAGGCGCATCTGCACATGCTCGAGGAGGCCGCCAAGCGCGACCACCGCAAACTGGGCCGCGAGATGGACCTGTTCCACATGCAGGAAGAGGCGCCGGGCCAGGTCTTCTGGCACCCCAACGGCTGGACCATCTACACGCAGCTTCAGGACTACATGCGCCGCAAGCAGCGCGCCGGCGGCTATCGCGAGATCAACACGCCGCAGGTCGTGGACCGCAAGCTGTGGGAGAAATCCGGCCACTGGGACAAGTACCAGCATCACATGTTCATCGTCGAAGTGGATGAAAGCCGCGACGGCGAGAATGACGATGCCAGCGCCAAGAACCGTGCCGAGACCCGCATCAACGCGCTCAAGCCGATGAACTGCCCCTGCCACGTGCAGGTGTTCAACCAGGGCCTGAAGTCCTACCGCGACCTGCCGCTGCGGCTGGCCGAGTTCGGCTCCTGCGCCCGGTTCGAACCCTCGGGCGCGCTGCACGGCATCATGCGCGTGCGCGGCTTCACCCAGGACGACGCGCATATCTTCTGCACCGAGGACCAGATCCAGGAGGAATGCGCCCGCTTCATCGACTTCCTCGCCAATGTCTACGAGGAACTGGGCTTTCCCGAATTCGAGATCCGCTTCGCCACGCGTCCCGAAAAGCGCGTGGGCAGCGACGAAAGCTGGGACCATGTCGAGGGCGCGCTTGAAAAGGCGATCAAGGCGGTGGGCCGCGATTACGTGCTGGAGCCGGGCGACGGTGCCTTCTATGGCCCCAAGCTCGACTTCTACCTGACCGACGCGATCGGCCGGGTCTGGCAATGCGGCACCTTCCAAGTCGATCCCAACCTGCCCGAGCGCCTGGGCGCCACCTATATCGGCGCGGATGGCGACAAGCACCGCCCCTACATGCTGCACCGCGCCTGCCTGGGCTCCTTCGAGCGCTTCATCGGCATCCTGATCGAGAACTGGGAAGGCAAGCTGCCCTTCTGGCTGGCACCGCGTCAGGTGGTCGTCGCCTCGATCACCTCCGAGGCCGATGACTACGTGAACGAGGTCGTGGCAAAGCTGACCGCCGCGGGCGTCCGGGCCGAGGCCGACATCCGCAACGAAAAGATCAACTACAAGGTCCGCGAACATTCCGTGGGCAAGGTGCCAGTCATCCTGGCGCTGGGTCATCGCGAGGTCGAGGAACGGACCGTATCGATCCGGCGCCTGGGCGAGAAACAGACCAGCGTCGAACCACTCGAAACCGTGATCGAGGCATTGGGGCGCGACGCGACCCCGCCCGACCTTTTGTAACAATCCCCGGGAACGAACCGGGAAACGGCCCCAGGCGGGGCCGTTTTTTGTTACAAACGGGCCATTTCCCCGTGGTTTCCCGGCGCTGAAGCGCTGAATTGCATGACAAGTTCTGACGCTGGCGTGAAAGCACGCTCTCGTGAATTTCGTGGTGAAAAATGAGGCGCTACCTTCCATGGTGTCTCAACCAACCTCGAAAGGAAGTTCCGAGATGTCCAACACTGCAAAGACCCTCGCCGTCGCCGCCTCTGTCGCCGCAGCCCTGACCGCTGCCGCCACCACCTCTGCCTCGGCTCAGGCAAAGGAAAAATGCTATGGCGTGTCGCTCGCCGGCAAGAACGACTGCGCCGCCGGTCCCGGTACCACCTGCGCCGGCACGTCCAAGGTCGATTACCAGGGCAATGCCTGGACGCTGGTCGATGCCGGAACCTGCACCGAGATCGAGCTGCCCGAGATGGCCGACGGCACCGAGCGTCAGGGTTCGCTGGAACCGCTGGAGCGCGACCTGCCCGCATAACCGGCCGAACAAGGTGCCCCGCCCGCGGATGACCGCAGGGCGGGGTTCCACCCCGCCGCCCGTCACCGGAGGCTTTGATGCTCGACACCACCCGTACATTGCCCGCCGCCCCAGGCGTGGGCTACAAGCCCCAGCATTTCGCGCAGATCCTCGACCATGCTGGCCCGGTTGGCTGGCTCGAGATCCATGCCGAGAACTACATGGGCGATGGCGGTCGCCCGCTGGCGCAACTGCGCCATCTGGCCGAGCGCTTCCCGATCTCAGTGCATGGGGTCGGCCTCTCCATCGGTGGTGAAGGCCCGCTCGACCCCGATCACCTGGCCCGACTTAAACATCTTGTGGGCTGGCTGAACCCGGCGAGTTTTTCCGAACACCTTGCCTGGTCCACCCATGACAGCCATTTTCTGAACGACCTGCTGCCCCTGCCCTATACCAGCGCAACTCTTGACCGCGTTTGCACCCATATCGATCAGGTGCAAGAGGTGCTGGGCCGACGAATGCTGCTGGAAAACCCGTCCTCCTACCTCGCCTTCGCCGAGAGCACATGGGAAGAGCCTTCATTCCTTGGCGAGATCGCCCGTCGCACGGGCTGCGGTCTGCTGCTCGACGTCAACAACGTCTTTGTCTCGGCCACCAATCTAGGATTCTCGCCACAGGGCTATATCGACGCCTTCCCGCTCGATGCGGTGGGCGAAATCCACTTGGGCGGTCATGACGAGGATCAGGACGACCACGGCGCGCCGCTGCTGATCGACAGCCACGGGCGCGCGGTCGTGGACCCGGTCTGGGCGCTGCTCGACTACACGCTCGACCGCGCCGGCCCCCGCCCGCTGCTCGTCGAGTGGGACACCGACGTGCCCGACTGGCCCGTGTTGCGGGCTGAAGCCCAGCGCGCGCAAAGCGCCCTCGACAAGGTGCCGGCATGAGCTTCACGCAAGACCTGTTCTACGATGCGCTGCTCGATCCCGCGCGCCCGCACCCTCGCGGGCTGCATGACGGGCGATCCCGACCTGCCGGTCGCCGATTCGACGTCTATCGCAACAACGTGGCAGTCTCGCTCACCGAGGCGCTGCACGAAGGTTTTCCCGTCATCGCCAAACTGCTGGGCAAGCGGAACATGGACGGCCTCGCCGGCCTCTACTGGCGTCAGCACCCGCCCGCCTCGCCGCTGATGATGCAATACGGCGCAGCGTTCCCCGACTTTCTGGCGGGCCTGCCGCAGCTGTCGCATCTGGGCTACCTGCCCGATGTGGCCCGGCTGGAACTGGCGTTGCGCCGCGCCTATCACGCCGGAGATGCCGCACCGCTCGACCCGCAGGCGCTGTCCATCGACCCGCAGGCGCTGATGAGCGCGACGCTCACCTTCGCCCCTGCCGTGCAGTTGATGCGCTCGCCCTGGCCCATTCACGCCATCTGGCGCTTCAACACCGAGGACGACGCCCCCAAACCCTCTGCTGCCGCGCAGGACGTGCTGATCACCCGGCCCGACTACGACCCCGTCCCACGCCTGCTTCAGCCCGGCGCGGCCGAGTGGGTTGCTACCGTGCAAGCGGGCGGCACGCTCGCTGCCGCACAGGATCGGGCTCTTGCCTCCGCCCCCGATTTCGACCTCGTCGCCTTGCTGGCCCTGCTGCTGGGTGACGGCGCCCTCTCCTCTCTCTCCCCACCGAAAGCCTGACCCATGACTGCCATCATCGAGCGCTATTCCGACGCCTCCGAAACTCTCGACCGCTCTTTCGACGCAATCACACCCACCTTGGCGCGGCTGGCCTTCGCCGCCGTGTTGCTCGTCTATTACTGGAATGCGGCCGTGCTGAAGATCGACGGCTCGATCTTCACACCCTCGTCTGGGGCCTTTGGCCAGATCTTCCCGGCCGCAGCCGAGGCGGCACTTTACGACGTGACGCAGCTGACCCTCTTCCAGCGCCTTGTGATCTTCGCCGGGACCGTGGCCGAGTTCATCCTGCCCGCCCTTTTGGTTCTGGGCCTGCTCACCCGGCTGGCCGCGCTGGGCATGATCGGCTTCGTCTGGGTCCAGACCCTGGTGGACGTGAGCGGCCACGGCGTCGCACTCGGGAGGCTCTTCGATCCCGCGCAGGATCTCATCGACCAGCGCGTGCTCTGGACCTTCCTGCTGTTGGTGTTGCTGCTCCGCGGCGCAGGGCCGGTCTCGCTGGACCGACTGCTCTTCCGCCGCTGACCCTCAGAAATGCGCCTTCGGCTCGTCCGGCCGCCCCGCGGCCAGAGCAAGGATCCCACCGGTACAGGCAAAAGCCACCGGAAACATGGTGAAGACGTTGAAGCCGAAGGCGTGATACATCCCCGCCGCCGAGACCAGCATCAACACCCCGCCCCACAGCGCGCGGGCATGGGCCATAGCCCCGCCCGCAAGCGCCAGCATCGGAGCAATGATCGCCGCGGCCTTGATCAGGTCGGGATTTTCAAGCTGGTGAGCAAGCCCGTCGATCTCTCCGAAATGTTCGATCGCGGCGACATAACCGAACCCGGCGAAGCCGACGATCATCCCGATCAGCCCCGCCACGAGGCCAAGCACCAAGGCTGCATTGCGCATCTCTTTCTCCGTCCTGTGCCCGGTCCAGATAAGGCCGCTGTCAATTCACGCCAAGGGCCGAGCGGGTTTTCGCATCCCAGCCAAGATAAAGCTGCCCGTCTTGCTCGATCAGCGGGCGCTTCATCAGCGTCGGATGCGCCGCGAGCAGATCGGCCGGAGACCGTGCGCGATCGTCCTCGGACAACTCCCGCCAGGTGGTCGACCGCGTGTTGACCAGCCGTTCACCGAATTCGGCCAAGGCACGCCCCATCACTTCACCCGGCACGCCATCGACCCGGACATCGACGAATTCGGCATCCGGAAATGATTTCAATGCCTTGCGGCACGTATCACAGGTTTTCAGTCCAAAAAGCCGCATTGGCGTCTCCCGTTCGAGCGATCAAATATTGCGCAGCAGGCCGCAGTCCGGCCGCCTTGTCCTTGATTTTTTACATGACCGTGCAATCCTTGAAAGAGTGGACACCGCGTCATCTCGCGCTGGCCGCGACAGACTCCCCGACATTCCCGGGGCCATTTGAGAGTAGAAGGAGACACGGGACATGCCGACCGGCACCGTGAAATGGTTCAATACAACCAAAGGTTATGGCTTCATCGCACCCGATGACGGTGGAAAGGACGTTTTCGTCCATATCTCAGCCGTCGAAAGATCTGGCCTGACAGGTCTCGCCGACAATCAGAAAGTCGAGTTCGAGCTACTGGACGGTCGTGACGGGCGCAAGATGGCGGGCGATCTCAAGCCGCTCTGATCCAAGGGCCTCAGGCCGGGTTTTCCGGCCCTGTCTGGCTCCAGTTCTCGCCCATCGCGACGATGCAGGAGGTGCCGCTGGCATAAGTAACGACCAGCGTCCAATCTCCCTTTGCATCCGTCCACACTTCCATGACCTGTTCGGGGTCGCGTATGCCAGTTGCGCTGCGCGTCTCGCCGAACTGGTGACGCAGCTTGTCATGCATACGCTCAGTCGGCTCGCAGATCACCTCGGCAATCGGAGAACGCGCCGCAATCGGGCCAGCAAAGACGCAGGCGACAAGGAAAAGGGCGATGCGGGCATGTCTGAACATGCCGGAATTGTAACGGCTTCATGACAAGCTGTATAGCCTTCCGCTACACACGCGTCACCGCCCGAGAACTGCCTCGAACTCGCGCCACTCCCGGGCGGTCAACCCGGAGTTCTCCTGCTTGACGTCTTCGCCCGCCAGCATCCGGCGCAGCGCCTCGACCATCTGCGCTGAAAGTGTCACGGCGCCCAACCGGTAGTCCTCGAAGGCGCGGTAAGCGAAGGGCACCCAATCAGCGACGACTTTGCAGATGGCGTCTGCATAGACCCGGATCTCGTATTGGGCATGGGCATCGGCGCGCAGCCGCAGGAAATGGAACAGGTTGTGCAGGTCGACCTTCCAGTACCACTGGGTGTAGATATTGGCCGGCAGATTCATTCGCGCCAACTCGCGCGCCAGACCCTGCTGCCCCTCCTGCCCGATCATCTGCTCGTAATGGTCATAGGCGCGCGCGCTGTCGGCCTTGAGGAATTCCAGCACCCGCGCGGCCTCCTCCCCCTCCAGGGCCGCGCCGCGGCCCTGGTTGTTGACCTCGCTCTGCGCCGCCAGGTGTTCGGGCGCGGGGATATAGAACTCGCGGTCCAGGATCGAATAGCGCGCCGAGTACTCGTTCACATTCGCCGTGCGATGCCGGATCCACTGGCGCGCGACGAAGACTGGCAGCTTCACATGCAATTTGATCTCGCACATCTCGAAGGGCGTCGAATGCCAGTGCCGCATCAGGTAGCGGATCAGCCCCTCGTCGTTCTGCACGCTTTTGGTGCCCTTGCCATAGCTCACCCGCGCCGCCTGGCAGATCGCCGCATCATCACCCATGTAGTCGATGACGCGCACGAAGCCGTGGTCGAGAACGGTGTGCGCGGTATAGAGATGATCCTCCATCCCCGGCGCGACGGCACGGCGTGTGGGGGCGCTCTGTGCGCGTTGCGTCTCGATTTCCTCAAGCTGCCCGGGCGAAAGCGGCATGGCGGATCCTTTCCCTAGATGAGTCGAGCCTGACTATATCTTGTTAGCCCCCTCCCCGAAAACCCCACATCGGGTATGGCTTTTTCGCACCCTTTGTCGAACTTTCTCGTCTAACCCTCCCGCAATGATTGACTTTCCGACGGTCCGCCGGAATTGTCGAAAAAAACTCGTTCAGAGAAATGAGCAGAGGCAGGCAGTGATGAGACCAACTTTTGTTGCCCTGGCGACATGCGCCTTCCTGGCCGCATGTGGCGGCGGGGACGTCTTCAATACCGAGGAAGACACCGATACCGGGACCGGGACGGATCCCGACACCGATACCGGTCAGCCGATCGACAGCGACCGCACGCTTCCTCCGGGAACCGCGTCGCCTACGCCCGCCGTGGCGATCTTCCGCAGCGAAGCCACCAGCACCGAGGCGGGAAAGGAAGGCAACGGGTTCGCGTCAGACATCAGCTATGACAGCCAGAACGACACCTTCACCGTCGACAACCTCGGTTTCGACGGCGACAATACCTATGCCCGTGGCACCGCGGTCAGCAGCCTCGGCCCCTACGCGGTCTACGAGGCCGATGCGCAGTTCAACGACACTGTCACACAGAATCCGATCAACCAGTTCACCCACCGCGCAATCTATGGCGTCAGCACCAGCGGCAATACCCAGTTCGCCATCGTTCGCACCGGCGCTTATGTGGATTACGGTTTCGGAGGGTTCGTTTATCAGCGCGACAACGCGGTGACGCTGCCGACGACCGGCCAGGCGCTATACAGGGGCAACATGGCCGGGATGCGCGACTATCGCGGGCGCGGCGGACTGGAATATACCACCTCCGACATCACCATCGCGATCGATTTCGACGATTTCAACGATGCGACGGGAACACGGGGAGACGCCGTACGCGGGCACATCACCAACCGCGTTATCTACGACATCAACGGGAACGACATCACCAGTACCGTTCTGGGCCGGATCAATGCCGAGGAAAACATAAACCTTACCGCCCTGCCCAACGCGAATTTCGTCGTCGGCCCGAATGTCATGGACGACAACGGCGAAATCGTCGGCGCGATCAACAGCTATTATGTCGACAGTTCCGGCGACGTTCAGGTCTTCGAGGAGGGCAATTACTACGCCATCGTCTCAGGGGACAATGCCGAGGAGGTTGTCGGCGTCGTGGTCATGGAATCCACGGTCGATCCATCGGCGGAGTCCGTCCGCGAAACCGGCGGGTTCATCGTCTACAACTGATGGCACGCACGCGGCTTCGCACCGGACTTGCGCTGGCGCTTGCGCTCACCGCCCCGCACAGCGCGGCGCAAGAGGCCACTCTGACCCCCCGCGAGCTGCGCGGCACGGCCATCGAGGCGTTGCGCGTAGGCGCGCCCGACCGCGCCTACGCCTATTCCGAGGCGTTGCTCCGGCGTGATGCCGATGACCGCGAGGCGCATCTGATCCGCTCGCGCGCGGCACGCGACATGGGCCGGTTCGGCGAAGCCAAGATATCGGCCCGCGCCGCCTGGAAACTGGCAACGAGCGACGAGGAAAAATACGCGGCTTCGATGGTGATGGCGCAGGCGCTGTCATCGAACGGGCAACGGACCATGTCTCAGCTCTGGCTGCGGCGTGCGGTCGAACATGCCCCCGATGAAGGGCTTGCCCGACGCGCCATCCGGGACTTCAAGTATGTTCGCGCCCGCAACCCCTGGGCGACCGAGCTGTCCTTTGCGATCACGCCGGACAGCAACATCAACAACGGCTCATCCGAGCGGTCGTCCTTCCTGAATTATCGCCTGATGGAGGCGCTTTACGGGCAGCCGGTCGAGTACCAGCTCGACGGAGCCTTGCGCGCGCTCTCCGGCATAGAATACGCGCTCGGTGTCAACACGCGTTATCGCTTTTCCGAAACCGAGACCCGTGCGCATGACGTGATTTTCACCGCCGATGTGCGGCACTACACGCTCAGTTCTGAGGCAAAGGCAATCGCACCGGCCGCCGAGGGCAACGATTTCGCCTTCGCCTCCTACTCTCTGGGCTACGGTCATCGCGGCATCAATTTCGACCGTCGCGGCGAATACCGCGTGTTGGTCGATCTCGGACAGAGCTGGTATGGCGGCGAGGAATACGCCCGCTTCGCCAGGCTGAGCCTGGGTCAGAGCTACAAGCTGGCAAATGGCCACCGGGTCAACGCACGCATCGCGGGCGAACACCAGGTCGGGATCAAGACGAGTGACAGCGACACGGTCCGCGCCGATTTCTCCTACACGCTGCCCCTGCCCTCGGGCAGCTTGCTGTGGACGAACCTGACTCTGGCAACGGCCAGTTCCTCCAATCCCGGCGACGCATTCGACGAGGCCGGGCTGCGCGCGCAGATCACCTTTGCAAAGCCGCTGCTGGGCGCCACAGCGCAACTTGGGATATGGGCGCGGATGCGCGACTACGACTTTTCACGACATGGACCGGCAGGGCGCGAGGACACGCGTATCCAAGCCGATTTCAACATGATCTTCACCGAGATCGATTATTATGGATTCAACCCGACCATGCGGATTTCAGCCTCGAAGACCGACAGCAATATCCGGCTTTACGAGGCTGAACGCATCGGAATCAATTTCGGGATCCAGTCGGCCTTCTGACCCCCTCGACACGCGCGCGCCCTGCGCTAAGGTCTCGTGCGAACGAAACTGAACGAGGGAAACGGCCGATGGCGCTGAAATATCTCCATGTCATGGTCCGGGTGAAGGATCTCGAGAAATCCATGGCGTTCTACGAACTTCTGGGCCTGCGCGAGATTCGCCGATACGACAGCGAGGAGGGCCGCTTCACCCTTGTCTACTTGGCAGCACCCGGCCAGGACGAGACACCCGTGGAGCTTACCTACAACTGGGACGGAGATGAGGGCCTGCCCAGCGACAGCCGCCATTTCGGCCATCTTGCCTATGGGGTGGACGACATCTACGCCATGTGCCAGCACCTCGCCGATAATGGCATCACCATCAATCGCCCCCCGCGCGACGGGCGGATGGCCTTCATTCGGTCGCCCGACAACATCTCGATCGAACTACTCCAGAATGGTGAATCGCTCCCCCCGCAGGAGCCTTGGGTCAGCATGGAAAGCACCGGGCACTGGTGAGACAGCGGCTGGCCTCTCCAGCCGCGGTGCGCGTTGGCCGCCGCGCCTCTCGCCCGTTTTCGGCGCGAGACTTGGCATGAGACGCGCTGCGGCGGCCTTGGCGGCCTTCATGTTCGCGGGAATGGCCCAGGCCGAAGAGTGCCGCCTCGCCTTGGTGCTGGCGATGGATGTGTCCTCTTCGGTCAACGAGGCCGAGGATGCCCTGCAGCGCGGCGGGCTTGCTGCCGCGCTGGTCGCACCCGAGGTGCAGGAGGCTTTCTTTGCCGCGCCACAGCCTGTTGCGCTCGCGATTTACGAATGGAGCGGTCGGTGGAATCAGGAACTGCTGCTCGACTGGCGTCTCATCCTGTCGCCCGCGGATCTTCTGGCCGCCGCCGAGGCCATCGCGCGGTCGGAGCGCTCACAGACCGAGTCGCCCACCGCGCTGGGACATGCCCTGGGCTATGGGTCGAGCCTGCTGGACCGAGCCCCGCCCTGCCTGTTCCAGACACTCGATATGGCTGGCGATGGTCAGAACAACGAAGGTTATGGGCCACGTATTGCCTATCGCCATTTCAATTATGGAACGGTGACGGTGAACGGCCTGGTCATCAACGGTGCCGATTTCGAAGGAGAGACGGAGTTGATCCCCTATTATCGGGAGAACGTGCTGCACGGTCCCGGCGCCTTCCTTGAGGTTGCTCAAGGATTTGAAGACTACGAGCGCGCGATGCGCCGCAAACTTGAACGCGAACTTCGTCCCCGTGTCATCGGCGCTCTGTCCGGGACCTCAGGCGATCCCGGCTGAACCGATCTTGCGACAGCATGAGAACGCGCGGACGGCCAAATTTCAGTAGATATAGCGGATCTGGTCGGTCCAGTACCGTTCCACCCGGCGCAGAGCTGTTGTTATTTCCTCGATTCCTTCCTGGCCCAGTACCCCCTTGGCCTGCAAGCCTTCGGCATGGCGCGCAAAAAGTGTGCCGACGATATCGCGGATCTCGCGCCCCTTCTGCGTCAGCCGCACCCTGACCGAGCGCCGGTCGATCTCACAGCGCTGGTGGTGCATGTATCCCATCTCCACCAGTTTCTTGAGGTTGTAGCTGACATTGCTGCCTTGGTAATAGCCGCGGCTCTTCAGTTCTCCGGCCGTCACCTCGTTGTCGCCGATATTGAAAAGCAGCAGGGCCTGAACCGCGTTTATCTCCAGCACGCCGACCCGCTCGAACTCATCCTTGATGACGTCGAGAAGAAGCCGGTGCAGCCGCTCTACCAGCGCAAGCGACTCGAGGTAGCTCGCCATGAACCCCTTCCCGCCTGCGCCGGCGATCTGCCTTTCCATACTCATGCGTCTCTCCGACTCGCTGAACCCTCACCCCAAACTGGGAGAAAAAGCCGAAGAATCGGTTAAACGCGAAAAAGCTCTATTTCTGAAAGACCTGCGCGATTTCGTCGATCATTCCCGCATAGCCGCCCGGCGCTGGCACCTGGCCCGTCACCCATTGATACAGATCCTGGTCGTTCTCGTGCAGCAGCGCGTCGTAGAGATCCAGCCCCGCGTCGTCCATCGCCTCCAGCCGCCGGTCGGCATAGGCGGTCAGGATCAGGTCCATCTCCTTTATCCCACGACGCATCGACCGCATCTTCATCCGCCGAATCCGGGTCTCTCGCGTCTCGCTCACCCGGCCGCCTCCATCATGCGGCGAACGCGCTTTTCCAGGCGTGCGGCGCGGTCGGACGCGGCCCGCATCTCGCTGCGGATGCCACGCAACTCGGCCATCACCACGGCCAGATCGGGCGGCTCGTCCGCGTCGGGCGGCTCGGCCCCGGCACCCTCGCCGGTCAGCAACCACATGATCGAGACGTTCAGCAGCCCCGCCATCATCGACAGCTTGTTGGCGCGCGGCTCCGAGACGTCGTCCTCCCACCCCGCGACGGTGGCTTTCTTGACGCCCAGCCGACGGGCCAACTGCGCCTGGGTCATCCCGGCCGCCTCGCGCGCGCCCGCCACGCGGTCGCCGAAGGTTGCCGATTCCGGTCCGTACCAGTCTGCGCTTTCGCCGGTCATGAGCTCTCTGTCTCCCTCTCTTGTCTGGCACTATTGCCTAGGTGCTTGAACACCCCACCCCCGCACCCTATGACAAAGCCGACCCTGCTGCCAACCGAGGCCGACCATGAGTTTTCTTTCTGCGACATTGTCCCGCGTCAAACCCTCGCCCACCATGGCGATCACGGCCAAGGCAGCCGAGTTGCGCGCCGCCGGCCGCGATGTGATCGGTCTCAGTGCGGGCGAACCGGACTTCGACACGCCGCAGAACATCAAGCATGCCGCAATCGCCGCGATCACCGCAGGCCACACGAAATACACGCCCGTCGACGGCATCCCCCGCCTAAAGGAGGCGGTGGTCGCAAAGATGAAGCGCGACCACGGGCTCGATTACTCCACCGCCCAGGTCACCGTCGGGTCGGGCGGCAAGCAGACGCTCTACAACGCGCTGATGGCCACGCTCAACCCTGGCGACGAGGTGGTGATCCCCGCGCCCTACTGGGTCAGCTATCCCGACATGGTGCTGCTGGCGGGCGGGGAGCCGGTGATCGTCGAAACCTCGCTGGAAAACCACTACAAGCTGACGGCCGAGCAACTCGAGTCCGCGATCACGCCGAAGACAAAGTGGTTCATCTTCAACTCCCCCTCAAACCCCACGGGCGCGGGCTATTCCCGGGAAGAACTCAAGGCACTGACCGATGTGCTGATGCGGCATCCGCATGTCTGGGTGATGAGCGACGACATGTACGAGCATCTTGCCTATGACGGTTTCGAATTCTGCACCCCCGCGCAGGTCGAACAGGGCCTTTATGACCGCACTCTGACCTGCAACGGCGTCTCCAAGGCCTATGCCATGACCGGCTGGCGCATTGGCTATGCCGCGGGGCCGGCCGAACTGATTGCCGCCATGCGCAAGATCCAGTCTCAGTCGACCTCGAACCCCTGCTCGGTCAGTCAATGGGCCGCTGTCGAGGCGCTGAACGGCACGCAGGACTACCTCGCCCCGAACGCGCGGATATTTCGCCGCCGCCGCGATCTCGTCGTGTCGATGCTCAACCAGATCGACGGCGTGGAATGTCCCGTGCCCGAGGGGGCCTTCTACGTATATCCCTCGATCGCCGGGCTGATCGGCAAGACGACACCCAAGGGCACCGTGATCGACACCGACGAGGCTTTCGCCACTGCGCTGCTCGAGGAGGCCGATGTGGCCGTGGTGTTCGGCGCGGCCTTCGGGCTTTCGCCGAATTTCCGCGTCAGCTACGCTGCGTCGGACGCGGCGCTGCGCGAGGCCTGCACGCGAATCCAGGATTTCTGCAAGGCGCTGACGTGATCGAGACTGCGTCCCGATCCGAAGGAACCAGGGAGAGCGCATGAGCCCCGATCTGCCCGATTACTACTTCCGCGTCCGCGAGAACGGCGCCTTCGTCTTCCGCGTCGATACCGAGAACCGCCACCGCCGGATCGAAATGGAGCAGATCGCAGTCGTCAACGTCAAGAACGGCGAGATCAAGCCCCATGGCGGGCGTGACCTGACGAAACGCGATCTCGACGAGATCAAGAACTGGATGGCCGAGCGCGTTGCCCTGCTGGCTGCACGCGATATCGACGACATCCACCGCGCGGTGGACTATCTCAACCTCACCACCCATTGGGCGCAGTCGCGTGCCACCGACGAACAGCTCGAGCAGGTCACCGACGCGCTGCTGCTTGCCATGCATGACCTGCGCTCCGTCCTTGTCCGCAAGAAGGCCGACCGGCTCCTCGACCGCTCCGCCCCGCGCGGCTGAGGCTTGCCCCTTAGCGGGTTTCGTCCCACTGTGCCGCCGAAAGCAGGACAGGGGATGAACATGGGCTGGCAGCACTATCTCGACATCAACAAGGACCGGTTCGAGCAGGAATTGATGGACTTCGTCCGCATCCCCTCGGTCTCGGCTCGTCCCGAGCACATGGCCGACGTCGAACGCGCCGCTGATTGGGTGACCGCCCGCCTGCGCGCGGCGGGGATCGAGAACACGGCGATCCTTCCCACCACCGGGCACCCCGCCGTCTACGGAGACTGGCTCCATGCCGGGGCGGACAAGCCCACCATCCTCATATACGGCCATTTTGACGTTCAGCCAGCCGAGCCGCTCGACCTTTGGACCTCCCCGCCTTTCGAGCCCGAGATCCGCGATGGCCGCATCTGGGGCCGGGGCGCCTCGGACGACAAGGGCGGTATGCTGATCCCCATCCTCTCGGTCGAGGCGCTTCTGAAAAAGACGGGACGCCTGCCTGTGAACGTGAAGTTCCTCTTAGAAGGACAGGAGGAAATAGGCTCCCCTGACATGCCGCCCGTGATCGCCGCCGAACGCGACCGGCTGGCCTGCGACATGATCTTCTCGGCCGACGGGTTGCAGTGGAGCGCCGACGCGGCGCAGATCGTGATGGGCCTCAAAGGGCTCGTCGGCGTCGAGATCACGGTCGAGGGCCCTGCCACCGACCAGCATTCGGGCCTGCATGGCGGCGGCATCAACAACCCGCTCATGGCGCTGTCGCAACTCCTGTCCAGCATGAAGGATACGCAGACCGGCCGCATAACGATCGACGGTTTTTACAACGATGTGCTCGATCTGACCGAGGAGGAACGCGCCCAGATCGCCCGCGTCCCCTTCGACGAGGCCGAGTACCTGGCTGAAACCGGCGCCCCCGCTCCCTTTGGCGAGGAGGGCTACAGCGTGCGCGAACGGCTCTGGGCGCGTCCCACGCTCGAGGTGAACGGGCTGACCGGCGGCTACCAGGGAGAGGGTTCGAAGACCGTGCTGCCCGCCCGCGCCAGCGCCAAGATAACCTGCCGGCTTGTGACCGACCAGGACCCCGAACATATCGCCGGGCTGATCCGCGCCCATGTCGAGGCGCATACGCCGCCCGGCGTCACTGCCCGCGTCGACCGGCTCGCTGGGGATGCTGATCCCTTCCTCGTGCCGCGCGGACACAACGCCACGCGCGCCGCCGAAGAAGTGCTGGCCGAAACCTATGGTGCGGCACCCTTCGTCACGCGCGTCGGGGGCTCCATCCCGATCATGACGCTCTTTCTGCGTGAACTGGGCGTGCATGGGGTGATGTTCGGCTTCTCGATCGGCGACGAGAACCTGCACGCACCCGACGAGTTCTTCCGCTTGGAAAATTTCAGGCGCGGACAGGCAGCCTATTGTCGGCTGCTGGAAAAACTCGGCGGCTGAGGCTTTGGCCTCAGATCGTCGGCAGCACGCGCCGCCAGAAACGCAGCATCAGCATCACCGCCGCGCTCGCCAACCCCAGCACGAGACCCAGCCACACGCCGATTCCCTCGAAATCCAGCACGAATCCCAGAATGTAGGAGGCCGGCATTCCGACCGCCCAGTAGCTCAGCGCGGCGATGACCATCGGCACGGTCGTGTCCTGCGCCCCGCGTAACAGACCCAGCGCCACGACCTGCGCCCCGTCGACCAACTGGAACAGCGCCGCGATGGCCAGCAGCCCAACGCCGATGAGCAGGATTTCGGGCCGGGCCGGATCATCCGCCTCCAGGAAGAGCGAGATCAGCCCCTCCGCCCCTGTAAGGAACCACAGGATCGTCAGTGCCGAAACGACCAGCGACAGCACGAACACCACCTTCGCCCCGCGCGCCATATGCCGTCGGTCGCGCCTGCCATAGGCGTTGCCCGCGCGGATCGTCGCCGCGTTGGACAGGCCCAGATGCACCATGAACGTGGCGCTGGCCAGTTGCACCGCGATGCCATGCGCCGCCAGCGGCACCGCGCCCAGCCAGCCCATCATCATTGCCGAGGCGGCGAACAGCGACACCTCGGTCAGGCTCGTGATCCCGATCGGCACGCCCAACCGGAAGACCTTGGCGAACATCTCCCAGTCGGGCCGCCAGAAGCGCCTGAAAAGTGTATGTTGGGGCAGGATGCGGAGCGCATAGATCACGATCGCCGCCAGCGAAAGCCCGTGTGTCACGACCGAGGCGATGGCCGCACCCATGATGCCCAGCTCGGGCAGGCCCCAGTTGCCGAAGATCAACCCATAATTCACCGCCGCGTTTGCAAATGCCGCGATCACCGTGATCCAAAGCACGACCTGCGTCCGCTCCAGCGCGGCGAGATAGGATTTCATCACCACGACCAACAGCGCCGGAAAGATCCCCCAACCAGCCACTGTCAGGTATTCCGCTGCCAGCCGCGCCACCGCATCGGTCTGGCCAAGAGACAGGAGAATCGGTTCGGACCAGATCATCAACGGCATGATCAGGGCCGAGAACAACAAGGACAGCCACAGCCCCATACGCGTGGCCCGGCGGATGGACGTCTCGTCATCCTCGGCCGCCGCGGCCGCGACCATCGGCATGACGGCCCAGCCGAACCCGGCACCCAACAGGAACAACACGAAGAAATAGCTCGCGGCCAGCGTCACCGCCGCAAGCGCCTCTACCCCGTACCAGCCCAACATGACCGTGTCGGTGAGTCCGATCGCGAATTGCGCGAGGTGGCCACCGACCAGCGGCAGGCCCAGCCGCGTCACCGCGCGCACATGCCCGCCATATGTCATAACCTGCGTCATATCCGCGCTTTAGGCCTGCCCCGCCCCCGCCGCAAGGGGAAGAAAGCGCCGTCCTGCACCAAGGCGAATTACTGTTCGCCCTTTTGCAGCAATCGGTTAGGCTGACCGCAACCGACGCCACCACCCCGGAGACTTTCAAAATGCGCAGACTCCTCCCCGCTTTCGGCCTGACCGTGGCCCTCGCCGCGACCAGCGCCCAGGCCCAGAACCGGATCGACCTGATCCGCCCCGACGCCCCCGAGCTTGCGCCTTACGGCACCTTCCCCATCGGCGTGCAGACGCGCAGCTTCACTCACGAAGGGCAGGCAGACATCCTCAACACCACGGCCGAGGCGCAGCCGCTATATGATCGCCCGCTCACCGCCGAGATCTGGTATCCGGCCACCGAAAGCACCGGCGAGGGCGGAACCTACCAGGCCATGTTGCGCGATGGCGTGACAGAGGTCACGCTTCAGGGCCGCGCCATCCGCGACGCCCAACCGGTCAGCGGGCAGAGCTTCCCGCTCGTCGTCATCTCGCACGGCTACCCGGGCAACCGGTTCCTGATGTCCCACCTGGGCGAGAACCTCGCCTCCAAGGGCTATGTAACCGTCTCCATCGATCACACCGACAGCACCTATTCCGACAAGGCCGCCTTCGGCTCCACGCTCTACCACCGCCCCATCGATCAGAAATTCATCATCGACAGCATGGCTGCGCTCGACGATGAGCTGGGCGCAATCACCGACACCGACACGACTGGCGTGATCGGGTACTCCATGGGCGGCTATGGGGCGCTGATCTTCGCGGGCGCGGGTGTCACGCAGGCCTCAACCGAATATGCCTGGGGCACGCCAGCTGGCCTGCTCACCCGCCACCTCGCCGGTTCCGACAGTCATGCAGAACTGGTCGACGAACGGGTCAAGGCGGTTATCGCCATCGGGCCATGGGGCATGAACGCGGGGTTCTGGGATGCCGAGGGGCTCTCGGGCATCCAGAAACCATTGCTGATGATGGTGGGCGGCGCCGATGACGTTTCGGTCTATGCCGCGATGCGACAGATCTTCACCGGGGCTACGGGCACCGACCGGGCGCTGCTGACATTCGAGGCCGCAAACCATAACGCCGCCGCCCCGATCCCCGCGCCGGTGGAAAGCTGGGCACCCTCAGACGCGCTCGACTTTGTGCCGTTCGAGCATTACGCCGACGCAGTCTGGGATACCAATCGCATGAACAACATCGCCCAGCACTTTGCCACGGCCTTCCTCGATCTGCATCTCAAGGGCGAGGAGGAGAAGGCCGCGTATCTCGACCTCGTCCCCCGAGCCGCCGAAGGTGTGATCGCCGTGGACGATGCAGGCAAGGAAGAGCCTGACCACACCTACTGGAAGGGCTTCGCTCCGCGCACCGCGCAAGGACTGACCTTCGAAACCCTGACGAAGGGTCAGTAACACGGCCGCTTCCCTTTCCGGGGCCGGGCTGGTTGACTGGCCTCATCAGCGCCCCGGAAAGGACCGAGCCCATGCAAAGCGAAACCGTCATCCTGAACGGCCACAGCTTCTTTCTGCGCAGGTGGGGCGATCCGGAACTGCCGGTGCTGCTGATGCTGCACGGCTTTCCGGAATATGGTGGAGCCTGGGCCGACTTGGCGCCGCACCTTTCCCATCGCTTCCACTGCGTCGCCCCCGACCAGCGCGGCTATGGCCAAAGCTGGGCCCCCGAAGGCACCGCGCCCTACGCCGCCTCCAATCTCGTGGCCGACATGGCCGCGCTGATCGACCACCTCGGAGGCCCGGTCGATGTCCTGGGTCACGACTGGGGCGCCGCCGTGGCCTACGGGCTGGCCATGTTCCAACCCGAGCGCGTGCGCAGACTGATCATTGCAAACGGTGTTCACCCCGCCCCCTTCCAGCGTGCCCTGGCCGCGGGCGGCGCGCAGTCGGAAGCGTCGCAATACATCCTCGCCTTGCGCGAGCCGGACGCACCCGAACGCTTCGCCGCCGAAAATTTCTCCCGGCTCGAACGTTTCTTCCGGCATGGCATGGGCACCGATTGGCTGACCGAAAACCGGCTCGCGGATTATCGTACCGAATGGGCCCGTCCGGGCCGCCTCGCCGGAATGCTGGGCTGGTACCGTGCCTCTCCGCTCAAGGTAGCGCTTCCCGGCGAGCCGCTGACCGACCTGCCCGCCCTGCCTCTAGACCGGTTGCAGGTCCGCTGTCCCCACCTGTTGATCTGGGGACCCGAAGACCGCGCGCTGCTGCCCGAGGCGACCGAGGGGCTTGAGGAGTTTGCCTTCGACCTGACCCGCGTGACGATCCCCGGGACTGATCACTGGCTTATTCATCAGGCCCCCGAGGCGGTTGCCGCTGCCATGCTCGACTGGATCCCCGAAGAAAGGACCCGCCCATGATCACTGTCCACCATCTCGCCCAATCCCGCTCGATGCGCATCCTGTGGCTGCTGGAGGAGTTGAACCAGCCTTATCGGGTCATCCGCTACGAGCGCGACCCCAAGACCCGTCTCGCCCCTCCGGATCTCCTGAAAGTCCACCCACTCGGCAAATCACCCCTGGTCGAGATGGAGGGTCGCGTGATCGCCGAATCCGGCGCCATCGTCGAGGTGTTATGCGCGCGCCACGGGCCGCAAATGATCCCGCAAAGCGGTACAGGCGCCCATATCCGCCACCTGGAATGGATTCACTTCGCAGAAGGTTCAGTGATGACGCCGATCCTTCTCAACCTCTACACGGCCCGGCTGGGCGAGGGCGCCGCCCCCCTGCAACCACGCATCCAGTCCGAGTTGACAAGCCATTTCAAATACATGGAAAACGGGCTTCGCCCTTCCGGTCATTTTGTGCTCGACGAACTTTCGGCGGCCGACATCATGCTCTCCTTCCCCGCCTCCATCGCCATGCGAATGAACCGGGCCGAGGAATTTCCCCGCCTCGCCGAATTCTGCCGCATGATCGAAGCCCGACCCGCTTGGCAGCGCGCGCTGGAGTCAGCTGGCGGCGACTGAGCCCAAGACCACCCCTGCCCCTTCTTCTCGTCGCGAAATACCGGCGGGGGAATTGGCGCGGCACGCGCAGGGGGCAGCGCCCCCTCGCTTCCCACGTTACCAGAGTTGTTGCGGGGACAACGGCCGGGCGGACCGGTTCAGACCACCGCGCAGCCTCAGCCGTGCAAGACCCGATGCTGTCAGCGCGTGACAATCCCTGAGCGCCTCGCCAAGCCAGTTGGCGCTTTCCCGGGTCAGCAGACGACCGGCAAGCTTGCTCTCGCCGGCCTCGAGCAGGATCTCGGCGCTGCGCAGCACGGATGGGAGTTCACCGGACAACCGCCTTTCCAGAAGGCGCCAGTGATCCCAGGTTTCCTTCAGCAAGCCTTCGTCCTGAAAGGCGAGATGCATCAGCCGCTTGAACTGGTAGACGGCACTATCCGACACCTCGACACCCTGCGAGACGTGACTCACCGTGTCGGGATCCTTGTCGGCCTTTCGGCAGTCGAGGAAGCGATGCGCTTCGCCCGTCGTCAGGTACCGATGCTGTGCAAATTCGTCAGGCACCTCTGTCTGGCCAAGGAACACTGGGACGAGCGGCGCGGTCACCGGACCGACAGGAGCGTGCCACATCATGCGCAATTCGGGATGTGACGGGTGGACCAGGGGCACGACCTGGCCGTATCCGGCGGTATCGCCCGTCAACACCTCGGTCTGGATCGCCCAGCAGACATCGGCAAAGGTCAGCGGGCCGGCCTCGGCCCGTTTGCGCATTTCCGCTTCGACCCAGACCATCCCCTCCCAGGGTCCCTTCCCGTCTCCATAGATGGCGTTCACGTCGAAGGGCGCGTCGCCCGCAGGATCGTACCAGCCAAGTTCCACCGCAGTGCTGATGAAATGGTCTGGGTAGAGGAAACTGGACGTTGGCCGGGTCGGGACGACCCCAACGTAACCGGGGCGCGAAGCCCGAATATCGTCGGCGCCCAGCCTCTCGGCCACCCAGAGCCCCTTTCCGCCCGAGAACTGGATCACCACCCAGGCTTCCTCGGGGTCGGCGATGATGTGCGAGTTGCCGCCGTAGCAGGAGTATCCGTGCTCGGCGATCAGCGCGGCCATGATGTCCACCCCTTCGCGGGCGGTGCGGGCGCGTTCCACGACGATGCGCGCAAGGTCGGAATAGTTCGGCCCGGTCTGGTCGGAGGGCGTCATGGCGATGAGCTCGTCACGCGAGGTCGACCAGATGTCGCGCACGGCGACCCCGTGTTCGTTCAATCCGCCATTCGTGATAGGCGCGGGCACACCCAGGTAATAGCTGTAGCTCACGCGCATGTGGCGCGCGGTGCGCGGCGCCTGCGGGATCTGCGTGCGGTGACCCGGCATATCGGATTCGGGACCGACCCCCACCGTGATCGTGGCATCTGCCGCATGCTCGGCGCGGTCGACGATCTCGAGCCAGTGACTCGAAGGCTCATCGCCATATCCGGCCAGCCATGCATGTCCGTCCGCAGTCAGGTTGCGGCCGATATAGATCCCATAGCTCATGCGGTCTCCGTCAGTTCAGGGGTTTTTCGCAGGGGAAAGAGGCAGGCATGCCTATGATCCGGCGCGATATTCCGGTGGGCGGGTTTGGCCATCCGGCATTCCTCGCGCGCCAATGGACAGCGAGAGACAAAGTCGCACCCCGTCGGTCGACGCAGAAGGCTGGGCACCTCGCCCTCGATCGCTGCCGCGGGCGGCCGCCGGCGGTCGGGGTCGGGCTGCGGCACCCCGTCGACCAGGGCGCGGGTATAGGGATGCGCGGGCGCCGCGAAAACCTCGGCCGCGGGCCCCTCCTCGACGATGCGACCGAGATACATGATCGCGATGCGATCGGCGATGTGGCGCACCACCGGCAGGTTGTGGGTAATGATGAGATAACTCAGCCCGTGCTCGGCCTGGAGGTCCGCCATCAGGTTCAGGATCTCGCCCTGCACCGAGACGTCGAGCCCCGCCGTCGGCTCATCAGCCACGATCAGCCGCGGGTTCAGCGCCAGCGCGCGCGCGACGCCGACCCGCCGCGCCTGACCTCCAGACAACTCGTGCGGATAGCGCGCGAGAAAACCGCGCGGCAGACGCACCATGTCAGCCAGACGCTCGGCCTCGGTGTCGAGGTTCCGGCCTTCGGCACCATGGATCACCAGCGGTTCGGTAATCAGCGCGCGAACCGATTTGCGCGGCGAAAGCGATCCCACCGGATCCTGGAACATCATCGCCATGTCGCGGCGCAACGGCTTGAACCGGCTCTCTTTCATCCCGAGGATGTCCTTCCCCTCGAAACGGACGACGCCGCCCGCCGCCTGTTGCAGGTTGAGGATCGTTCGCCCCAGCGTCGTCTTGCCCGACCCGCTTTCGCCCACCAGGGCCACCGTCTCGCCAGGTTTCACATCAAGGCTCACGTCAAGCACGGCGTCGACGAAGGGGTCCGACACGCCACGGATCCTGGCCCGCACCGGACCCATGGTGCGGAACCGAACGTTCAGGTCAGACACATCGAGCAACGGCTCCGCCGTCCGCCGAACCTGCGGCGGGACCGGTTCACCGGCATCGCGCGCGACGGTTGGCACCTCGGGCGGCGGCGGCCAGGCAGGATCGGCCAGCGGCCCATCCAGCAGATGACAACGGGCGACGCCGGTGCCGCGCGGGACCAGCGGTGGCGCCAGCGAGGAACACTCCGGCATGACGCGCTGGCAGCGGGTGGCAAAGATGCAGCCCGGAAGCGGGCGGGTCAGGTCCGGGATGTCGCCCGGGATCACCGGCAGCTTGCGGCTGACATCCGCGATACGGGCCGGATCGCATTCGAGCAGTGCGCGCGTGTAAGGATGGCGGGCGTTGTGAAAGATGTCATGGACCTCGCCGGTCTCCACCACCTCGCCGGCATACATCACCACCACGTCATCGCACATCTCGGCGATCAGGCCGAGGTTATGCGACACGACAACGATCGTTGTCTCGAAATCCTCCCGCAGACCGCGCATGAGCCCGATCATCTGCGCCTCCATCGTAACGTCGAGCGCGGTGGTCGGCTCGTCGGCCAAGAGAAGGTTCGGACCGGTGAGCATCGACATGGCGATGCCCGCACGCTGGCGCATCCCGCCCGAAAACTCGTGCGGATAGGCATCGACACGGCTGTCGGAATCCGGAATTCCGACACGGCGCAACATCTCAACTGCGGCCTTGCGCTTTTCGTTGTCGGACATGGTGCGGCGATATAGGATGTCGGACATCTGGCGCGCATAGGGCAGCACCGGGATCTGCGATGTCATCGGATCCTGAAAAACCACGCTGATCTGTTCACCGCGGATGGCGCGCAATGCCTCGGGCGTCAGTTTCAGCAGGTCGCGTCCTTCGAAATCGATACGGCCCGCCATCACCTCGGCATTGCCTGCCAAGAGGCCGAGAATGGACCACAGGACCGTGCTCTTGCCCGAACCGCTTTCTCCGACGATGCCAAGAATGCGCCCCTTGCGCACCGGAAAGGAAATGTCGCGCAGCGCCTTGACCCGGCCACGGTTGGTCCGGAAATCGAGCGTGAGCCCGTCGATGTTCAGAAGGGTATCGTCCGTCATCTTGCGTGCCTCGGTCACCGGCCGCGGCCCATGCGCGGGTCGAACAGGTCGCGCAGCGCTTCGCCCAGGAAGGTAAAGCCCAGCGTCGTAAGGATCAGGGGGATGCCCCCTGCGATGACCATCCAGGGCGTGTCGCGGATCACCAGGTACCCCTCGTTCAGGATGGTGCCCCAGCTGGCCTGTGGCGGCAGCACGCCGATGCCGAGAAAGCTGAGCCCGGCCTCGATCGACACCACGACAGGCACCTCCATCGCGGCGAGGATCAGCAGCGGACCGATCACGTTCGGCATGACGTGGTGGAACAGGATGCGCGGGGTCGAGGCGCCAAGCGAGCGTTCGGCCAGGATGAACTCCGTATGCCGCAGCGCCATGGTGGCGGTGCGCGCCACGCGGGCATAGCTGGGGATCGTGGTGATGATGACGATGGCGAGCACGACGGTCAGGCTGGGTCCGGTCAGCGCGACGGTGGCCAGAGCCAGGATCACCGCCGGAAAGGAGCGGACGGCATCGAACAGCAGCAGCAACAGGTTGTCGAGCCAGCGCGGCCCGTAGCCCGCGATCATGCCCAGCACCAGCCCCACCACCAGCGATGCCGAAACCCCGATCGCCGCGATGTAGAGCGCCACCCTGCCTCCGTGGAGTATACGCGAGAAGGTATCGCGCCCCAATTGGTCGGTCCCCGCGATATGGTCCCATGACGGGCCTGACATCCGGGCGGGAATGTCCATTGCGTTGGGATCATAGGGCGCGAGCCAGGGGGCGAAGATGGCGCTGGCAAAGAATGCCACGACCAGCACCAGCCCGGCCACCGCCTGCCAGTCGGACAGAAAGCTACTGAGCTTTTCGCGTCGTTCGCGGCTGGCGCTTTCACGAAGCTCGAGGGCCTCTGCGGGTACGGGATCAGAGGGAGGCACGGACACGGGGATCAAGCCAGGCTATGAGAAGGTCGGAGAAAAGGACGACGAGAATGTAGAAGCCGGTGGCCACAAGCACGCCGCCCTGCACGATCGGGAAGTTGCGGTCGGACACGGCGTCGAAGATCATCTTGCCGACGCCGGGCCGGGAAAAGATGATCTCGGCGAAGACCGCCGAGGAAATCAACCCGCCAAAGCCCATGCCGATCAGCGTGATGGTGGGCAGGATGGCAACCCTCAGGGCATACCCCAACACGATGCGGCGCGGTTTCAGCCCAAAGGCACGCGCAGAGCGGATGTAAGGCTCGCCCATCACCTCGAGCATCGAGGCACGGACCATGCGGGCGAGATAACCGACCCAGCCGAGGCCGATGGCGAAGGCGGGCAGGATCAGATGACTCAGCTGGTCGCTCAGATCGCCGGGCTCCCCCGCGCCTATGGCCGGCAGCCAGCGCAGGTGGAGCGAGAACAATAGCAGCGCCCAGATCGAGACAAGGAAAGACGGGACCGCGATCATGCCTACCGAAAACACGCCGGTGATACGGTCGATCCACGTCCCCGGTCGCACGGCGGCCAGGCAGCCCAGCGGGACCCCGAGCAACACGGCCCAGCCCATGCCGGTGCAGATCAGGGCCAGCGTGAAGCCGATGCGCTCTCCGATCACGGCCGTCACGGGCCGGTTCGAGAACACGTCGTTGCCCAGGTCGCCCTGAACCGCGTTGCCAAGGAAGAAGATGAACTGCGTCAATACGGGTTCGTCGAGATGCATGCGCTCGGAATAGGCCGCAATCGCCTCAGGCGTGGCACGGGTTCCCAGAGCGAGGATCGCCGGATTCCCGGGGATCATGTGGAGCATCGAGAAGAGCAGCAAAAGAACGGCCATGACGACGAGCGCCGCCAGGCCGAGCCGCTTCAGAAGATAATTCAACATGCCGGTTCGTTCCCGGTTCGTCTTCTACGCTCCTTCGCGCCGCGACGGGCGCGAAGGAATGTTCCGATATTCAGAGCGGCTTGAAGCGGTGGTAATTCAACTCGCCCGAAGGTGCGGCCACCACTTCGATATCGGTCTTGTGCGCGTAGACTTCGGGCTCGTGGTTGATCCAGACATAGGCGCCGGTATCTTCCATGATCTGCTGCATGCGCAGATAAATCTCTTCACGCTTCGCCTCGTCGGTCTCGGACAACCCCTCATCATAGAGGCGGTCGAATTCCGGATCGGTCCAGCGCTCCCAGTTCCAGATCCCGACCTGCTCGGACACGAACCATTGCGTCGACTCGTACGGATCGGGAACGGTGGCATAGCGCATGATCCAGAGCTCGAGATCCTGCCAGGTGTCGCCGGCCTCCTCCATGCCCATTTCCCAGAACGGTCCGCTCTCCATCGGCAGGATGTTCACCGTGATTCCCACGGCGGCAAGATTCGCCTGGATGATCTGGGCGGTCAGAAGACGCTCCTGCCAGTTCAGCGTGCGAAGGGTCAGTTCCAGCCCGGAAACACCCGCCTCGTCCAGCAGCGCGCGCGCCTTGGCCGGGTCGTAGCTGTAGGATGTCTGCGACCGCGCGCCCAGAAGACCGGGGCAGACGATGCCGTGCGACTTGGTCGATGTTCCGGCGAAAGCACCCGCAAGGATCGAGTCCACGTCGACCGCATGCTGGATCGCCTGACGCACCTTGATGTCCTGCAGTTTGGGATGCTGGGTGTTCATGCCCATCCACATGTACTGCAATTGCCCGGCGGTGGTGATCGTCGTATTTTCGGGCATCTGTTTGGAATAGCGCGCAAGGCTGTCGGGGCCCAGCTCGGTACAGTCGATCTCGCCGGCTTCATATGCCAGTTCCGCGGCCTGAACCTCGGTGATGACATGACAGACGACGCGGTCGAAACCCGGCGCGGGGCCGGTCCATTCCGGATTGCGCTCGAAAACGGCCCGCTGACCGGGCGTGGCGGAATATGTGTAGGGCCCGCAGATGGCGGGAAACTCTGTGGTGAAGCGCCCGCCGGCGGCTTCGGTCGCGGCCTCGCAGACAATGGCGCCCGGACCATGGCAGAGCGTGACCATGATAAAGGGCGCGAAGGGTTTGTTCAGCACCAGCGTGCCGGTGCGCTCCCCTGTCACCTCGACGGTTTCCAGCGCGTCGAAATAGCCCGACCACTCACTGTCCTTCATCCGCTTGTAGGAATACGCCACATCGGAGGCCTTGAGCGTGCCGTGGCCGCCAGACCAGACCAGACCCTCGGCCAGTTCGAACTCGATATGTGTGTCATCCACGTATTCCAGCCGCGTCACGTAAGCAGTGGGCTGCCACGAGAAGGTATCGCCGTCGCGAACATATTCGGCCAGGAAGGGAAGGCATTGCTTCTGTGCTTCCACTTCGGTTCCGCCGACCATGTAGCCGGGATCGAGGATCGAGTTGTCGCCCTCCAGCCGCAGGTTAAGCACCCGGCCCTCCTGGGCACGCAACATCCCGACGCCGCCGGGAAACAGTCCCGCTGCGGCCATGGCGGCGGTCGAGGTGAGGAAGGTGCGCCGTGTTGTCCTGGTAAGTGTCAAGGTGATCGCTCCTGTTGGATCTTTCGCGCGGCCCGTCGAATTAGTCGCGGCGTCCCGGCGGGCTCTTTGGCCTGTGTCGTGGCGCCAAGCATGATGCAGCGCCCGGCGCATGACAATTTCGCATCATGGCGCGACTTGACACTTTAATTGCGTCAGTGTGCGATAGAAGCATGTCCGAATTCAGTACCAACCTTGCACATGCCTGCGGATACTACCGCTCGATCTCCGAGGTGTGCCGCCGCCTCGGCATCAACCGTCAGCAGTTCAACAAGTACCTGAATGGCCAGGTTCATCCGTCGCGCCACAACATGCGGCGGATCTGCGATTTCTTTGGCGTGACGGAATCCGAGATGCTGATGGACGAGACGCGGTTCGCCCAGGTGATCGGCTGGCGCAAGCAGGACATCGTGAAGCCGCAACTCGAAACGCCGATGCGCCACCTTGAAAAGCTGTTGTCGCGCAGCCAACCGGTTGACCGCTATGCCGGCTACTACTTTCGCTATTTCTATTCATTCGGCAACCAGGGCAGCATTATCCGGTCGCTTGCGCGGATCGCCGTGCGCGACGGTCGCGCGATCTTCAAGAACATCGAAATCCTCCGCGATCCCGAGACCGGGCGCTGGATGCGAACCAACAAGTACGAGGGTGTGATCTTTCAACTGGCCGACCGGATTCAGCTGTTCGAATACGAAACGACCGAGATGAACTCGGTCACGCAAATGACCCTTTACCCAAGCTATCGCCACCGCGTGGACTACCTGCTGGGGATCCAGACAGGCGGTCCGACCCGGCGAGGACGCAAACCGGGGGCTTCGCGGGTCGCGCTGGAGTTTCTCGGCACCGACATCAACATCGGTCGGGCCATGCGCCAGACCGGTCTGTTCCAGCCCGACGATCCCGCCCTCAGGCGCGAGATCGTCCAGGCAATCCGCAACGAGATCGACGACCGCAGTTTCGTTCTGGAAGTCGACGAACCTTGAGGCATCCCTGCTTTAAGCCTCCAAGAGCTCGAACTCCGCTGCCGCAAGCAACCGGCCGTTCACCTGGATTTCGATCCGATGCGCGCCCGGAACGAGATGGAATGTCGTGGCGTCGCGCTTGAGCTTGTGCCGCTTCTCCAGCACCAGCGGGCCTTTGCCCAGCTGGGTCTGGCGCAGCTTGTGCGTCTTGGGCGAGACGCGGCCACCGGGACGCTGGAAATGGATCACGTAGTCGACCAGCACGGGCGTGCCGGCTTGCCCCCTCAGCGTCACCGCGAAATCGAGCGCACCGCCGATGCAAGCGGGTCCCCGCAGGGTGAGATCCGCCGCGATGGGCGCGTCCGGATCGTACCCAAGATGGGCGAGCGCCCCTTCGTGGCCGGTCTTCACCAAGCCACGGAGCGCGTGACGTTCGATCCAGGCGCGCTCCTCGGGTGGTTGCCGGCCCGCTTCGCGCCAGCGCGCGAGACGATCCAGAACCAGCGAAGGCTCGCTGCGGGCGACATCGTTGAGGTGGTTCGCCACGGAGCGCGTGACATAGCGTGTCGGGTCGGCATGGAGCCGGTCCAGGAGCGGCAGCGGATCCTTCACGGCAATCGCGACCCCCTGCCCCCAGGGCAGCCGCGGCCGGGTGCCCTCGGAAACCAGCCGCCGGACGTGGTAATGAGGGTGCTCGACCCACTCCTCCATCCGTGCCAACACGCGGTGCGAGTGACGGTTCAGCAGCGGTCGGATCGCCCATTCCATCGAGAAGCGCTGGGTAATCTCCTCGATCAGGTCCAATGCGCGGTCGGGATCGTCGCGACCAATGTCCGCCACCCACTCACCCAATGGAGCATAGATGAAATCGCCGAAGTCCCCGTCGGAACGCGTCGGATCGCAGGGCGGCGGCAGCGCGCGCAGGATGACCGGACCCACCTTTTCCAGCGGGTCGGGCAGCGCCTGCGCGAGACAGCTGGCGATCCAGCCCATGCGCGCCTTGAGTTCCAGCTCGGGCAGCCGCGCCATCACGGCCGCCTCGAAGCCTGCAGCGTCGAAACCGGGATCGGCCTCGGCAAAGCGCACGGCGAGGCCCCGCACCTTCTCGGCGTTGAACAACTGGTCCTTGAGCAGGTCGCCAGCCGCCACGCCCCTAGACCGTGAGGTTGGTTGCGCCGCCATCGAGCAGGATGTTCTGGCCGACGATGAAACCGGCATGTTGCGAACACAAGAAGGCGCAGGCCGCGCCGAACTCCTCGGGCGTGCCATAGCGTCGGGCGGGGATCGTGGCGGCACGTTTCTCGCGTGCAGCGCCCAGGGTGATGTCCTCGGCCTCGGCCACGCCGCGGTCGAGCGCATCTGCACGGTCGGTGGCGTGAATGCCGGGCAGCAGGTTGTTGATCGTCACCCCCTTGGGCGCCACCTGCCGCGCGGTGCCTGCGACATAACCGGTGAGCCCGGTGCGCGCCGCGTTGGACAGGCCCAGTGCGGGGATCGGTGCGCGCACAGATTGCGAGGTGATGTTGACCACCCTGCCCCAGCCGCGCTCCATCATGCCGGGCAGCAGCGCTTTCATGAAGGCGATGGGGGTGAGCATGTTGGCATCCAGCGCACGGATGAAATCCTCGCGGTCCCAGTCGGACCAGACGCCCGGCGGCGGACCGCCGGCATTGGTGACGAGGATATCGACCTCGCCCGCCGCCTCGATCACCTGGGCCTGTCCTTCGGGCGTGGTCACGTCGCAAGCGACGGTGGTGACCTCCACCCCGTGCGCCTCGCGGATCGCCTCGGCAGTCTCGTCAAGCGCCTCGGCGCCCCGGGCGTTCATCACCAGGTCGACCCCGGCCGCCGCCAGCGCCTCGGCGCAGCCCCGGCCCAGCCCCTTGCTGGAGGCGCAGACCAGCGCGCGCTTGCCCGAAATTCCCAGATCCATCGATATCTCTCCCTGTCTTGGCATCTCCGTTCGGAGCGGAGTTGACACCGGACGCGCGGAAATTGCCAGCACTTCACCCGAAGCATGACGGGAAATCGCCACAGTTTTGCGCTAGCTGGGGACTTGCGCCTCACGCCGCGCGGCCCCAGAGTCAAGAGATCAGAAGGATATGAAAGACCTTTCCGTGACCGCAATGAGCCCCGCCCAGTCGCTGCCCGTCTACCGCGCCGAAAGCGTGACGGTGACGCATGGCGCGAATGAAGGCGACGCCCTGTCGGTGATGGAGGACTTGATGCTCGACGATGTATACGGGCTTGACCCTGGCGCGGTACCGGGGCGGTTGTCGGTGATCACCCATGCCGATGGCGGGTTCGAAATCGGCCCCGACACCGCTCTTGGAACGCCCGGCGCGGCACTTCACCTCGACTGCGCGCTGAGCCTGATGTCACCCGACGGCCAGACGACCGATGCGCTGGTGCTGGTGGAGGTGGATAGCGAGGGGTTTGTCACCGCGATCTACCTTCTGCCACTGGCCCCGCTCATGTCTAGGACCGATTACACGCTTGTGGGCATGGATCGAACCGGGGCGCGGCAGAAACTCGCGCAGGTCGCCTGCGTTTCCTTCACGCGCGGGACGCATATCACCATGGCCTCGGGCGCGCAGGTACCGATCGAGGAGCTGACGGTGGGCGATCGGGTACTGACCCGCGACGACGCCGTGCAGCAGGTGCGCTGGATAGGGCGCAGCACGGTGCGGGCTCAGGGGGCTTTTGCGCCCGTCCTGATCCGGGCGCGCGTTCTCAACAACGAGAACGACCTCCTGGTGAGTCCCGATCACCGGCTTTTCGTCTATCAGCGCCGCGACGAGATCGGCGCAGGACAGTCCGAGATCCTTGTGAAGGCCCGCCACCTTGTAAACGGCGAAAGCGTGGTGGTTCAGGAAGGCGGCTTCGTCGACTATTTCCAGGTTCTTTTCGACCGTCACCACATCATCTACGCCGAGGGGATCGCCGCCGAATCGATGCTGATCGATCCGCGCACCCGCCCGGCCCTTCCGACCGAACTGCTGGATAAGGTGGCCCCCCTCCTCGACCGGCATGGCCGGGCCGGGGATCACGGGATGGACGTGGGCCGAGCCTTGTTGGACCGGCCCGACGCGATCGAACTGCTCAAACGTGCCTCGACGCGGTAGGACTGGAATTTCTGCAGGGCTTCCCGCCAAGCTCCCGGGTATTTCGCATAAGAACCCCGAGGCATCACGCTCTTCTTCGGTTTTAGGACTACTTCCAAGGGGCTTGCGCGGGACACACGGTAAGGGCGAAGCCCCCAGAGCCGCGGTCCCGCCAGAGCCTCAATAAAAAAATTCCTCGCGCACGATCCTCCCATCCGCGATGTGATAGACGGCCACCTCCTCCATTTCCGAGATATTGCCCGTTGCCTTCTCGCGCGCCTTGACGCGAAAGATCACGGCGAACCGGTCGTCGCCGTGCAGCATGGGTCCGGTGATGTCGCCGTCGAGCATCTCCATGCTGTTGTCCCACCAGTCATGCTTGGACTTGATGGCATCGAGGCCGACCGCTTCGCGGCCTCCCCCCATATCCGCTGCCTCGACCGAGACGGCGTCCGCGGCATAAAGCTTGTCCAGATTGGCCCGTGTTCGGTTCTCACGGCAGCCGGCAACCAGTTCTTCTGCAATCTCCTTGAGTTCCATCATTCCCTCCTGCGGGCAAAATGTTCCCTTAATGTTCTCATGATGCCACCGAAAACCGATTCGCGCCAGCCACGCGCCGCAGGCGCGCCCGGCCCAACGGGAAGAGGCTCCCGTCAGGGGGCCGATGACGGGCGGGAGGGCCCGGCCCATGTTGCGCGCCCGGTGCAACCTGCTATATGCGCGCTCATGCTGGACACGCCCACGAACCGCCCCCCATTGCCGCCCGAGATCGCGCGGCGCCGCACCTTTGCCATCATCTCGCATCCCGATGCGGGCAAGACGACGCTGACCGAAAAATTCCTACTCTATGGCGGCGCCATCCAGATGGCGGGCCAAGTCCGCGCCAAGGGCGAGGCGCGGCGGACGCGGTCGGACTTCATGCAGATGGAAAAGGATCGCGGCATCTCGGTCTCGGCCTCGGCCATGTCCTTCGACTACCGCGATTTTCGCTTCAACCTGGTGGACACGCCCGGCCACAGCGACTTTTCCGAAGACACCTATCGCACGCTGACAGCAGTGGACGCGGCGATCATGGTGATCGACGGTGCCAAGGGCGTGGAAAGCCAGACGCAGAAACTGTTCGAGGTCTGCCGGCTGCGCGACCTGCCGATCCTGACCTTCTGCAACAAGATGGACCGCGAAAGCCGGGACACGTTCGAGATCATCGACGAGATCCAGGAGATGCTGGCCATCGACGTTACCCCCGCCTCCTGGCCCATCGGCAAGGGGCGCGATTTCATCGGCTGCTACGACATGCTGCGCGACCGGCTGGAACTGATGGACCGAGCGGACCGCAACAAGGTGGCCGAAAGCATCAAGATCGAGGGGCTGGACGATCCGAAACTGTCCGAGCATGTCCCTGCGCATCTGCTGGAGCCCTTTCTGGAAGAGGTCGAGATGGCGCGCGAGCTGTTGCCCACGCTCGACCCGCAATCCGTGCTCGAGGGGCATATGACACCCATCTGGTTCGGCTCTGCCATCAACTCCTTCGGCGTGCGCGAACTGATGGACGGGATCGGGCAGTATGGCCCCGAGCCTCAGGTACAAAGCGCGCAGCCGCGCGCAATCGCGCCCGAAGAGCCCAAGGTCTCGGGCTTCGTCTTCAAGGTGCAGGCGAACATGGACCCCAAGCACCGCGACCGGGTGGCCTTTGTCCGCATGGCGTCGGGCCATTTCAAGCGGGGCATGAAGCTGACCCATGTGCGCACGAAAAAGCCGATGTCCGTGTCGAACCCGGTGCTGTTCCTGGCCTCCGACCGCGAACTGGCCGAGGAGGCCTGGGCCGGCGACATCATCGGCATCCCCAACCACGGGCAGCTGCGCATCGGCGACACACTGACCGAGGGTGAGGCGATCCGTGTGACGGGCATCCCCAGCTTCGCGCCCGAACTGTTGCAGGGCGTGCGCGCGGGCGATCCGATGAAGGCCAAGCACCTGGAAAAGGCGCTGATGCAATTCGCCGAGGAAGGCGCGGCCAAGGTGTTCAAACCCTCGATCGGCTCGGGCTTTGTCGTGGGTGTCGTGGGTGCCCTGCAATTCGAGGTTCTGGCGAGCCGGATCGAGCTGGAATACGGGCTGCCGGTGCGTTTCGAGGGGTCGCAATTCACCTCGGCCCGCTGGGTCACGGGCGACAAGGCCGAGATCGACCGCTTCGTGAATGCGAACAAGCAGCATATCGCGCATGACCATGACGGCGACATTGTCTATCTGACGCGTCTGCAATGGGATATCGACCGGATCGAGCGGGACTATCCCAAGCTGACCCTGTCGGCCACCAAGGAAATGATGGTCTGACGCGAGCCGGGGCGCGGTTTCGAGGAAACCCGCCCCTTGCTGCGGCGTTGGAGCTTCATGACTACGCAAGCTTCAGTCCGGGACAAGGCCGTGGGAGACGGTCCGCAGACCGTCGTCACCATTGTCGATATGCTGGACGATCTGGGCGCGGGACGGGACGTGGTGTCGTTTGGCAAGATCATCGATACCTTGGGCGCGCGCGGCTTCGGTCCGCTGCTCTTCGGGCTCGCCGTGCTGCTGGTCCTGCCTATCGGAATGATCCCTGGTGTGGGCGGCGCCATCGGGGTGGTGATGGCCGTGATCGGCGTTCAGATGTTGCGCGGGCGCGGTAGAGTGTGGCTGCCCCGATTTATCCGCCGGCGTTGCCTTTCCGCGCAAAGGCTGAAACATGCCAGCGACCTGCTGCGCCCGCGCATGGAATGGTTGCGCCGTCATACGCATCAACGCCTGACGCCGCTGGCCGAAGGCGGATTGTCCCTCCGGGTGATCGCTGCCCTGCTGATCCTCGCCGGTCTGGGCATGGCAATCTTCGGCGCCATCCCGATCCTGCCGCCACTGATGGGGGCCTCGGTCCTCTTCTTCGCGCTGGGGCTGACCACGCGCGATGGCGCGGCGGTCGTCCTAGGGTACTTGCTGGTGCTGCTGCCGGTCGCGGCGATCCTTGCGCTTTGACCGGCGTGCAGCGGTCAGTCATGCAAGCCGTGCGTCCATCGTGATCTCTGCCGCCGCCAGCACCTTGGAGAGCGGGCAATTCTCCTTTGCGGTCTGCGCCGCCTTGGCGAAATCGTCTGCAGAGGCGCCCGGAATGCTGGCCGTCACGTCGAGGTGGATCTTCGTGATAGCAAAGCCACCATCCTTTTCTTCGAGTCCGACCTTGGCAGTCGTCTCGATACTGTCGGCTGTAAGGCCGGACTCGCCCAGCACCATCGAAAGCGCCATCGAGAAGCAGCCCGCATGGGCTGCGCCGATCAGTTCCTCGGGGTTGGTTCCGGGTTTGCCCTCGAACCGCGTATTGAACCCGTAGGGCTGTTCGCTCAGCGCGCCGGATTCGGTGGAGACATGGCCAGTGCCCTCTTTCAGGGTGCCTTCCCAACGGGCAGAGCCGGTCTTGGTGATCATGGGATCCTCCTATGTGTGGATTGTTGCCGTGCCGAGGCAGTCAACGCATGAACCGGGTGCCTGTTCCTGCGCCCTCTTGCGCGCCTTCCCGGCTCGCCGCATTCTTGTTCCATGTCAGAGACCCGATGGGGCGTGGTTTCCACCGTCAAGGCGCCCGCGAGCGAAATCCTGAACTTTGCCGCCCATCATCTGGACTTGGGCGCGCATCGTTTGTTCATCTATCTCGACGAACCGAACGCAGAGGCACATGAGACCCTCAAAACCCATCCAAGAGTTCGCGTCTTCACCTGCGACCCGGCCTATTGGGAAAAGCGCAAGCGTGAGCGGCCCGACAAACACCAAAGTCGCCAGACGGCGAATGCGACTCATGCCTACAACCGTGCAGATGTGGACTGGCTGGCGCATATCGACGTGGACGAGTTCATGTGGCCCAGAGGCGATGTAGCCACGCATCTGGGCGCCCTGCCCGCCAATTGCCCTACGGCGCGGATGAGACCAGCGGAATCACTCGCCTGCGCCCAGGGTCTGTACAAGGCCTTCATCCCGGCGGGGCCGACGCGTGATGAAACGGTGCGCGCGATCTATCCGTCCTATGGCGCCTTCGTGAAGGGTGGTTTCATGAGCCATGTCGCGGGCAAGCTTTTCGCGCGCACCGGGATGAAGAAGATCAGTTTCCGCATCCACAACCTGTTCCAGGCGGGCCAGATGGTCGAGGGCGGGATGGAACTGCCAGAGGTGGACCTGCTCCATCGCCATGCCAGGGACTGGGATCATTGGCTGGCCGTTTACCGTTATCGCCTCACGCGAGGGTCCTATCGGCCCGGTATGGCAACGAATGTGCCCGCGTCCCACGGCGGCCTTTCGATGCACGAACTGCTCTCGGGGATCGAGGCCGAGCAAGGGGAAGCGGGACTTCGCGCCTTCTTCGACGAAATGAACGCCATCGCCCCCGGGGTCCGCGACAGGCTCGCCGAACGCGGGATGCTGCTCGAGCGTTCTCTGGACCTTGAGGCCAAGCGCGCGAAACATTTTGCCGGCTATTGCTGAACCGCTGCACGGCAAAGGCCTGCCGCAGCGCAGAAATTGACGCTGGCCTATCTTTTTGTTATGTCCGCTCCAGCCGCCACGGCGCGCGAGATGCGCGCGGCCATCCGGGCCCGGCCAAGACAAGCAGGTGCGGGCCAAGTGCAGTGTCCGCAAACTTCGGACACATATGACAAAATTCTCAGAACTGAACCTGAACCCCAAGGTCCTCAAGGCTATTGAGGAGGCGGGATATGAAACCCCGACCCCGATCCAGGAGGGGGCGATTCCCCCCGCGCTGGAAGGGAAGGACGTGCTGGGCATCGCCCAGACCGGCACCGGCAAGACCGCAGGGTTCGTCCTGCCCATGATCACGCGACTGGCGCGCGGTCGTGCGCGGGCGCGGATGCCCCGCAGCCTGGTCCTCTGCCCGACGCGGGAACTGGCCGCGCAGGTGGCCGAGAATTTCGACACCTACTCCAAGCATGTGAAGCTGACCAAGGCGCTGCTGATCGGCGGCGTGAGCTTCAAGGAACAGGACACGCTGATCGACAAGGGCGTCGACGTGCTGATCGCGACGCCGGGGCGGCTGCTGGACCATTTCGAACGCGGCAAGCTTCTGCTCACCGGCATCGAGATCATGGTGGTGGACGAGGCCGACCGGATGCTCGACATGGGGTTCATCCCCGATATCGAACGCATTTTCTCGCTCACGCCCTTTACCCGACAGACGCTGTTCTTCTCGGCCACCATGGCGCCCGAGATCGAGCGGATCACCAATACGTTCCTGTCGGCCCCGGCCCGGATCGAGGTTGCGCGCCAGGCCACCGCATCCGAGACGATCGAACAGGGCGTGGCGATGTTCAAGGCCAGCCGCAAGGACCGCGAAGCGAAGGAAAAGCGCGACATACTGCGCGCGTTGATCGACGGCGAGGGCGAGGCCTGCACCAATGCGATCATCTTTTGCAACCGCAAGACGGATGTCGATATCGTTGCCAAGTCTCTCAAGAAGCACGGTTATGACGCGGCGCCCATCCATGGCGATCTGGACCAGAGCCAGCGGACACGCACGTTGGAAGGGTTCCGCGAAGGCAGCCTGCGTTTCCTGATCGCCTCGGACGTGGCGGCGCGTGGGCTCGACGTACCCAGCGTGAGCCATGTGTTCAACTACGACGTGCCCGGCCATGCCGAGGATTATGTCCACCGGATCGGTCGGACAGGCCGTGCGGGCCGCAAGGGCAAGGCGTTGATGATCTGCGTGCCGCGCGACGAAAAGGCGCTGGCCGCGATCGAAGCGCTGATCCAGAAGGACATCCCCCGGATCGAGACCCCCGACCTGCCCGGGACTCCGACCCGCACCCGCCGCAGCAGGGATACTGCCGATGAGCGTCCGCCCGAAGAGGTACCCGTCGAGGCAGCGAGCGATCAGAACGAGGACAAGCCCGCCCGCAAACCGCGCGGTCGCACCACCGAGGGCGGCAAGCCCCGCCGCGAGCCTCGCGACAAGGCGGTCGTGGGCATGGGCGACCACCTGCCCAGCTTCATCGCCAAAAGCTTCGAGGAAAGGCGCGCGGGCTAAGGCTCGCGCTCTTCAGATCGTCAGCACCAGCGCGAGGATGGACAGGCCCAGCAAGGCCATGCCCATCAACTCGCGTCGGGTGACCGTTTCGCGAAAGAACAGTGTCGAGGCCAGCAGGGAAAAGATCAGTTCCACCTGCCCCAGCGCCTTTACATAGGCGGCATTCTGCAAGGTGAAGGCCCAGAACCAGCAGAAGGAACCGCCCATGCTGGTCAGCCCAACGAAGACACCGGTGGAGCGCGTGGCCCAGACCGCGCGCAACTCCTCGCGGTCGCGCAAGTAGAGCCACAGCCCCATCGAGAGCATCTGGAACGCAGTCACCGCCGTCAGCGTGACGGCCGCGCGGAACACCGCCTCGCCGTCGCCGAGTTGCAGCGACGCGCCGCGATAGCTGACCGCCGAAAAGGCAAAGAGTACGCCCGAGGCCAGCCCCAGCCCCGAGGCGCGATTGGTCAAGTGCCGTAACCAGGTGCCCGGCGTCCCCGGCACGTGCGACAGCAGTAGCACGGCCACCAGCCCCAGAAGGATCGCGACCAGCGCACCGGTCGAGACACCCTCGCCCAGGATCACGAAGCCCACCAGCGCGGTCTGGATCACCTCGGTCTTCTTGAAGGTGATACCGACCGCGAAATTGCGTTGCTTGAACAGGGCAACGACGCAGATCGTGGCGAGTATCTGCGACGTGCCACCCACCATCACGAAACCCCAAAAGCCGGCCGTCAGCGGCGGCAGCGCCTGGCCGGCGAAGGTAAGATAGGCGAGGAGCGCCAGCGCAATAAGCGGTGCGGAATAAGCGAAGCGGGCAAATGTCGCGCCCGCCGGCGAGAGTTTCACCGTACTCAGCGATTTCTGCAGCATGAACCGCACGGTCTGAAACAGAGCGGCGGCAAGGGTGACTGGGATCCAGAGGCTCATGGCCCCCTATCGCCCGAATTCACCCCCTGCGCCAGAGAGGATGCGGCACTGGATCCTTGGCGCGCCAGAAATGCTGGCGGAAAATCTCGGCATAGGATCTGTAGACATAGCCTTCGTTCACCGCGAGATAGCGCATCTTCCCCTTTTGGTAGAGACCGGGCAACGCGTACCAGGGCGCTCCTGGATTCATGTGATGAACGACGTGGTAGTTGTTGTTCAGGAACAGAAAAGCCAAAGGGCCGCGATCCTCGACAATCACTGTGCGGCCGCGGGCCTTCTCATGCGCACGGTGCTCCAGGAAGGTCCGGATCTTGAGCAGCGCAAGACCCAGATAGGCCGCGCAGATGTAGGCCCAGATCGACATGGGCGACAGCGCCACGATCCAGAGCACCACCGCCATGCCGGGAAGGTGCAGCGCCCATGCCAGCAGGACCGCCCGGTCACCCCCTCGCGCCAGGCGCCATTCCTCGGCCATGAAGGACGCCTGCCCGATGACCGGCCCCAGGACCATCCGCCCCGCCAGGGTGTTGTTGAGCGCCAGTAGGCGCTGCTTCCAGCGAGGCAATGCGTGCCAGCGCGCCGGGTCGAGATAGTTGCTTTCGGGGTCGTCATAGGGATCGGTCAGATTGGCATCGAGATGATGCGCCAGATGCAGGTCGCGAAACCGGTTATAGGGGATCGCCAGCGTAAGCGGCAGCGCCATGAGCGCCTCGTTCAGATGGCGCGACCGGAACGGGTGGCCATGCAGCACCTCATGGGTCAACGAAGAGTGCAGCGCGGCAAGCACTCCGGTGACAAGCACCGCGAGAAGGACCGAAACGGGTGTCAGCCAGAACAGCGCCATGCTCCAAAGCACATAGGTTGCGACGATCAGCGCGAAGGTCGTCCATTCCGGGCTGTCCACGCCCGGCACGCGGTCCGCGATCGGTTGTTCGTCCAGTTCGTGCGCACAAGTCTGCTGTTCCCGCAACGCGGGGTGCTGGCCCAAGTCCATTCCGTCTCCTGTCCCATTCGAGGTGTCACGGAGACGTTACCTTTGACGGTCACCTGTGAGAATTCGGAATGTGATTAACAAAACTCATCATCTGTGATAAATATCATCATATGATCGAAAGAGTCGACAAACGCGTCCGGGCGCAGAGGTTCCGGTCGAGGCTGGCCGAGGCCATGCAGGCCCAGGGGGAGACCCAAAGCGGCCTCGCCCGCGCCGTCGGGGTCGACCGTTCCACGATTTCGCAGCTTCTCACCGACGAGGGAGCACGGCTTCCCAATGCCCATGTGGTCGGTGCCTGCGCCGCGGCGCTGGGGGTGTCCTCGGACTGGCTGCTCAGCCTTTCTGACCGGCCCGAACGCGCGGCCGAATTGCTGGCGGGTGCCCTGTCAGTGACCGAGGCCCCCCGCGCGCTGGTGGATCAGCGTATCTTCGAGTGGCACCGCGAGGCGGCCGGCTACAAGATCCGGCATGTCCCGGCTGCCCTGCCGGACATGCTCAAGACGCGCGCCCTGATCGAATGGGAATATGCCCCGCATCTGGGGCGTACGGCCGATCAGGCCATCGGCGCGTCGGAGGACCGGCTGGCCTGGATGCGGCAGGCGCAATCGGATTACGAAATGGCCCTACCCCTCTACGAGATGCACAGCTTCGTGCATGGGGTGGGCTATTACGATGGGCTGCCCCTGGCCGCGCGGCTGGAACAGATCGACCGGCTGATCGATCTCTGCGAGCAGCTCTATCCGCGGCTACGGCTCTATCTTTTCGATGCCAAGCGTCTTTATTCCGCCCCGCTCACCGTCTTTGGCCCGTTGCTCTGTGTCTTCTACGCGGGCAGCCACTACATGGCCTTTCGCGATCGCGACCGGATCGAAATCTTCACGCGCCATTTCGACCGGCTTGTGCGCGAGGCCGACCTGACCGCCCGACAACTGCCCGATCATCTTCGCAGCGAGAGGATGCGGATCGCGGGCTAGACCTGAGGGTCGGGGTTGACCGTGTGTCCGTCCACCGCGATCACCTGTCCCGAGATCAGCCGCGCGGCATCCGAAGCGAGGAAAACCGCCATCGCCGCCACGTCGCGCGCCTCGACAAAGCGTCCCATCGACGTGCCTGAGGCGTAGCCCGCATAAACCTGATCGCGAGTCATCCGCTTGGCGGCGGCCTCGCGTGTCAGAACGCCCTCCATCCGCGGCCCCTCGACCGCCCCGGGACAGATGACGTTGCAGCGAATGTTGTGCGGCCCCAACTCCATCGCCAGGGTCTTGCCGAGGCCGACCACGCCCCATTTCGCCGCGGCGTAGGGCGAGCGATAGGGAAAGCCGTATTGCCCGGCGGTGGAGGAGGTCAGGATCATCGCGCCCGAGCCCTGCCGCTTCATCAGCGGGGCGGAATATTTCGCGCAAAGGAACGTGCCGTCCAGATTGACGGCCAAGCAAGTACGCCATTCGGACAGCGCGACATCCTCGACCAGCGCGGTCGGCCCGGCGACGCCGGCATTGGCGCAAAGCGTGTCGAGCCCGTCCCACTCCGTCTCGATCTCGGAGAAGAGGTCGCGCACGGCGTCCTCATCCGAGACATCCACGCGCGTGCGTCGCCAGCTCTCGGGGCAATCCGTCAATGCCTCCGCGTCCAGGTCGGCGATCCACACCCGCGCGTCGGCGGCCTCGAAAGCCTCGGCCATGGCGCGGCCCAGCCCAGATGCACCCGCGGTAATCAGGACACGGGCGCTCATGCCGGCTTGCGGATCGCGCTTCCTGCCCCCTCGGGGTACCCCAGCCCGGCCTGCGCTTGCGCGATACGGGACATGGCGGCCTCGATCTCCTCCGAGGGCGGACAGGGCCGTCGGCTCTCGAGGCTCACATGGAGCATGAAGCTTTCGCAGGTTGCGATCAGGTCCTCCCCCGCGAACATGGAATGGAAGAGATGCAGCTTCTTCCCCTGCCCCAGCAGCATCTGCGTACGCACCGCGATACGACTTCCGGCATGGGCCTCGCCCAAGTGGCGGATATGGGTCTCGGCGGTAAAATAGCTGCCGCCGCCCGCGATATAATCTGCGTCGCAGCCGATGATCTCCATGAACCGGTCGCTGGCGGCAGCAAAGGCCTCCAGGTAGCGTGCCTCGTTCATGTGGCCGTTATAGTCGGTCCAATCCAGCGGCACGGCGCGCGAGAGTGTCAGGATCGGCCGGGAGAGGTCCGCGGTGTCGAGATCGGGAAGGGCCTCGCGCTTGCGGCCCGCGTCATGTCGGTTGAGCACGGCGCCCGCCCCCCAATCCTGCGCCTTGAGCGCGCGCATCATGCCGACAAGGTTGGTGTCGCGGATGCGTTCGAGTTCGCGGATCGAGTGCATTCCCGATTGCGCGTCGGACTGGTCGGCGATCAGGTCGACCAGCTCTTCGGTGAATTCGGGCACGTCCATCAGCTTGGTCCAGGGCCATTTCAGCGCCGGGCCGAACTGCGCCATGAAATGCCGCATCCCGGCCTCGCCCCCCGCGACGCGATAGGTCTCGAACAGGCCCATCTGCGCCCAGCGGATGCCGAATCCCATCCGGATGGCGTCATCGATCTCCTCGGTCGTGGCGATGCCGTCCTTCACCAGCCAAAGCGCCTCGCGCCAGACGGCTTCAAGAAAGCGGTCGGCGATATGGGCGTCGATCTCCTTCTTTACATGCAGCGGGAAAAGGCCCAGCGAATTGAGAAGGGCCTTGGCCCGCTCTATATGCGCCGCGTCATTGGCCTCGGTTGTAACCAGTTCGATCAGCGGCAGCAGGTATACTGGGTTGAACGGATGGGTGACCACGATCTGGCCGGCTCGTGCAGCGCCCTCCTGCAATTCCGAGGGTTTGAAACCCGAAGTCGAGGAGCCGATTATGGCCTCCACGTCGCAGGCGGACTGGATCTGGGCATAGACCTTGAGCTTGAGCGCCAGTTGCTCGGGCACGCTTTCCTGGATCCATTCGGCACCCCGGACAGCCTCGGCCAGCTCGTCATGGAAGCTGAGCGCGCCCTCCTCAGGCAGAGGCAGGTCGCTGAGTCCCGGCAGCGACAGGCGGGCATTGTCCAGCACCTCGCCGATCTTGCGCTTGGCCTGCGGGTCGGGGTCAAAGACCCGCACGTCCCAGCCATTGAGCAGGAAGCGCGCGGCCCAGCCGCCGCCGATTACCCCGCCGCCGATGATTGCCGCCACGCGGCCCTGTCCCAGTCCCATGTCCCTGCCCTTTCGGTCGCTGGCGCCTCACGCGCCCGTTGCTTCGGCCCCGCGCGGACTGCCGGCGGGGTCATATCGGACAGGGCCAGAGCCCTGCCCTGTCATTTCGGCGGCTGCGGCACCCGTGTCAGCGCCGCAAGGTCGTAGCCGTTTTGTTGCAACACAGCGGTGGCGGCCTCGAACTGCGCATCGCTGATCTCCGGTTCACGTGCGAGGATCCAGCCACTGGACCCATCGGGATTGCCGACCACGGCCACCTCGTAGCCGTCGGTCACGTCCAGCACCCAATAGTCACCGTTGGTGAAAGGCAACCAGGAGAGCCACGGCACGAAGCTCACCGACAGCTTCCCCGGCCCAACCAGCTTGGCCACGCCCTCGGCTTTCTCGACCGGGCCATCCAGACTGCCCTTGCGGCAGGTGTTGACCACCTTGATCTTGCCGTCCTCGCGCTGCGCATACTCGGCCGTCACGCCCACGCAATTCTCCTCGAAGTTGTTGGGATAACGCGCAATCTCGTACCACAGCCCCATGTAGCGCGGGACGTCGAGCTCCGGCACTGTCGTGATCGCGACATCCTGATCGCGATAAGTGGCGGCGGCTGCATCCAGCGCGCCGAGGCTCAGCGCGGCGACCATGGTTGCGGCAAGGATGGAACGGAACATGAAGAGTCCTCCGGTCAGGTTTCTATTGGCGATGAAACGCCTCGTCCCATGGCCCCGTTCCGCCGCCATTCCCCTGACTGCTTTCAAGCGGCCTGCGGCGCGCGCTTGGTCAGGCCAAGCCGCTCGCGCACCTCTTGCGGGCCGATGACACGGGCACCCATGTTCTCGATGATGCTGCCCGCGCGTTCGACCAATTGCCAGTTCTCGGCCAACACGCCCTTGTCGAGCCAGAGATTGTCTTCGAGTCCGACGCGCACATGACCGCCAGCCAGAACGCTGGCGGCGACATAGGCCATCTGGTTGCGCCCCAGCGAGAAGGCCGAGAAGGTCCAGTCGTCCGGCACGTTGTTCACCATCGCCATGAAGGTGTTGAGGTCGTCCGGCGCCCCCCAGGGCACACCCATGCAAAGCTGGACCAGAGCGGGCGAGTCGAGGATACCGTCCTTGACCAGTTGCTTTGCGTACCACAGGTGCCCGGTGTCGAATGCCTCGATCTCGGGCTTCACGCCCATATGGGTCATCATGCGCCCCATCGCCTGCAACATGCCGGGTGTATTGGTCATCACGTAATCGGCCTCGGCGAAGTTCATCGTACCGCAATCGAGCGTGCAGATCTCGGGCAGGCATTGCTTGACATGCTCGACCCGCTCGGCCGCGCCGATCATGTCGGTTCCCGCCTCCTTCAGCGGCAGCGGATGCTCGGTCGAGCCAAAGACCATGTCGCCGCCCATCCCGGCGGTGAGGTTCAGCACCACGTCCACCTCGGCCTCGCGGATCCGCTCCGTCACTTCGCGATAGAGCGCCAGGTCGCGCGAGGGCGCGCCGGACTCGGGATCACGGACATGGCAATGGACGATGGCCGCACCCGCCTTGGCCGCGGCGATGGCGCTTTCCGCGATCTGCTTGGGGCTGCGCGGCACATGCGGGCTGCGATCCTGCGTTCCGCCCGAACCGGTCACGGCGCAGGTGATGAAGACCTCGCGGTTCATTTCCAAAGGCATCAGATCCCTCCCCGAGATGTACAGGGATATGCCCGGGATTATCCCCAGGCTTCTCCCCGGATTCCGATTTGTACTGCGCCGGAGAGTGGCGCAGCCTTGCGCACATGACTTGCCGGAAAGCGAATCGAACTTGATGAAATCCGCAAAAAACATTCTTCAGCCCGAACACAGGCCGCTGAAAACGGCGCTGCTGGTGCTCGACGACTGCAACACGCTCAGCTTTGCCGCAGCGGTCGACCCGATGCGCGCGGCCAACCGGCTGGCCGACCGTCACGCCTTCGACTGGGATTATGTCACCGCCCAGGACCGGCCCGCGATGCTCACCAGCGGGCTTTCGGTGCCGGGTATCCCGCTTGCCCGGCTCGAAGGCTGCGACCTGATGATCGTGGTGGCAGGATTCAACCTGGCGCGTCATGCGACGCCCTCGCTGCTGGGCGGGCTGCGGCGCATTGCGGCGACCGGGGCCGCGATGGCGGGCATCGATGGCGGGCCGTGGCTTCTGGCCGAGGCGGGGCTGCTCGACGGGCACCCGGCGACTACCCATTGGGAGGATCTCGAAGGGTTCAGCGCGCGGTTTCCGGCGGTGGACCTGCGCGCCGACCGCTATGTCGTCTCGGGCAACCGGTTCACCAGCGGCGGCGCGACCCCCGCGATCGAGATGATGCTGCGGATCATCGGCGCGCGCCATGGTTCGGGTTTCGCTGCGCGGGTGGCCGGGCTGTTCCTCTATGACGGACCCTCCGCCGCGCCCCGCCCGCAAAGCAGGCTGGGCACCCATCGCCACAACGCGCTGACCGCCAAAGCCAACGCGCTGATGGAAACGGCGCTGGACGACCCCTTGCCCCTGTCGGAGATCGCGGCGCGCCTGGGAACGAGCACGCGTAGCCTGCAGCAGCAATTCCGCCTGAGGCTGGGCACCACGCCGCAGGATCACTATCTGCAACTGCGTCTCGCCGAGGCACGGCGGCTGGTCATGGATACGGACCTGTCCCTGATGGAGATTGCGATGGCCACCGGCTTCACTTCGCAATCGAGCTTCGCGCGTGCCTTTCGCACCGCGCATGGCATGGCCGCCCGCGATTTACGGCAGCAACGGGCCACCGCGGCGGAGTGACGGCCCGATCGACTGGACAGCGCCGCCCGTAGCTGTCACCACGGTCGCCACAGCACCCGGAGACCCCCATGCCCCCGCGCAAGATCATCATCGACACCGATCCCGGCCAGGACGATGCGGTTGCCATACTCTTGGCGCTGGCCAGCCCCGGCGAAATCGAGGTTCTGGGCCTGACCGCCGTGGCGGGAAACGTGCCACTGGAACTGACCGCCCGCAATGCGCGCATGGTCTGCGAACTGGCGGACCACGCCCATATCCCCGTCTTCGCAGGCTGCGACCGGCCGCTGGGGCGCGCGCTTGTCACCGCAGAGCATGTGCACGGCAAGACCGGGCTGGATGGCCCCGACCTGCCCGAACCCTCCATGGCCTTGCAGGACGCCCACGCGGTCGAGTTCCTGATCGAGACATTGCGTCGTGAACCGTCCGGGTCCGTTACCCTCTGCCCGCTCGGCCCCCTGACGAATATCGCCACGGCCTTCCGTCAGGCCCCCGACATCATCCCGCGCGTGGCCGAGATCGTGCTGATGGGCGGCGCCTATTTCGAGGTTGGCAACATCACCCCCGCAGCTGAGTTCAACATCTATGTCGACCCCGAGGCCGCCGACACCGTCTTCCGCGCCGGCGCGCCGCTCACGGTGATGCCGCTGGACGTCACGCACAAGGCACTGGTCACCGGTCCTCGGAACGAGGCGTTCCGCGCCCTCGGCACGCCGGTGGGCAATGCGGTGGCGCAGATGACCGATTTCTTCGAACGCTTCGACAAGGAGAAATACGGCTCGCAGGGCGCGCCGCTGCACGATCCTTGCGTGACGGCCTACCTGATCCGGCCAGAGCTTTTCTCGGGCCGTCATGTCAATGTCGAGATCGAAACCACCTCGGAGCTGACGCTGGGCATGACCGTAGCCGACTGGTGGGGTGTCACCGACCGCGCGCCCAACGCGACGTTCATGGGCGATCTCGACGCGCAGGGCTTCTTCGATCTGCTGACCGAGCGGCTTGCACGGCTATGAGCGCGGCGCTGCATCTTGCGAAGCCGGGCGACCTGGACCGGGTGATGGCCCTGGTGACAGCCTTTCACGCCGAAGAAGGCCTGGACGGGACCGACGAGGCACGCAGGGCCGCGCTGCAGCCTTTGCTCGACGGCATCCCGCATGGCTGCGTCTACCTGATCGGTCCGGCACGCGCGCCCTTGGGCTATGTGGTCATCACCTTCGGCTGGTCGGTGGAATTCGGAGGCATGGATGCCTTCGTCGACGAGATCTTCATCCGCCCGGCCGTGCGCGGGCGCGGCATCGCGACCGAGGTTCTGATCGCCCTGCCCAAGGCGCTGGCCCAGGCCGGTGTTCGCGCGCTCCACCTTGAAGTCGATCGCGAGAACGAAATCGCCCAAAGGCTCTATGCACGCGCGGGCTTTAGGTCGCGAGGCCGCTACATGCTGATGTCGCGCCCCCTCTGAAGGCGCCTTTCCGCCGAGGGCCGCCGCCGCGCAGGAACCCTTTCGAGCCTCGGCAAGTTGCCTCCCCGGACCCACGAAATCCCGCGTCGCAAAGGCGGGCCGGGTCCCTGCGCCGCTCTGTGCCTGCCCAAGGCGTCCGGCGCTCGAGGAAACGACGCATCGGAGGTTATCTTGACCAGACTCACCCTATTCGCCCCGCTTATCGCCGGAACACTTTTCCTTGGCGCCTGCGACAATCTCACCGAGAACCAGCGCACCGTGGCCGGCGTTGCCGGAGGTGCGGCGACCGGGCTGATCCTTGCCGACGCTCTCGAGGCCGATGACGATTGGCGGGTGATCGGCGCGCTTGCCGGGGCTGCCGCCGGTACCGTGGTGGCACAGAATACTGCTCAGCAGACCTGTGCCTATGCCCGCGGGGACGGCACGTATTACGAGGCGCCCTGCCCTTAACCACCACTCACGAAGCGAGGGGCCATCACGGCCCCTCGCTCTTTGCGCTCAGCAGCCGAACCGGGCGGCCAGTTCCCGGAAATCCCCTGCAACAAGATCCCAATCGCCCTCGGGTGTCAGGTCGACGCTCTGACCCGGCCCGAATTCCTGCGGGCGCGGAACGAAACCGGTCTTCAGCCCCGCCGACTGTGCCGCGTGAAGATCGCCATTATGCGCGGCAACCATCATCACCTGGGCCGGCTTCAAGCGCAGGGCGGCACAGCTGGCAAGGTAGACCTCCGGCTTGGGCTTGTAGTCTTGCGCGATCTCGGCGCCCAGAATGCAATCCCACGGCAGGCCCGCGTAGCGCGCCAACCGCGTCATAAGGGCGATGGACCCGTTGGAACAGGGTGCGATGATCGCCTTCTCCCTGAGCCGCGCCAACCCGCTGACCACATCGGGCCAGGGATCGAGCTTTTCCCAGGCCGTATTCAGGGCCTGCGGATCTGCGAGGGTCACGCCGAACCGGTCCGCGACGCGATACAGGTTCTCAAGGTGCAGATCGTCCAGGGGGACATATCCGCGCGCTCCATCGCGCACACGCGGCATCGCGGGATCGTATTCCGCGCGCCATGCCTCGGCAAAGGCGATGGGATCCACGTCCGGCAAAACCTTCGCCACCTCGCGCGCGACAGAACGGCGCCAGTCCACGCAGGTGCCGAACACGTCGAAAATGAACGCCTCGATCGTCATCGTTCAAGCTCCATCTCGAAGAACACCAGAAAGCGCCGCGCGATTTCGGGCGGTTGGTAATACGGGTCACGCCGCGCGAACCCCATCGAGTCGTAAAGGCGTTGCGCCTCAACCAGCGGCCTGCCCGTATCCATGCGGACCAGTCGAAAGCCACCGGCTCGGCAATCCTCGACCAACACCGTCATCAGGGCATATCCGGCACCGATGCCACGGGCGTCTTCGTTCAGCCAGACGCGCTTGATTTCGGCAACACCCGGCTCCAGCGTATGGAACATCCCGCAGCCGACAGGCGCACCATTCCTGAGGGCAAGGCGCATCCCGCCCATCGGCGGCCGGTACTCCTGCTCCAGCCGGTCCATGACCGCCGCGTATTTCGCCTCGGGATAGAACGTCTGGGCGATCACCCGGCTTTCGGGGCTGACTGTCAGCAGGAAATCCCGATAGGCCCAACACAAACGCCGGACCGCATCGAACTGGTCCGGCGTTTCCGGCTTCACGATTTCCAGCATCGGGCTCCCCCCTGACGGTGACGGGGGAACCCTAGCATCTCAGCCGCGCAGGATGGAACGGCCCGCGTATTCAGCGCTTTCGCCCAGCGCCTCCTCGATGCGGATAAGCTGGTTGTACTTGGCCAGCCGGTCGGAACGCGCCAAGGAGCCGGTCTTGATCTGCCCGCAATTCGTGGCAACCGCCAGGTCGGCGATCGTGGCATCTTCGGTCTCGCCCGAACGGTGCGACATCACGTTGGTGTAGCGTGCGCGGTGCGCCATATCGACGGCCTGCAAGGTCTCGGTCAGTGTGCCGATCTGGTTGACCTTGACCAGCATCGAGTTGGCGCATCCGCGCTTGATCCCGTCGGCAAGCCGCGCCGGGTTGGTCACGAACAGGTCGTCGCCCACCAGCTGCACGCGGTCGCCGAGGGCTTCCGTCAACGCTTTCCAGCCGTCCCAGTCATCCTCGGACATGCCGTCTTCGATCGAGATGATCGGATAATCCTTCACCAGCGCCTCAAGATAGGCGACGTTCTCGTCGCTCGAAAGGGTTTTTCCTTCACCGGAAAGGACATACTTGCCGTCCTTGAAGTACTCGGTAGCCGCGCAATCGAGCGCCAGACAGATCTCTTCGCCCGGTTTGTAGCCCGTCTTCTCGATGGATTTCAGAATGAAATCCAGCGCCTCTCGGGTGCTGGCGATGTTGGGGGCAAAACCGCCCTCGTCACCCACTCCGGTCGCAAGACCAGCGGCTGACAGTTCTTTCTTCAACGTGTGGAACACCTCGGCGCCCATGCGCACGGCATCGCGGATGTTTTCCGCGGCGACGGGCATGATCATGAACTCCTGGATGTCGATCGGGTTGTCGGCATGTTCACCGCCATTGATGATGTTCATCATCGGCACCGGCAACACGCGCGCCGAGGCCCCGCCGACATAGCGGTAGAGCGGCTGCGTGGTGAAATCCGCCGCGGCCTTTGCGACGGCCAGCGAAACGCCCAGGATCGCATTGGCGCCCAGGCGGCCCTTGTTTTCCGTTCCGTCCAACTCGATCATCGCCCGGTCGATCGCAACCTGTTCGGTCGCGTCGAACCCGGCCAGTTCCTCGGCGATCTCGCCATTGACCGCGGCAACCGCCTCCAGAACGCCCTTGCCCAGATAGCGGCCCTTGTCGCCGTCGCGCTTTTCCACCGCCTCGTAGGCGCCGGTCGAAGCGCCCGAGGGGACGGCGGCGCGGCCCATCGTGCCGTCTTCGAGGATCACGTCCACCTCGACAGTGGGATTGCCCCGGCTGTCGAGAATCTCGCGCGCGTGAATGTCGATAATCGTGCTCATGTGACTGTCCCGTTGAGAAATCTTTGCCCGCCTCATACCGGGCAAAACCCCTGTGGGAAAGGGGCGCTCAGGCCGCAGCCCCATGTTTGCGCTCACGCCGCGCACGCTCGCGCCAGACGATGCGCTCGCGCCAGACCGTGTAGATGCCCGAGGCCACGATCACCCCCGAGCCCAGCAGCATCAGCGCATCGGGCCGCTCGTCGAAGACCACATAGCCGATCATCAGCGCGAACACGATCCGGGAGTAGCGGAACGGCGTGACGAACGAGACCTCGCCTATGCGCATGGCACCCACGATCGCGAAATAGGCCAGCGCTCCCAGCAGAACGATCCCCGCGAACAGCCCCCAATGCAGGCCCGAAGGCGGCACCCAGGCCTGGTCGCTGAACAGCGACAGGATCCCCGCCGCAGGGATCAGCGTCAGGAAGGCAAGGAAACTCAGTTGGAAAGAGGAGGTCGAAACCGGAACGCGCCGCGTCGCGAGGTCGCGGATCGCAAGCCCCAGAACGCCCTGAACCGCGAAAAGCGAGCGAATGTCGAACCCTTCGGTGCCCGGACGTATGATGAGCATGACACCAAGAAACCCCGCAAGGATCGCAGCCCAGCGCCGCCAGCCCACCGGTTCGCCCAGAAACAGCGCAGCCCCCAGCGTGACCGCAAGCGGCGTCGCCTGGAGGATGGCAGAGGCCTGCGAGATGGGCGTAAGCGCGATGGCGGTGACGAAGCCCAGCGTACCGATCAACTCGCCCAGGTTGCGCAGCAGCACGGGCCAGGACAGAACTGCGGGTGTGAACAACCGCTGTCCCAGCGCCACCGTCAGCACAGCGAAAACCGCCGACCCGCCCACGCCCAGGACCAGGATGATCTGCCAGGTCGCCATCACCTCAGAGGTAAGCTTGATGAACATGTCCTCGAAGGCGAAGCCGAGCATCGCCAGCACCATCAGAAGTGCGCCGCGCAGATTGTCCATCGGGAAGGATCCATAACAGGTGAAGGAACAGCGCAGTCCTGACCGGTTTGACCGGCAATAGCAAGCCACCGCCCCCCGGATCAAAACCGCTATGCGTCTCGGGCAAGGCAGTCTAGGGTGAAGGATCAGACACCCGATCACAAAAGGGATCTCCCGATGAAAAGCCTTCTTCTCCTGGCCACGCTGGGCGCAGGCCTCGCCACCGGTCCGGCATTCGCCCAGGCCACCTGCCCCTGGGCCGGTGGCGAGTACTCGTTCAACGAACACGGAATCTATGGCGATTTCACCGTGAACGCAGATTGCTCGGAATTGACCTGGAGCCGCCTCAGCGACGACCCCGAAACCTCGGCCCTCGTGCGCAGCGAGAACGGCTGGAAAGGCTCGCTCACCAAGGCGGATTTCGAGTTGCTGAACAACGGCCATAACCTGCGCATCACCGGCGATGGCGGCGCGATGCGCCAGACCTCGGCCAAGCGCGAGAACTGATCGTTAGCGCCGCTTGCGGATCGGCACACCGTAAAGTTCGAGCTTGTGTCCGCGCAACTCGTAGCCCAGTTTCGCGGCGATCCGCTCCTGCAATTCCTCGATCTCGGGCTCCACGAATTCGATCACCTCGCCCGAGGTCAGGTCGATCAGGTGGTCGTGATGGTCGCGTTCGGCATCCTCGTAGCGCGCGCGCCCGTCCCCGAATTCCACACGTTCGAGGATTCCCGCCTCCTCGAACAGCTTGACCGTCCGATAGACCGTGGCCAGCGAGATATTGGGATCGCTGGCCGAGGCGCGGGCGTAGAGCTCCTCGACATCCGGATGATCGTCGCTTTCCTCCAGCACCTGCGCGATTACCCGGCGCTGACCGGTCATGCGCAGGCCCTTCGCCTCGCAGCGGGCGCTGATGGTGTCGGGCATGGCACTCCTCTTGCGACGATGTGGCGGACGGTGGGAGTCACAGGTTTAGCCTCTGCCGCGTGATCCTTCCACCCGCCAATTCACCCGCAAAGCCTGTCAGCTGCCGTTTTGGGAAAGCGCGCGCTCCAGGTCCACCCAGACCGGCAGGTGGTCCGAAGCTATATGCGCCGGGCGCGCCTCGTGCACGCCATGCGCCGCCGCGGCCAGCTCCGGACCCAGCGCGATCCGGTCCAGCGCACCGATCGGCTGCGCTGCCGGAAAACTCGCCCGCGGCGGAAGGAACCGCATCCCCGGCGCCAGAGCCTGAAGATGCGGGCCACGGGACCACTCGTTGAAATCCCCCGCCCAGACCGTCGCCATGGACGGCAAGGCGCGGCAATCTTCGCGCAGGTGTAGCACCTGCTGATGCCGAGACCGTGCGAGAAGGCCCAGATGCACGCCCATGACCCGTAACGGGCCAAGATCGGTGTCGAACTCGACCCTTACCGCCCCGCGCGGTTCGAACCCGGGCAGATCGTGATGAGCAGACGCCCGCAGCATGATTCCGTCACCACGCCAGATCACCGCGTTGCCATGCCAGCCAAGGCTGCCCGCTCCGCCCAGATCGACCACGTTCCAGCCGGCTTCTTCCAGCACGAAGTGCGGCAAGGCCGCGGGGCGTGGGGCGAGACGCTTGTCGGCCTCCTGCAGCACGACGATCTGCGCACCGAGATGATCGAGCACCTGCACCACGCGGCGCGGTTGTCGGCGCAGGTCAAGTCCCACGCATTTCTGTATGTTGTAACTTGCCAGCCGCAGCCGGCCGCGTGTCGGCTCAGTCATGGCGGTAAGTTGCGCTGCGTGCGCGACAGGCGCAAGGGGGAGGCCACGAAGCTCGCTTGACACTTGTGCGCTCTGCCTCTCCTTTAGGCGCATGGAAGAAAAACGCCCTGTCGACGCCGCCGGGGCCGCGGCGCTGATCGGCATCGCGGCGCTGCTTGCCTTCAACCAGGTGGTCATAAAGGTCACGGGGGGCGGATTCGGTCCCGTCTTTCAGGCCGGGCTCCGCTCGGTCCTGGGCACGACGTTCCTGCTGGGCTGGATGTGGGCTTTCCGTGTCCCGCTCGCCCTTCCAGCCTCGGCGCGTATGGGTGCCTTGCTGGTCGGGCTTTTCTTCTCGGTCGAGTTCATGATGCTCTTCATCGCGCTCGACCTGACCTCGGTATCGCGGGTGTCGATCCTGTTCTACTCCATGCCGGTCTGGCTGGCGCTGGCGGGCCATCTTCTTCTGCCCGGCGAACGCCTCACGCGCCGCCGCATGATGGGGCTGGTGCTTGCCATGGCGGGCGTGGTGCTGGCCTTTTCCGACCGCCAGACCGGCGCGCCCAGCCTTGCCGGCGACCTGATGGCGATTGGCGGGGCGATGTGCTGGGCAGGTATCGCGCTCACGGTACGGGTCACGCCGCTGTCTCACACGCCGCCCGAGACCCAGTTGCTGAGTCAGCTGGCGATTTCCGCTCCGGTCCTGCTGGCTGCCTCGGTCCTGTTCGGCGAATATTTCCGCCAACCCACAGCACTGCACTGGGCGGGTCTGGCCTTCCAGTCCATCGCAATCGTCTGCCTCAGCTTCCTGCTATGGTTCCGGCTGCTGGGCACCTACCAGGCCAATGGCGTGGCCTCCTTCAGCTTTCTCTCGCCGGTCCTGGCGGTGCTGTTCGGGTGGCTCCTGCTGGGTGAACAGGTCGGGCCTGCGATCTGGGCCGCGCTGGGTCTGGTGGCGGCGGGGATCTACCTGATCAACCGCCGCTGACCAAGGCCTCTCAATAGGGCATCGGATGCGCGCGATGCGCCGCATCGATCTCGGCCAACACCTCGTCGTTCAGCGTGACCTCGACCGCGCCCAGGGCGTGTTCCAGCTGATCGAATGTCGTCGCGCCGAAAATGGCGGACATCATGAAGGGTCGCGTCCGGCACCACGCGAGCGCCATGTGAATCGGATCGAGCCCGTGGCGCCGCGCGATGTCGAGATAGGCGGCGACCGCCTCGCGCACCCGCGCGCTGTCGCGCCCGCCCATCCCGGGGTTGAGCGACTTGCGCGACCCTTCGGGCACGGCGTCGCCCTGGTACTTGCCGGTCAGAAACCCCGCCCCCAGCGGCGAGAAGGCCATCAGCCCGACCTCCTCCTGCACGCTCAACTCGGCCATGTCCGTATCGTAGAGACGGCAGAGCAGCGAATACTCGTTCTGTACCGATGCCACGCGCGGGCCACCCATCTCCTCGGCAAGGCGCAGCCATTGCGCCGTACCCCAGGCGCTTTCGTTCGACAGGCCAAAGGCGCGGATGCGGCCGCCTGCGACCTCGGCCTTCAGCGCCTCGAGGCAATCGCGCATGTCGTCCAGGATCTCCTCGCGGCGCTGCGGCGAGGGATCGTAGGTCCAGTTCTGGCGGAACATGTAGCTGCCCCGGTTCGGCCAGTGGAACTGGTAGAGGTCGATGTAATCCGTCTGCAACCGCTCCAGCGAGTTCTCGATCGCCTCCGGGATGGTCCTGGAAGAGATCGGCGCGCCGTCGCGGAAATGTTTCATCCCCTCGCCCGAATGTTTCGTGGCGAGGATGTAATCGCCGCGCCGCGCGCGGTTGGCCGCGTTCCAGGTGCCGATTATTTCCTCCGTCCGCCCGACTGTTTCCTTTGCGACGGGATTGACCGGGTACATCTCGGCGGTGTCCACGAAGTTGATGCCCGCCTCCAGCGCCCGGTCGATCTGGCGGTGGGCCTCCTGTTCCGGGGTCTGGGTGCCAAAGGTCATCGTGCCCAGGCACAGGTCCGAGACCATCAGGCCCGTCCGGCCCAGCGGGTTCATCTGCATCGCATCGCTCCTGTCTTTCGTCGCGCGCAGCCTAGCGGCGCATGGCGCGGGGGCAACCCCCTTGAGCTTGCGCGGTTTTTCGCAGAGCCTGACCGCCAAACAGGAGGAATCTTCATGCCGCAAACCATCACCAGGGGGATCAACACCCTGCTTGCCGAGGCCAATGCCGTGGTCGAGACGATGCCGGTGGCCGAGGCGAAGGCGCTGCATGACGATCCCGGTCATGTCTTCGTCGATCTGCGCGATATCCGCGAGATCCAGCGCAGCGGCATGATCCCCGGCGCCTTCTCCTGCCCGCGCGGCATGCTGGAATTCTGGATCGACCCCGAAAGCCCCTATCACAAGGAGGTCTTTGCCCAGGACAAGACCTTCGTCTTCTATTGCGCTTCGGCCTGGCGCTCGGCGCTGAGCGCGCGGGCAGCGCAGGAAATGGGGCTCGCGCCGGTGAAGCATCTCGAGGGGGGCTTTACCGAATGGGTGAAGCAGGACGGGCCGGTGGTACAGAGGGACTGAGGACGCCGCCGGACGGAAAAGCCTCCGGGTCTGGTCGAATGCCAGGATCGGAGCATTGCGAACAAACGGAGAACATTCTAGATTGAGCCCATGACGCTCGATCTTTTACGCCGCGCACCTGCCCGCGATCTTCCCCATCTCGCCCCGCATCCCGAGGTGATCCTGCCGCTTGCGCGCCTCCATGAGGCTTGCGGCCCTGCGCGGCGCAGTTTTGCGCTGTGGCTTGCCGGGCGGATGGCAGGGCCGGTCCTGTGGATCGCGCCGGCCTGGACCGCCGACAGGCTGCATCCCGACGGCATGACCGAGTTCGCGGATCCGGGCCGGTTTCTCTTCGTCTCGCCGGACAAGGCCGCGGATCTGCTGTGGTGCATGGAAGAAAGCCTGCGCAGCGGCGCGGTCCCCCTGGTGGTGGCCGATCTGCCGGAGCCCCCTGCCCTGACCCCGGTGCGGCGGTTGCACCTGGCCGCGGAACAGGGAGGGCGTCTTGGCGCCCCGCCACTGGGTCTGATCCTGACGCCCGGCACGGGCGGCGCGCCCGGGGTCGAGACGCGCTGGCACATGACACCTGCCCATGAAGGCGCGGCCCGGTGTTGGGCCCTGACCCGCATCCGCGCCCGTGCGCTGCCTCCCGCCACCTGGTGCGCGGAACAGGAGGGACCCCGCGCCGAGCTGAAATTGCGCGCTCCCGGCAAGAAGCGTCTCGACTCTCCGCAAGCTCGGCTGAAACCTTCGGAAACGACCGCACAGCACCCATAAGCAGGACATCGGCCTGTTGCAGAATATCGATGACTGTTGGCGGCCGCTTGTTTGAATGTCCTACGGCGGCGAAGCCGTTCACGACTCGAGCTTGGTCAGCGCGCTCTCCTTGTGCGCCGCGATATGGTCGGTCTTGTCGCTCTCGATCTCGTATTGCGGCTCCTCCTTCGACGCGCGCCGACGATGACCCTTGTAATCGAAATCCGCCTCGTGGACCTTCACGATCCGGCCGCTTACGCGGCCTGCCTCGGAATTCCAACTCACGTGATCGCCTTTCGCAAACTGCGCCATCGGCTCACCTCCTTCCTTCGTTCAACACGTGTTTCGCACATGCGGTTCCCGCCTATCGAACGGTATTCGACGGGTGGTCACGACCTCGGAATAGCGGACACCCAGTCGACCCCGGGAACCTTTTTTTCACCCGGGGGTTGCAACAAGACCATCACATTTACTACCCTCGGACTGTCATTTTGAGATCGGGAAGCACACCGATCCCAGACAACGGAGGCCGAAATGTCGAAGACACACGCCACCGATCCCGACACGTCACCGGGTGGATCCACGCGCCGCAAAGAGGTGATCCAGTTCCTGATCCTCGCATTCGGCGTATGGCCCGTCGTGGCGGTCGGCGTCGTGGGTGGTTACGGCTTCCTGGTCTGGATGTACCAGTTGATCGCCGGCCCGCCCGGCCCTCCGGGGCATTGAGGCCGTGACGGCGCGAGGCCGGATATCCCGCCGGGACCTGCTGCGCGGCGTTCCCCCATCCGCTCCATTCCGGGCGCGGCCGCCGGGTGTGTCCCAGACGTCCCTGGCAGCCTGCACCCAATGCCGTGATTGCGTCGAGGCCTGCCCTGAGACCATCCTGAAAATCGCCCCCGACGGTGTCGAGCTTGTCCCCGAAGCCGGCGAATGCACCTTCTGCGGCGCCTGTGCAGAAGCCTGCCCCGAAGACGTCTTCGGGGCGGATTTGCGAATGGCGCATGTGATGGCGATTTCCGAGATCTGCTTCGTCCACGCCGGAATATCCTGCATGACCTGCCGCGATGCCTGCCCCGAAGAGGCGATCTCGGTCAAGCCGCGGATCGGCGCGCCGTTCCTGCCGCAACTGGATGCCGCCGCCTGCACCGGCTGCGCCGCATGCGCGTCGGCCTGCCCCGCCGGGGCGATCCGTGCCGTAAGAAAGGAGACCGAGGATGCCTGAGGAACGCTGGCACGTGTCATCCGCGGTGGTCACCGTCGCTCATGGCGAACGGGAGGCGGTGCAAGACCGTATCATGGCACTCGGCGGGGTGGAGTTGCACGGCGGCGATGCCACGCGCCTGATCGTGACCATCGAGGGAAACAGCACCGGACAGCTCGGCGACCGGCTGACCGAAATCAATCTCATGCCCGGCGTTCTCGCGGCCAACATGGTCTTCGAACATGCCGAGGAGACGGAGGAGCCCCCATGCCACTCGACGTAACACGACGCCAGCTTCTGAAAGCCCAGGCCGCGGCCCTTGCCGCCTCGGCCGCCGGTATCCCGCAAGAGGCGCTGTCGCAGCCCGTGCCGGGCGGGGTCGAGGCGCTCAAGATCAAGTGGTCCAAGGCGCCCTGCCGGTTCTGCGGCACCGGCTGCGGCGTCATGGTGGGCGTGAAAGAGGGCAAGGTCGTCGCCACCCATGGCGACATGCAGCACGAGGTCAACCGCGGCCTGAACTGCGTGAAGGGCTATTTCCTGTCCAAGATCATGTATGGCGAGGACCGGCTGACAACGCCCCTGATGCGCAAGAGCGGCGGCCAGTTCGACAAGAACGGCGAATTCGAGCCGGTCAGCTGGGACGAGGCTTTCGACGTGATGGCCGAACGGGTGAAGAAAGTCCTGGCCGAGAAGGGGCCGGAAAGCATCGGCATGTTCGGCTCTGGCCAATGGACGGTGATGGAGGGCTATGCCGCCTCCAAGCTGATGCGCGCGGGCTTCCGGTCGAACAACCTCGACCCCAACGCGCGGCACTGCATGGCCTCGGCCGCGACGGCCTTCATGCGCACGTTCGGAATAGACGAGCCGATGGGCTGCTACGACGATTTCGAGCATGCCGACGCCTTCGTGCTCTGGGGCTCGAACATGGCCGAGATGCACCCGATCCTGTGGACGCGGCTGGCCGATCGCCGGCTCGGCACACCGGGCGTGAAATGCGCCGTGCTGTCGACCTTCACGCACCGGTCGATGGACCTTGCCGACATCCCCATGGTGTTCAAGCCGGGCACGGACCTTGCGATCCTGAACTACATCGCCAACCACATCATCCAGACCGGCCACGTGAACGAGGAATTCGTCGGCAAGCATACCACCTTCAAGAAGGGCGCGACCGATATCGGCTATGGCCTGCGGCCCGAGCACGACCTCGAGATGGCCGCGACCGGCGCGGGCAATCCCGGCCTGATGGAGGACAGCACATTCGAGGCGTTCAAGGAGCATGTCTCGACCTACACGCTGGATTATGTGAGCGAGCTGTCCGGCGTGGAGCCGGGATTCCTTGAGGAGTTGGCCGAGCTTTATGCCGATCCCGACGTCAAGGTCATGTCGCTCTGGACCATGGGGTTCAACCAGCATGTGCGCGGCGTTTGGGCGAACCAGATGGTCTACAACATCCACCTGCTGACGGGAAAGATCTCCGAGCCGGGCAACTCGCCGTTCTCATTGACCGGCCAGCCGTCGGCCTGCGGCACCGCGCGCGAGGTCGGCACTTTTGCCCACCGGCTGCCCGCCGACATGGTGGTGACCAACCCGGACCATGTGGCAATCACCGAGAAATACTGGAAACTGCCCAAGGGGTTGCTCAACACCAAGCCCGGTTTTCACGCCGTGCTGCAGGACCGGATGCTCAAGGACGGGGTGCTGAACTTCTACTGGATCCAGGTGAACAACAACCTGCAGGCAGCGCCCAATTCGCAGAACGAGACCTACCAGGGCTATCGCAACCCCGACAACATGATCGTGGTGTCCGACGCCTACCCGACGGTGACTGCGATGGCCGCCGACATCATCCTGCCCGCCGCCATGTGGGTCGAGAAGGAAGGCGTCTACGGCAATGCCGAACGCCGAACCCACGCCTGGCACCAGCTGGTCGATGCGCCCGGAGAGTCGCGCTCGGACCTCTGGCAACTGGCGGAATTCTCCAAACGCTTCACGACCGACGAGGTCTGGCCGGCCGAGATCCTGGACGCCCACCCCGAATACAAGGGCAAGACGCTCTTCGAGGTCTGCTTTGCCAACGGGCAGGTGAATGCCTATCCGCTGGAGGATATCGATGAGGATTTCGAGAACCAGGAGGCCAACGATTTCGGCTTCTACATACAAAAGGGGCTGTTCGAGGAATACGCGGCCTTCGGGCGGGGCAAGGCCCATGACCTTGCGCCCTACGACGTCTATCATCACAACCGCGGCCTGCGCTGGCCGGTGGTGAACCTCGAGGAGACGCGATGGCGTTTCCGCGAAGGCTATGACCCCTACGTCACGCCCGGCAGCGGCGTGGATTTCTACGGCAAGCCGGACGGGCGGGCGGTGATCCTCGCAGTGCCCTATGAACCGCCCGCCGAAAGCCCGGACCAGGATTTCGACATGTGGCTGGTCACCGGCAGGGTGCTGGAGCATTGGCATTCCGGCTCGATGACCATGCGGGTGCCGGAGCTCTACAAGGCATTCCCGGGCGCCAAGGTCTTCATGAACGCCATCGACGCGCGGGAACGCGGCTTGAACCAGGGTATGGAGGTTCGCGTCATCTCGCGCCGGGGTGAGATCAGGTCTCGCGTCGAGACGCGCGGCCGCAACCGGATGCCACCCGGCGTGATCTTCGTGCCCTGGTTCGACGCCAGCCAGCTCATCAACAAGGTGACGCTGGACGCCACCGATCCGATCTCGAAACAGACCGATTTCAAGAAGTGCGCGGTGCGCGTGGAGGCGGTGTAATGAAACAGTTTCGCCTCCCCGTCATTCTCGCCGCGTGCCTCGCTGGAAGCTTCGTCCTCGCTCAGAACGTGCAGGAACTCTCCGGACCCTCTCCCGACCCGATGGAGGCGGTCCCGGCCGCGCCGCTGGAACGCTATGTCACCGATGACGTGCGTCAGATGCGCGCCTATCCCGAGCAGCCGCCGGTCATCCCGCATTCGATCGAGGGCTACCAGCTTTCGGTCAATGCCAACCGGTGCATGACCTGTCACAAACGCGAACATGTACAGGGGTCTGGCGCGCCGATGATCTCGATCACGCATTACATGACCCGCGAGGGGCAGATGCTGGCCGATGTCTCGCCGCGCCGCTACTTCTGCACTCAGTGCCACGTGCCGCAGGCCGATACCGCACCGCTTATCGGGAACACCTTCACCGACATGGCCGACATGGGCGCGACCGGCACGGGGAGCGAGTGACATGCGCTGGCTTCTGATGCCTTTCCGCTGGTTCTGGAACGTGCTGTGGACGCCCGCCGTCACGCTCGGCCTCGGCTTCCTGACCTTGGGCGGCTTTCTCGGCGGCGTGATCTTCTGGGGCGGGTTCAACACCGCGCTGGAATACACCAACACCGAGGAATTCTGCATTTCCTGTCACGAGATGCGCGACAATGTCTATGTCGAACTGTCGCATACCGTCCATTACTCGAACCGGTCGGGCGTGCGCGCGGGCTGTCCGGACTGTCATGTCCCCCATGAGTGGACCGACAAGATCGCCCGCAAGATGCAGGCTTCGAAAGAGGTGTGGGGGACGATCTTCGGTACCATCGACACGAGGCAGGAATTCCTGGACCACCGTCTTGTGATGGCCAAGCGGGAATGGGCCCGGCTCAAGGCCAATGACAGCCTCGAATGTCGCAATTGCCATTCCGAGGTTGCGATGGACCTGTCGCGCCAGACACCGCGCGCGGCCGCCATTCATACCGAATACCTGCTCTCCGGTGAACGCACCTGCATCGACTGTCACAAGGGCATCGCACATGACCTGCCCGACATGACGGGGATCGACCCCGGCTGGACCGTGCCGGACGACCTGCAAGGCGAAACCCAGCCCGGCCTGACCGAAGGCGAGGAAATCCAGAGCTACCTGAGGGATACGCGATCTAACGGGTGAGATTTCCAGTTCGGTGCGCAATCAAGGAAGGCAGCCCAAATCGGGATCGACCAGGCCGCGGCGATGGGCGCATCGTTGCGCAACCGCACTCGATACGGCTCGTGGACGCATATCATGACCTCGCTATGCACTGACAATCGTAGCGAGCTCCTCTCTTGCAATGCGTAAAACATTCGAAGAGCTTATTTGGCCTCCCTGAAATCCGGCTTAGGTTGCATTGCGGCCAGAGTTTCCAGAGGCCGACAAGTGACCGGAATTCCGTTCATATCCCGGCTATTTTCAAACCGTCCGCCAGCCAGACACGGAGCTTTGGCCCGAGAGATGCGCGCGCCCTGACGCTCGACACCGAGATCACGCGCGGCCTTCGCTCCAGCGCCCGAAGATGCCCGTTTCCTTGCGCGCGTCGACTTGGAAGAGATTGCCAATTGAAGCCGTTTGAAACAAGTTGCGACCAGGAGAACCTCCAGCCATGACTCACGCGATCCATGACAGCGCCTATTCCTGGCTGCGCCTGCTGGTGACGCTGGCCATCGCCACGGTGGCCAATGTCGGCATCTGGGCGGTGATCGTCGTGCTGCCTGACATGGAGGCGCAGTTCGGCGCCAGCCGGGGCGAGGCGGCGCTGCCCTATACGCTGACGATGATCGGTTTCGGCCTCGGCAACATGTGGCTGGGCCGGCTGCTCGACCGGGTCGGCGTCACGCGCGCGCTGATGGGCGCCGCCGTGCTGAGCGCGGCAAGCTTCACAGGCGCCACGTTCGCGCCCTCCATGCTCACACTTTCGGCAGTTCATTTCGTGCTGGGGCTGGGCACCGCGATCGGGTTCGGGCCGCTCATCGCCGACATCTCCCACTGGTTCATCCGAAGACGTGGCATCGCCGTGGCGCTGGTGGCCAGCGGCAACTACCTGTCTGGGGCGATCTGGCCCACACTTCTGGCCGGCATCCTGGCCGAGGGCGGCTGGCAGCAGGTCTATCTCGCACTCGCAGGCATCAGCATCGTCACCGTGATCCCGCTGTCGCTGCTCTTGCGCCGCAGGCTGCCGCTGGAGGCGCATGGCGTGGCGCAGGCCGCGGCCCAGCTCAACGCGCAGAGCGCGGGGCTTTCCCCGCGCGCGCTACAGTACCTGCTGGGGCTTGCCGGAATCGGCTGCTGCGTCGCCATGTCGATGCCGCAGGTTCATATCGTGGCCTATTGCGTGGGCCTGGGCTATGGTCCAGCCGTGGGCGCCGAGATGCTGTCGCTGATGCTGATGGGCGGTGTGGTCAGCCGCATCGTCTCGGGCCTCTTCGCCGACCGGCTGGGCGGCGTTCGCACGCTGCTGATCGGCTCGGTCCTGCAATGCATCGCGCTCTTCCTGTTCCTGCCCTATGACGGCATGGTCTCCCTCTATGTCATCAGCACGCTGTTCGGACTGGCACAGGGTGGTATCGTGCCGAGCTATGCGCTTGTCGTGCGCGAATACATGCCCCCGCGCGAGGCGGGCGCACGGGTCGGCACCGTCATCATGATGACGGTGATCGGCATGGCGCTCGGCGGCTGGATGTCAGGCTGGATCTACGACGTCACCGGCAGCTACCGGCTGGCCTTCGTCAACGGAATCGCGTGGAACGGACTCAACATCGCGATCATGGTGATGCTGCTGATGCGCTCGCGCCCCCGGCGGGAATTGGCCCCGGCCTGAACCCGACTTTTCCGGCCTGGGCCCAAAACCGACACGCGCTGGCGAGAATCGGATTGCGCCCGGACCGAACCCGCGCATGGTAGAGATGTCATGCGCCTGCTCATTTCCTTTACCGCCCTGTTCCTGTCGGTCGTCTTGCTGCAACTCGCCTCGGGTGGTCTGGGTCCGCTCGACGCGCTTTCGGGGCTGGAACTGGGCTTTACCCGCGCGCAGATCGGTATCCTGGGCTCGGCGCATTTCCTCGGCTTCTTCCTCGGCTGCTGGTTCGCGCCGCGCCTGATGGGCAGCATCGGCCATTCGCGGGCCTTCGCCGCCTTCACCGCGACCGGGGCCATCGGGATGATCGCCCACATGCTGGTGATCGACCCCTGGGCCTGGGCGGCGATGCGGATCGCGTCGGGCCTCTGCGTGGCGGGTTGCTACACGGTGGTAGAAGCCTGGTTGCAGGCCAAGCTGACCAATGAAATCCGCGGCCGCACCATGGGCACCTATCGGGTGGTGGACATGACCGGTTCGCTTCTTGCGCAGCTCGTCATCAGCGTGCTGGAACCGGCCAGCTACGTCTCCTACAACATCTTGGCGATCCTGTGCTGCGCCGCGCTGCTGCCGCTTACACTGACGCGTACGAAACAGCCCGAGACGCCGCACGCCCCGAGGCTGCGCCCGATGCTTGCGGTGACGAAATCGCCCCTGGCCGCGGCGGGCGTGATCGTCGCGGCCCTGTCCTCGGCCTCTTTCCGGATGGTCGGGCCGGTTTACGGACAGGAAGTCGGGCTGAGCACCAACCAGATCGCGTGGTTCCTTGCCGCCTTCGTGCTGGGTGGCGCGCTGGCGCAGTTTCCCATGGGCTGGCTGGCCGACAAGTACGACCGGCGCTGGGTGCTCATCTGGCTGTCGGTCGCGGCCATCGTCAGTTCCGCAATCACGGTGGGCGCGCAATCGAGCGGCGACGCGGCGGTGATGGCCAGCGCCTTCCTGTTCGGGGTCACGACCTTTCCGATCTACTCGGTCGCCGCAGCTCATGCGCATGACTTCGCCTCGTCCTCCGAGCGGGTGGAGCTGTCAGCCGCGCTGATGTTTCATTTCGCGCTTGGCGCCATTGCCGCGCCATATGTCGCGTCGACGCTGATCGAATGGTACGGACCGCCCGCCATGTTCACCCTCATCGCGGTCGGCCATCTGGTCCTGGTGGTCTTCGGGCTGACCCGGATGCGGGCGCGTCCCGCCCCGGAATCCAGAACCCGCTACGTCTGGAGTCCGCGCACCTCCTTCACCATCGGGCGGCTGACCGGGCGGGCGCGTTCGGGCAATGGCAATGACGAGAACGGAAACGGGGGGTGACGCCCCTGCCCCGCTGGGCTACATCTGCGCGCGCATCAAGGCGAGAACGGATATGGCACGGATACTCATCACCTCGGCGATTCCCTACATCAACGGGATCAAGCACCTCGGCAATCTGATCGGCTCACAGCTTCCGGCCGATCTCTATGCCCGCTACCAGCGGGGCCGGGGAAATGAGGTCATGTTCCTCTGCGCGACCGACGAACATGGCACGCCCGCCGAACTGGCAGCCGCCAAGGCGGGCAAGCCGGTGGCCGAGTACTGCGCCGAGATGCACGGGGTGCAGGCCGACATCGCGCGGCGTTTCGGCCTCAGCTTCGATCATTTCGGCCGCTCTTCCAGCCCGCAGAATCACAGGCTGACCCAGCATTTCGCGGGAAAGCTGGCCGAGAACGGCCTGATCCGCGAAGTGAGCGAGAAACAGGTCTATTCCAAGGCCGATGGCCGATTCCTGCCCGACCGCTATATCGAAGGCACATGTCCGAATTGCGGCTACGAAAAGGCGCGCGGCGACCAGTGCGAGAACTGCACCAAGCAGCTTGATCCGACCGATCTGATCGACCCGCGCTCGGCCATCTCGGGCTCCACCGACCTCGAGGTGCGCGAGACCAAGCATCTCTACCTCTGCCAGTCGCAGATGAAGGACCAGTTGGACGCCTGGATCGATTCCAAGAAGGACTGGCCGGTGCTGACGACCTCCATCGCCAAGAAATGGCTTCATGACGGCGACGGCTTGCAGGACCGCGGAATCACCCGCGATCTCGACTGGGGCATCCCGGTCAGGAAGGGCGACGAGGACTGGCCGGGGATGGAAGGCAAGGTCTTCTATGTCTGGTTCGATGCCCCCATCGAATACATCGCCTGCGGGGCCGAATGGGCCGAGGCCAAAGGCAAGACCGACGCCGATTGGGAACGCTGGTGGCGCACCGACAAGGGCGCCGACGATGTGCGTTACGTCCAGTTCATGGGCAAGGACAACGTGCCCTTCCACACGCTGAGCTTTCCCGCGACGATCCTCGGCTCGCGCGAACCATGGAAGATGGTCGATCATCTCAAGTCGTTCAACTACCTCAACTACGATGGCGGCCAGTTCTCGACCAGCCAGGGCCGCGGCGTCTTCATGGACCAGGCGTTGGACATCCTGCCGGCGGATTACTGGCGTTGGTGGCTGCTGTCACACGCGCCCGAAAGCAGCGATGCCGAATTCACCTGGGAGAATTTCCAGGCCAGCGTGAACAAGGACCTGGCCGATGTTCTGGGCAATTTCGTCAGCCGCATCACCAAGTTCTGCCGCTCCAAGTTCGGCGAGGAGGTGCCAGCAGGCGGCGCATGGGGCGGCACCCGCGAAGAGGCGCTGATCGCCGAGTTGACCAGACGAATCCGCGCCTACGAGGCACATATGGAGGCGATGGAGGTCCGCAAATCCGCGCAAGAGCTGCGCGCGATCTGGGTTGCCGGCAATGAATACCTGCAAAACGCCGCCCCCTGGACCCTGTTCAAGACCGATCCCGAACAGGCGGCCGCGCAGGTTCGGCTCGGCCTCAACCTGATCCGCCTTTACGCGGTGCTCAGCGCGCCATTCATCCCCGAAAGCGCGGCAAAGATGATGGCGGCAATGCACTGCACGGATTGGTCATGGCCGGGCGACGTGACCGAAGCGCTGGGAACACTGGCGCCCGGTCACGCCTTCACGGTGCCCGAGGTTCTTTTCGCCAAGATCACCGACGAGCAGCGCGAGGAATGGCAGGCGCGGTTCTCGGGCCAGCGCAGCTGACGGCGACGCGACGGGATTGCGACACGCGATCTCGCCCGGTCACTCCACGCGTCAATCCACGATTGGCTGCGAAATAACGAAGGTCCGGGGCTGTTGCGTCACGCCGCCCTCGTTCTCGCGCACGGCATGGCCGATCTCGGCGCAGGTCTGGTAATCCCCGCCCGCGCAGATCGGCTTGCGGTCCTGCAACTCCGCCGGCAACTGGCGGACCGGATTGGCACAGCCGGCCAGAACGACAAGCATCATCACGGGTGCAATCGCGTGTTTCATGAGAACGGCCCCTTGGAAGATCTTTCTGCAATCTTGCGACAGGTGTCCGGAAAAATCCAAGGGTTTGGTCGACCGCGCCGCGCATTGTTGCGCGGCGGGCACCAATAAAGCCACTCGCCGCCCACTGTCGACGGCCCTCAGGCCAGCGCGGCTTCGATGGCGTCGCCAAGTCTCTGCGCGATCAGCGCAGCGTCGCTGTCTTCCATGATGAAGGGTGGCGCCAGCAACACGTGATCGCCATTGCGCCCATCGCGGGTGCCCGGCATCGGATAGCAGATCAGCCCACGTGCCATGGCCTCCTTCTTGATCCGTCCGGCCAGCCCCCGCGCGGGATCGAAGGTCTCCTTGGTCCCGCGATCGGCAACCAGTTCCACGCCCCAGAACAGGCCCCGGCCCCGGATGTCGCCCACATGTTCATGCTGCCCCAGGCGGTCCCGCAGGGCCCGCTCCATCACCGGCTCCAGCGCGCGGACACGGGCGGGCAGGTCGCGCCCCAGCATCTGCCGCAGCACCGCGAGACCCGCGGCCGTGGCGACCGGGTGGCCGATATAAGTGTGGCCGTGCTGGAAAAACCCCGTGCCCTGCGCGATGGCGTCATAGATCGCGCCCGAGCACAGCATCGCGCCCACCGGCTGATAGCCCGCGCCCAGCCCCTTGGCGATGGTGACGATGTCGGGCCGCACCCCGTCGCCCTTGCAGGCGAAGAGGTGGCCGGTCCGCCCCATGCCGCACATCACCTCGTCAAGGATCAGCAACACACCATACTTGTCGCAGATGTCCCTGATACGGGCAAAATACCCCTCCACCCCCGGAACCGCGCCCAGCGTCGCGCCGACAACCGGCTCGGCGATGAACGCCATGACCGTCTCGGGCCCAAGGCGAAGGATCTCGGCCTCCAGCTCGTTCGCCGCGCTTTGTCCGTAATCCGTCAGGCTCTCGCCCTCGGCCCGTTCGGCATATTCGTAGCAGGGCGCGACATGGCTGACCCCGATCAGCAGCGGATCGAACTGCGCCCGCCGCCACGCGTTGCCGCCCGCCGCCAGAGCGCCCAGCGTATTGCCGTGATAGCTCTGCCGCCGCGCGATCAGGTGTCGGCGTTCGGGCTGGCCGATTTCAAGGTAATACTGCCGCGCCAGCTTGATCGCGGCCTCGACCGCCTCGGACCCCCCCGAGACGAAATAAACCCGGTCGATCCCCTCGGGAGCATTGGCGATCAGCAGATCGGCCAGCGCCTCGGCGGGTTCGGAAGTGAAAAAGCCGGTATGGGCAAAGGCAAGCTGGTCCACCTGGTCCTTGATCGCCTGTTTCACGGCCATGTCCGAATGGCCAAGGCACGACACGGCCGCCCCGCCCGAAGCATCGAAATACCGCTTGCCTTCGGCATCGATCAGATAGCACCCCTCCCCGCCCGTGGCGGTGGGAAGCTGCGCGTGGCAGTGACGGGGAAAAACGTGGCTCATGCGGCCCTCCTGTTCAGGCATTTGCGCAGCGAGGATACCGCAGCGGCGTTGTCGGTCCAGACCGTGCCGTCCGGCGCGGTCAGGTTGTTCTCGAATCCCACACGCAGGATCCCGGCCCCGGCCCGGGCGGCTTCGGCCAGGCACGCCTCCTCCCGGCCGCCGAATGCACAGACCGCAAAGCGCAGCCCGGCCAGATGCGGCAGCAATCCCGCGATCTCATCTGGATGTCCGGGGCGCGGCGGCGCGTACGCGCCCAGCACGCAGATCACCTCGTCCTGCGCGGAGCTGACCACGCCCGCGGCGCGCCAACGCGCCAGCAGGTCCAGATCCGCCGCATCATAGGCGATATGCTGCACCCGGATCCCCTCGTCGGCGCAAAGCGCATAGAGCCGGGGGGCAAGCGCGGCATCGCGGGCGATCTCGCGCAGCGCCACGCTGGCCCAGCCGGGGCGCAGCGCGGCAAGGCAGTCATATTGCGCCTGCGGACCATAGATCCCGGCAGCCTCGGACGTGATCTGGATCTCGAGCCCCTCGATATCGCCAAGCGCCTCCAGCGCCTCGGCATAGCGCGCAGGGTCCAGCGAATGGCGCCCTTCCGCGTCGCGGACATGCAGGTGCAGGGCATCGGCCCCAGCCGCCCGGCACGCGCGCGCTGTGGCAACCAGCTCCTCCAGTGTCAGCGGCAGCGCGGGATGGTCCGCCCTTTGCCGACGGGCGCCGTTCGGCGCGATCATGATCTGTGGAAAACGCATGCGACCTCCTGTCTTTCGCTCCCTATCGCCCGTTTATCCTCGCCCCGCCCGCGCCGATCCGACACCGATCCCGCCCCTATTCGACATCCACTCGGCATCACGCCTGCCGCCGGTCGTCGATGGGGCTGCGGCCGAACAGGCGTTTGTAGACGCGCCCGAACGTCTCGGGGGTAAAACCGTAATCCAGCGCGATCTCGGTCAGCGGGCGGGTCCCGGCCAGAACCTCCTGACGCGCATGATCCAACCGCAACTGCGCATAGACCCGGCTGGGCGGCTGCCCGAATTCCTGGTGAAAGAGACGCTCCAGCTGGCGCTGCGACAGGTTCTGCGCGTCGGCGATCCGCGCGATGGGAACCGGGTCGAACAGGTTGGCCCGCATCAGGCGCAGGGCCGCGAACACCGCCGGATGGGCCGTCTGAAACCGCATCTCCAGCATCCGCCGCTGGCTCGCGCGGCCGTCCCGTACGGCGTCGATGACCAGCCGGGCCGCGATCTCGTCAGCCGTCCCGGCACCGAGGGCCTGCCCCACGACCCACAGCATCAGGTCCGAGGCCGCCTGCCCCCCGGCACAGGTGGCCAGATCTCCGTCGATCTCGAACAGCGAGGGCGTGACCATCAGGCCCGGGTGATGCTCGGTCAGATAGGGCACATCCTCCCAATGCGCGGCGACCTTTCGCCCCGCCAGCAACCCCGCCTGCGCCAGCCGGACCACCCCCGAGGAAACGCCCCAGACCGGATGCCCCGTGCGGATCAGGCGCCGCAGCCAGGCGGCAAGCTCCGGCGACTCGGTGCGGTTCGCCGAAGCCCCCGACACGACGACAATCACGGCCCGCCGCGGGATTGCGCCGGGATCGGTGTCGGGGATCAACGCAAACCCGTTCGATGCCCGCACCGGCCCGCCCGACAGGCTGGCCGCCCCATAGGTCAGCCCCGACCCGGGCCGGATCCGCGCCAGAAGGCGCAGAACCTCAACCGCCGAAGAGAAAGCCTGCATCGTGAAGCCTTCATCCAGGACAAATAGGAAATGACGCTCCTGCTCCATTCGGGCTTCCCCTCGATGCCGTGCCGACCCTACCCCCGTCCTTCCCCCACAGGAATGTCAAAAAATGCCACGATCACGCGGATCGGGCATGGCTACCGTTGTTTAACCCCACGCTTCCCCCCATTCTGGCACCGATCGAGCGGTGACTCGCCCCCCGCCCGCGTGCACAGGTATTTTTGAACCGAGGTCTTTTCATGCGTCATCTCCCCCGCCTCCTCTCCCTTGCGATCCTGTGTCTAGCGACGCTGCCAACGGGCCCCGTGCGGGCGCAGGACAGCGCGGCCCCCAAGGTCTCCATAGCCGCCGCCTACACGCAGGAGATCACCGAGGAGGCAGTCTTCATCGGGCGTGGAGAGGCCATCGACAAGGTCGATATCGTGGCCCGGGTGAACGGCTTCCTCCAGGAAACACTGGTCGATGACGGTGCCCAGGTTGCCGAGGGCGAGGTGATGTTCCGCATCGAACCCGACCTCTACGAGGCCACGCTCCAGGCACGCCGGGCCGATCTGGAGCGCGCCGAGGCCAATCTCGAACTCGCCCGTGTCGATCTCGCCCGAAAGGAAGAGCTGGTGGGCCGGGGCGCGACGCCCGAATCCGAACTCGACGTGGCCCGCGCCAACCAGCTGGTAGCCGAGGCGCAGGTCAAGGCGGCGCAGGCCGCCATCCGGCAGGCCGAACTCGATCTCAGCTATACCGAGATCGCCGCCCCCTTCCCCGGCCGCGTCGGCCGGGTCGCGATCAGCGAAGGCGATGTCGTGGGCCCCAGCCAGGGGCCGCTGGTGACTCTGGTGCGCGAAGCACCGATCCGCGTTGCCTTCTCGCTCAACGAAAAGCAGTTCATCGGCGTGCTGGAACAGCTTGACCAGTCCGCGGCCTCGCTTGCCGAAAGCGGGCAAAGCCCGGTGGTTCACCTCACCCTGCCGAATGGCACCCCGCTCCAGGAAACGGGCCGGATCGTCTTCGTCGACAACCGTATCGACCCCCAGACCGGCGCCATCGCCCTGCGCGCGCAATTCGCGAACGACAAGCGTATGATCATCGACGGCGCCTTCGTCCATGTCCGGATCCAGGCGGTCGAGCCGGTGGCGCGGGTGTTGATCCCGCAGGCCGCGATGCAGCGCGACCAGCGCGGTCCCTTCGTGCTGGTAGTCAACGACAGGCAGATGGTCGAACAACGCTATATCCAGACCGGGGATACGGTCGAGTCCTCGGTGATCGTGCTCGACGGGCTGCGCGAGGGCGAGAGCGTGATCGTCGAGGGTCTCCAGCGCGTCCGGCCCGGCGTCGGCGTCGATGCCACGATGGCCGCAGGCGGGGAATAGGCCATGTTCTCGTCGCTCTTCATCAGCCGGCCGAAGCTGGCGCTCGTCATCTCGCTGGTGCTGACCATCATGGGCGGCATCGCCTACCTTGTACTTCCGGTCGCGCAGTTCCCTGACATCACGCCCCCGGTCGTGAGCGTCTCGGCCAACTATACCGGCGCCAGCGCCGACACCGTCGAGGACACCGTCGCCGCACCGATCGAGGCGCAGGTGAACGGCGTGGACGACATGATCTACATGACCTCCACCTCGGCCGATAACGGGCTCTATTCGCTCAACGTCACCTTCGAGGTCGGCACCGACCCCGACATTGCCAGCGTCAATGTCCAGAACCGGGTGGCGCAGGCGATGGCCTCGCTGCCGACCGAGGTGACGAACTCGGGTGTCGTGACACGGAAATCCTCGACCAACATGCTGATGGTCGTCACGCTCACCTCGCCCAACGGCACCTATGACAGCGTGTTCCTGTCCAACTACGCCTCGATCAACCTCAAGGATGCTCTGGCCCGCGTGGCCGGCGTGGGCAAGGCCGAGGTGCTGACCGATCTGCAATACGCGATGCGGATCTGGATGGACCCCGACAAGATGGCGGCACTCGCCGTCACGCCCGGCGACCTGATCGGCGCGGTGCGCGAACAGAATGCCGTGGTCTCGGCCGGCTCCATCGGCGCGCCCCCGGCACCCGACGGGCAGGCCTTCCAGTACACGATCAAGACCAAGGGCCGGCTGAGCACGCCCGAGGAATTCGGCAATATCGTCGTGCGCGCGGGCGAGGCCGGCTCGGTCGTGCGCGTCCGCGACGTCGCCCGGGTTGAACTGGGCGCGCAATTCTATTCGGCCTCGGGCTTCTTCGAAGGGGTGCCGGCAACCGTTCTGGGCATCTACCAGGCGCCGGGCGCCAACGCGCTGGCCGTCTCCGAGCGCGTGCTGATCGAACTGGACCGCCTTTCGAACGCCTTTCCCGAAGATGTCGCCTATCAGGTGCCCTTCAACACCACGGATTTCGTCGAACAGTCCCTTGACGACGTGGTCTCCACGCTGATCCTGACCTTCATCCTCGTGATCTCGGTCGTGTTCGTCTTTCTCGGCAGCTGGCGTGCGACGATCATCCCGGCGGTGGCGATCCCCGTCTCGCTGATCGGGACCTTCGCCTTCCTGCTGATCTTCGGCATGTCGCTCAACACCATCTCGCTTTTCGCTCTGGTCCTGGCCATCGGCATCGTCGTGGACGACGCCATCGTGGTGGTCGAGAACGTGGAACGCATCATCGCCGAGGAGGGGCTGTCCCCGGCCGAGGCCACGCGCAAGGCGATGGGGCAGATCACCGGGCCGGTGATCGCCACGACGCTGGTGCTGCTGGCGGTTTTCTTGCCGGTCACCTTCATGCCGGGGATCTCCGGGCGGCTCTACTCGCAATTCGCGGTGACCATCTCGACCGCTGTGGTGATTTCCTCGATCAACGCGCTCACCCTGTCCCCGGCGCTCTGCGCGCTGGTGCTCAAGGCGCGTTCGGGTCCTCCGCGCGGCCTCCTGGCCATGTTCGAGCGTTGGATCGGCACGGTGCGCGGCGGCTATCTCGCCGTGGTGCGGCGGCTCCTGCGGATCCCGCTGATCGGGCTTGCCCTCATCGCCGCCTTCGCGCTGGGGATGGGATCGATCTTCTCGTCCACCCCCAAGGGCTTCATCCCGCTTGAGGATAACGGCTATCTCTTCGTGGACGTCCAGCTCCCCGATGCCGCGACGCTGGGGCGGACCGAGACGGTCACGGGCCGCGTCGTCGCCCAACTCGAACAGATCCCCGGCGTCGCGAACACCGTGCTGGTCAACGGGTTCTCGATGCTCAACGGGCTTTCCTCCAACGGGGCGATGATCATCGTCAACCTCGAAAGCTGGGAGGATCGCCAGACCCCCGCGCTCAGTGCGAACGGCATCCTGCGCCAGATCCTCGGCATCGCCAATGGCGAGGCCGCGGCCTCGATCGTGGCCTTCAACCCGCCGCCCATCCAGGGCCTGGGCATGTCCGCCGGGGTCGAGATGCAGATCCAGCAGACCGGCGGCGGCACCCCGCAGGACCTGTCCCAGGCGGTCGGCTCGCTGGTCTACGCGGCCAACCAGCGCCCCGAGATCGCGCAGTCCTATACCACCTTCCGCGCGAACGTCCCGCAACTCTTCGTGGATCTCGACCGTGAGAAGGCCAAGACCCTCCAGGTCTCGGTGGCCGAGGTCTTCCAGACCATGCAGGCGCAGTTGGGTTCGTACTACGTCAACGATTTCAACCTCTTCGGCCGCGTCTACCGCGTGATGGCGCAGGCCGAGGGCAGCTACCGCGACAAGATCGACGATATCTCCAACCTCTATGTCCGGTCCCAGACGGGCGAGATGGTGCCGCTGGGCACCCTGGTCGATGTCGAGAACGTGCTGGGCCCCGTCCTGCTCAAGCGGCACAACATGTTCCGCTCGGCCACCGTGACGGCCGTGCCCGCGCCGGGCCTCTCGACCGGCGACGCGATCCGCGTGATGGCCGAGGAGGTGCAGACCGCCCTGCCGGCCGGCTATACCTACGAATGGACTGGCACCGCGCAGCAGCAACTCGACTCGGGCGGCATGGTGGCGGTGATCCTGCTGCTCGCCGTGCTCTTCGGTTACCTGTTCCTCGTGGGACAGTACGAGAGCTGGACGATGCCCGTCTCGATCCTGCTATCGGTGATCGTGGCCCTGTTCGGCGCGGTGGCGGCGGTCGCGATCGTGGGGTCCGACATCAACCTCTACACGCAGATCGGGATGATCATGCTGGTGGGGCTCGCCTCCAAGAACGGCATCCTGATCGTGGAATTCGCGATGGAGCAACGCGCCAAGGGTCTCTCGATCCGCGAGGCCGCGGCCGAGGCCGCGCATCAGCGTTTCCGCGCGGTGATGATGACGGCGCTGTCCTTCCTGCTGGGCGTGGTGCCGCTGCTTGCCGCCAATGGCGCGGGCGCGTCCAGCCAGAAGGCGATCGGCGTCGCGGTCTTCGGCGGAATGCTGGCGGCGACGGTGGTGGGCGTCATCCTCGTGCCGGTCCTCTATGCCGTGATGCAGCAGGCGCGCGAATGGGCGAAGGGTCCCCCCACTCCGCCGCAGGAGGCCGGGCCTCCCCCGGCGTGACACCTTGCACCCTGCCCGTGCCGCAGGGTACCCCCGGAGAGAGAGGACCTGACGGGAGGCGCGGCGCATGAGCTTGCAAGATGCCATACTGCTCGCGCTCGGCGGGTTCGCGGGGGGCTTCGTCAACGGGTTCGCCGGCTTCGGAACCGCGCTTTTCGCGATGGGGTTCTTCCTGCTCGTGCTTGACCCGGTGACGGCGGTGGCGACCATCGCCCCGATCTCGGTGCTTGTCGGGCTCCAGGGGCTGTGGGTGGTGCGCCGGGAAATCCGTGCAGACCTGCCGCGACTTCTGCGCTTTCTCGTGCCGGGGCTGGCCGGCGTCCCGGTGGGCCTGATGCTCCTGTCCCATATCGACGCGCAGACCCTGCGCTATCTGGTGGCAGGGATGCTGATCCTCTATGGCGGCTATTTCGGTTTTCGCCGCACCCTGCCCCGGTTCGACCGCCTGACGCCCGTGGCCGACGGGGCCGTCGGCCTGTTGGGCGGCATCCTCGGCGGCCTCGCCGCCATCTCGGGCGCGCTGCTGGCGCTCTGGGTCTCGATGCGGCCCTGGCCCAAGGCCGAGGCCCGCGCCGTGATGCAGCCCTATAACGGCGCGATCCTGGCGGTGACCGTGACGCTGCTGGCCCTGCGTGGCACTTATGACGGGCCGACGCTTGCCGGGATCGGCGTAGCCCTTCCCGCCGCGCTTCTCGCCGCGCAGGGCGGGATATTCGCGTTTCGCCGGGTCACCGACGACCGGTTCCGCCGGGTCATCATCCTTCTTTGCCTCGCGATGGGTATGGGCATCCTCGCGCGCGATCTGTGGACGGGATAGGCCCATGCCGGTCTTATACTATTCCAAGGGGTCCTCGGCGCTCGCCGCCCATATCATGCTCGAAGAAAGCGGCGCCGAATACACGGCGCGGCACATTCCAATCTCGCAGGGCGCGCATCGCGATCCGGGTTTCCTCAGGGTCAACCCCAAGGGCCGCATTCCGGCGCTGGCCACGGATCAGGGCGTGCTGACCGAAAACCCCGCCATCCTGACCTATATCGCCGAACGCCACGCGCCCCATCTCCTGCCCGCGGATCCCTTCGCCCGCGCCCGCGCGCATGAGGTGATGGCCTATCTCTGCGCCACGGTGCATGTGGCCTTCGCGCATGGGCGACGCGGCGCGCGCTGGTCCGACGACACGCAGGTCATCGAGGCCCTGAAGATCAAGGTGCCCGGCAACCTGGCCGATTGCGCCGCCCTGATCGAGACGCAATACCTGCACGGGCCCTTGGTGTTCTCCAGCTATTCGCTCTGCGATCCCTACATGTTCCTCGTTCATCGCTGGATGGCCGTGCATGGGCTGACGCTGGACCGGTTCCCGCGCCTCGCGGCGCATCGCGACGCCATGCTCGACCGGCCCGCAACGCGCCGCGCCATGGCGGCGCACGGGCTCTAGTCGTCCCAGTCGGGGGTCAGGCCCTCCGGCTGGACGATCCGCCCGTCGGGGCGGCGCAGCGCGTCGATGCGGGCGATTTCCTCCTGCGTGAGTTTGATTTCGGCCGCGGCGAGGTTCTGCGGCAACCGGTCGGGATTGGCGGTCTTCGGAATAGCGATCCCGCCCGGATGCGCAAGGATCCAGGCCAGCGTTACCTGCGCCTCGGTCGCCCCCTTCGCCTCGGCGATCTCCTTCAGGGTCGGGTTGCCCATGACCTCACCCTGCGCAAGCGGCGAATACGCCTCGAAGGGGATACGATGCGCGACCATGTGCTCCATCAGGCGCGTCTGGTCGATGAAGGGATGAACCTCGACCTGGTTCGCGGCAAGCGGGCTGCCCAGCAGTTCGCGCGTCTCCTCCAGCATCGAAATCGTGAAGTTCGACACGCCACCATGCCGGACCTTTCCATCGGCGATCAGCCCATTCAGCGCACCCAGAGTCTCGGCCAGCGGAACCTTCTTCGACGGCCAGTGCAGCAGCAGAAGATCGACGTAATCCGTGCCCAGACGCGTCAGCGACTCGTCAAGCTTGCGCTTGAAGGTGTCGGGCGCAAAATTCTCGGGCAGGATCTTGGTGGTCAGAAAGATCTCGTCGCGCGGCACGTCGGACCGCGCAATGCCCTTGCCCACGCCCTCCTCGTTGTCATAGGCTTGGGCGGTGTCGATATGGCGGTAACCCTGTGAAAGGGCCGCATCCACCATGTCGGCCGCCTCGTCTCCCTTGAGCCTGAATGTGCCAAACCCCAGGGCGGGGATGCCGGCGGGGCCGATTGCGGAAATGGTCATGGGCGCGCTCCTTCGCTGTCTTGCGTTCACGCACCAACGCGCGCCATGCAGCGCGGTTGCATCGCCCCACCGATGCGCCTTATTTCTGGCCCATGAAGGTCCCCGCCGCGCTATAGCCAAAGCCGCCCACGTTGAAACTGCCCAGCACCCCCTGGTCGACCCCCATCGGCCCCCGCGCAAAGGAGCCGGTGGCCGACCCGGTCAGCCCGTCCCCCGTCAGGGGCCCGTCGAACCGGTTGAGCGCATCCCCCATCGCGGTGCTGCCCATCGGCCCCGAGAAGTTGCGCCCGTCGAAATTGTCGATGCTCAGCGTGCCGACGCGTTCGGCGAAATCGAAATCCATCGCCATGTTGCCCACCGCGACGTAGCGCGCCGACACGCCATCGAGGTCGGCATTGACCGTGCCGATCGCATGGCCCTGCCAGGATCCCGTGCCCGACATCGGCAACTCGGCCGCGGTCGGGATGTCCGCCACGGCGAAGGTTCCCAGGTGCACCATGTCGGTCCGGCTACCGCCGGGCAGCGCGGGGTCGCGGAACTCGGTCTGCGTGCCCCACCAGCCCCATTGCATGAAATCGCAGCGGCAGGGCGTGACATCGGCGCCCGAGAACAGGTTCTCCTGCGGCACCAGCCCGGCCGAGACGACATAGGTCCCCGGGTCCCGGCCCCCGAACCCGGTCTCGGAATCATAGGGCTGATGCGCGATGACCTGCTCCGTCCGGCTGAACATGAAGGTGGTGTTCCCGCCCTGGACGTTGCCCGGACCCGTCGAATCGGCCGCGAACCGGTAGCGGTCGATGAAGGCCGAGCGCGCGGCGGGAAACTCGCCGCTGCCGTCGAACCCGAACCCGTAGGTAAAGGCCACGGCCTGGGGGTGGCTCTCGGTCACGTCGGCCACGTTGATCGTGCCGCCCAGCGACGCGGTGACCGGATCGAAGGCGATGAAGGCCCCGCCGGGATAGATGGACCGGAACGGCGTCGCGGACCCCTCCTGCCCCTCGACCATGCCGGCGGCAAAGCCATGAACCAGACGGTCGTCGGTGATGACCCGGTCGAACCCGTCGAGCCGCTCGCTCATCGTGAGAAAGGCGGGCACGGTGGTCGAGCTGTACTTCTCCACATCGATGGGTGCCGCGATCGGATCGGAAAGCTCCGCATCGATGAACATGTACTCGCCGCCCCAGGCATTGCGCGCAAGCCCGCCGTTCAGCCCCGAGCCATAGACGAAGGCCTCGCCGTTCTGTCCCGCGATGGCGGTAAAGATCGTGGGGCTCTGGATCCGGTTCGACCCGGTTCCGCCCCGCATGAAGACCACCGGCGCCCCGGCCCCGGTCCGGAACGAGCCCCGGCGCGTCCCGCCGATACCCACCGCATCCTCACCCGTACCCGCGAGACTGCCAAAGACGAAACCGGTATCGCTCACGACCATCGACCGCTGCTCGATCCCCTGCCCCTCGATCCGAAGCGCGCTGTATAGCGTTGTAGGCGCATAGTCCGAAATTCCGGTCTCCACGATATAGAACGGCGTCTCGGCGGCATCCGCCAGGAAATCGTTGCCGAACCCCATGGCGACCCGCGGGTTGAGCAGCGGCACGTCCGATGTCAGACCCATCCGCGTCCGCTCGTAATCCTCGCCCAGCCGGTAGGTCCGCAATTCGGCCGGCTGGTCGGTGGCGGGAAAAAACACGTCGCGCGGGGTCGGTTGTCCGACCACGACGTCCAGCGCCCCGGGCCTGCCGCTCTCGAATTCCGCCACCGACAGGTGGTATATCGCGATCCCGTCCGGCCCGCGCAGGATGGTCCCACCCACGATTTCCTGTCTATAGGTCTCGGAGAATCCCGGCGGGATGGCGGTCTCGCCCTCCTCCGCGGGATAGGGCAGCACGACATCGCCGATCTCGATCCCCGTCGGTTGCCCGTCCTCGCGCAGGACCTGAACGGTGACCGTCTCGGGCGACACGATCTGCGAGATGCCCTGCGCCCAGGGGTCCGTCACCACGAAGCCGTTGGGCAGCGTATAGGTCTCCGGCGTGCCGAAAACCCCGGTCAGCGTGGCGCGGTCATAGATCGGCTCCTCCGAGCCGATCTCGTCCCGGATGAATTCGGATTGCGCCTCGTCCATGACCGAGACCGCAAGCTGGCGATCGGTGTTGCCGATCCCCGGCTCGCCCGGATCGGGCGCGATCGCGGTGCTCACCATCTCCAGACCGGAGGGCCGCAGCGCATAGGCTCCCCGGTCCGAGTTCTCGCCCGGTATGCCGCTTTCGGCCACGTCGCGATCCGTCGGGATCACCGTGGCGCCGCCGCGCTGCCCGCTCTGGCCCTGCAGACGCCGTTGCAGGCTGCCCCGGTCCAACGTCTTGAGCTGCACGATCTGGGAACTGACCCCCTGCCCCGTTCGCGTGACGACAAAGGCGTGGCCAGGCTGATAGATCCGCGAACTGCGCCCATCGGTGCCGGTAAAGGTCAGCTCCTCTCCGAAGACGAGGTTCGCCACCATGTCGGGGCATTGCCCGCTGGGCAAACAGGCCGGTTCCAGGTCGATCTCGGCAATGGCGCCGCGCACGCCGAGGATACCCACCGGAGTCTTGAACCGCACCGTTTCGTCGTTCTTCGACAGCTTGCCGCCCACGAAGCGCAACGCGCCGCGCGTCACCTCGGCCGTCAGCGCACCGGTCCCGTCGGCGGGGTTGTAGACGAATTCGTCGATCACCACCCGTGAATTCGACCCTACGGTAAAGGTCGATCCATCGACGAACAGCACCTGCACAAGCCCGTCCCGGTTGGTGATGATACGGTCCTTGAAGGCGATGTCCTCGCCGATGACCACCGTGCGCTGGCTGGCGCCGCGTTCAAGGGTCGAGGCCGTGTTCACTGCGGCCGAGGTGCCGATGCGTTCCTGCGCGGCGGTGGCAACGGGGCTAAGGGCGGTGCCGGCCAGAAGCGCGGCAACGAGCGGGCGTTTGAACGAATCACGCATTGATCAGAACCTTTTCTTCACACCATAGGTGAGGGTCACCCCGTCGTAATCGCGGGTCGCATAGTTCGAGTCCTGCCTGTAATACTGCCCCGTCACATAGGCCGAGAAATTGTTTTCCAGCGGGATGCCGACACTCGCCTCGACGAAAAGCCCGGTATCCTCCTGCGCGTTGACCGGGTCGATCAGCGGATCGGGACCGTCATAATCGCGCGCGATGCCCCCCAGTGCCAGTAGCAGCGACCAGGGCTGGTTATCCGCCAGGATGCCGCCGGTGGGCCCGCGGAAGTCATGATTGAGCTTGGCTGTCAGACCGTAGCCACGGAACGTGTTGAAAGCCGTCTCGCCCTCGACCTTGCGCGCCTCGAAGGCCAGCGAACCCGTCCAGTTCGGGCTGAGCGAACGGACAAGCTGCGCGCGAAAGCGATAGGTCTCCCCGTCCTGAAGCGTCGCTGTGGGATAATCGACCGTGTTGAGATAATCGATCGACCGCGCCTCGAGCTGGGTTTCCAGCAAGGTGCGGTTGTCGATCTGTGTGCGCAGCCGAATGCCCGCGCCGCCGATCGTGGAATAATGGCTGCCGCCCAGCATCGAGGCCCCGGCGATCCCGTAGATGCCAAGCCGGGCATTCTCCCACCCCCAGCGCCCGAGGCTGAAGGACGGGCCAAAGGCCACTTCGAGAAAATTCAGGTCCAGCCGGCTCAGCTCGAAATATTTCGAGGCGTAAAGCGTGCCGTCCAGCTCGAACAGCGCGCCCTGCGCCGGAAGGTCATAGGTATAGTGGATCTGGCCCAGCGCAAAGATGCTGGCATCGGATTGCGCCTGCGCCCCGGGGCCCAGGTTCACCGGAACCCCGCCGATGAGGATGGAGTCGCGGTCAGGCGCGAAATTCGCGTTGGAATAGGCCTGCATCCCGAAATCGATCGAGGCCGAGAACCGGTAGGGCTTGGCCGCCTTGTCCACCGACAGCGCGAACTCGTCCACCTTGGCGCGCACCGCCGGCGGAAGGTCCTGCCCGCGTACCGCGTCCAGATAATGCTGCGCCGTATCCACCGCCCCGATGCGGTAATAAAGCACCGCCAGCTCAAGCTGGACGCGCGGCAGGCCGGGATTGAAGACCAGGATCCGCTCCAGCGTCGAGATCGCCCCCTCGTAATCGCCCAGCCGGGCCGACAGCAGCGCGTATTCGAACGCGATGTCGAGATTTGCTGGATCGTTCAGCGTCGCCTGGAACAGTTGCGCGCGCCGCGCCTCGAGCGCGGCAAACCCCTCGTCGGGCGCGGCCTCCTGCGCGGCGACCGATCCGGCCATCAGCAACCCCGCAAAAGCTCCGGTCAGGATACGATGGAAATTGCAACTTCTGCGCAAGAAATGCCATGCTGCCAGCATCACTGGTAAACTTTCTGAAAAATGAACCCCTTCCCCACGCATAGCCCGCTTCCCGCGAAAATTCAATTTTCCCGCAGGTGCCAGGGGTGCCGCGGGGTCAAGCCCCTTGAATCTGTGGCGGCGAGGTCACAACGCCTGCCGTTGGCCTGCCCGGGAATGCCGCGCCGATGACCGCACCGCGCCGCCCCAGCCGCCGCCGCCGCGCCCTAGGGCGCCTGCTGCCGCTCACGATCCTCACGCTGGCGGCGCTGCTTTTCGGCATGGCCTGGCGTCTGACCGAACCGGCGGCGCTCGGCCAGCTCCGCAATCTCGCCTATGACGAGTTTCAGATCTGGCACCCGCGCACCTTCGACCCCGACCTGCCCGTCCGCATCGTGGCGATCGACGAGGCCTCGCTCGACCGGCTCGGCCAATGGCCCTGGCCCCGCAGCCGCCTCGCCGATCTCGTGACGCAGCTGGGCGCGCTGGGGGCCGCGACCGTCGCGCTCGATATCGTGCTGGCCGAGCGCGACCGGATGTCCCCCGACCAAATCGCCGCCCTGCTGCCGGAGGGTCCCGCGCGCGACCGGTTGGAACAGGCGCTGACCGACCTGCCCGATGGCGACCGCAAACTCGCGGAGGCGCTTGCCTCCGTGCCTTCCGTGCTGGGCATGGCCCTCACGAACGATGCCGCGCCCGAAAGCCTCGACAGTCTCGAACCCAAGGCCGGCTTTGCCGTCGCCGGCGACCCCCCGCAGGAGTTTCTGCCCGTCTTCCGCGGGCTGGCCGGCCCGCTGCCCGGGCTCGCCCGCGCCGCCTCGGGGCTTGCCGCGCTGAACTGGGCGCCGGGCCGCGACCAGGTCGTGCGCGAGGTGCCGCTACTCTTCGCGCTTTCCGACGGCCGCCTCGTGCCCGGCCTCGCGGCCGAGGCGCTCCGCGTGGCGCAGGGGGCCAGCACCTATGTCGTGCGCAGCTCGAACGCGAGCGGGCAGTCGGCGATGGGCGCTCGGACGGGGATCAACGCGCTGCGCATCGGCGCCTTCGACGTGCCGACCACGCCGCAGGGGTCGCTCCTGCTGCACTACACCCCGCCACAGCCCGAACGCTTCATCCCCGCATGGCGCATCATGGAAGGGGCCATCGACCCGGCCGAGGTCGCCGGGCGGATCATCCTCATCGGGGCCACCGCGCCCGGCCTCTTCGATATCCAGGCCACCCCCACCGCCGCCTCGGTCCCGGGGATCGAGATCAATGCGCAGGTGATCGAGCACATCGTGACGAACACCACCCTGCAACGCCCGGACTGGGCCGAAGGGCTGGAATTTCTCGCCTTCGCGCTCCTCGTCCTCGTCTTCGCCCTGCTTGCGGCCTTCTTCTCGCCCTCGACAGCGGTGATCTCGGGGGTTCTGACGCTGGGCGCGGTCTCGGCCGCAAGCTACCTCGCCTTCACGCGGCTGGGCCTCTTCGTCGATCCGACCTTCCCGGTGCTGGGCTCCGCGATCATCCTGTTCTCCACCACCAGCCTGGTGGCGATCCGCGAACGGGCCGAGAAACGCTGGGTCCGCGCCGCCTTCGGCCACTACGTCTCGCAGGACCTGGTAAGCGAGCTCGAGGCCGACCCCGGCGCGCTCGCCCTCGGCGGCGACCTGCGACCGATGACCGTCCTGTTCTCGGACGTGCGCGGCTTCACCACCGCCGCCGAGGGCATGACCGCCACGGAACTGACGGAATTCGTCAACGCGCTTTTCACCGCGCTGACCGATGTCATCATCGCCAATCGCGGCACCATCGACAAGTTCATGGGCGACGCGGTCATGGCCTTCTGGAACGCGCCCCTCCAGGACCCCGACCATGCCGCTCATGCCTGTCAGACCGCGCTTGAAATGCTCGACGCGCTCGAACGCTTCAACAGCGAGAACGCCCATCGCTTCCCCCGGACCGGCATCGGCATCGGCATCAATACCGGTGAATGTTATGTCGGCAATTTCGGCTCCCACCACCGTTTCGACTACTCGGTGATCGGCGACGAGGTGAACGTCGCCTCCCGCCTCGAAGGACAGACCCGCCCCTATGGCGTGACGATCCTGGTGGGCGGCGCGACGGCGCGCGCCGCGCTGGATCGCGGCTTTGTCCTGACCCTCGTGGACAACGTTCAGGTCAAGGGTCGCGTCGAACCGGTCGAGGTGCACGCGCTTCTGGGCGGTCCCGACCATCCCGTCCCGGCCGAAACCCTCGCCGCGGGCGAGGCGCTGGCCCGCGTCGCCCGCGCCCGGGCGGCCGGCGAGACGCACCAGGCATGGGCCGCGCTCGACGCTGCGCAGCAGCTGGCACATCCCGACTTCGCGCTGGCGCTCGCCATTCACCGGCAAGCTCTTGGCACTCCGACCGAAAAAGCGGTCTCGACCTTGGCGTGAAACACGGGCTAGTGTGCCGCCACGCACCGCGAGAACGGTGAAGATCAGGGAGGAGATCACCATGAAGACCTTTGCAGCCACCGCGCTGGCCCTCGGGCTTGCCGCCATGCCCGCCACCGCCGAAGAAGTCCTGCGCGGCGTCACCGCCTTTGCCCAGGGTACCACCTTCTCGCGCCCGTTCGAGGCCTTTGTCGAGCGTGTGAACGAAACCGGCAAGGGCGTCGTGCAGATCAACTTCGTCGGCGGCCCCGAGGCGGTTCCGCCCTTCGAGCTCGGCAATGCGGTCTCCACCGGCGTGGTCGACATCGCCAACGTGACCAGCGCCTTCTATCCCAACCTGCTGCCGACCGGCGACGCGCTGCACCTGGCGACCAACACCGTGCAGGACCAGCGCGAGAATGGCTGCTTCGACAAGATCGATGCGCTCCACCAGGAGCAGATGAACGTCAAGTACCTGGCGCGCACCGGCGATCACATCCAGTTCCACCTCTACACCACCAAGCCGGTCGAGGGGCTTGACCTGTCCGGCTTCACGATCCGCACCACGCCGGTCTACCGCGCCCTGCTCGAAGAGCTTGGCGCGACCCCCGTGCGCACCGCCCCGGGCGAGGTCTATACCGCGCTCGAACGCGGCGCGATCGACGGTTATGGATGGCCCGTGCAGGGCGTTCTCGACCTCGGCTGGGACGAACAGACCAAGTACCGGATCGACCCCGGATTCTACCAGGTCGACGTGAACTTCCTCGTCAATCTCGACGTCTGGAACAACCTGCCGGACGAGGCGAAGACCGTGCTTCAGGAGGCCGCGCTCTGGACCGAGGCGCGCAATGCCGACAACGTGGCCGTGAACGAGGAAGAGGCCGCCAAGCAGGTCGAGGCCGGGATCGAGGTCATCACCTTCGACGAGGAGACCGCCAAGACCTATCTCGAGACCGCGCAGAACGCCGGCTGGGCCTTCGTCGAAAGCGTCGATGCCCAGATCGCGGCCGACCTCAAATCCTGCCTGGTCGACTGACCGAAAGGCGCCGGGGCCCAGCGCCCCGGCCTATCCCCATGGCCCGTCTCAATACCCTCTTCGACATGATCCTCCTTGCCTGCGCGATCTTCGCGGCGGCCGTGTTCGGCGCGACTGCCGTCCTCATCTCGGTCAATGTCGTGCTGCGCAATCTCGGCGGCACCACCATTTTCGGCCTGCTCGACGCGGTCGAATACGGTCTGCTGGCCGCCACCTTCCTCGCCGCGCCCTGGGTGCTGAGGCACAAGGCGCATGTCAGCGTCGATCTGGTCACCTCGGCGCTGCCCGACCTGCCCCGGCGGCGGCTGGCGCAGGCCATCGCCCTGCTGGGCTTCGCCGTGGCGCTCGTGTTCACCCGCTACGCGGCCGAGGCCGCCTGGAGTTCCGCCACGCGCGGCTCGATGATCCGCACCGCCTTCACCATTCCCGAATGGTGGGTGCTGTCCATCGCGCCTCTGGCCTTCACACTGATCTGCATCGAGTTCCTGCGCCAGGCGATCGAGCCCGGTGACCGGGTCGAGAAAGCGACCGGACTCTGATGGACTGGCCCCTGTTTCTTGCCCTGATGATGGGCGGCCTCGGCGCCATGCTGCTGCTGGGCCTGCCCGTGGCCTTCGCCTTTCTCGCCGTCACCATCGTCGGCGCCTGGGAGGTTCTGGGCGGCGAGCGCGGCGTCATCCAGCTTGCCCGCAACGCCGCCACCACCGTCGCCAATTTCCAGCTGGCCCCCATCCCCCTCTTCATCCTGATGGGAGAGTTGCTGTTCCAGACAGGCGTCGCCCACAAGGCGATCGATGCCGTGGAACGGGTGGTGACCCGGATCCCCGGCCGGCTCTCGGTCGTGACCGTGCTGGGCGGCACGATCTTCGCCGCTCTGTCGGGCTCGACCATCGCGAATACCGCGATGCTGGGCTCCACCCTGCTGCCGCAGATGCTGAAAAAGGGCTATGCGCCCACCATGGCGATGGGGCCGATCATGGCCTCGGGCGCGATCGCCATGCTCATCCCGCCCTCCGCCCTCGCGGTGCTGGTGGGCTCGCTCGCGGGCATCTCCATCGCCGGGCTGCTGGTCGCGGGGATCCTGCCCGCGCTGCTCCTCGCCATCCTCTTCCTCGGCTGGATCGTGTTCTCGGCCATCCGTAACCCGGCCCTCGCCCCCGCCGACGAGGAGGTCACCGATCTGACCCCGGCCGAGCGGTGGAAGCCCTTCCTGATCTACGTCGCGCCGCTCTCCATCCTCTTCGCCGTCGTGATCGGCAGCCTGCTGCTGGGCTTCGCCACCCCCACCGAAAGCGCGGCCCTGGGCTCCATCGCGGCGCTGCTGGTGGGCGCCGGGTACCGGTCGCTGTCATGGGAAAAGATCGCCCGCGCGCTGATGGAGACGGTCAAGCTCAGCGTGATGATCCTGTTCATCATCGCGGCCAGCCAGACCTTTGCCCAGGTGCTGTCCTTCTCGGGCGCGACCGGCGGGCTGATCCGCCTGATCGAGGGCTACGATCTGACCGCCTTCCAGATCACGCTGGGCATGATCGCGCTTCTGCTGCTCCTGGGCTGCTTCATCGACCAGGTCTCGATGCTGATGGTGACGGTGCCGATCTTCGTGCCGCTCTCGCAGGCCGCCGGCATCGACCCGCTGACACTGGGCGTGCTCTACCTGCTCAGCATGGAAATCGGGCTGCTCACGCCCCCCTTCGGGCTGCTGCTCTTCGTCATGCGCGGCGTGGCGCCGCCCGAGATCGGGATGCGCACGATCTATGCCGCGATCCTGCCCTATATCGTGATGAAACTCGCGGTTCTGGCGCTGGTGGTGGCCTGGCCCCCCGTGGCGACATGGCTGCCGACGCTGTTGAAATAGGGTCCGCGCGACAGCAAACTCCTCGCCCCCGGCAGGGAAACCTGCCGGCGCGGGTGGCCGAAACTGTTGATGGACGTTGAAATTTCGGTAAACTCCGATGACATCCGGGGCATCGAATTGTGCTGCCCCCCTTATTGATTGAACAAATTTGTATTTTGCGCCGTCCCCCGGCGATCCGACGACCATCCGCAATCCGCCGCCCAAGGCCAACGACGCGATGTGTCATCCGGGAATGACGGCATTATGAGTGGGAGGGGTTCCAATGCCGACACCTGACAGTTGGAAAGCCGTCGAGGAAATCGTCTCGACGGGGTCGCAAAGCGATCCATGGATCACAGGGCTGGCCAATGGAAACATCCTCGTCGCCGCGACATCCGGTTTCGACACGGTCTCAGGCACGGGCGATGACATCCTGGCGCGCATTTACGACGCCGAGGGCAACCTCGTTTCCGACTATTTTCAACTCAACAGCACGATCACGACCGCCGACGAAACCGGAGGCGCCATAGCGGCCACCGGCGACGGAGGGTTCGTCGCCGCCTACTGGTCGGATGACGGCACCGATTCCACATTGCACTGGGAACGGTATGACGCCACGGGCACGTCGATCTTCGCCACGACCCTGACCACGATCCCCAGCGCGGAACGCGGCCTCAACCTGCGGATCGTCAACAACCCGCTCACCAATGACAGCTACGTGTCCTGGGACCGGATCACCCCCGGCGTCCTGTCGATCTCGGTTCCCGAGGCGATCCAGGTCACTGCCATCGGCATCGCGGCCACAGTCGCGCCCTTCACCCTCTTCGGAGGCAACCAGGCCGAGTTCCGCTGGCATGACAGCGCGCTTCTCGCCTCGGGCGAGTTCGCGACCGCCATCGCCTCCGTCAACGACATATTCGTCGGGCATTACACCCCCGTGGGCGGGCTGCAGCGTTCGGTGACGCTTTCGCGGACCGCTGCAGTCTTCACGCCCAAGATCGCCGGTCTGGCGAATGGCGATTTCGTCGTGGCCTGGAGCGAGGACGGCGACATCCTGGCCCAGCGCTACAGTGCCTCGGCCGTGGCTCAGGGCGGCGTGCTGATCATCGAGGGGACGGCCGACCACGTCACCTCTCCCAATATTGTCGCGCTGAAATCCGGCGGCTTCTTCGTGAGCTGGTGGAACGGCACGGATGACCGGATCGATGGTCGGCAGTTCCTGGCGGACGGCACGGCCGACGGGCTGGAAGTCACCGCTTTCAGCTTCGACTCGTCGCAGGTGGCTCTGGGCCTGACCACTGACGACCGCATCCTTGCCGCGGCCGTCGACACCGCCGGGATCGACGACAACCTGTTCTTCACCATTCTCGACGGCCGGCAGGACTCGATCGAGGCCGGCGATCTCCTGACAGGCGCGCCCAACTTCACCGATGGCAACGTGTCGACCACGGGGATAGGCGGCACCACGCTGGTGGGCACCGCCGCCGCCGAAACCCTTCTGGGCCAGGCCGGCGATGACGAGATCCGCGGCGAACGGGGGGCCGACCTGATCGAGGGCGGCGCCGGGGCCGACACGCTCACCGGCGGCGACGGCAACGACACGATCCTGGGCCAGGGCCACGACGATTTCATCATCGGCGGCGACGGTGCCGACAGCCTCCATGGTGGAGGCCAGAACGACACGCTGCGCGGCGGGCTCGGCGACGACACGATTGACGGCGGAAACGGGATCGACACGGCCAGCTGGATCTACTCCGGCCCCGGCGCGGGCGAGACCAACGCCGATGGCGGCTGGCAGTTGGACCTCGACACCGGTATCGCCCGGTTCGCCTATACCGGCCAGAGCGCGGTGCAGACCGATACGCTGATCGGTATCGAGAACGTGATCGGGTCGGCCTGGAACGACACGATCACCGCCATTCTGGACAACGACCTGTCGACCCAGAGCGAGCTCAAGGGGCGCGCCGGCGACGACCTGTTCATCGTCGACTCCGACCGGCACACGGTTTTTGGCGGCACCGGAAACGACACGATCGTCGACAACAGCGTCTACCTGCCCGAAAACGTGTTCGACATGGTTCTGGGCCTGCGCACGGTCGTCGGCGGATCCGACTGGCTGGAGTTCTCGGGCGTCGAGAACCTGACGGTAAAGGGCGACACCGCGATCGTGGGCGACGGCGAGGACAACATCCTGACCATCAACGAGCAAGTTGGTCTCCGGGGCGACAACTCGGTGGTCGGGGGCGCGGGTCACGACACGATCATCGCCTTCGGCGGCGACGACACCCTGCGCGGCGGCGATGGCGACGACGTGGTCCGGGCCAACTATGCCTTGGGCACGTCGCATCTCTACGGCGACGCCGATACCGACACGCTGGATTTCTCGGGCGCGCGCGGTGTGTCCATCGGCAGCAGCGGCGCGGTCGATTACCTGGCCAACACCGCCGAGGCCTTCTTCGAGGGGTTCGAGATCATCATCGGATCGGGCTCCGCCGACGACATCTCCGAGCGGCTGGGCATGGACACGATCGACGGCGGCGCCGGCGACGACACGATCCGCGGCTTCGTCAACAGCGGCGAGCAGGCGATCGGCGGCCTGGGAACCGACACCTATGTCGTCACCACCATCTCGACGACAGCCCGGACGCTCGACCTGGCCAGCGGCGCATTCAATGGCGTGGCCGATGCCGTGATCGGCTTCGAGAACGCCGAGATGGCAGGCGGCGACGACACCCTGCTGGGCAGTTCCGAGGACAACCTGCTCAGCGGAATGGGCGGCGATGACAGCCTCGAGGGGCGCGGCGGCGACGATACCCTGCGCGGCGGCGAGGGCGACGATACCCTGAAAGGCGGCGGCGGGCGCGACGTGCTCGAAGGCGGGACCGGCACCGACACGGCGGTCTTCGTCAACCCCATGGGCAGCTTCTCCTTCGACACCGATGGCGACGACCTGCTGATCACCTTCAACGGAAACGAGAACCGGGTCGCAAGCGACGTGGAGCTGATCCAGTTCTCGGACCGCACGATCGAGGCAGGCCTCCTGCGCGCCGATTTCCAGCTGACGCGCGGGATCGAGATGACCCGCAGCTATGGCCACCGCTTCGACTGGCTCACCGACGACAGCGGCGACATCGTCACCCATTTCCACAGCCTCGGCACCGATCCCCTGACACTCGGTTTCGACGCTTATGACATCGACAACAGCACCGAGGTCGAGGTGCTTCTGAATGGCGCCAGCCTGGGCTTTCTCCTGCGCGGCGTGAACGAGGATTTCGCAAGCTACAGCTTCACCATCGACCCGGCGGACCAGGTGGCCGGCACCAATGTGCTCAGCTTTCACCAGCGCCAGAACCCGAACTGGGTCTGGGGTTTCAAGAACCTCCTTGTCGAGACCGAGGCCGACCACCGGTTCGGCACCGGTGGCTACAAAAATGGCCAGTTCGGAAACTATCCGACCGGCCCTTACGACAGCGACGGGCTCGTGCGCTTCACCTTCGAAGGGGTGGGCCGCGACGCGCTGTTCGGGTTCCGGGGCTATGACATCGACGATGCCTCCGAGGTCGAGATGATGCTCAACGGGGAAAGCCTTGGGTTCCTGGACACCGGGCGGAACGACACGACGCAATATTACAGGGTCGAGATCGACGCCGATGACCAGCTGCTGGGCGAAAATGTCCTCGACTTCGTTCAACGCCAGTCGGTGACCGATACCTGGGGTATCGAAAAAATCGAACACGGGCCGATCCAGGAGGGCAGCGTGTCGCTGTCGGTGATCGATACCCTCACCTCCCTCGGGAACAACTTCAACGGCAGCTCCGATGCGGATGGACGCGTCTCTATGGGGCTCGATATCGACAACGTCCTGGCCTATCCGCGCCTGTTGCGAGTGCTCGGCTACGATATCGATTTCGCCACCGAGGTCGCGGTGGACTTCAACGGCCACGACCTGGGCAACCTCGCGCCGGGGCAGAACAACGACACGGTGGAAAGCTTCCTGCCCGTCGATGCGCGCTTCTCGGAACCCTACTACAACCTGCTGAACTTCACCCAGACCGAGAACCCGGCCAACACCTGGGGCGTGACCGGGTTTGTCCTGATCTCGGCCGATCTCTACGGCTACCTGAACGATCAGTACACCGAAGAGGTGGGCAACGATTACAACGGCGCGACCGACGATGACGGGCTGGTGCACGCGCTGTTTCATTCCACCGGAACCGATGTAACCATCTCCTTCGACGGTTATGACATCGATGTGACGGACGAGGTCGAGTTGCTCCTGAACGGGCAAAGCCTGGGCTTCCTGTCGCTGGGCGTGAACAACGACACCGCCGCCTATTCCTACGATCTTGCCGCCACCGACCTGCAAGAGGGCGTCAACCACCTCGTCTTTGCCCAAAGCGTCAACACGACCTTTCGCTGGGGCATCACGAATTTCGAGGTCGCGGCCGACATGGACGCGACCCTCCTGCCCGGCCAGGTCGAGACGGGCGTTTTCGGGAACATGCCCGGGGCAGCCCCCCTCCCCGACGGCCAGGTGGCGATGACCTTCGATTGGAGCCGCTCGGGCGTGACGCATTACATCCTGCGCTTCGATGGTTACGACATCGATTTCGCCACCGAAATGGAGGTCGGACTGAACGGCACCAGCCTCGGCCTTGTCGATGCCGGTCGCAATAACGACACCCAGGGCTATGTGATCGGCTTCGGTACCGATTTCGGCTTTACCGGACTGCTGAACGCCAACGTGATCACCTTCGACCAGCGCATCGACAACAGTTACACCTGGGGTGTGCAAAACGTCCTGGTGGAAGAGGCCGACACCATCCTCACGCCGGGCGGCTTCATCGAGCATCGTGACTTCGGAAATGACTTCAACGGCCGCACCGACGCGGACGGGCGGGTCAGCGTCCTGTTCGAGACCGAGACCGCCAGGGCCAGTGGCGACGTCCTGCTGTCTCTCACCGGTTACGACATCGACACCGCAACCGAGATCGAGATCCTGCTGAACGGGCGCAGCCAGGGCTTCCTCGCCCCCGGCGTCAACGAAGGACTCAGCCATCACGAGGTGAGGCTCGAAGCACAGGACATGCGCGACGGGGTGAACGTCATCGACATCGTCCAGGCAGCGGACCTGACCTGGACATGGGGCGTGACCGATATCGGGCTGTTGGAACTGGGCCTGTCCTGAGCCCTCACGTCACTTCGGGCGCCGGTTCGCCGCCTGCGAACCGGCGCCCGAAGTTTTGTACAAAACGAAACATCGCCCTGAAAAGGCGGTACAAAACGGACAAAACACGGCTTGGGTTTTGTACATGAGGCCGTTTGACCCATTCCCGGCGCCCAGATGGCCGTCCGAGGCACGGCCATGCGTCAGGATCTTGACTGATCGAGATTGCATTTGCGGGCTTCGTCGATCGCATGCACTTGATCGAGCAACGCCTCCCGGCGACGGCCCGTTGCAAGATTGCGTGACCCGAGTTGCAAAGATCGTCTGCTCGCCCGTTCCAGCGCATGACACGCAGGCGTCGCCGCCCGAAGGCGCAGAGGATCCGCTCCGGTCACGATCAGTGAATTACTCTCGTAACAGACCTAGTTGAAATGTTTACTAAGCCGGCTTCCCTGGTCCGCCGGCAATCGCAGCGGCGGCAGATCGCCTTGCTTTGCCTGCGCCTTCATCCAGCTGACAAGCGTTTTGACCGCCGGGTCGCGTGCACGCGAGATCTTGTAGCAGGCCTTGTAGACGCGGCCCGCCGGAAGCTTCTCAGTTGTCAGCAACCGCAAGTCACCGCGCCGCACCACGTCGGCTGCAAGAAAATCCGGCACAAGGGCCGCCCCCACATCGGCCCGGGCGAGCGCCATTGCCAACATGTAGTGCGTACTGCGCACGATATGTCCGCCGGCGGAACCGAGGTAATCCAGACCGGTGGTCGAGCAGAACTCCTTCCAGTCGTCCGCAAAATACTGCGGCTCGATATCGGTGGTGATGAGTTGCAAAGGCATCCCCTCCTTGTCGAGAGGCGTCTGCGGTCCGATGACGGGCACGAGCATCTCCTCGAAAAGCGTCACCGATTGGAAGCCCGCGCCGCTCTCGTCGGCGGTGACAACCACGTCGGCGACCGCTTCGGTCTGGAGCGGATCTTGGCTGAACATGCGAAGTTCGACATCTATGGACGGGTTTCGTTCCTGAAAATCCGGCAACCGTTTCGCCAGCCATGCCGGACCGAAGCTGGAACAGACGGCGAGCCTGACAAGCGCCTTCTCTTCACCGACAGTTCTGGCCAAGATGCGATCCAGATCTTCGAAGAGCCGCGAGACCTGCTGATAGATCTGCTCACCTGTTTCGGTAAGACGTACGCCGCGACCGCAACGCACGACGATCTCTTCGCCGAGATAATTCCTCAGTTCGCGCAGCTGATGACTGACGGCGCTCGCCGTCACGTTGTTTTCCTGGGCAGCCCCCTTGATCGAGCCTATCCGCGCCACGGCCTCGAAGTACTGCAGCGAGCGCAGGACCCGAGGGTCCCTGGCGAGGATTCGATCCCTTGTCATACAACAAGGTTAGTGCCCGGCCCGTTGCGGCGCAAACGCTGATAAGCCTTCTGACGCATCAAGGATTTTCACTCCCTTGAATCCTGCATCAAGGGCCGCCGCGATTGCCCCCCACCCTACTATCCGATGTGATTTCGGTGGTTGCCGCATGCTTCAGGAATTACTGTGCCAACTGTTCGAGAGCGGTTTGGACGGCTGGATCAACGGGGGCCGATCTGGCGGCCCAGTACCTGGGAGTGCTCTTGTAGGGCAGTTGTACATGGGGGCGAACGTATCGGTACAGGTGCCAGCGCGGCACCAGCGCCGTATCTTGCCTGGCAAGGTCCGGGTTTTCGGCCACATGAAGCGCGGCCGCGCGCGTCAACATTCCGGGCCCGGTCTTCAGCCAGGTGCTGTCGTTGTCCCGCCGCAGCAGCGCGGATTTCGCCATTTCGACGGCGCGTTCGAGAACCGGATGACCCTTCGGCGCGAGTATGACGTTGTTGGAAAGACTTCCCAGGCTCGGCTCCACGAACAGGATCAGGCCAGAGCCCAGCAGCGACAGTTCCTCGAGCGAGCCGACCTGCTTGTCGTCCGCATCGACGTAAAGCCCTCCCTCTTCCAGAAGCAGGCACATTCGCAGGAAATCACACTCCTCGGCCACGTTGTTCGCCATTCGGAAGGCTCGGGCATAGTCGTCACCAAGAGTTTCGCGCAGCCATTCGATGGCCCCGCGCCGATCGAGGCGACGGTAGATCCATCCCGGCACCGACCGCCAGCTTTGCATGATGTCGGCCACCGCATCCGGTATCTGCTCGGTGTTCCAGTACTGAAAGATGTTGCGAGGAATCGGAGAGGAAGGGGACTCGTCGGGCTGCCATGGGTGACGGGCTCGCCAGCCATCCAGCACGGTCTTGGCCGCGAAATAATGCGAAGCCACCTCTGCCGGACTGGGCGGTTCAATCCGATCCCTCCCCTTTGTCGCGCGATACAGCCGGAACTCGTTCAGGATCGCTCCCAGGAGCCTGATGCTGAAATGCGAGGCCCCCCGCACAGCCGGGCCGGGTTCCGTCCGGATCGCCTTGGCCACGTCCTCGGCCTCCTCGAGGCGGTCCAGCGAGAGCAGCACCCTGAGCAGTGTCAAATCGCCCGACCTGCGGCGCCCCTCCGAGATCTGGGTCTTCAGGATGGCGTAGGCCTCCTCCATCTCGCCCGAATGCATGGCGAATGACAGCTGCAGGGCGTCGGGAACACCTGCCGGGTCTTCGCGCGCGAGAGCGGCGAGCCATTCGCGTGCCGACTCAAGATGTCCGCTCTGCAGATAGGACCTGAGCAGCGGAGGCTTGATCGCCTTTGCGCCCGGCCACCTTCGATGACACCGGCGCAGGTATCGCAGTCCGACCGCAGTCTGCCCGGCCTCGACAAGAGCAGTGCCCAGCCGGACTGCCTCGGCTGGGTTCCTCCGGGGCCCCGAGGTCCGGCGCAGCAGCGCGAGGGCCGCGTCGGGCCCCTCGCGCATCCGTGCCGCGCGCGTACGGAATTCACGCCGTGCCGAGGTGGGCATCCTCTCCGCCAGCGCCCTCTCGACCGCGTCGCTCAGACTCTCGTCCCCTGACTCATGCGCCTTTTGCAGAATGGCATCCGCCAGCGGAGGCGCGACAACTCGCCGCCCGGCACCCTGACGGATCGCATCAGCTATCAGACGGGGGCGATCGACACGCTCGGCAAGTCTCATGAAGGTCGCCATCTGCTGCCCGGTGAGACGGTTCAGAGTCCCGCCCAGCATCTCCAGAACCGTCTGAACGCGCTGCATATCGCCGGCCTTGAGGGTGATTTCCGCCAGCCGCAGCATCCGCCCGGGATACGCAGCAGGCACAAGCCCCGCCTCCCCCGCCCTGCGTGGACTGGCGGGATCGGTATTCCGTCCAATCTCATCTGTCTCGAGCAGGCCGATCGCCGCGTCGAGATCTCCGCGCGCTTCCGCAATCGCAACCCGCCCCTTGAGGGCCAGCCAATTTGCGGGATCGCGGCGCAGCACTTCGCGGAAGAGGTCGTCAGCCTCGTCCGTACGGCCTCTGCGCCGCAAGGCACCCGCCAGTGCCATCGCGATCAGCATATCGCCCGGCCGTCGTGCATGAAGCGCCTGGAGCGCCTCAATCGCCTCGTCCGGCCGCCCCGACGCCTCAAGAATTTCGGCGCGCTGGCGCTTCAGCGCCGCATTGTCGGGACGACAAGCGACCGCCTCGTCGCAAAGCTTGAGCGCCGTGTCGGCATCGCCCTGGTCCAGCGCTGTCTGTATCCGGCCCAGCCAGGCCAAGGCGTTGCCACGCTCGCGCGCCAGAAGCCCGTCGAGCATTCTTTCGGACCCCGCGAAATCACCGGTGCTGCGCAGGACAAACGCATGCGCAAGAACTATGCCCGCATCCGGCGTGTTCGTCTTTTTGGCAGCTTTCTCGAGCAGTCTCAAAGACTCTTCCAACCGGCCGATGGCCGCAAGCGCTCGCGCCGTTCTGGCGACCACCTTAGGGCTATCGGGCAGGACGGCCACGGCCTCCCGTGCGAGTTCGCAGGCCATGACCGGGTCACCCCGTTTGCTGGCCAGATCGATGCGGCCGAGCCATGCCGCAACGTGCTGTTCATCGCGGACCAGCGCCCGGGCGAAAGCATCCTCTGCCTGCTCGGGGTTGCCTCGAGACAGATGAGCCTGAGCGATTTCCACGAGAATTGCGGCATTGCCGGGAATTTTTGAGTGCAACTCCTCCAAGAGGGTAACGACCTTGGCCGTCTGACCGGCCCGACGATGTACCACGATCCTCTTGCGCAGAAACTCAATATCACCGGGGAGACGCACGCCTGCGTTCTCGAAAGCCTTCAAGGCCGGTTTCATCTTTCCCGTTTCGAGCACACCGTCGATCAACAGCACAAGCGCGGCCCGATGGCTGGGGTTGTGCTCCAGGACATCTGTCGCCAGCGTTTGGGCCGCACGTGCCTCACCCAGCGCCATGAAGCATTGACCCAGCGACAGGCGGAGTTGCAGGTCCCTGGCTTCACCCGTTGAGAGTGGCGGCAATGCCCTGGTCGCAGCCTCGAGGTGACGGACCATTTCGGTAGCGTTCTTGGTCCGGGTCTCCGGCAATTGTGCACTCCGAATTAATCAGGCGACGAGTGCCCCGCCGAGCCGCGCTCGCAATTCCGCCGGCACCAGCCGTGCCGTGCTGATCCGGGGCAAAGGCATTTCGGGGATCGTCCGCTCTTCGCCGTAGAGGTCGAGATACTCGGCAAAATTGTCGAAGGCGCGGCGCTGGATGTAATCCACGTAAGTCTCGGCCGGGGCGCCGTTGGCAAGGATCACGTCATGCTCCTGGGTCTCGACATGGTAGTAGGTGACACGCTCTGGCAGGCTGTCGATGTTCTCATATGCGATGGTGGTGCCATTGACCAGCGCACCAGCATTGACGGCAAACCCGTCGAGGATCAGCGCATGATCGGCGGTCAGCACGAGGTCTGTATGCGGCAATCCGCCCCCCAGCGCGCCCGCCGCCACCCGCACTGGCACAAAGCGTTCGGCAGGGGTGAAAAGCTTCGAAACTGTCTGGCGGCCTATCCATTTGACCGGCACGGCGCGGCCGTCGGTCGTGGCGACAAGATCGCCGATGCGCAAAGCCTCGACCGCTGTTTCGCCGTCGGGCGTAGCGATCAGTGTTCCGGCGGCAAAACAAACGTTGAATACACCCGTGTTCACGTTCGTTTCGCTAATGACATTGGGGAGCGCCGCCGTCGTGGTTGCGGCATCGTTCGGGCTGAACAGGAACCCGGTATTGGGAACACCCGTGACATTTGCCACAACATAGTCCACGCCAGAGTCGCTGTAGTATCCAAAAAATTCAAGCGTATAGGCGGTCCCATCCACCGTGACCGAACCAAAGGAGTCGCCAGCCTCGAAAGTCGCACTGCCCACGCCAGCGTTCTCGCCATCGTCAAGCGTACCGCTCTCGTTCAGGAAATTCCCACTATTCTGGAAGTTGAGGCTGCCACCCGCCCGGTCGAACTTCAGGACCGAACTGAAATCCCAAGTTGCCATTTCTCGTTACCTTTCATTTCGCCCACTAGAGGATTTGCAGCCCAGGCCTCACCTCGGAGGGAGGGTTTTCTTTGCGCCTGACGAAGCAACTAATCGGCAAGATCGGACACCTTTGAGGTCATGTCCACCAGATCGTTCATCCAGTCTCAGTCTGCATCTCGCGGAAGTGGTGGTCAACCTGCCCGGCGGGGCGCTGCGACCAGAGACCGGATCGTATCGGGAACCAGCCGGGACGACGAAACGCGCGGCAGCGACATCTCGGGGGATCGTTCTCCAGACGATAACAAATTCCATACTTGATATATATCAAAGTTAGCATATTAACTTCTGAATACGAATCGTTGGATGAGAATCGGCCGTTGGGACGTTAGCTGCGTGAAAGAAGCCAACCGTCGTTTCTCAGCGATTCAGTAGGGGAGCGATACTAATGGCAACGAACTTCATTTCATCGCTGCACACCTTCAGTCTCGACGATATCGTCGGAACGTTCACGGGTGTCAGCTATCCGGAAAACCCAAGCATCATCGACATTGACGGGTCGGTCGTACCGCAGTTCGTCGACAAGGACGGCAACGTCCTGTCGGCCATCGACAGCGAGTTCGGCTTTTACGTCACGGATTTCGTCGGCGCCGAGACCAAGGTGCTGGACGGCGATTACGGCGAAGGTTTCGCCGGCAACATCTATGATGAAACCGACCCGACTTTGGTGACCGGCCTCTCGCTTCGGAATGCGGCAACGGACGTGTTCAAGTCCAGCGGGCCTCTGGGCACCTGGTCGCTGGGCATCGGCGGCTCGCTGGTGAAGGCGTCGACCGAACATTACAACGTGATGGCCCAGGTCCTGTCGGATCAGCGGTTCCCGGACGATCCGGACGCGATCGCGCCGCTCGACAACGACCTGCGCCTGCGCGAACTGCGACCGACCGGACCCGATGGCGCCTATGAACCCGGGCTGACGCACGACATGTATGTCGATGAACTCACAGAGGCGCTTCAGCGGGCAATCGACAATGTCGACACTTCAAGCAACCCGCAGACCTATACCGATCTCGACTTTGACCGGGACGGGACAAACGATGAGTTCCAGACGTTGTCCGTCAATATCGACGCCGATGTCGACGGCGACGGAACGCCGGAAACCATCACCGTTGGCGGTGTCGATCTGGACATGGACGGCACAGCGGACGTGGTCGACGGCTTCCTCAACGGGTTCGGGGGCACGGCCGACGTGACCGACATCCTGGCGCCGAACGAATCGACCATCAACTACGACATCGCCTACAGCCAGGACTTCTCGGTCACGGTCAAGGATGACGGCAAGCTGCTCTACCGCTTTGGCGAGGCGGTCAAGCGTCCAAACGATATCCGGATGGAGGTCAACATGGACCTGCCGGAGGAGTGGACGGCGGATGCCGACAGCAACGGCGTGTCCGATGCGCATGAGAATGGCGGGCTCGGCTTCGTCATCACGCGCGCCGACCTGGTGATCCACCACGAGATCACCAACAACCCCAACGACCAGGTCCGACCGGAGGACTATGAGAACGAAGCCGCGATCGGGCGCCTGCCCTCCTACGTGGTCATCCAGGACCCCGACGATCCGTCCAACACGCTGTGGGTCTCACCGGTCGACAGCTACAATGGCGAAGGCACCTTCCTGCCCAGCTACTTCAAGCTGGACGAGAACGGGAGCGTCGATCCCTGGGTGGGCGGCACGCCCGTTCTGGATGTCGACGGCAACTTCGTCGGCTATCGGAACCAGGACGCAAACGGCGATTTCATCGGAACCGTTCTCAAGGATGAATCGCTGGCCGCAAGTGCCGCGGCTGCCGACCTGACCTTCTCTTCCGAGGATATGCGCGAAGGGTTCACCGACGCATGGTACACCACCGTCGATCGCGAACCGTTCGAGTGGTCCTATCTGGATGACAGCGCCTATGCCCGCAACAATCCGAACGTGAACATCTTCGAGAGCTTCCGTTCGAGAGAAGAAGCCGAAGCCGCAGGGTTCGATGACGAGTTCCTGATCTCGGGTCCACGCTGGCGCCTGACCCCGAACAAGTTCGGACAGGACCTGCCCGGTCTCGAAGTTCCGCTCGTGGAGAATTCCCAGCCGCCCTACCAGCGTGACAACATCAAGTACGAAACCGGAGAGAACACCACCACCACGCTGAACCTGCTGGACTGGGACGCGGACGCGAATGGCGACGGTATCCCAGATCCATCACCCTTCAGCCACAGTTCGGGCTGGATGTTCGTGGATCCGGGCCGGCTTGACGAGAACGGCGATGGCGTGATCGACGAGGGCTGGCAAAAGGTCGACGATGGCAGCGGATCGCTGTTGGGCGCGGGCGATGCGATGCCCACCGGGCCGATCCTGTCGGCGATCACGCCCAACGGAATGAACCTGACGCATAACGCGTTCGATACCGCGGTCTATCTCAAGGGCGACCGCCAGGACTCGACCCAGCTCTACGACATGCAGCTGGACATCGAATATGCGGCGATCGAGGCCATCGGGTCCGTTCAGGAGGTCATCGGGCTCGACAGCGACGGCGCAACCATAACCTATCAGGACGGCACGGTCTTCGAGAACCCCGTGGTGTTCATGACGCCGCCATCCTTCAATGGGTGGCAGACCGCCACGGTCCAGTTGACCGAGGTGACAGAAACGGGCGTCACCGCCTTTATCGACGAGCCGAACTATCTCGACCGTTCGCATGTTGCCGAAGACGTGGCCATGCTGACATTCGAGGAAGGTGTCTGGAGCCTGATGGACGGCAGCATGATCGAAGTGGGCACGACCACGATCGGCGGCGGTGCGCTCAACGTCTTCGAGCAGGTCACCTTCGAGGCCGCCTTCGAGTCCGCGCCGATCGTTCTCGTGCAACTGCAGACCAATAACGGGGCCGACTGGGCCTTTGCACGGACGAACAACATCACCGAGGAGGGTTTCGAGGTTCGCCTCCATGAGCAGGAGAACAACGAGAACTACCACGTCGAAGAGGTTCTGGGCTGGGTCGCAATCGAAAGTGCCGACGCGTCCGGTCTGATCGACTGGGGCAATGGTCTCGACGGGCAGGCCTTCCTGGCCGAGGATGCGGTCGACCACACAGGCGGGTCTGTCACGCTCGACAGCGAAGTCGGAACCGACCCGCTTGTTGCCGCGATCCTGTCCTCCTACAACGGGTTCAACCCCGTCGTGCTGCGCCAGACCGACATGACCAATGACGGAACCGTCGCGACGATCGACTACTTCGCGCAGGAGGAGCAGAGCTTCGACACCGAGACCGACCATCTGCTCGAAGATGTCGCGGGATTGGCCTTCGAAGGCGCCGGCATCTTCACCGGCTATGAACTGCCGGTCGATGACCTCGTGTTCGTCTGAGGTTCAACACGCGTAACCTGCTGGGGGCGAGGTTTCGTCCTGAACCACGAAGCGGCGCCCCGGTCCCACCAGGATCGGGGCGCTTTTCTTCCTCACTTTCGATGTCCCAAGTTGCCAGTCGCGCCGCGCATGTGACAGGCAAGACGCTGTCCGCTACTCGACTGCCGGAGTCCGATCGCCTTCGCGCGAGAGGCACACCAAAGCCGGCCAGGCCCAGATGATCGCTCGGCTCGTTGCGACAAGGCTTAGGCAATTGCTGACGCCGCCGAACCGTCCTCTCTGCCTCACGTCCACATATTTCGACAACGCGGCACTTCATCCCGGCAGGTCCAGTTCCAGGCGGCATCGGTGTCCGGCCGGGATGGCAAGGTCCTCGTTGGGCAGAGACAACCTTACACCGAAGGTTCCCGAGGCTGCATCGAAGACGCGGTCGATCACATCGATCTGCGCGGCGAGTTCGCCCTCGACAGGGGCTTCGGGAAAAACCTTGAGCGTCATGCCTGGCTCGACGGCCCGGTAGAGTTCCACCGGCAGATAAGCCTCGACATGCAGAGGATCAATCTGCGCGATGGTGGCGACATGGGCTTCGGAGTGCAGGAACTCGCCGCTATAAAGATGCCTTGCCACCACTACCCCCTTGAGCGGGCTGCGGATCACCCGCTGGTCAAGCTGCGCGCGTGCGCGTTCCAACTCGAGACCGGCCACCTGCCGGCGCATTTCGGCGATGCTCTTCTCGCGCTCGATCACTTCGACATCGGCTTCGGCTGCCTCGAGTTGTTCACGCGGGCTCACTTGGCGGTCCACCAGGTCCTGGATGCGCGCGAGACGCTTTTGCGCCAGGTTGAGGCGGCTTTCCTGTGCCTCGATCTCGGCCTCGCTCAGAGCCTGCACCTCGAGCAGTTCCACCGTCTTGCGCTCCACCTCCGAACGCAGGACAGCAATTTCCTGCCCCGGTGTCACCAGATCGCCCTGATCCACGAAGACCTCGCCAAGTAGGCCCGAGACGGGAGAACCGACGCTGACCGTGATGGCCGGTACGATCACGCAATCGAAGGTTTCGGCACGGGCACTCGTGGCGAGGACAAGAAGAAGGGCTGCAGCACAAAAACGGCCTCGGGTCATGCGGATACCATGGATCATTCGGGTTTGCCGGAAAAGGAGAGCAAGGTGCCAAGCCGCCGGTCCTGGTCGAGCAGAATTCGGCGGGCACGGGCATGGGTTCGCTCGGCCCGGCGTTGCGCGCGGCGAAACAGGCGTGCCGCCGCCATGCGGCCCGGCAACCCGGGCAGCCGGGCCAAGGATGCCAACACGCTGTTTCCGGCGTTGGTCATTTCGAGAATTCCGTCTTGAAGGGACAGGATCGTTTCGCTGGAGCCGGGTTCTCCCCGGCGCGCGGTGCGTCCTTCGAGTTGCCGATCTATGCGCTTGGAATCATGGCGCTCGGTCAGGATCACGTGCAGACCGCCGCACCTGACCACCCCTTCCCCCAGGGCAATATCGACACCGCGGCCGGCCATGTTGGTGGCGATCGTGACGCGCCCGGCCTGCCCGGCACCTGATATGATCTCGGCCTCTTCGCGGTCATTCTTGGCATTGAGCAGAACATGGTCGATGCCCGCCGCAGCCAGCGCATCCGAGGCGCGTTCCGAGGCCAGGACAGAGCGTGTGCCGATCAGCACCGGTCGGCCTGCCGCGCATATCGCCTTGGCTCGTCGCGCCACGGCTTGCCACTTGCGTGTTTCGCTCGGCAGAACCGTCAGTGGCAACCGTCGCCTCTGCGACGGCACGTTCGTGGGAATGGGAACGACGTTCAGGCGGTAGACGGACGAAAGCTCTGCCGCAACCTCGCGCGCCGTGCCCGTCATCCCTGCCAGGTGCTGGTATCGACGAAAGAAGCGCTGATAGGTCATTCGCGCGAGCACGTCCTTTCGCGGCGTGACCTCCACCCCTTCCTTCGCTTCGACCAACTGGTGCATCCCGTCGTTCCAGGACCGTTCCTCCATCACGAGGCCCGTATATTCGTCCACGATCACGACCTTTCCATCGGCAACGATGTACTGGTCGCCCTCGGTATAGAGAAACTGCGCCGTCAATGCCTGCCGGATGGCCTGTTCCCGGCGGATCCGGTTTACCCAAATCCCGCCGGTATAGGCGCCGAGCCGGTCAAGCGTGGCCTTGCCCCGGGCGGTCAACTCGACCCGGCGCTCACTTTGGTGAACGATGTAATCACGTCCTTCAAAAAGGCGTCGCGCCAGGCGATGCGCCGTCTCGGCCCAGATTTTCTCGGCTTCGGCATCCGTCTCGCGGGACAGGATAAGAGGCGTTCGCGCCTCGTCGACAAGCACGCTGTCGGCCTCGTCCACGACGGCGAAATGAAGCCCCCGCATCACCGGGGGATCTGTACGAGCGGACGGGTCAAGAAACTGTCGCAGCTTGAGCTGTGTGTTCAGCGGCGGGCCGCCCAGCTTCACCCTGTCGCGCAAGTAGTCGAAAGCGATTTCCTTGTTCGATGTATAGACGATGTCGCGGCGATAGATGAGCCGGCGTTCGTCGGGCGGAATACCGTGGACCAGGACACCGACGGTGAGGCCCAACCGCTCGAACAGGGGGCGCATCGTCTCGGCATCGCGCTTGGCGAGATAGTCGTTCACCGTGATCACATGCACCGGAATGCCCGCCATCGCCGCCGCGCCCACGGCAAGCGTGGCGCTCAGGGTCTTGCCCTCTCCCGTCTCCATCTCGGCCACGGCGCCACGGGCCATGGCGAGCGCGCCCAGCACCTGCACGTCGTGATGATAGAGGCCGACGCTACGGCGGGAGGTTTCGCGGATAAGGGCAAAGGCCTCGACCAGTCCCCGATCTGCAAGGCCACGTCTTCGGACCCGATCCCGCAGCGCGGCGATCCGCGCGTCGAGCCCCGCGTCGTCCAGGGTCGACAAGCCCGCCGCGCGAGCGCGGACGCGGCGCAAAAGCAGGCGTAGCCGCAACCGGAAGAACGGCCGACGGACCCGGCCCACGACGTAGCGCGCAACCGACTCTGCCGGATCGAGCCAGTGATGGTTCGGTTCTTCCCGCTCGGGATACAGCGAAACGGGAGGCAAGGGGTCGGTGACGCCGCTTTTGACGGCGGCGGCACCAGGTATCAGACCGGTCGAAAGGCCGTGATCAAGCATCCGGCTCCAGCGCGGCCTTGGCCGAGCCGTTGGCCTTCATTTCCGAGCCGGGTTCGACCGGTTCGGCCACCGGGATATCGTCGTCCAAGGCGGAACCGGCTTCGAAGCTGGACGACATCGCCCCCATGTCGCCCTCGATGGAGAACCGCTCGGCGATGGAGCTGAAATGGCGCAGTGAAGAGAGGTGCAGGAACAGGCATTCAAGCTCGTCCGTGCGCATCATCTTGCCCAGATCCTCGTTGCTCACCGCCTTGAGCTTCTCCCGATCCACCGTCTGGAAGCCGGAGAGCGATTGCCGCTCACCCGAGGGGAGAGAGAACTGCGCCTCCATCGGGCGCAGCAGGTCAAGCTCCAGAAGCCGCTTACAGAACAGCTGCGTGCGATTGAACCGTTGTTGATAGTCTTGCAAGAAGGCCAGGACATTCTTGAGGTACTGTGTCTGAGTGCCATCGGAATCGAACAGGCGCTCGCCACGGTCGTCCTTGTTCACCCCTTCGAAGCTCTCATCGATATGCAGGATCAGTTTCTTGCCACCGTCATCCTGAGCAAAAACGAAGGGATAACGGCGGATGAAGGCGGGCACGTATTTGCCGCCCCAGCTTCCGTCCTGCTTGACGAACAGGTTGCGCGTCGCCGTCGCGCCCAGGATGGCGCAGGGCATGACGGTTTCTTCGGTGCCGGAAAAGACAATGGGATATTCGACAGCAGCTTGCCCGAACTCGATCGCAGTCAGCGGCACGGAATTGACCTTTTCCGCGAACTTGTAGGTGTTCGCTCCGGTCTTGACCGAGGTCTTCTTGTGGCGCTCGGAACTGACTGGCGTGGCATTTTCGTAAAACAACAGTTGGGTCATGTCGGAATTCCCTCCTTGTCACAATTTCGACTTGTAGAATTTCGCTCCCCACACCTGTGACGATAACCTGCAACTGGTTTTGTACAAAGGTCTTTCTTGTTGCGTCGTCACTGCGCGGGCGTGAAATCGGTATGGTTCAAATATCGAAGTGACGCAGGAAAACCTGGCGCAAGGCGCGGTAGAGTTGACGCGCGACGGGTTCCTCGCCGTGATCGAAACGGACGTGAACCCGCTCGCCCAGCCCGCGAAATCTGGTGTCTGCCGCCAGTCGAATATCCAGATGCAGGAAATTCGAGAGAGTCTGCCGCTGGCCCGCTCGGCCGCTGGCCCCAGGGTCGAGCGGAACGCGGCCCCCGCCCTCGGTCGAGAGCGCCAGGCTAGGCAGGCTTGCGGTGAGCGCGGGCACCTCGCGCTCGACTCTGGCCGGAACGGTCGTGTCCGGATCCGAGGCGAAGCGAAGCTCCACGCTTCGTGTTTCGCTGCGCACCAGATCGCTTCGGCCTTCGGGAACCACGACACGAATCAGGGGATCGCGGAAATCGGTGACATAGGCAACGACCTGCCCCTTGTGCAGGAATCGCCCCAGCAGATCTTCGCCTTGTGGCAAGACCAGAATGCCCTCTGCCCCGGACCGGACAGTCAGGCTCTCAAGCCGTTCGCGGGTCAGCGCCAGATCCGCCTGGGCCCCGCGCATTTCCTCCTGCAACACGCGCGCGGCGGACCGGTCCGAGAGCGTCTGCGCCGATACGCGTCGGCGCAACTCCTCGATATATCCCTCAAGCAGGCGAACGCGCGCTTCCGCCATCGGATCGTCCAGCGTCAACACCGCTTCGGACCGTGCGACCCGGCTGCCGGGCTTCACCGTCATCTCGGTCACGACACCGTCGGCGCCTGCATGAATGATGCGGTCTCCGGGAACCCAGACCACGCCCTCGGCCATCGTGGCCTGCGGCAAGGGGACCGCGAAAAAAAGCGCGGCAATCGCGGCAAGGCTGGCACCGGTCACGGCGAAGGCCCGGCTGCGCTTGCGTCGCAGGGCGGGGTTGGCCAGCAGGAACCAGACATGCTTGAGCAGGGGCCAGCCGAACATCAGGATCACCGCCCAGATGGCCAGCAGGATGCCAAGGAAGAAGAATTGCTGACTGACGAACAGCACGATGGCGAAGGTGATGAACACCCGGTACGCGAACGAGGCCAGCCCGTAGAACACGAACCATCCCGGCTCTCCCGGCCCGGTCGCCGGGTTCTGCGCGTGTTCGATGCCAAAGGCATAGCGCTTGATCAGGTACCCGATGTAGTTTTTCGACCGTTGGGCCAGGTTCGGAATTTCGATGATGTCCGACATCACGTAATAGCCGTCGAATTTCAGCAGCGGGTTTCCGTTGAAAAGGAGCGTGGAAATGCCCCCGATCAGCATGGTGTTATAGGCAAAGGCCCGCACCAGCCCATCCTCGGCATTGATCCACACGATCATGGCGAGGGCGGCCAGAAAGAACTCCACCAGGATACCCGCCGCCCCGACCAGGGCGCGCTGCCACTTCGAGGGGAAGCGCATGGAATCCGAGGCATCGACATAGGGTACCGGCATGAAGACGAGGAACATCAGGCCGATCTCGTGAACCTCTCCGCCCCATTTCTTGACGACATAGGCATGGCCAAGCTCATGCACTGTCTTCACGCCGATATAGGTCAGGGCAAGGATGCCGATATTCTGCGCGGTCAGAACCCTGTCCGCGACGTTCCTGGTCAGTTCTTCCCAATGTGACAGCGCGAGAAACCCGCCATATCCCACCACGCACAGAAAGATCAGCGCGCCGAACCACGAGATGAAGGGGCGTACCAATGGAAAGGTCGCGGTTACGAAATCGTCCGGGTCGATCAGGGGAAAGCGCACGGCAAGCGGATTCATGAAGCTCATCATCAGCTTGCGGTTGCGCTGTTTCTCTCCGCGATCGGCGAGTTCCTCGATATCAGGCAACACGTCACCCACAAGCACGTCGGCCGCGTGAAGCTGACCAAGCAGGCGGATCACCTCGTCCTGCGTCAATGTCTCGTCATCGAGTTGGTCGCAGGTGATGTCCCAGATTTCCTGCACGGTGCGTTGCCCGTCCAGCATCGAGATGACGTGATAACTCGACGGTGAAAACCGGTGAAACCGGCCCGATGTCCGATCTTGAAGTACGTACCACAGCTGTCCACGATAGCGGGTACGGAAGAGGCGAGTATGGCGCCTGAGGCGAGGCTTCAACCCTGCGACGCGGTACCAGTTCTGCGAGAGAAAGACCTTGTCCATGTCTCAGGGCTTCCAGCGCCAATATGCCATCTTGGCCCAGTCAACCAGCGGGCGGGTCCAGACCTCGATCAACAGCCGCTCGCCGATTGCGGTCCGCGCCACACCTTCCATGCTGGGGCGTAGCCGGGGATCGCTGTCAAGAAGCCTCGCATCCACGCGAAAGAAGTTGCGCCCCTCGCGCTGATCGGAGATCGGTGTGACCCGCGTGACCACGTAGCCCAAAGGCAGATCAGGCAGCGATGCCACGCGCAATTGGCCCTCCTGCCCTATGCCGATTTGGGCCAGATCGGTCTCGTCTACCTCCATGACGACGCGGTAGCCGTCGAGCGGCGCGATCTTGAACAGTTCCTGGCCCCGTTCGACCGTTGCCCCGATGGATTGGCTGAGATCACCCGACACGACGACGCCTGCAAAGGGTGCACGGATCTCAGTCCGCGCGATCTGCTCATCGACCAGCGCGATCTGGCTGTCGATCTGCTGGATCTGGGTTTCGATGATGTTGGCCTCGGCCCGTTCGCGCGCGGCGAGCGCCTGATCGTATTCGGCTCGCCTCTGACCTCGGGTAGTGGTCAGGCGAAGCTTTTCCAATGCAAGGTCGCGATTGTCGAGCCGGGCCATGACCTGCCCATCCTCGACCAGCGCCCCCGCCTGAACCGTCTCCTCGGCGAGATAACCGTTGAACGGAGCCACAATGGTGCGCTGGATTTCGCCCTGCAATTCGGCCGGCGCCGTTACGGTAAAGGTCGTGGTGGTGGTCGCGAAGACCCAAGCCAAGACCAGAAAGATCACGGTGGCAAGCTTGCGCCCGAAATGCCGAGGCCCAAGAAGGCGCACCAGCTGATGGCCAGCGGCTTCGACCGCCTTGACCAGGATCCACCGGTCGTTGCGGCGTTTCTCTTCCAGGACCGGCCCCACGACCGTCGCGATGGCATCGACCAGTCCGACCGTGTCGTCGGAGAAGCCTTCGCCCCCCGATTTCTCTAGCGTCAGTGCGCCTATGATTTCGCCATCATGCTGGATCGGCACGGTCAGCACGTGATCCGCCTTGTGCGCGGCCACCAACTCGCCATGCGCCTGGCTGACGCGGTAATCCCAATCCTCGGGCGCGGGGTAGAGCACGACGGCCTTCTGGTCGATGGCCTCGTTCATCGCGGCACGGATATCGCGAACAAGGCTCATACGTTGGCCAAAGGCCGCAGCCGCGCTCATCGCGCGCACCCGCGCCGACCCGCGACGGACGAAACCCAGGCTGACCGGGTCGCAGTGCAGCGATTGCGCAAGCTCGGTGACCAGCGCATTCGCTGCACCCTCGAAACGCCTTTGCTCCAGGACCGTCGCCAGCATGTCGAGCGCAGTGGCGGTACGGGCCTGCAGCTTCTCGAAGCTGCGACCCTGGTCACGGCGCAGGAGCACCTCAATCCAGCCCGCGCCCCATCGCAGGTGACGGATTGCCTCGCCCGGGGCGGTGCCTTCCTTGCCCACGGTCAGGGCGACGACGCCATAGAGCTGATCATCGACCAGCAGCGGCAGGGCAATGTCCTGTCCGGCCTCGGCAGGAGCCATTACCGGCTGGCGCTTGCCCAGCCCCTGCTCGGCCACCGACATCAGGCGCGATCCGACGGATCTCTCGTCTGGCCAATGCGCGACCGGCGTGAACGGGCCGGTATCGGGATCACCAAGCACGACTACCGCCGATTGCACGGCCTGCATGTTGCGACACATCAGGGCCAACCACGACGCCAGGAACCCCTCGACAGAGTCCGCAGTCGCGAAGCGGTTCCACAGAGCCTGATCGAATATTTCGTAGCTGACCTGCCCAGATGAGGCGGGCCTGGCTTCTGGATCGGCGGGTGTTTCCATAGTCATGGTCGTGCTAGGCCCTCCGATCCGTCCCTTCGATTACTTGAACAGCTTGCCCAACCGCTTGAGCATACCGTTGTTCTGCTTTTTGGATGCGATTGCGGTCTCGACCGGGGCGTCATCCTGGGTGGCCGCAGGGTCAGGTTCTTGCGGGACGGGAACCGGGTCGGGGTTGGCCACGGTCACGTTCCCCGGTGTGGTTTCGAGGTCAAGGGCGAGCGTCCGCGCAGCCTTCATGTGTCGCAACCCGTCATCGGTGACAAAGCGGCCCAGAGTGTCGTCGTAGATGAGCATGGCGTCCACCGCCTGCGCCTCGGACTTCTCATCCGAGAAGATCGCAAGACGCGTGCCCGCTGACAGGTCATCGGCGTAGAGCGATCCGTCCGGCGCCTCCGCCAGGTGCGGCGAGCCCAGCATATGGGCCAGCTCATGCGTGAGAACCGAGAGCAGATCGACACGGGTCGCGGCCGAGGTTCCGTCCTGTCCGCGCAGGATGCCGTTGCTGTCGGCCAGGTATTCCTCGTTCGACAGGGGTGTGAGATCCACGAACCATCCATGCCCGGCGGCGTCAAGGTCAATGGTGATGCCATCGCTCAGGTGCGCTTCGCCCAGTTGCATGCCGGAGAGATCCGCAACCGTCACGTCCACTGCGCGCAGTCTGGCCTCGGCCTCTGCCCCAAGGCCGAGCTCGGCCACGAGTATGTCGATCGCGATGCCCTTGAGCGCATCCACATCCGCCTGGGTAGCGAGCCGCGGATCGGTCGCCGCGCCCAGCGTCGTCGCCATCAGCGCGTCGGCATCCTCGAGCACGAACACCGCATCGTTGGAGCGGATCACGATCTCTTCGAAGGCCGCGTCGGAGAAGGTAACGAGACCGACCTGGCCATCTACCAGGACCGAGTTGAAGGCGTGGCTGCCCACGCTGGCACCGTTGACGCTGATCTGAAGGCTGGCGCCGCTGGTCGTGACCTTCAGGGTCTGCGCAATGGCCGGGTTGAGCGAGGCCGAAAGCGTGCGGTCGATGACCATGCCGTTCTCGGCATCCACATGGCCGACCAAGACCTGGTCGGCCGGCGCATCGACGATGACGAACTTGTAGCGATCCTCGGCGTAGTAATCGAACACGATCCCGCCGACATCGCCCGCGGCCACTTTCGCCTCGAGTTCTAGGATCGAACTGTAACCCACGTCCTCTCCGAGGGTTGCAAGCGTGATGGCGGCATCCGCCGCGCCGGCCGAGCCGGTATAGGCGTTGCCCGCCAGCGTCCAATCACCTGCGACCGGGGTGTAGATGTTCGCGGCCTCGGGTCCGGTAAAGTCGTCCTCGACCTCGATGGTCCAGTCGGGCGGCAGGATCTGGACGGTAAAGTTGTCCAGGCTCGCCACGCCGCCATCGGTGGCAAAGCCCACGAAACCCTTGTTGAGCGGGATCGGCAGCCCCTCTTCATCAAGGCGGGGCGTGTAGTCGTATTCGAACCAGTTCACCCCGTCGATGATCAGCGTGACGTTGTTTCCGTTGACCGCGACCAGCACCTCGTAGGACACGTTGGGCTTGATCCGCACCGGCTTGTTGGACTGGATCAGCTCGTGATAGCCGGTAGCATCGCGATACCCCATCTCGATCTTGTTGTTCGAGATGTTGATGCCCGCCCATTTGAAATCGATATCCGAGATGTAATCGAAGATGATGTAGGCGTTCGCCTTGGCGCCACCGGTGGGCTTGGCCGTCGAAAGCTGGGCGCTGATCTCGTAGTAGATCGGCAGGTATTCGTCGAGATTGTAGACCGCCGAGGCCTGGCTGTTATTGGTGTCGGCCGCAAGCGTCATCTGGCCGCCCTGCACCGTCATCTTGCCGGTATCGCGGACGAAGATATCGCCCGAATTGTTGTTGAAGTCAGAGCTGCGCAGAACGTCGCGCTTGCCGCCCGGAACGTTGCCAGGTTGCGGATCGGTCGGCCCGCCGGTCTGATCCTGCCAGAAGCCCTTGTCCTTTTGCGTGACCAGCCCGATTTCGCCGTCGATGCCGCCCTGCATGGTGGTGACGTTGGAATACCGCTCATTGTGATTGCTCTGGCCGGTATCCGTATTGCGCGTGACATCGACCCCGTCGCTGAAGGCCTGCGCATAGAGGAAATCGAACAGCTGCGGCGGAACCTGGCGGCTGACCGTCGCGATCCCGAAGGGTGCGAAGGGCACGATGTAGGAGTTGAACTCACCCACCCAATCGATCAGGCGGTCGCCCTTGGTGTTGCCGATCAGGATGTCGAGCCCCGCGCCACCCATCACGCGGTCCTCATAGATCCAATGGGTATCCGGCGACTGGTCGGTCGTATCCAGCGGCAACTGCCCCGGGCTGCCGTTGGGCAATTCGGGATCGATCGTGCCGAGCTGGTCATCGGCATTCATCAGGTCGTTGCCGAAGCCGCCATAGATATGGTCACGGCCCGTGCCGCCGATCAGCCAGTCATTGCCCAGGTCGCCAAAGATGGCGTCGTCGCCGTCGCTTTGGCGGTATTCCTGCGGCACATCGTAATCCGGGGTCTGCCCGTCGTTGCGGAAGGCGACGTAGCCCAACTGGCTCACGCCCTCGGTATGGTCGTGGTTGAGGAAATACTGCAGCAGCCCACCGCTGTTGAACGGATCGGCCGGATCGTATGCGTCCCCCTTCCAGAGGCTGCCATCCTCGGCGGCGAACAGGATCACGCGGCGCGGATCGTACTCGTCGTAGAGGAAGAACTCGCCCAGGCGGCTTTGCACCGGCTTGGGCGAATTCCATGCGTCGTCATCTTCGCCGAACTTCAGGATGTCGGACGGGTTGTGCGGGCTGTCGAAATCGGACTTCCAGAGGCCGATCAACTCCCCGTTGGCATCGAAGCGCGGCGCATAGCTTTCCTCCAGCGCCTCGGCGCCTGATATCGCGTCGTCCCCTGCCCCGCCATGCAGGAAGTCCTTTCCAAGGCCACCAAAGATAACGTCATCGGCCCAAAGCGGGTTGGCGTCGAAGGGATTGGCGCTCGTGTAATCCTGCGAGAGGTTGTAGGGCGTCAGGTCGACCGATTTCTTCAACTCGCCTGCGACATTGATCAGCTCGACCTGGATATTGCCAGGCGTGCGGATCAGCTCGTTCAGGACATCGCCCTGGCTGGTGCGCGTGTCAGGGTCGGACGCGCGCAGCGGATCGACACCATACAGAACCTCGCTCAGGGACGTGTCGGCGGTGTTCCTGCTGGTGAATATGCGGCCATCGTCCCCCAGCACCCCGTCCTGTCCGGTACCACCGGAGATCCAGTCAAAGCCCCAGCCGCCGATGATGTCGTCATCGTCGGCATCGCCGAAACCGATGTCCCAGCCGCCCCCGAGATAGATGAAGTCGTCCCCGGTGCCGCCGTGGATCTCGTCATGCCCGCCGATATCATAGGTCCAGAACCCATCGGTCGGATCGCAGGTTTCCGAGAACATCTTGCGCATGCCGTTCTGCGGATCGGCTGCGTCCAGCGAGAACCGGCCGGGATCGCCGTCAATACCGCCGGGCGTGTAGTCGAGCAGGCGGATACCGCGCACGACGATCTTCTCGCCGCCGTAATTGTCAAAATTGAACTCGACATACAGATCACTGGCGTTCTGCGACATCACGTCGATGCCCTGCGTGCCGACGATACGGATGATGTCGCCGTTATCGCCTACGATCGCATCGCTGTCGCGGGCATGTTTGTCCTCGAAGGCAGTATCGACTGTGACGACCACATCGCCGCCGTAGGTCTGCACCCCGTCCGCTTCGTTCAGGTTCGGATCGAACCCGTTGTTGCGGTTGATCTGCGTTCCGGCCCCGCCGAACAGCCAATCGTCGCTGTCGGGACGCAGGAAACTGTCATCGGGATTGATCGGGGCGGTGGCGCCGCCGGCCACGAGATCGTCGATCACCGCCTGCAAAGCGTCCCCAGTCAGGTTCAGTCCGAAGAAGTCGGACGAACCGCCCACGATGTCATCCTGGCCCAGGCCGCCGAACACCACGTCCTTGCCGCCGCCGCCTTCGATGTAGTCCTGCCCGTCCCCGGCACTCTCGAAGCTAGCCACCACGAAGAGCGGCCCGACCGCGTCGTCGATGCCGATACCATCCACGTCCGGAACCCGCGCGGCGCCAACATGGCTTTCAGAGGCCACCGCCGTCTCGATGGAGCCGTCGCCCTGGATCCAGTCATGGCCCATCTGGCCGAAGATCTGGTCGTGCCCCGCCCCGCCGGCGAGGTAATCGTTGCCGAAGGATCCCACGCCCGCGTCCCCGTTGGCGACTGCGAAATTGTGGAAGATGGCGTAATCGATCTCGTATTCGGCCCACCATTCCGCACCGTTCGGATCGCGATAATCCTGCGCGATGCCATTCGTCATCAGCCGTCCGGAGTTGAAGCCGCCCAGCGAGTTGACGCCGGTTTCTTCATAGGGGAATTCTGCAGTCGTCTCCGGCGTCAGCCCGTCGCCGAGATAGAAATCGCTGCTGCGATCGGTGCGCGAATAGAGCAGCGCGCCCGCCAGCGCCTGGAAGCGCAGGCTCTTGATATCATCGGTCAGGTTGCCGTCGCCCGGGGTGTCACCCATGCGGGTCAGGAAGACATTGTCACCAAAGATCAGGTCGTCATTGGTCCGCCCGTCGATCATGTCATTGCCTGCACCGCCGATCAGCAAGTCGGCCACGGCAGAGCCGAAGATCGTATCATCCGCTCCGTTCTGGAATTCGGCCGAGTTGATCGCGAGCACGAGGGACAGATCGGTGGTCTGGATCCGTTGCAGCAGGATCGGCGGCAGGTTCGGATCGTCCACGAACATCTCTACCACGCCGTGATCGCCGAAGATGATGTTCGGCGTCAGTTCGTCCGAGCCATCCCCGATCTCGTCGCCATAGATCACGTCCTGACCCGCGATCATGTCGTCGCGCATCGGGCTGGCGACCTTGACGGGCTTGAAGGTCTGGTCCGAGGCGCCCAGCGTCGGATCGGCGCTGGGACGCGGACTGGCATCGACGGTGGCAATGTGCAGTGCGCGGGTGAGGATATCCACGTTCACGCCGCTGTCGCCGTAGATGTGGTCGGTTCCGTCCTGCCCGATGAGGGTGTCGTCGCCCGAGCCGCCCGCGAGGTGGTCGCCCGCCTGGCTACCGATGATCAGGTCGTGGCCCGCACCGCCATAAGCGGTGATTCCCACCGATTGTGCCGGACGCAGGGTGAAGAGCGCGCTGGCATCGATGATGTCATCGCCGGCGAAGTCGAAGCTGTTGGCCAGCGGGAAGACCCATTCGTCATCCTCGTTCTCTTCGTCGGGCAGATCCGGGAAGGGGTTGAACGGTTTCGGCCCGAACTCCTGGCCGAGCGTATCGTAGGACCGCCCTCCATACCAGACGCCATCCTGGCTGGTATCGCCATAGACCACGAGCGGGCTTTCCGATCCGCCCAGGACCGAGGTTTCGGGATCGGCGCCCTCGACCAGCCCGATGATGAAGTGATCGCCGCCGACCTGCGCGCCTGCGTCGCGGGACAGGTCGATCCGGTAAATGGTGATCTCGCTACCGGGCTCGATGACGCAGTCATGGATCGCGGCACCTGCTAGTGTGATCGTCTCGGGCGTCACGCTGTCGATGGTGAAGCCGCCCGGGATGCCCTGGATAAAGACCACCTGGCCGGGCGCGAAATCGACCGTCCAGTCGCCGCCATCCGTGCGTGTCAGCTTGTCGGCCAGAAGGGTGACCGTGGCCGTGATCTCCACCCGTTCGGGGATGGACTTGTGAACGTCCGTTTCGGTCAGGTCCATCGCTGCCGAGTCTCCCGACAGGATCAGGACACTGCCCAGACCCCAGGTCACTGCAGAGTTCGGCGGCGCCACATAGCCGTAGTCGCCCGCATCCGCGATGCCCAGAACGGTACGGGTTTCGCCCTCGGCCCCGACCTGGATGACCTGTCCGACCTGGAAACCGGCCCCGGCCCAGTCGCGCCCATCCTTGCGAAGCAGGACGGAGTCGCTTGTTCCGTCGCCGTCGAAATCGCCAATCGGCGCGATGGCATAATCGCCGATGGTCTGCACAGGCAGGTTGCCGCCACCATGCACGACCGTCAGCCCGCCATGATCGCCCTGGACCCAGATGTTCGCCGAGGCCGGTCCCGCAGCCAGCGGTGTGCCCTCAATCTCCATGGTGGTGCCGTCGATATCGGTCACGCGATATTGCACGGCGGTGTCAAAGCTGCCGTTTTCACCACCGATATTGATCAGGTGACCGCGCAGGAACCCTTCGGCTTCCCAATCGACGCCGCTGAGGATCGCGCCCTTGGCGGTGCTCTCAACGCCGTATGTATAATATCCCAGAACTGCGGCGTCGAAGGCCACCAGCTTGACCTCCTCCATGAAGGCGGCGGCCAGTTCACCCAACTGGGTACCTGTCAGCGGCGTCACGGCCTGCAGAACAAGGACCGAATTGTCGTTGGGATCGCGCAGGAGCGTACCATCGCCACCTGTCACCGTGTTTCCGTTGCCGTCGATATAGACCGCGTCAGCCACCTCGACGACCTTGAAGAGGGCCGAGACGCCCTCGATCTCGACCGTCTGGCCCGGCAGGAAGCCCTCGGCTTTCCAGTCGATCACGTCCGACCGGACGGTGTAGAACCCGTCGAACGCGTTCTCGAGGTCAGGATCGGCATCCAGAGCGGCTGCGGTCGCCGCCACGCTGGCCGATGCATGGACCTCGAACATGTTCTGCGCGCTCACGAAGGGCGCCGGGTCCAGCGTGCCGTTGATGTCGAGCAGATCGTTGCCTTGGCCCAGCATGAGGTTGAACACCTCGATTGTGGACTGAGCGCCATCCGTACCGAAGCCCGACGCACCGAAATTGACCTTGCCGAAGCTGATGCCCCCGGGAACAACGAGATCCGTCTGGGTCTCACCTTCGGGGATCGTGCCCTCGCCAAAGAGCGGGCCCGAGACGTTCTCGAAAACCAGATCTTCGCTCATCCCGAAACCGCGCAGGGTGGTCTGGTTCAGCACGCCCGAAGTGTCTGCCAGGCTGGAGTCATTGAAGATGTTGAGCACGTCGATCTGCTGGCTCTCGGGCGGTTGCGCGCCGATGGCGATCAGGAAATCGTCCTTTTCGCCGGGCAGCTTGACGCCGGCCGTCAGCGACCGGTCCGCACCCGCGGGGCCGCCCTCGACGGCAAGCGGGCCGCGCAGCTTGGACAACAGATGTGTCGAAACCGGGAAGATCTTTACCCCGTCCCGGGTTGGCGGCACCACATAGTCGGTATCCGCCGCCAGCGTGACGGCCTGCTGGATATGCCAGGCGCCCGGCGCGCCCTCCGTGCCGCCCTCGAATGTCAGTTCGGGGGCTATGCGCACCACCTTGACCTCGACATCGGAAGCAGTGTTGAGCCATGTGCCGGACAGGTCGCCATCCAGGTCGCCATTGATATCCGTCTCGGCCCCGGCGATCTGCACGTTGATGAGTTGCAGTTTGGCGTCCTTGCTCTCGTTGTCGCCGCGGATCAGCTGGACCTTGGCCTCGATATCGGCGTTCGCGCCGCTCTGGTCGATGATCCGCACCCACATGCCCTCAACGAAGCCATCGGCCAGCCATCCCTCTTGCGACCCCGCAACGCCCAGGTCCAGGAATTGCCCCGGGAAGCTGTCGGGATCGGTTTCCTGGCCCCAGGAAACGGTGCCCGTGAAAATGCCGCTTTCGGCCAGATCGCTGAGCACCAGCGGCTCTTCGGTTTCGCCATCGGTCCAGCCGGCCACATCGCCGAGCAGCGCGGTCAGGGTGATGCTCTTTCCATTGGGAGACACCGAAAGGATCTGGAAATCGCCGTTATTCGCGGCAAAGCCGCCTTGTGCGCCGCCGATGCGGATGCGCTGGCCGGCCACGACCTCGAGCCCCTGCAATTCGACATCCTGAGCCGCTCCGGCCTGGTCCCACGCGCCGGTTTCAACCAGCGTGACAAGGTTCGGCGAAACGGCCGCGACAATGTAGTCGTCGTTGTTGCTGTCGAAACCGCTTGCCGAGGATGCACGCAGCCGCAAGGTATCGCCGATGGCAAAGCCGGCGCCGACGCCTGTACCACCGACCGTGAGGTTGGCGCCCGCAGTGCCAAAGGTCACAGTGCCGTCGAAACGAGTGTCGGGTTGCAATGTTTCGCCAAAGAACCCTTCCTCCAGGAAACTGCCCAGATCGGACCCTTCCCCGCGCGTCAGGGTGAGGTTGGTTCCGTCATCGCCAAAGATCAGGTTTCCGGTGAATTGCTGCGTGGCAAGCAGGCCGCCCACCTCGGCATATTGCGACGGGTCGATGGTCACGCCGTCGATGGCGGCCACATCGGCCAGCCCATCGGTCAGCACGGCCACGCGCACTGTCTCGTCAGGTTCGCGCGTCAGGCGGATGAGATAGTCATCCGTCGTCCCCGCATCGGGAACCAGCAGCGTGTCGCCTCCGGTTTCCAGCACCACGGCGCCGGAGGTTTCATTGTCGTAAACCTCGACATCCAGCAATTGCATGCCGGATCGCAGGTTGGGGAAGATGTAATCGGCATCATCGGTCAGGGCATTGCGCTCGAACTCGATCACCGCGATTTCAAGATCTTCGCGGTCGAAATCCTCGCGCGCTTCGACGCCGATGCGGATCTGGTCGTTCCAGGTCGTGCCGTCGAACCTCATCTGGCCGACGATCACGCGGTCATTGGCAATATCCGCGATCGGCGTGGCATAGATGGTCAGGTCGGGGCTTCCGGCAATGTCGAAGAAGTCCAGCGCCTCGTTGGCAGAGACATTCACGACGATATCGACAAATACCTCTCCGATCACCGGAGCCTTGGCCAGGGACAGACGGATTTCGTCGGTCAGCCCGGTCACGGAATTGCCTTCGATCACTGCAGTGCGGCCATCGTCATTGCCAGCGGTATCGACTTCGACGATTTGCACCCCGGGCGTGTCGTTGTCGCGGACATCAACCTCGACATTGCGCACATCGGTGCCGTCAAAGATCGCATCCGTGGACATCACCGAATGCTGGATCACCGTCACCCGATCACCTTCAGCGCGCGCGTCGTCAGGCGCAAAGACATAGACACGCTGCCCCTGGTCCCAGTTTGTCGAGTCGAAGGCCAGCGTGAGGACCCGATCCTCGACTTGCAGGGCCGAGCCGTCGACGATGACGGTCCGCTGGAAGTCACTGTCCTCGACCGTGCCGCCCGGCGAGGTCGACGCAAGCCAGATCGTGTCGCCGAGCGCATCCGGCAGGAAGTCGTTGTCGCCGGCATTGAGATCGTAGGGCTGGCCGGTGGCCGGGTCGATCGTGCGCTCTTCTTGGAAGCTGCGCGCCGCCGACACAGTGACATAGACCGTCTTGCCCAACTCGGGCGCCTTGGAGAGGCTGATATCGTAGAAATCGGAATAGGGCGTTCCGGTCAGCGGATCGACCTCACCCACGACCGTGCGGCCGTTGGAGGCGGTGTCAACTTCTTCGTCAATCACCACAAGGCCCTGCTCGCCGGTCGCCACGTTGTAATCCAACCCGTCGAAGAGCAGCCCGTCATAGAGCGCATCACCCGAGCGGACCAGGTGGTTGACCGTGCCCGACGCGCCCTCGAGTTCGCGCGTGACGATGTCCTCGGTCACGTCGCCGCCGACATTGATGGTGTCGGAGCCGAGGCCGCCGATCACCCGGTAGCTGACGCCGAATGCCGTGGAGAGCACGAAGAACTCGTCATCCCCCTCCAGCCCGTCGACCTCAACCACTTCGATGGTGGAATAGCGCACATTGAGTCCCGCGCCGAAGATCGCGTCCGACCGGATCACGATATCGTCGGCGAACTCGGTACCGAGGATCACCATCTTGTCGAAGCCGGTCCCGCCATCGACACTGACCGGGGCATTGACGTTGTAACGCACCTCGTCCTGGCCTCCTCCGGCGCGGATGTCAGGTGCTTGGGCGACCGAGAAACCAAGTCCGATCTGCGGCGTGGCCACCCCGTCGGCGTCCAGGACGATCACATCGTCCAACGTCGTTTCGGTCAGAATCAGATCGAGGAAGTTGATGCCGAAATCACCGTTGGCGTTGAAGGATGCCGCGCCGTTCAAGGCCATTTGCGCCTTGAGGTCCGTCCGCCACTGGGCGGTGATGTTGGGCGCGAACCCATCGACGTCGGACGCCTGAAGAACATCGATGGACTGGGCGATGGTGAAACCGTTGTCGACCCTCAGCTTTTCGAGCGCTTCCATGACCGCCACGCCGACATCCAGATCGGCTTTGTCGATGGCACCGTCGAGACCGTAAGTGTCGCCGTCCCAGTCGAAGTCGGTGGTCGCGGCCAGGGCAAAGGCGCGGATGATGAACAGGTCATTGTCATCGTCTCCGTCCAGCCGCAACTCGGACTGGTTGGAGTAGACGCGGAACAGATCGTTGCCGGTTCCGCCCTGCGCGATAAGCGGCGCGGATGAACCGGGGCTGAGCCAACCGCGCGTCGTGGCGACCAGTTCGGGGAAACGGTCCTCGGGCAGCAGATTGGCATCGTCGGTCATGGGGTCGCCATCGTCTATGGTGCGGTTGGCACCAAAGATCTGACCCACCTGGAAAGAGTCGTCGCCCGCCCCGCCATCGAGCGTGATCGTCACGCTTGTATCGTCCACGTAATAGCTGTCGTCGCCGCCACGGCCCTCGACCGTGATGCGGCCGTTCATGCTGGCGTCATAACTGATGCGCTGCACTTCGGCCGAGGCCTCATTCCCCTGTACGATGTCCTGGTAGGACTGTACGTCTCCATGCAGCATCGAAATGAAGCCCGGACTGTCGGACTGCAACCCAGGCAGATTTTCGGCGGTCCGCAGGAGGAACACGTCGTTGTCCGCCCCGGTTGCCTGACCGGTCAACGTCTCGCGGCCGAAGATGGTCATCGTGTCCTGGCCTTCGGCACGGGCCAGCATGTCGGCCTCGCTGATCGGACCCGCCGACTGGTCGTGATAGTCCACTACATGGATCAGATAGTTCCGCGTATCTGGTCCGTTCGAGCCCAGCGTGTGAATGTCGTAATTGTCGGTCCCTTGCTGACCATAGAGGACAAGGCTGTGCAGCGGATCGGCCACACCATATGTCAAAAGGTTGAAATCCTCCTGCGCGGGCGAGGTGACCGAGGCCATGTCCTGAAGGAAATAGACACTGATTTGGTCCTCGTTGTTGTCCGCGAATACCCGGGTTAGCGAGCCGAGGAAGATGTAGTCATCCTGTCCAATCGAGGTCGTCCCTGCGACGCCGGCAGTCCCGCCGAGGGTGATGAAATCGACATCGACACCGGTGGAGACATCCGTACGGAATGCGGGCTCGCCCGTGGTCCCGCCGGTCAGCGTATAGGTCGGAATGGCGCTGCCTATGGGCGTACTGCCGGTCTCGCTTCCGGCTGTCACGTCGGCATTCGCGATGATCTCGCCCTTCAACGTGATATGAGAACCGAAGGATTGGTCGGCCGTATCGCTGAGCCTGTCGCCTTGGATGAAGATGTTCCTGTCGGAGAGAATCCGGGTGTTGTCGCCCGTGGTGATATCGTCGCCGACAAAGATGCGCACGTCGCCATTGGCTTCGGAGAAGACCTGCCCGTGCGCGATCACCCGCGGCGCGTCGTTGTAGCTGCCCGGTGTGCGCGCTGCCGTCTCGGCAAAGTGCACCGTGCCGCTCTGGATCAGGACGAAGTCCTCGCCCAGTGCACCGGATTCGCGCACCTGCAAGCGGATGTCGCCGTCGCCGATGACGGCCCCGCCATAGCTGTGCGCCAGCACGGTACGCATGTATCCGAATGTTTCCTCGACGAAGATCGGGCCGCCCGCTTCAAAGCCGACATAGTCGCCGCCGGGTTGCACTCCGGTCGGTCCGGCCGAACCGCGCGAGCTGTCGATCTCCAGCCAGTTTCCCGAAGACCCGATCGAGCTGGCCTGCCCGTTGGCGTCGAGATAAACGCTCTGCGCCTCGATATTGTTGGCGCCAGACTGATTGATGTCTCCCTGCGCATCGAGGATCGAGCCGTCGACGGTTCGCAGGCCAACATCGGCATCTGTGGCAAACGCCTGATCAAGCAGCAGATCGCCGTTCAGTTCGTCGATCCAGATCCCGTTATGCGCGAACCCGACAGTATTCCCGGGATTCACGTCATAAGCGTTCAGCACCCCGTTGAGGTTGTCCACGCGGGCCACGTTGATTTCCAGCCAGTCACCGATCTCGCCTACCCCGCCGACCGTAGGCGTCGGAGTCTCGCCGGTCGCAATGCCGGAGTTCAGCGTGATGTTGATGCCCGAGACGTCCACCGTCGGGTTGGAATTCGCATCCACGATCCGGCGCCCCGAATTCAGCGTCACGTCCGCATCGGTCGAATTGACGTGCCCCACTTTCATGTCGCCGGTCAGCTCATCGGCGATGATGTATCCATTGGTGGTGAGGAAGATCTCCTCGATCTCGAACGCGCTCACGCTGCCGCCGGTCCAGTCGACATCGGTATTGATTATGAAGTTGATCGTGGTGGTGGAGCTGTCCGTCGGTTCGGCGACAACAGTGATGGGCCGCGTGCCGTCGCCCTGATAGGCGCCGTACTGGATCTCGGTGGTGCGGTAGGTCTGGTTTTCGCTGCCCGTATAGCTGTCAGTCGCATCCACATGGCCGATGTCGATATCATCGCCGGCCCGGACCTCGGTGAATGTATAGGTGCTGTCGATCTCCTCGCCGCCGGTGCCAAGGTTGCGGCGGATGAAATCGTAGACGGACGCATCGCCATCGGGCCGGAAATGCACGAAGTAATCGTCCGAGAAATAGGAACTGCCGGGCCGCGAATTGCCGGACGGGTTGAACAGGCTGACCGTGACGCCATCGATCCCCAGCTTGTCCGCACCGGATTTGGAATCGTTGATGACCACATCCACGTCATCCCCGGCGGTCAACCGCTCGATGGTGACGTCGAGATGGTTGTCAGGCGGGGCGAGATCTGCAACGGGCATATCCAGCGACCGATCGAAGACGGTGACGTCCAGCACAGCATCGACACCGGCATCGGCGGTCAGCGAGATTTCCTGAAGGCTAGGGGTCTCGAAACGGCTTTCGGCATGGTCGATACGAACGAGTTCGACCATCAGCGCCTTGCGCGCCAGGCCAAAGGAGGTATCCGCCGTCTGGTTGCCAATGTCGCCCGAGGCATCCACGTCCAGTGTGTTGGTGCGGATCAGGCCCTCGTCAAAGATCGCCTGGGGCAACACGCCCTCCTGCTCGGCTAGGTAACGTTCATCGACGCGAATATTGCCGCGCTGGTTCTCGATGATCGTATCGCCCAGGGGGTTCTCGATCCCGCCCAGCAGGATCAGGTCGCTCGCTGGTTCGCTGCCCGGCTGGATATTGCGGATTTCGACCACGGAACGGGGATAGGTGAGATCGAGATCGAATTCGAAGGTCGGCGTCGCCACGCCTCCGACAAAGGTGCGGTCGCTTCTGCTCGGGCTCAGTCCCACGCCGTTGGCGGGTGCATCGGTCGGTCCGGGAATGACATCGACCATGACATCCACAACCGAGGCGCCGTCGATCACGTCGATATGGTTCACTACCACGTCGAAATCGGAAGAATTGACGATGCGCACGTCATCCCAGCTGCGCTGGCTTTCGACAAGGCCAGCATTGCCCCAGATCTCGGCGTTCGGTCCCTCGGAGGGATCATTGGCGAAGAAGGTCAGCTTGCCGGCCTCATCATAGATGATGTCGTCGAGGATGACCTGCTTTTCACCGTTCGACGCCAACAGCGCCTGGCCGACGCCACGTCCGGCATTCACCCCCAGAAGATCGATATTGACCAGCGACTGGATTACGCCGGCCTCGTCGATCACGATCTCCGGATTGGGCTCGCCCAGCAGAACGACGTGGCTTTCCCAGAAGATCTGGCGATCCGGACTGGAGTCTTCGACCTCTGTCGCATCTCCGTTGATGTTCAGGACGTTGAAGGTGACCGAGGCCTCGCCCACGCCGATGGTGACACTGAGATCGGGAAGGTTGGCCTTGTTGACCTCGGCATCTGCTACCACGTTTGCGTCGTTGAAGGATTCCACATCGACATTCGTGGCCTGCAGGAACGACCCGTCACGCCCGCTGTTGCGGGTCAGCGAATTGTACCTCGCGGTCGCGTCCGCATCCACCGTCACCGGAATCGGGTTGAACACCGCCGCAATCGCGCCGATGAAATCACCCAATCCGCCGTCATAATCGTTGTACTTCGCGGTCGAGATTGCCCGGACGGTGGTGTCGTCATGCCGCGCCTTGATGTCGATATCGATCTGCGACACGATCCGCGAACCGTCGCCGAGAACGGTCTCGACCAGATCCCAAGCCCGCGCCGTGGCATCCGAGGTGGAATCGGCCACCGGGAACGCTTTGGTATCGGATTCCACCTCTGCACGCAGGTTCCACTGCGTCACCGGGCCCGACCCGTCGGCCACCACGTTGCCGTTCCCGTCGATACGCGATTGCTCGCCCGCGCGGGACTGTATCGTGACGAACTTGCCGTCGATGTCGGCGCTCGAGCCAAGAATTGTCTGTGTCGTCGCATCCGCCGCAGACGCCCCCAGGTCGATCGTGCCGTCGGCATCTGCAAAGCCCGCGATCGCGGTTGCATCGGCCTTGACCACAAGATCGGCATCAACACCCGAGGCAGACTGGACCAGCACGGTGCCCCCGGCCTTTATCTTGCCGTTCACGGTGGTGGTGACATCGTAATCCATGTCGATCTTGCCGTCCGCGTTCGCATCCGAGATGCCGCTGAACGAACCGTCGGTGATAGACCTCGCATCGTAATCCTGGTCGCTGATCGCGAAGATCGCGACATGGCTGCCTGAATAGATTGTACCCCCGTCGAAGATGACGCTGACGCTGTTGTTGCCGTATGTCTCCGCGTCCGACGACCCGATCGAGATGCCGCCAGCACTGAACGTATCGGAAACCGCCTCGGCCTCTGACCGCGACTGGCCCTCGATAAAGATGTCCGCGGCGCGTAGCACGTTGGCCGAAACGCTTACGTTCACATCGGGGTTCGAGGTGGCCTTGGCGGTCCCGCCGCTAAGCGAGATGCCTCCTCCGCCGACCCCGGTCGCGTTGCCCAGAACCGCCACATCGTTGTAATCTGCGCGGATCGAGACGGTACCGCCCGCCTGCACGAGACCGGCCCCCACATCCACGTTGATCGTGGGGTCTGCATTCGCATCCGCCGTGAAGGCCTGAAGCGAGATCAGCCCGCCACCTCCGGTGCTCGCGAACGCTTCGGATTTGATATCCGCATCCGCCAGCAGGGTGATGTTGCCGCTTGCTGTAATGTTGCCCGACCCGAACTCGGCCTCGATGGTCGAGTCGGTATCCGAGGACGCGGTCGAGGCATTGGCCGCAACGATGCCCCCGCCGACACTTTCGATAATGGCCTTGGATTCGTCGTCGGCATTTGCCGTCACGGTGACGAAGGACGCGCCCGGGACACCGAAGGTTGTGGCGTTGCCGTCCGTATCTATCCCTGCCACCGTTGTGCCCACGCTGCCAAGCAGCTTGGCCGATGTATCCCCTGTCACCGCCGCCGAGGGGCTGGATACCGAGATGGCCACCGCGCCACCGATCTTTGCGCCGGATTCGGCCAGGGCCGTGTTCTCGGAGACCGACGAGACGGTCACGCCTGAACCGGGAATGGTGATCAGGGCCGCGCTGCCGATCACCGCATCGGTGTCGGCATTATTCTGAACCTCGGCCCTGGCATTTGCCCCGCCTCCGGCGAAAAGACCGATCGAGAGGACATCGGACTTGGCGACCGCATCATTGTCGGACACCCCCGAAACCGTGAGGCCCGAGGCAGAGGTGACGTCGCCGTCCATCTGGGCACTTGTACCACCGGACACGAACGCTGTGGGCAATGTGACACCAACGGCCAGCAGCCCCCCGGTTCCGGCCTCGGAAAAGGCATCGGCGTCATTGTCGGAATTTGCCGTGACGGTCGTTACGCCGTTGACCGCGATGCTTGCGCTGGATCCCACGCGCGCCGTCACGTCGGCCGAAGACGTGATGTCGGCCTTGGCCCCGGCACCGGCGCCCGAGAAGGTTCCGATCGAAGTGACGAGCGTGTCGGCCTCGGCATGGTTCGCACCGTTCGCCGTCACGGCAAGGCTCGATGCGCTGGTGATGTCGCCATCCATTTCCGCCGTGACCGCGCCGCCGATCTCTGCCGAACTACCCAGAATGGCGAGCGATCCGATGAGCCCGCCCGAGAACCCCTCGGCACGGCCCACCGCGCGGTTGTTCTGCCCTTGCAGGCGTGCATCGACCTTGACCGCCCCGGTCAGCGCCACGGTAGCGGCACTGCCAATGGTCGCCAGGACGTTGGCAGCGCTGGTGATGGTGGCATTTGCTTGCGCACCCTGCCCGCCGATCACGGATACGCTGCGCACCTCTGCATCTGCCGTGGCGATATTTTCACCTTTGGCCTCAACATCGAGTGTAGCGGCGGTTCCGACGATATCGCCGTCGAACCGTGCCGTGACCGCGCCGCCCACCGTTGCATCGGGCAGCATCACACTGACCGAGATGCCGCCGCCGCCGCCGCCGACGGCGCGCGCATCGGCATTGTTGTACCCGGTCGCGAACACGTCGATATTGGCGCCCGGAACGTCCAGCGCGGCGGTAGACCCGATCTGGGCCGTGACATCGGCCTCGCTCGTGATCTCGGCATCCGGGCTGGCGCCTGCCCCGCCTGCAAGCGAGACCTGCACCGCCAAGGCATCCGCGTCAGCATAATTGTTGCCGGTGGCCGTTACGATCACCGCGTTCGCGTCGAAGACATCGCCATTCATCTCGGCGGTGACCGCACCGCCGATCCTGGATTTGAGGATCGCCGCGGCGATGGCGATGCCGCCGCCTGCGCCAACATCGGATTCGGCCACCGCGTCGTTATCTCCGATGGCCAAGACGCTGAGCGTATTCGACGTGGTCAGGCTTGCGGTTTCGCCCACTTGCGCCAGAACATCGGCCGCGCTGGTGATCTCGGCCAGTGACCCTGCGGCTGCACCGCCGAACGTGCCGATCGCTACGGCCAGTGTATCGGTTTCGGCCCTGTTGCGTCCGTCTGCCGATACCTCGATGGAGCTTGATTGCGTGACATCCCCGTCAAGCGTGGCAATCACCGCACCGCCGACCTCGGCCCCGCTGAGGAATATCGAGGTGGCCGCCAGAATCCCGCCCGCCCCCCCTTCGGTCACAGCCTTGGCATAGTTGCCCTGATCGACGGCCTCGGCGGTGACGGTCACTGCTCCGGTGGTCACGATGCTGGCCGTATCGCCCACGACTGCCTCGATATCGGCTGCCGAGGTGATCGTGGCCTGCGCATCCGCGCCATTGCCCGCGCCACCCAACGAGATATTGGCGACGGTTACCTTGGTTTCCGAGGTATTTTCGCCTTGGGCATCCACGTCGACCAGCGACGAGCTGGTGATATCGCCATCCATCTCGGCCTGTACCGCACCCGCGACCGTGGCATCCGGCAGCATCACGTCAATCGACAGACCCAGACCCGCGCCGCCGCCCACTGCTTCGGCATAGGCGTTGTTGTCACCGATGGCCCGCACGGTCACCGCGCCGCTGCGTGCATCCACCTCGGCGGTGCTGCCGATCGAGGCGGTGACGTCCGCGCTCGAGGTGATCAGCGCATTGGGATCCGCCGCGCCGATGCCGCCTGCCAGGGCGATACTGATCGCAAGCGCCTCGGCATTGGTGTCGTTGTGGCCACTCGCGATCACCGAGACGCCCAAAACGTCGGTATCGCCATCCATTTCCGCAGTGACGGAGCCGCCGACGACGGCCTGGAGCGTCGAGCCTGAAATGGTCAGCCCGCCCAGCGAGCCGGTATCCGAATTGGCCGTTGCGTCATTGTCGCCTGTCGCCAGAACCGAGAGTGTGCCCGCGCTGGTGAGATCCGCCGTGCTGCCCACGCGCGCCGCCACCTCGGCATCCGAGGTGATCTCGGCCGATGCGCCGGTGAACGTCACGCCGCCCAAAGAAATTCCCAGCGCCAGCGTGTCTGTCAGCACCTCGTTGCGCCCGTTGGCATCGACGAGAACCAGCGAAGCGCCCCGGATCGTCCCGTCAACCTCGGCCCGGACCGAGCCCGCCACTTCGGAGTCGCTCAGGAACGCGCCTGCGGTGATGGCCCCGCCCGTCAGCGCGAAAATGTCCGCGGAGGCCTGGTTACCGAGGCCGGAATGTTCGGCATCGACCGTGATGGCCCCGCTTGCCGTGATATCGGCCCCGCTGCCGATCTTCGCTTCGATATTCGCCGTGTTGGTGATCGCCGCCTCGGCATCCGCGCCGCTGTCGCCAGCCAGGCCGAGATTGCCGACGCGCGTGACCGTCGCGGCGGTATTCTCGCCATCGGCCAGAACGCTCAGACCGGCAATTGCTCCTCCCACCGTATCGCCGTTGAACTCGGCCAGGACACCGCCGCCGACGCGGGCTTCGGGCAGCATCACGGAAATCGTCAGCGACAGCGATGCGGCGGCGCCGAATGTCTCGGCCTTGGCATTGTTGTCGCCCGTGGCATCGACGAGCACGAAGGCACCCGGCGTCGTCAACTCGGCGGTCGAGCCGACCGACGCGATCACATCCGCCTCCGACGTCACCTCGGCATAGGCGTCGGCACCTGCCCCTGCTGCCAGGCCGACCGCGATCTGCGAGGCATCGGTCGTGGCGTCGTTATGTCCGTCGGCCAGTACATCTATGTCATTCGCGCCGCTGATATCGCCGTTGAGCCGCGCGATCACCGCGCCACCCGTCTTGGCCGACAGCGACGAGCCGGTGATGCCCAGCCCGATGGAGGCCGAGCCGGCATCGCTGTCGCTGTCTGCGTCGTTGTCCCCGATCGCGCTGACAAGTACGGCGCCGGTCGTCGTCGCCTGGGAGGCACTGCCGATGACCGCTTCGACGTCGGCGTCCGACGTAATTTCGGAAACCGTGCCCGTACCGGCCGCGGCGAATCCCGCGCCGAGCGAAACCGCAATCGTATCGGCATCCGCGAAGTTGCGCCCCTCTGCCGTGACGGTCAGGCTGTCCGATGCGGTCACGTCGCCGGAAAGTTCGGCGCGGACTCCGCCTGCGATCTCTGCCCGCGACAGCATCACGGCCAGCCCGCCGATCAGGCCGCCGGATCCGCCAAGTGCCTCGGACCAGGCAAGGTTCTTGTCCCCGGTCAGACGTGCGTCGATCAGGATCGCATCGCCGGAAAGCGACGCGCCCGCGCCGACGATTGCCTCGACATCCGCTCCGCTCTTGATCTCGGCTTCGGCCTGCGCCCCGCCTCCGCCAATACCGGCAAAGGATACGCCGACGACGATGGCCTTGGCGTGTGCTGTGTTCTCGCCATGTCCGGTAACGGAGATATTGCCGGCCGCGCCGACCGTGGCCGCACCGTTCACAGCCGCCCGAATGGCGCCGTCGACCGTGGCCGAGGGCAGCGAGACCTCGACCCCCAGAAGACCGAAGCCCAGCGAGACGCCTATAGAATCCGATGTCGCCGCACGCGTGGCCGAGGCATCAACCGTAACCGCGCCCGAAGTGGTCGTGACCGTGGTCGCCGACCCGCCCACCGTCTCGCCCACGCGGGTGCCTATGAAGGCCTCGATCGCACTGTCGATGACGGATGTGGCCCGGGTCACGCCGATCGCGGCATTCGCGCTGAGCGCCGCATTGACGGTTTCGGAAGTTGCATCCTCGTCCGCGTCGGCATCCACGGTAACGGCGCTTGCCGTCACGGTCGCGCTTTCGCCGATAAAGGCCAGCGTCTCGCCTTCAATGCGCGCCTCGGTGACCGTGACTGCCAGCGCAAAGCCACCCGCGACGCCCAGCGTTACCGGTTTTGCCGTCGCCGTGAAGTCGGAATAGGCCAACACCTGAAGAGGCGCACCGGTCAGCGTGAGTGTCGTCGCACCCGCGATGGGCGCATCCCACCGGTCGCCGACATAGGCTTCGGTCGAACGGTCCACGACCGCCTCGGTTATGGTGCCCGAGCCCGAGCCGCCCAGTGAGATCGCGACCGAGAATACATCCGGCAGGGCATCCGCGATCGAAGTTGCGGTAACATCCATTCCGGCCGCCGACACGCCTATGGTCCCGTCGGCATGGGCAGTGGTGGACCCGCCGACAGAGGCAAAGCCGCTTACCACGGCAACGCCCAGCGCGGTGGAGGCCGCAAGGCCGAAGGAGTGGGCAATTGCGTCGTGGTCACTGTCGGCGTCGATATGGACGTTGTCGCCAAGCGCGATCAGTGTCGCGTCATGGGCATAGGCCGAAACATCGCTGTCGATATCGGTTATGGCCACCGATCCGGCCGCCGCTCCGCCAATGGAGATCGAGACCGAGATCACGGCCGCCTCGGCGGTGATCTCCTGCGTGGCATCGGCATCGATCAGGATATTCCCCGTGCCCGTCGCGGTGACCGCGCTGTCCTCGACCGCGGCAACGACCGTGTTCGCGATCTGGTTCTCGGCATAGCCAATACCGAAAGAAGCACCCAGTAGGCCGCCGGAGATCGAAACAGCAACAACGCCTGCATAGGCGTCCGACAGGTCATTCGCCTGCACCAGCACGTCACCGTTGGCATGAACGACAGACCCGTCAGCTATCCTGGATGTCAGCGATGCGTCAGCATCGTTGATGGCGACCGCGCCGGCTCCCGAAACCGAGATCCCGAGCGAGATGGAAACCGCGACCGAAATCGAAGTAACCTGCGCGTCGATGAAGCTCTCCGAATGACCGATAACGGAAACCGAACCGGAATTCGACGTCACCTCCGAGTCGACGATTTCCGCCAGAGTCGCGATGGCGCTCGTATTCGTCGCCACGCCCGCCGACAAGGCAACGGACCCGCCCACGTAGGACCCGCTGAGCGCAATCGAGGCCGCCCCGGCAAAGGAGTTGGCTGTCAGATCGTCCTTGGCGCTGACCAGTATCGGGTCCTCCGCGACCACGAAACGGCCATCATCGGCATTGCGGATATAGGCTTCGACCTCTCCTTCGACATTGTTCGTCGTTACAGCGGCCGAGGCGCTCCCGGCCAGCGAGAAGGACGAAGAGGCCGCGACCGAAACTGCCACAGCCACAGCCGTCACATCGATATCCGCCGCGGACTCGGCGCTGATGGTCAGCGCACCGCCGACATCCAAGGTCGCCGTGTCGACACCCGCCCGTGTCACGCCATCGTATGTGTTGACGCCCACGCTGGCCGCTGCCGAGAAAGTGATGGCCACGGTACCGGACCCCGAAATGCCCAATCCGGCCGCCACGATATCGGTATAGACCCGGGTTTCGTCCGCGGCCGCGATAGTCAGGTCACCGCCGCCGGTCAAGGTCGCGCCGCCCGTCAGCAGGGCCTCGGTCAGGTTGCCCGTGGAGACGACGGCGGTAGAGGAGCCGATGGCGACGCCCACGGCACCCGTTCCGCCCGCCGCCACGCTCAGCGAGGCGCCCACGACCGTATTGATCAGGTCGCCATCCGCGACTGCCGAGATCGTCGTCGCATTCGGCCCCGTCAAGGTCACGGTTCCGCCCGAGACAACCGAGCGCACCTGCGTGTTGAAATCGACCGTGGCCACGGCGACGGCCGCAGCGATGCTGACCGAGGCCGTTCCGGATGCCGCGACATTGGCCGAGGCCGCTACCGTGACGTTGTGGATCTCGGCCTGGTCCTCGGACATCACCGACAGGCTTTGGGCGTTCACGGTCGAGTCCGTGATCTTTGCCTCGACGGTGTTGCCGAGCGTGGCTTCGATGGCCGCGCCCGTTCCCGCGCCACCCAGCGCCAGGCTGGAGCTGACGGAAACCGCAAGGTTGGCGGAAACGGCAGTGGTGTCCACCGTAGAGCGCTGACCGCCCTCGAAGCTCTGCGCGCGGACCGTCACATCGCTGGCCGTAACGCTCGAGTCAACTACCTCCGCGAGAAGCGCAGCGTCGGTCGTGGTCCGGGCCACGGCAACGTCGATGGTGGCGGTGATTGAGGCGGACGAAGAAACCCCGACCGCGATCGAAGCCGAGACAACCGTGTTGTCCACATCCGACAGGTCGATGGCCTCGACCAGCAGCGCGCCACCGCCGTTCAGGGTCGACGAGGTTACCAGCGCGGAGGTCGTGCCGCCCGCGAAGGTATCGGAATAGACGAGAGAGGCCGCGATCGTGACGCCGACGCCCGAGCTGACGGTGATGTTCACACTGGCCGAGACGGCCTCGGTTATGATCGTGGCTTCGTTGCGGGCCAGCACGGAAACAGAATTCGGGCCCGCGTAATCTGAATTGACGATCTCGGCAGTCGTTTCGGTATCAACATCCGTCAAGGCGACGATCTCGGAGGCGCCGATATTGATATCGGCCGAGCCGCCTGCGGTCGCGCCGATGCTCGCCGTGATGGCCAGCGTGTCCACTGTCGCGCTGTTGGTTGCGTTCACGATGATGTCGCTCGCTCCCAGCACCATCGAGTCGGCGATTGTCGCAGAGACGGTGTTGTCCATGTCATTCAGCACGTTGCTGCCGGTGGCACTGACACCGACATTGACCGAGCCGCCGCCCGCGACACTGACCGTCGCGGCAATCGCATCCGCGCTGATCAAGCTGTCCGAGAAGGCCGTGACCGACAGGGCGCCCGTGGAGGTGACATTGGAGCCAGTGTCGATGGAGGCAGTCGCATCCGTATCGACCGTGTTGGTCGAGACAGAGACGGCAATGGCCGCCGAAATCGCGGCCGATCCCGAACTGATCGAAATGCCGACCGAGGCCGATACCACCGTCGCGGTGATCTGTGCGCTGTCCTCGGCATGGACAGAGACGCCCGCGCCCGAGATGACGTCCGAATTCGAGATCCGCGCGAGGACCGCGTTCTCCAGGGTGTTGAGCGCGACCGCGCCCGACCCGGCGCCACCGATGGAAATCGTGCCAGCGCCCGCTGAGACCGCAGCCGCGACCCCGATTGCGGTGATCTCCGTCTCGGCATCCGCCAGGACGGACAGGCTGGCACCATCGACGGTGCTGCCGATGATCCCGGCTTCCAGGACTCCATTGCTGGTGTTGGAGGCCAACGCCTCGCTGATGCCTATGGCGAAGGCCGCGCCGCTGCTGCTGCTCGATACCGCGACCGAAGCCGACACCACCGTAGCCTCCAGCTTCGTCGTGTCGATCGCGTCGAGCGTGACCGCGCCGGCGGCGTTCACGGTGCTGTTCTCGATCACCGCGCGCGCTGTTCCACCTTGCGTGTTGAACGCGTTGGATCCCGCCCCGGCCACGGTACCGGTGAGCGAACCGCCCACCCCGACAGAGACGGTCGCCGCCACGGTCGTCGCCGTGATGTCGGTGTCGCTGAACAGGTCGATATCCACTGCGCCGGCCTGGTTCACCGTCGATCCGAGAATACCGGCCTCGACATCGGTGCCGACCTCGTTGACGGCGACCGCAGCCGACAGGGCCACGCCAAAGCTGACCGAGCCGCTTGAGACCGAGACGCCGACACCGACCGATGTGCTGACCGCGTCGATTGTGACGGAATTGTCTGCCGAGATCACGATATCGCCTGCGGAAACGGAGGCGTTCTCGATCACCGCGCGCATCGCCCCGTTCACCGTGTTCTGCACGACCGCTGCCGTTGCGCTGCCGGCGACGGCGATCCCGCCGGAACTGTTGGCGACCTGAAGCGACGCGGCCAGTCCGAGCACCTCGATGCTGCCATCGGCCACGGCATCCATGTCCAATGTTCCGCCCGCTATCAGGCTGCCGCCCGAGAAGATCGCGTCTGTCTCGGACCCGATTTCGTTGTCGGCGGTCGCAACCGTGATCGCGATATCGATGGCCCCGCTCGATCCGTTCGTGACCGAGGCCGCCGCCGCGACCACGTTGGCCGTGATCGTGGCGCTGTTGACTGCGTCGATGTCCACATCGTTGCCGACCGTCACCGTCGCGCCGTTCACGCCACCGGCACGGGTCACGTTGTCGACAGTATTCTGGGATCCGGCCCCAGTGCCTGCGCCGCTCAGGCCGTACTGCCCGCTCGACGTGATGGAAATCTGTGCCGAAACAGCATCTGCCGAAACCGTGGCCGAGGAGGAGGCCGAGGCCCGCAGGCTGTCGCCTTGGACGGTCGAGCCATCGACCAGCGCCAGCGTCGTGTTCGCGATGCTGTTCTGGGCTTTGGTCGCGGCCACGCTCAGCCCGCCGCCGCTGCCGCCGCTGCTCAGCGTCACGCCGATCCGTGCCGCGACGACATCCGCGTTGATGTTGGTCGCATCATTGGCCACGAGGGATACTTCGCCAGCGCCAATTACTTGCGCGCCGCCGGCAATGACCGCCTCGATGTCATTGGCAACGCTGTTGAACGCCAGAGAGACATCCGCCGTGAAACTTGCCGTCGTGCCCGAACCGCCCGATTGCACATCGATGGCCGCCGAAACCGCGAGAGCGTCGATACTCGCCGTCGACTGGCCCAGCAGATCGACATCGCTGGCATTCGTGTCGACGGTGATATCGTCGATCCGCGCGCGGGCGGAGTTGGTGATGCTGTTATCGGCCACAGCGACACCGATGGACCCCGAGACGCTCGTTCCGTTGCCGGAAATGCCCAGCGTCAGCGAGGCCGCGATAGCCTCGGCTGTGATGGCACCAGTATCGAGCGCGGTGATCGTCAGCGCTCCGGCTGTGGCCAGCGATCCACCGGTGTCGGCGATGTCGCTGACGATGGCCGAGACGTCATTGTCGATATCGTTGAAGCTGAGCGCGCCGGTCGCCGAGGCACTGACGCCTGTCGCGTTGCCCGATTGCGTCAGGGCGAGCGCCACGCCAAAGCCCAGCGACGAGATGTCGGCCGCGCCTGTGGCGATGACGCTTGCGGGGCCGCTCACGCTCACAACCGACCCGCTCAACAGGGCCGAGGTTTCGCGATCGATCTCGTTCAGGGTGACCGAGATGCCGAGGCCCACGGCCACCTGTGCGTTGTTGCCCCCACCGACGCTGAGCGAGACCGCGGCCGATCCGGCCGTCGCGGTGATCGCGCTGTCATCCGTGGCAAGAAGATCCAGACCGCCCAAGGAAAGATCGCTATCCACGATCTCGGCCGTGATGTCGCCCGAGATGAAGTTGCCGGACCCCGAGCCGGAAAAGCTCAGCGCGTTGGACTTGTTGCCGACCGCGCCTGCAATGCCCAGCGTAAAGCTGTCGATCACCGCGTCGCTGGTGGCCGAGACGGTCGTTGCTCCCGCAGAGCCGATCACATTGCCGATCCGCGCGGTCAGGTCCGCATCGATCTCGTTCTCGGCCGCTGCTGCGCCCGCCGAGAGGCCGCCAAGCTTGCTGTCATCGCCTAGGGATACCGCCAGCGCGCCAGCGCCGGCATCGGCGTTGATTTGCATGCTGTCTGTCGCGGACACATCCAACGCGCCGGTTACCACCAGCGTACCGGCTGCGCCGGAATTGGTGATGCTGGCCTCGGTGTCGGCAAGGATGAAGTTGCCCGATCCGGAGCCGGCCCCGGCAAAGGCATCGGATTTCGACGACCCGGCCGCTGCGCCGGCAATGGTCAGCGCATCGATCAGCCCCGCATTGGTAGCATCCATGTCGACACTACCGACGGTAACATCGCTGTCGACAATAGTCGTCTTGGTGACCTGGGTGATGTCGTTCACCGCGACCGAGGCGCCGATCGCCCCGGCGGTGTCATTGCCGCCCGTGGACAGCGTGATGGCAACGCCGCCCGCGTCGGTCACGATCTGGGAATTGTCCTCTGCATTCGCGCGCAGCAGTCCCGTGGTGGTCAGCGAACCGCCTGCCCCCGCGCCGGACAGAATCTCGGACTCCACGAGGTTCACCGCGACGCTCCCCGACCCCGCGAAGACGAAGGACGAAGAGTTGTTCGAGTTGGACGAGCCCGAGCCGGTCTTGATGACACCGGCCACGGCGATGACTACGCTGTCCAGATTGGTGGCACCCCGCGCGTCGAAGGTGATCCCTCCGGCACCGGCATCCAGCGTGTTCCCGCCGAGGGCCCGCGCCCAGGTCGTACTGTCCACCTCGTTGATCGAGATCGCGCCCGTTATGCCCGCATCCGCGCCGACGCCGATGCTGCCGCCGCCGATGATCTGGTCGATATTCGTGTCATCCGCCCCGCGCAGGGTGATTCCTTCACCCGAGCTGACGTCCACGTCATTGCCCAGAACGGCCTTGGTCTCGCCGCGCACCACGGCAACGCCGACAGAGGCCGCGATGCCGACCTGCATGCCGCCCCCGCTCTGGCTGCTGCCGCCACCGCCGCCGCTGGTGCCGCTGTTGTCCTGCCCCAGCGAGCCTGACGCCGCGATGGCCAGAAGGGTGATGTCGTCGTGGCTGGATGCCGAAACCGCCAGGCCGCGGACGGACTCCACCCCCGGATTGCCCGAGCCGTCGAAGATCCCGTCCGAGATATCAACCGCCGTACCCAGCCCGGTTGCCGAAACCGTCGTGTCGTCACCGACCGTTGCAAGCGTCTCGTCCAGATCGATCACCACGCCGACCGATACGCCGACCGCACTGCCACTGAGCGAACCGCCGAAGGTTCCGGCATAGCTTCCGATCCCGGTGTTCGAGATGGCCTCGACCTCGATGCTGCCATCGGCGCTGACATTTGCGGAGGTGGCCGGATCGCCGCTCTCCTGTGGTACGCTGATGCTCGCCTCGGTCTCGGTGACGTTCACCAGAACGTTGAGCGCGCCCGCGCCCGAGGTACTGTCACCCGCGCCCGCGTTCAGCGTCAGCTGGAAGAAATCGTCCTGCCCAAGGGCTTCGACGATCACGTTGCCACCGGCGTCCAGTATGGTCTGGTTCGCCAGGTCCGCGCCCCCACCGATGAGAGCCTCGGTCGTCGCGAGATGTACCGTCACGTCCAGACCGATCCCTATCCCGCCGCCGCTCGTCGAAAAGCCGATGGATCCCGCGAAATCGGTAATCGTGCTATCCGACAGGGCCCGGACCGAGATATCGTTGCCGGCCGTGATGTCGGAGCCGCCGCCGATCTGTGCCCGCGTGGTGGGGGTAAATACGTTAACGACCGCCGAGCCTGCGCCAGCACTCGATCCGTTCTGCGTGTCGCCGCCACCCGAGGCGATGGAGGCGCCAATGGCCATTCCCGTCAGGGTCAGCGCATCGATCTCGGTATCGAGGAAGGGCACGATGAAGGCAAGCGGGACGATATCGGTATCGGCCAGAACCTTGACCGAGCCCGAGGCACTCAAGGTGCTGTTTGCGCCGATCGCGGCATCGGTGGAAAGGTCGGCCACGTTCACGACCACGGCCGCGCCGACACTGGTGCCGCCGTCGCTGCCGCCGCTACCCAGCAGGATCGCGCCTCCGGCGGCTACGTTATGGATGCCCAAGTTGCTGCGCGCGGCGATATCCACGTCTCCCGAACTGGCGGTGATCGCGGCCTCGTGGGCCACTGTGGCATCGGTGTCGCTGGTATAGACATTGACGCCCGCGGCCCCCGCGATGGCCAACCCGCCATTGGAGTTGCTGCTGTTCTGGTTGTTGCTCTTCTGCTTGACGCCCGCACCTGCCAGCGCCACGGCGCGGATCTCGTCGGTTTCGCCGTCGGTAGTTCCGGCCTCAACCGCGATAGAGCCTGCGGCGACCGTTCCATTTCCGATATGGGCGGTGGTGACCTTGTTCACGACGTTCACGACCACCGCCGCCCCGACGCCCTTGCCGCCGGTGCCGGTGTCGAGCGCGAGCCCCGTGGCCGTGGTGGATGCGTCCACGTCGCTCAATGCGCGCACTGCCACGTCGCCGGAGGCATTGATGGTCACCCCGTCCTCGACGATCGCGGTGACCGTGGGCCGAACCACCGTGGCCCCGAGCGCACCCGCCACGCGGACTGTTCCGCCCTTGGTCTGCTGCGTGGCCTGCTGGCCGGTACCGCCCTCACCGTTGGGATTGGTGGTCTGTTGGGTGGCCTCGTCATTGCCGCTTTCGACATTGCCCTGAGGGTTCGGATTGCTCAGCCCGGAATTGCCCGATTGCCCATCCGCATAGCTTGTCGCTCCGGTCGCGTTCTGGTTCGCCGTCGAACCGCCGTCTTCCTGTTTCTTCGATCCCTGCGCGCTGCCGAATACCGTCGTGTCGGCGTTGACCGCGCTGGTGGCACGAACCGTGACCGCGCCCGCCGTCGCACCTGTCCCGTCGGAGACCCACCGCCCAAGCAGGGCCGAGGTGTCGTCCTCTGCCCAGGTGAACCCGATGGCGATCCCGAAACCGGTCTGCCCGCCATCGGTCTTGGCGTCCGAGGTATTGATGACATCAAGCGTGCTTTCGGCCTTCACCGTCAGATCCCCGTCGATATCCATCACCGGTCCACCGGACGGAATCGCGGCGTCGGTATTATTCAGCGACACCATCAGCGCCACCGTTCCACCGACGCCCGTGGCGTCTGCGCCTTTGGCCGCGACTCCGGCCTTGGCGCGCGCTACCGCGTCATGGTCGCCCTTGGCCGACACCTCGAGATCGCCGAAATCGTCCAGCGTCCCGCCCGAAGCTATGCTGGCCCGCGCATCGTGATCGTTCACCCCGATGGCAAAGCTCAGACCCACACCGGTGCTCTGGCCAAGGGTCGTGCCCTCGGGAATGGCGCTGGCCAGGTTGTAGGTCGCCGTTTCCGCCCTGACCGTGCTGGCTCCCGCCTCCGTGACCGTGATCGCGGCATCCTCGCCATACTGTCCCTCGGTTGTCCCGAAGGAGAAGTTCAGCGCGGCAGAGCCGGCAATCCCTGTCTTGCCACCACCCGCACCGGAAATCGCCTGCGCGCCGGTGCTGTGGATGGACTCGCTGATTTCGTGCGTTCCGGTGCCCGTGTCGGTCAGTTCGATGCTTTCGTTCTCGAAAGCTTTTTCGCGGCTTTCGGCCAGTTTCAGACGGCCTTCGGAATTGACCACGGCGAAATACGTTTCGCCATCGGTCAATCCGCCGATCGCAGTTCCGTCAGTGCTGTATTCGACCGCGTCCCCGGTCTGGATTCCGCGCGGATCGGTCAGCGTGATCTCGTAATTCTTCTTGTCGGGATCGATCTCGATATCGGCGGGGTTGTCGCTGCCCAGATCGAACAGGCTGTCGGCATCGCCGCGCACCAGCTTGTGATCGTCGCCCGCGCCCTGATCCTCGAGGTCGATGGCCTTGCCTTCGGCCGCATCCGCCTCGCTTGCCGCCAGCTTGATCCAGCCATTCTCGCCCAGGATGACATAGTAATCCGTCCCGTCGGTCAGTCCGCCGATCGCGGTGCCGCCCCCGGTTTCATAGGTCACCATCTCGCCGGTGGTGAACTTGGCCTCTGGCTCACCGACGAAGATCGTGTCTGCATCGGCGTCGACCGTTTCGAACTCGTTGACCTCGAATTCCGACCGGCGCGCGTCCATGACGGCCTCGACCTGCACGCCCTTGCCGGTGATGCCCGCATGATCGACCAGGGCAATATTGTCGAGCGTCGCGACATTCACGGCCACTGCCGCCCCGATCGAGCTATCGTTGGCGGCCTTTCGCGCGGTGGAGCGTCCGTCGCCCTTTGCATTGGCATCGGCGTTGGCCGCGCTCTTGACGCTCACCCCTTCGCCTGCGGTCACGGTAATCGGCGTTCCGGCCTCGCCGGAAATCGTGGCAGAGGAGTCGGTCTCCGCGATGTTGACGCTGATCGCAGCCGCAACGGAGATCGAACCCGAATTGGCCCCGCTATTGGCAGTCGTGTCGGGGCTGCTGGCGGTATTGCCTGCGCCGGAGCGGTTGTTGGCCTCGCCCACTTGCGCGTCGGTCTGGCTCTGGACATCGGTGCCGTTGGATTGCTCGTCGCCGGTCTCGGCCTTGCCCCCCTTGGAGGAGGCGCGCGCCTCTGTCCGGCTGGCTGCCAAAGCGCTCGAGGAAACCAGGATCGCCCCGCCGGCCGCCACGCTGCGCGAGAGGGTGGCTGCCACGTGATCGAAGGTTACCGTCAGGCCAAAGGAAATGCCCGCCGCGCTTCCACTTGCGTCAGCACCGCCCTTTGCGTCCGTCACGCTGTTGGCGTCCAGCGTCGCCCCGATGGTCAGGTCGCCCGCCAGGGTGATCAGGTCGCCCACCGGCAATTCAGCGCTCACATCGTTCTGCGCTACCGCGATGCCCAGGACCGGCGTTACCGCCGTTCCGCCCTCGGCGCCGCCTACCACCTCGGTCGCCATGTCATGAGTGCCGGCGGCCTCGATGGTCAGATCTCCGGCTCCGGTGACTGCGGCGCCGCCTTCGACCGCGGCACGCGTGGTCATCTCGGTCACGTGGATGGCGATGGAAGCGCCAACACCCGTGCTGTCCGCTCCGCCGCCGTCCCCCTTGGCCTGCGCCGCTGTCGCCTTGGCGCTGGCGTCGGTGACAGAGTCCGCCCTTACCACCACATCACCGTCCCCGGTCATCGTGACCGTCGCTGCCTCACCGATTGCCGCGTTGGTTTTGATGAACGGCAGGTTCAGTGCGAAGGAGCCTGCAAGGCCAAGGCTGTCGGCGTCACTGGCACCCGAGACCGCCTCGGCCGAAAAGCTGTGCGTCTCGTCCCCGTCACTGTCGTACATCAGCGACTGAACGCTCAGCCCGTTGGCCGTTACTGTGGGCGCGCCGACCGTTCCGGCATCGTCCACACGGGCTGTAATGTCAGCAAAGGCCACGTTCAGCGCCACGGCGACGCCGATTGTGTTGGCGCCCTTGTTCGCCTCTCCGGTAGCCTTTGCAGAGGCATCCATGTTCCCGCGCGCCGTCACCTCGACGGCCCCGGCTGCCGTTACCGCGATATCCCCATCAAGCTGCGCGGTCGCGTCGAAGTCACCGATGTTGAGGCCGATGCCGGCCGCCGCTGTCAGCGATCCGCTGCTCTGCGTCGAGGCGTCGGCCTGGCTTTGCCCCTGCGTTGCGCCATTGGGCGTGGCCCCGGCCGTGGTTCGCGCCTGGGTCTGATCTCGCGCTTCGGTTGCCTGGCTGGCGGTTGTGTCGTTCGTGGTAGCCTCGTTGCCGCCCGAACCCGTGGCGCCATTCGCGCCGGTCGCCGAGGACGCAGCTTCGGTCCGGCTGGCAGCGGCCCCCTGCGCAACAAGCGTGACACCCCCGCCCGCGGTCAGATCGCGCAGAATTCCCGCGAAAACATTGTCGTCGGCATAGGTCATGCCAAACGAAAGGCCCACGGCCGCATCGGTGCCTTCGGCCTCGCCTTTGGCGGTTGTCACGGTATCGGCCAGATGTGTCGCCGTCGCACCCAGGTCGCCGCCCAGTGTCAACGGATCGCCATTGGCATCGGCGGCGACGGAAACGCCGGTGTCGTTCATCGCGATACCGAATGCCAGCACGGGGGCGACGCCCGCCCCACCGGTCGTCTCGGCTCCGCCCACGACATCGGTGCGCATCCCGTAATTGCCGGTCGCGGCAAGCGTTACATCCTCGACCGCGCCGCCCAAGTCAGCACCACCCGCGATCTGCGCGGTCGTGTGATGGTCCGTGATGTTGAACCCGAAGGAAAAGCCCACACCGGTTCCCGCACCCTCTTCCTGCGCGGCATCCGCCTGCACGCCAGCCATGGTCTCGGCGGTGGCGGAAATGGTCAACGCGCCCACGTCGCTGTCCCCGTCGCCGCCATCTTGCAGGATGGCCTCGGCCTCGCTGCTCAACTCGGCCATGGTAGTGACTTCGAACACGTTGATCGCCAGCGAGCCGGCAACGCCGAGATCCCCGCCCGACGCGCCAGAGGTCGCATCTGCCGCGGCCCGGCTTTCGGTCTCGGTCAGGGTATGGCCGGTGCCGGCTCCGGCGCCGGTGATCTCGATCGCCTCGCCCTCGAAGGCCTGCGCGCGGCTCTCGGCGAGCTTGAGATCGCCATCGGCGTCGATGATCGCGAAATAGGTCGTTCCGTCGGACAACCCGCCGATATCGGTGCCACCGCCATTGCCATAGACGAAGCGGTCGCCGGTCCGCAGACTGTCCTTGCCGTCGCTGTCCAGCGCGAAGACATCCGCGTCGGGATCGAAGGTGATCGCATCCTCGCCGCTTTTGGTCAGCGTGTGCTCGTCACCCGAACCCTGCGAGGTCAGGCTGACGATCACCGGTGGTTCGGCCTCGGCATCGGCCTGGCTTGCCGCCAGTTTGATGCGGCCATCCTCACCCTTCACGACGAAATAGGTGTCGCCGTCGGTCAGTCCGCCGATGTCCGTCGCCCCGTTTCCACCGTTGGAATAGGTGACTTCATCCCCGGTCGAGAGCCCGTGATCCTCACCCAGAAACAGCGTGTTCTCCGACGTATCCACTGTGGGCGCGCTGGATGCGGTCAAATCCATCTCGCGGCTGGTCTTGCCGGCCTCGATAGTGATGCCGTCTCCGGTAATGGTGCTGTCGCCGGTCGACGCGGCGGTGTGCACCTTGGCGACGGTAAGGCCGGCGGCGGCGCCGACGGTCGTGCCACCAGCATTCGCACTGCCATCCGCATCAGCCAGGCTGTCCATGTTCGACAGGGCCCGAAGGGTCACCGCCCGATCGGCCGAAACCGAGATCCCGTCGGCCAGCACGGTCTCGGTCGAGACATCCTGCAGGGTAATCGCGATGGCCGCGGCCACGGACATGGATTGCCCGCCCCCGCCCGAGGCGTCGGGCGTTTCCACGGTATTGCGCGACTGGCCTGTGCGGTTCTCGGCTTGGGTTTCCGCATCCGCCGCCTGCGCGCTGCTGGTATCGTTGACCCCCTCGGGGTTCGATCCGTCATCCGCTTCGGCCCCGGCGGCCGAGGCGGCCGCGTCTGTGCGCGACCGTATAGTCCCGCTCGAAGCAAGGGCAATCGCCCCGCCGGTCGAGGTCAGGTCGCGCAGCAGTTTGACCATGCCGCCCTGTTCGTCATAGGTCAGGCCGAAGCTGATGCCGAGCGCGGTGCTGCCACCTTCCGCATCGCCCTCGCCCGTGGTGATCGCGGCACTCTCGTGGGTGGCGTTGAGGCCGATATCGCCGGCAAAACTCAGCGCGCCGGCGCCGGCGCCGATCTCGGCCAGCGTGTCGCTGTAAAGCAGCGTGGTCGCCGCGACCGGGGTCGCAACCGTCGCGCCCGAAGCGCCAGCGGCCGCCCCCTTGGCCATCGTCTCGGCCTCGTGCGTGCCGGTCGCCGTCAGGGTGAAGGCATCGCCGCCAGTGATGTCGGCATCGGCTTCTACTGCCGCACGGGTCTGATAATCCAGGATCGACAGCGCAAAAGATGCCCCGATGCTCAGCGATTCACCCGTCGTGGTGTCCTCGTTCGGCAGCGCCCTTGTGACGGTCCTGGATTCGGAAATCGCGTTGACGCTCAGGTCGGCACCGTTCAGTGCGATGGTGTCGCCGACGCTGGCCGTCACGTCGGCCATTCCCACATGGATGGCCAGCGAACCGGCAACTCCTGTCTGGGCTCCCGCTCCGGCGCCGGAAACCGTTTCGACCGTGAAGGTATTGCCGCCGTCCATCTGCGCGGTGACGGTGATGCCGCCCGGCGCGTTGAAGTTTCCGCCCATGACACGGGCCATCAAGGTCGGATCGACCATGCCAAAGCCCACCGCCACGCCGACACCGGTGGTCGAGCTCGTGGTCGAAGCATCGGCCTTGGCCAGCACCGAGTCGGTGCTCATCGCGGTCAGCGTCAGCGCCTGATCCGTTGCCAGGGTTCCGCTTGTCGAGATCTCGGCAGAGGTGACCGGCCGGTAATCCGACACCACCACCGCGCCTGCGAAGCTGACGCTTCCGCCATTGGCCGTTGCCTGGTCGGCTTGATTGCCATCCGCGTTCGGGTCGTCCAGCCGCTGCTCGGAGGCGTTGCTGTCACTACCGGAATCGGTGGCACCATCGGCCGTCGAAATCGCCTGGACAGAAACGTTCGAAGCCAGGGTGGCACCAAGACCCAGATCGCCGCCGGTGGCCGTGATGGCGGCGCTATCAGCGACGGTCAGTGCGGTGGTGATCCCGATTGTCGATACTGCCAGCGTGGCACCCTTGGCGCCCGCATCTGTGGATCCGTCAGCCTTGGCGTCAACGTCGAGTTGCGTCGCCGCCCCAAGCGTGACCGCCCCGGCAGACGCGGAAATCGCACTGTCGCCAGTGACCGATACCGCGCTTTCGCCATAGACGACGACCACGGAAACCGCGGCATCAGCACTGTTGGAATCGTCGGAGGCATCCGCATTGTCCGTGATCGCGATGTCCACATCGACAGTGGACGTCCCCGTGATCGTGGCCGCGGAAAGCTGTGCCCCCGAAAGCAAAACGCCCACATCGGGGAAGACCACGACACCTGTCAGGTCAAGCACGCCGGCACCCGCCAGATCGCCCGGGCTGGCGGCGATGTTGATTACGCCATCTGCGGTCATCGTCAGCTCGCCCGCCGCGGTGATCGCACCGAACACCTCGACCTTGGCTTCGGTCACGGCGGCAAAGAACCCTTCGAGCCCGATACCCTGGAGGAACGAGGGAGAGTCGCCATCGACGATGACCCCGTCATCCTCGGCATCGGCATTCAGGATCACGTTGCCGGTCGCGGTGACGCTGCCCGAGACGTTGATGATCTCGGCATTCACGGTCAGGTCGTCGACTGTCAGCGCCCCCTCGATATTGACCACGTCCTTGTCGTCCTGGCCCTCGATGACCAGGTCCACGCCAGCAAGGTTCACGGCACCCGTGAAGGTGACCTGATCGCGCGACAGGAATGGCACCGGCGCGTCGAAACCGGGCGGCAGATCGTGGCTCGACCCGAGGTTTATGGTCAGCGAATTCGTCGGAAGGGAGGCGATATTGACCGTCTCGAAGGTCAGGTTGTTACCGGCGGCCAGGAACACGGCGTCGAGGAGGTCGCTGTCGACGGGGGCCTGCGGCGTGATGTGCAGGCCGCTGCCATCCTGGGTGATCTCGGCGGTGTCGGAATAAGCCGACAGGTCGATCACGCGGTCGGTCGCGTCCGAATTGTCGTTGATCGGCTCCAGCCCGGCATATTGAAGCACCACGCCATCGCGGTCGATCGTCCCGGAATGCAGGTCGAAGGCCACGTACTCGACACTGTCGAAACTGCCACCCTCCAGCACCAGCGTATCGAAGCCGCCCGCGCCGCCATCCAGAACGCCAGCCAGAATCCCATCCTCGGAAACGACGAACGTGTCCTCGTTGTCGGTCTGACCCAAAAGGTTCTCGACCTCGACGAAGGACACGCCCGCAACTTCGCCGGCGCCCGCGCCGGTCAGGGACCATGTGGTGTCCTGCGGTGGGCCGGTCACGGTATCGCTGCCTGCGCCACCCGACATCAGCACGCGGCCCACCAGCCCATCATCCACCGCGCCTACCTCGAGCAAGTCGTCGCCTGCACCGCCCTCGACCATCACCAGACCGGTCGGGGCGGTGAAGCGGTAATCGATCATTGCGTCGGCCACGATCGCACCGACACCGTCTTGTGCCGAATCATGGTCCTGTATCCTCAGCGTCTGGCCGATCCCCGTGGCGTCGGAATAGAGCTTGTCGGTGGCCGCAGTCCTGTCCTCCACGGCTTCCACCCCGGTCAGGTCTACAACGACCTGGGTTTCACCCTGGTCCATCGCAAGGGATCCGGCCCCCTCGCCCGTCACGGTCAAGGAAACCGTGTCGAGCGTGGCACCGGAAATGGTGATCGTGTCGTCGCCGCCGGAACCATCGAACTCGATTTCCACCGGAGAAACGAAACCGTCACTGAAATCGAGCGTGAGATTGTCGTCGAACGCGCTGCCCGTGACCTTGACGTAGGAAATCTCGCTCACCATCCGCTGGATCACGGGTGCGTTCGCCTCGGCATCATATAGCTGCAACGATTGTGTCAGCGAGTCGTAGCGCAGGGCAAAGTCGATTCCCTCGGAGCCATCCATGTCGACAAGGAACGGTGCGGGATCGGCCGACAAGAGGAATCGCGGCTCGATGGCCTCCATCCTGAGTCCGTCAAGCCCGCCCGACGGCTTGCGACGGCGGGTCTTGCGGAAGCTGGCGGGGTGATCAGTGGAGAACCACGAAAACGCTTTTTGCCAAGGCGAGGACGCAAGTTTGTTCCGGCGATCATGGCGCGACGTGAAAGGATAAGCCATCGAAAGTCTCCCTGCGACTCTGATGACAGTGACAGGATTTCCCTGTGGAGCTAAAGGCTCAGCTCACCCCGAAAGCAACCAAAAGTTGTGCGACTTTTCAAAGCGTTGGAACCCCGGACGCGATAAGGGCAAGTACGGAAAACACCTGCTACTGACAGCGAATAGAAGTTTACTCTAGGTCAAACATTAGATTCCCTCAAGGAAATAAATAATTTAGAATATGGTGGGACCGGGTTGGCAGATTGCTGTCGCCAGACCAGCGCAAAGGGTGTCGAAGGACTTCGCATTGCCGAATACCAGTCATCGGTTGTACAGGTGGCATCCTGCCAGAGCTGGCTCGTTCAAGTGAGGACCTACCAGAGGCTGTCGACCTCATCGTCGAGTGTTCCGTTCCGAAGCATGTTGATCTTGCGCTCGAGCTTCGCCAGCCAAGGTGCATTTTCGGGGATCTTGCATCGACTGGATGCCGGATCCGGCCGCCGATAAAGATCGTCGGCTCGCCGTGCGTGCCTGCTCCTCGATCCCTTTTGCAGCCCCGAGCAGTTTTTGGCCTCCTCGATCACTGACGCCGAGTCCCAGCCCTGAATGAAACCGCCCTTCTCGTACGATATGCTGGGGGGCGGATGCCTAGTAGGCGCCCCGCCCCGTCAGTACGACGCCGACCGTCTTCAAAAGAACCAGAAGGTCCGTGCTTACCGACGCGCGGCGCACATATTCGAGGTCCAGATCGATCATTTCCTCGAAACCGATTTCCGCGCGTCCCGCGACCTGCCAGAAACCAGTGAGGCCCGGCAGAACGCGATGCCGCAGGTGCGCGTGGTCGGGATAGGCTGCGACTTCCTCGACAAGTGCGGGGCGCGGCCCGACCAGCGACATGTCCCCCACCAGGACGTTGAATAGCTGCGGCAGTTCATCGAGCGACCAGCGGCGGAGCACCCGTCCGACAGGCGTGATCCTGGGATCCTGACGAAGCTTGAGACAGAGTCCCTCGCGGTCGCTCAGCGCCGCCACTTCGGCTCGCCGGGCCTCGGCATCAGCGTACATCGAACGGAACTTGATCATGCCAAAGGTGGATCCGTTCCGACCGACGCGGGTCTGTATGAAGAACACCGGACCGGGCGAACTTGACGTCACCGCCAACGCGATCAGGGCGAAGAGCGGCCAGGTCGCCAACAGAAGTGCAGACGTCAGCAGGAGGTCAAGGACGCGTTTGCCCCCCGGACGGGCCGGTGCATGGGCGCTCCGCGTAGAGCCAAGAGTCGTCATGGTCATGTCGTATGTCTCCGATGAGGGGGGGAGTCAGGTCCGGACGGCGAGCCACGGATCCCCGGGCAAGGCCGCACGCATCGCCGCCACGCTGCCGTCCAGCGGCAAGCCATGGAGGCGGTCGAGGTGCGACAGTACGGTGGATTTCCGGTCCGAGGGCCGCAGTGCGAGAACGCCGACCTCGGATGCCGAAAGGATGAACTGGCAGGACAACCGATCACTGAGGCTTCCCGCCGAAACGATGACCACGTCGAACGATCGACCGACACGGCGCAGGCCCTCGCGCACCATCGGTGCCGAGACAGCACGGTCGTCGAGCCGCTCGGTGGCGCCAGCCGAGAGCGTCCAAAGGCCACGGGCTCCGGAGACCGCCGCAGGCTCGACGGCGGCACCCTCCAGGAGTTCGCGCCACCCGGCGTCAGCATCGGCGCCAGGTGCGGTGCCGATGTCGGCCTCGACAAACAAAGTCTTCATGCGGGCCCGGGCAAAGCTCTCGGCCAACGCGAGGGCGAGCTCGGAGGTCTCGCCGCTGCCTGCGCGGACCACGGCGATCACCGGCGCCTTGCCGACCAGCCGCGGTCGCTTGAGGGGCTGAAGTTGCAACTCGTTGCGTAGGCGGTCGGCAGCATGCGGGTCGGAATCGGGCGCCGCTGAGACTTGCAGGACCGGTAGCCGGTGTTGGTAGGGTGCAAGCGTCTCGGCGAACCTGATCCGGCGCTCAAAGAGTCCGAGCCCGAGGGCAACCACGAAGGCCAGCCCGCCACCTACGACAAGACCAGCCGCTGCGAGAAGCTTCCGGCTGTCGTCGGCGGGATCGACCGGTTCGGAAGGCGGCGACATGAGGACCGCGTACCCAGGAAGGGCCCGGCCGGTTTCAAGGCGGATCACCTCTAGAGCACGCCGGGTTTCTTCAAGAAGATCCTGCGCTTCGCCGATTTCCCGCTCGATCCGATCAAGCTCGATCCGGCGACGGTTCAAGTCGCGCGCTTCCTGCCGTGCAAGGTCGAGCTGGCCCGCGAGCTTGTCGTAGAGCGAGCGGATCTCGGCCGCGCTGTCGTCGTCGCCCTCGGCGGTCGCGTTTGTCAGCGCGCCGGTCTGGCCAAGGACGCGGATCTGTTCGCGCCGATCGGCCAGCGCTGTTTCGATCACCTCGATCTCGTCGAGCTTAGCTTTTTCCTTGAGTTCGAAGCGCGCGTTGGTCTGACCGCTGTAGCCGGCGCGAAGTCCTGCAAGCTCGCTCAACAATTTGGCGCGCTCGAAGTTGAGATCGGCCATGGCACGGTCGAGAAGCGTCGCGCGCATGATCTCCTGGTCCGAAGTGTCCGCCGATGTCACGCCTGTCCGCGCCTCGAGCGTGGCGAGGGTCGCCGCAACCTCGGACTTGCGCGCCGCCAGGGCATCGATCTGCGCGATCTTCTCGACATGCGCCTTTGCGATCGCGCTCATACCGAACTCGCCGCCGACGTCGAGTTGATCTGCCCGCAGCCCCCTGAGGCGCGCGACCAGTTCCGACTCGCGTTCGTGGAGTTCGTCCAGCCGGACCGCCGAACGGGCGCTCTCGGCTTCGGTCTTGAGCGCGAGATAGGCGGCGACCACCGCGTCTAGTTTCTGCGCGGCGAAAGCCGCGTCCTTGCTTTTGGTCTTCAACACGATCAGGCTGTCCGACCGTCGGATCTCGATCGATCCGGTCAGATCCTTCACCTTCAGATCCTTCGCAATGTCTGGGCGCGTCACGACAAGGTCGTCACGGGCGCGCTCCATGACCGGATGCGATGCGACGTAACTGGTCTCGGCCTTCACGAAACTGTCGAAGGTCTTGAGGACCGACCCGTCGCCCGTGGCGTAAAGGATGTTCGATTCCTGTGGAAAGACACGCAGGATTGCCTGCGACTCATAAAGCTGGACACCGGCGAGATAGCCGCCCACGGCCAGCGCGGGGCCGAGGAGCATCGCGCCTCCAAGGGCCATCTTCCAGCGCCCCCTCATGGCACGGACCAGCGCCGCAATGGGGTTCGGCTCCGGCGCCTCTGTCGCGGGAGCGGGCTGAAGCTCGACTGTTTCTTCGGGAAGTACGGGGATGGCGGCAGCGGCGGATGTCATCGGATCACCCAGGCATCCGGCTGGTCAGGTCGCGTTCCCACCGCCGAGCAGAGGTCGAGCGCTCCAGCGCGAGGCGCAGTCTGACCCAGGCCATGACCAGGACGAAGAACCCGATGGGCAAGGCATCGGCAGGCGAGATGACGCCGCGGGCCATCATCCGGACGGCGCTGCCGCGCTCAGGGCTTGCCTTGCCCATCCTTGCCACCTCGCGCGCGCCGCGCAGACTGCGCCGGCGAACCCGCAGGAGGCTCGCGAACGTGGCGGGGGCGCGGGCGACGAACCGGCAACCGGGTACGAATGCTATCTCCTGCGGCGCGAAGCTGCGGCGCACGAACTCGTCGTCCGCAGTAATCTCGGGGAGAGGGAAGACCCGCGCGGCACCCTCGGGCGAAAGCGCGAAGACGCCGCCGAACTTTCCGCGCGCAAAGTATGGATTGGTCCGCCATCCTCTGTAGAAGAGACGCACGGCGGGCGCAGCCTCGGCAGTCAGGACGTCCATCTGCCCGCAAGCCGCCATGCAGCCGGGGGCCGCAACCGCGCTGATCAGCGCGGCGACGGCCTCGGCCGTCACGTCCAGGTCGGCGTCCATGCAGACGACTGGTCCGCCCGGTTCGGCGGCGCGGTAGCCCAAGTTCAAGGCGTGGCACTTGCCGCGGCGATCGGTCTCGATCACCTTGGCCATGGGCAGCGCTGCGCGGGCCCGGGCCACAGTCGCGTCCGAGCAGCCATTGGCGATCACGATCACGCGGACGTGGTCGAACGACAGGCCCCGCGAGAGGTACCAGAGCGTCCGCCCGATGACCGCCGCTTCGTCGTGCGCCGGGATGAGAATCGTTGCGCGGGTCACGTGGCAGTCTCCGGAATGGCGCGGGCCGGAACGCCCTGCGCGGCGGTGTCGCTCCAGACAAAGTCGCGAATGACGTCGAGCAGCGGTTCGAGCGATGAGCTGCCGCGCATGCCGGCCTGGTGCGGTGTCTCGAACCCGCGCGCCGCGGCAAGATCGAGCGCCGAATGCAGCGCCTCGCCATCCTCGACGACAGTCACGTTCGACAGGCGCGCCATTTCGCAGGCGGTATCCTGCTGGTGGTCGTTTCGATGTTCGTCGAATCTGGCGCGGCGCGGCATCAGGATCAGCGGCTTTCCGACCTCGGCCGCCGACAGGATCGTGCCCATGCCGGCATGGGCCACGACCAGCCGCGCCGCGTCAAAGCACGCGCGGAACTCGGATTGGCCAAGCTGGGGTACAGTCTCAATATGCCGAAAGCGCCGGGAGGTCGCGCCGGTCTGGGCCAGTACCGGTACGCCCGGGTTGCGTTCGGCCCAGCTTTCGAGTCCAAGGAGCAAACGGTCGAAGGGCAACTGCGTGCCCACGGTCGCAAAGATCATGGTTGCCTCCTGCAGAAACAAGTTTGGGGGTCAGAGGATTGCGCCGCGGTACTCGGCACCGGACAGTTCGGCGACGCGCGGCCATTGCGAGAGGACGCGGTCGGCGACACCGAGCGCCAACCGCGCGGAGATCGACAGTTCACGGACGTTGGCGATGGAATCGATGAACATCGACCTCGCTCCGATCAGCCGGGCAATTCGGATGGCAAGGAAACCACCCGCCGCGCCCGTGGACACGACGACGTCGGGGCGAACGCGCAAGACGATCCAGACCAGTTGCAAGGCGCAGATTACCAGACGGAGGGGGGTATCCTTGTTGGCATCAAGGAAGACGTGCGTTCGGTGTCCCCCTGCCTGCCCCGAAACGGTCGGGTCAGTGGTGGCATAGTGAAGCTCGGCACCCGAAAACGCGGGGGCAAGCCGCTGCATCTGGACCCAGTGGCCCCCGCCTGAAGATACGGCGAGAACGACGGGCCTGGTGTGCTTGGGGCTGGTCATGTGGCTTATCCAAGAATTGAGTCCAACTTTCGGACCTTGGATACCCACCCCAACTATCTGATGTTACTGCGCAAAAAGTGAAAAGAGGGGCGATTACGAACAGTCGGCGCTATCCATTCGGATAGTCTGATCGGCATTCCGGCGAGGCGCGACATCCCGATAGAGATCGGCCATCGCGCGAGCCTTGACCGACCACAGCCCCTCTCGGAGAACCTTGTCCCGAGCTCCAGCACCAAGCCGCGACGCCAGGTCCGGGGTCTCGGCCAGATGACGCAGGGCATCGGCGATCGCCCCGGCATAGGTCATCGGGTCGGTGACGCGCAGTCGTATCCCCGAGGAGGCATCGACGATCCACCCAGGTCCGCCCCTGTCCGCGGTGATTACTGGAAGACCGTTACGCATCGCCTCGTAGAGAACCCCGCCGGCGGGTTCCCGGAACGAGGGGAAGCAGAAAACGTCGTGGCTGGCATAAAGGGCTTCGACCTCCTCCCGTGGGATCCGTCCGAGGAAGTTCACACGGTCGGCAACGCCGAGCCGTTCGGCCTCGGCCCGGCAAATGTCCAGTTCCTCGCCCGCGCCTGCACTCGTCAGCCTCACGCCGGGCAGATCGCGAAGATGAGCGAGCGCCCGGACCACGTCGCGAAGGCCCTTGGTGCGCACCGCGCGTCCGACGTGAAGAACGCGTAGCTGCCCCGGCTTCGCCTGCCGGACGCTCGGCGGTGCAACGTCGTCGATCCCGAGTTCCAGTACCGGCTCGAACCGTCGCAGCGGAACGTCGCGCAGGATGTCGCGAACGTAAGGCGCGACTCCAAGGACGCACGAAGCGTTCGCATAGGTCGCGCGCAGCCAAGGGTCGTGGCGGAACCGCACCGCGTCGAGCGCCCGAAGACGCGTGAAAAGCGGAGCACCCGCCGCCTCTGAGCGGAACGCCTCGGGCGTGCCCAGTGCGCCGCCCAGCGGTCCTATGATGTAAGGAACGTCGAAATGACGAAGCGGCGATGCGTAGCGCGCTGCCTGCGGCATGAGCTGGTGTGTCACATCGAAACGCTCTCCGTGCTCAAGCGCTGTGGCCAGCCATTGGCGCACCCTTCGGGCGAAGACCGGCCAGGCCGGTTTGAGCATTGCGTTCAATCGCTCGTGACCCATCGCCCATGCAGGTTCAGGCCACGTGACGACACGCGCGCCCGGCAACTGAGCAGCTACGTTCGGGCGTCCCGGGCGCTGGAATGTCAGCACGGTCAGGTCGACCACCGCAGACAGGGCCTCGGCCCATTTGAATGCCATCAGCGCTTCGCCGACATCCGTCGCGTCGACATTGGGGGCGATCAGAAGAACCTTCATGACCGCGCCGAAGATTCGGACCCGACGGGCCACGCCTGCGGCAAGTCGGCAACGACCGCCCGGAAATGTCGCGCTCGCGCCACCGCAGCGGGTTTGCGCCCGAGGCTCAGTACAGACCAGAAGACGGCCCGCGAAGCGTTGTGCGCGGTAAGGATCGCGAAGCAGGTGATCCCGGCCAGCCGCCCGCCGTGCTTTCGGTGTAATCGTGTCGTGCCTTGCGTCATCATGACATCGCGGCGGTGGTTGAGCTTGCCCGCCGCGCCACCGCCAAAATGAGTGATCTCGGGGATGGGCGCAAACACCAACCGCCAGCCCGCCCGCGCGAAACGGTGGCACCAGTCGGTTTCTTCGCCATAGAAGAAGAACGCCTCGTCCAGAAGACCCACCTCATCCATCGCCGCGCGACGCACGAACATGGCCGCTCCCGAGATCACCTCGACCGGGCGTTCGTCTGCACGGTCCCAGCCCGTCATGCGGTAGCCATCGAGCAGCGGGATCCGCGTCAAGCCCAGCGTCTGCATGGCCAGGTGCCGCAGGGAGGGGAACGCGCTGCAGGACGGTTGTACGCTGCCATCCGCATTCAGGATCCGAGGACCCATGATGCCCACGTCCGGGTGAGCGTCGAGCCAGCGAACCGCTTCGCTCAGAACGTCGCCGTGAACCAGCGTGTCAGTGTTCAGCAGCAAGACGTACCGCCCCGAGGCTCGCCGGAGCGCGACATTGTTACCTGCCGCGAAACCCAGGTTCCTGTCATTCTCGACAAGCTGCGCACGCGGAAACTCCAGTCGGACCATGCCGGAAGACCCGTCGTCAGAGGCGTTGTCGACCACAAGAACCTCTGTGGCAAGCCCCCCCAGTCCGCGGAAGACGGAAGCCAGGCAGTCTTGAAGCAGTTCACGCGTGTTCCAGTTCACGATCACGATCGACAGGTCCATGGGCGTCTCCGTTGAGGCACTGTGTCAGAAAAGGCGGGCGGGTCGAAATGTCGGGCGAGGGACGGGTTTCGGCGTTTGGCGCCGAACCTCGTCGGGCCGCGCGTCGAGAAGCCAGGCGCCCGCGCCGATGAGAAACAGGAAGAGCACGAAAAGCGCGTTCCAAAGGTGCACGGTGGCCGCCGCCACCGCGATGCCGAACAGTGTAAAAGCCCATGCGTGGCGCGCCCGGCGCCATTCCACCGGGAGGTCCCTGCGCCGCCCGGCGGTGTAGACGAGGCCCAGCAGGAGGCCCAAAAGCAGAAGGAGCGCCGGAACGCCATAACGCACTGCCGTCACCAGCCAGAAATTGTCCATGCTGTCCGACATCCAGACCGGCCGCTCCCAGTCGCCGAGGCCTATCCCGAATATCGGATGCCGCGCGACTTCCGCTGTGCCGTATTCGAAGATGAGGATGCGGTTGTAAGCGGACTGCTTCGAGAAGGTGAAGTAGTTCACGAAAACGTGGAACGGGGTCTTCGTCGAGAACAGGTCGATCGCCAGGTATGTCAGCCCGAATAGCGTGAAGAGCGCCGCCCAGCGTCCTTTTACCTTCCCCAGAACCCGCTCCCAGCCCGCGACAAAGCCCTGCATCATCAGGACGACGTAGGGTCCACCCGAGGCCGACATGAAGGTTGCCAGAACGACGCCGGCTACCTGCGCCATGCCCCTTGGGTTCAGCAGCCGCCGCTCGGCCACCACGAAATATGCCAGCGAGAATGCCGAGGCCGAGAACACGCCGTAGAGGATAGGGTGGTCGAAGGGACCGAAGGTTCGCTCGAGCCCCATGCGCGGCTCTATGAAGGGCGCCAGCGGCCCGCCCATGGCGCCCGAGATGCCGTCATGCAGGATGTGTATGCCGGTCAGCGCCTCTGGAACCGTGAAGACCAGTGTTGCGACCACGAGGACGACATATGCACGAGCGACCGCAGCGAAGTCGGCGTAGGAGCGGATGTAAAGCCGGCCAAGCAGGTATGCTCCGGCAAACTCGACCACGTAGATACCGCCGGATTCGATCCCCTGCGCCAGCCCACCCCAGTTGATCAGCGCCAGAACCGCCCACCCGCAATGGGCGACGACCAGAAGGTCGAAAATGTGGACACGGCCCTTCCTGCCCGAAAGCAGTTGCACCAGCATGGGCAGGATCATCACGATCAGAACCACGCGGTAGGCCGAGAGCCTCAGCCCGCCCAAGTTCACAGACACCGCCGTCGGCAGCATCATCGCGACGAAGAATATCGCGACTGCTGCGGGCACGCCGAAAATACGGCGCGAGTTGGTGGCAGCGGCGGCCATCGCTCAGCCCACCGCCCGGCGACGGGTCAGGGACGGTGCTTCCGCGAGATGCCAACTCGCCACCGCGAAGGGCACAGCGGCGACAAGGCTTGCCAGTGCCAATGTCTCGGGGGAGATGTCGGGGAAGGCCTGCACGATGGTCTGCGCCACTGGCCAACCGTAAATGTAAAGGCCGAAGGAGTAGTCGCCACCAAGACGCAGGACGACAACCCGCAGCGCGAAGGCGATGCTTGCATAGGCCACCGCAGCGACCGCGACGGGCCACGGGGCGATCGCGCCGAGCGGCAAGAGAACGAGACCGACAACGGGGCGCATCGGCAAGGCGTTGCGGAAGGCATGGGCCGCCATACCCAACGTGAATGCGGAGAACAGAGGTGCGAAGGTCTCGAGACGTCCCGGCAGTTGGTCGGCGGTCAAGGCCGCGAGCCCAGCCGTCGCCGCAAGCGCCGCTACGAGGGTCCGCGACCGGGCAAGGCCGGCGGTGACAAACAGCCAGCACACAACATAGGCCGCAATCTCGTGAAACAGGCTCCAGAGCGGGCCGTTGACGATCCCGGCAATCGGCACCGCGGAGAAGGCACCTGATAGCCGGTGCTCGATCGACAAGAGCGTCAACGCCCGGACAAACCACGCGGCGGCCTCGCCCGTCCCCGCGGTCGAGCCGGATGCGAAGGCCAGTGCGAGCGTCACAAGCAGCGCCACCGCGAGACCCGGAAAGATCCGTCGCGCACGCGCCATCCAGAAGGCACCAGTGGCGCGCTGCTCGGCGCTTGCCGCAACCAGAAGACCCGACAGGCAAAAGAACATCGCCACCGCCCATCCGCCAAGCGAATGCCCCGTAAGCGCTTCGAGTGGCTCCGGCGTCCCTGGCCCTAGCGCCAGGGGCCAGGCATGGCTGACGATCACGCTCGCTGCCAGCACCAGCCGCAGCGCGTCGAGGTTGCCTGTCCGGCCCGATATCAGCGCGTCGCCCAGGGTCATCGTGTACGCACCGGAATCCGCACCGGCCGCCACAGACGCTCGCGCCAAACCCGCTTCCAGGTACCCGCGATCGACTGCAGTTTCTGCCTGGCGGGCAAACGCAGCCAAAGCCGGAATAATCCCTGCCCCTCATCTCGGGGGACTGCCAGTCCAAAACCGCGCATGGCGGCGCGGCGGCCCCAGACGGCGCCGTGAGTGGCCCTCAGGTTCGGCTGGGCCCGCGCGATCACGGCCCGCGACCGCGGTTCCGCGATCAGAACGCCTGAGCGGAGAGCCTCTTCGATGAAGGCCTTGCCGCGCGGCGTCCGGGCCACGATCAGTGATCGGCCGTTATCCGTATCGCCCTCGGGCGGCGCATGCCACGGGTCGCCGACCGAAATATCGGCGAAGGCGCCGGTATGGTCGGCGCAAACCCGGCAGCGCCAGCGCCGTTCGGACTGCAGGATATCGCCCCATCCCTCGGCATAGGAGATCGCGTCGCTTTTCCTCTCCTTCCCGTTCCCGTCGCACCAGGTCGCCTGCATCAGGCCAGGCCATCCGTCGCCGCGATAGCGCAGCTCGCTCAAATGCGCGCCCTTGGGCACACCCAACCTGTCGAGCAACCGCTCGGTAGCGACAAGGTTCGGCTGGCCGGCGCAGAAGATCGCGATGGTCAGCGACACCTTTTCGACCAGTGTCGAGTCGCCCCGCATTGCCTTGTGCGCCGAGGCCACGTCGCAGGGCTTGCCGACGAAGACGACTTTTTCATCTCCACGCATGATCGGCCCGAGGCTCTCGGCCGGGCTCGCCTGCGCGTAGCGCGAGCCGGCACCACGCAGAAGGCCCGCCCGGTCGCGACTGATGACGGCCTCGGCCAGCCGCGGATCGTCGCGGCGTGCCGCAGCATGCGCGACGCCGTCTGCCGCACCGCTTTCGAGCGCCAAGAGGCCCAGCGCCGTCACCGCTCCGCCCGACGAACCGCGGTGGCGGATCTCCGGATCAGCAGCCCACCCTTCCCAGGCAGCAATGACCGGCCCCCAGTCGGCATCGATCGTGTCGCTGCGTTGGAGTTCGCGCCAATTCGTAGCAACCCCGGCGCAAAGCCCCACGGCCTGCTCAGCCGCTTCGCGGCCCTCGGCAGTTTGCGCGACCAGTGGTCGGCGGCCGTTCACCGGGTCATCCACCATGCGGATCGCGGTTGGAAATGCGCCGGCACAGGCCCCGCAGCCGGTGCAGAGGTTGCGCGCAACGGTCGCGGTGATTGGATCGGTACTCATGCATAGGCCCCCCTGGCGATAGGATGTGTGAGGGTCGGACGCGCCAGCAGCCATGCCCTGAGCGTCGCGCCCGCTTCACCAGCAGCAGCGGCTGCTGCGATAGCGACGAGCGGCAGGCCCATCGCGGCACAGGCCGCAGCTGGCATCAGCGCCAGCCCACGGACCAGGTTGGCGCGGGCGGGATCGCCCGTCCGGCCGGTAGCCACCGCGAGTTGTGAAAACGGTGTGCGCAGGACACGGAATCCGGCTGCCATACCGCTGACAAGGGCGAATGCCGGGTCGGGCCGGAGCGCCGCGCCGTAGACAAGCGCGATGGCGCCGGGTGCGACCAGCGCGAAGCTGACGGCGAAACCCACGCCCAGCATTGCATGGCTGGCAAGGATCGGCTGCCAGTCGCGCGCCAGTGTCGCATGGCGCAGCGCCTCACGCAGCCGCGGCAGTACCAGCGATGCCGCCGCCCGACCGACGATCTGCGCGGGCAAAAGCGCCAGTTGAAGCGTTACACCATAAAGCGCCAGCGTGGCCCAGTCGTAGGCGCGGGCGACGATCAGCCGGTCGGCATAGAAGGTCACGAAAAGCAGCATCGCGTTCAAGATCAAGGGCGCGCCGAAGCGCCAAAGCCGCAGCAGAGCGACGCGAGCGAGGCGCAGACGGTAGCGACGCGCCGCGACCGCGTGCGACAGCGCCAGATAGCCGGCCGCCTGCGCGACAAGCGCGGCAAGCATCGCCCGGTGGTCTCCGAAGACCGCCGCAGCGGGCAACAGGCTCCCCGCCATCGCGAATGTCGCGCCGCCCTCGACGACGGCCATCGGACCGTATCGAAAGGCTCGTTCCGAACGGCGAAAATCAAGGTTCACCGCCCCGCGAAGGATAGGAACGAGAGCAAGAAGCGCGTAGGATGTCGCGCCGGGTCCGTCCGCGAATGCCCAAGACATAAGTGGCGCGAGGCCAAAGAGGGCCGTCGCCCCGACCATCCCGCGCAAGAGCGACGCGGCGTGCAGTTCCGCCGCGAGCCGCGCTGACCCACCGTCGCGCGCCTGCAGGATCAGCCGGTCAGCACCCGCGTCGCTCGCCATCTCGACAAGCCGGACCGTCAAAGCGAGCAACATCGCGCGGCCGAGTTCCTCTGGTCCGAGCCACCACGCGAAAACCACCGACCGGCCGAGCGCGGCCGCTTCCGCCAGTACGGGCACTGCCCAGGCTATGGCCCGGCCGGAGGGCGCTGGCGCAGCCATCGGTTCAGAGTCCAGCCTGACGGGCGATAACATCCATCTCGCGAGCCGCGCGGGCGCGCAGGCCCTCGGTCCGCCCGGCAAGGTCGGCGCGGATGGCGTGACGTCCATTGTAGGAGGCAAGCCCGCGTTCCGCGATAGCGCGGGCATCGAGGCGGCGCAGGTCGGCGACCTCGGCACCGATACCGCACTCCGCGAAGACACCGTAGGCTTTATTGGAATAGCCCAGCCCAAGCGTCGGCACCCCGGACGAGAACGCGCCGATCGTGGCATGCATCCGCGCCCCGGCGAACCAGTCGAGCCGGGAGAGGATCCACTTGAGCTCCATCGCATCGGGTCGCCCATTTACGACGCGTACCCGCTCAGTTCCCAGATCGCCAAGACGCCGCTTGAGCGCACGCGCGGCGTCGAGATCGCTTTCCGCGTCACCCCTGGGGCGGTGGACATGCGGAATCAGAAGCATCCTGAGCCCCGGATCGGCCTCCAGCAGCGTCCGTGCGAGCGCCTCGGTCTGCGCGGGGTGCGCCTCAGCCAGGCCGAACGCGCGTTCGGCACCCGACGGGTCGTTGCTCAAAAGGCCTGATACGTTCAGTCCGGCCAGCGGGAACCCGCGGTCGCGCGACAGCCAGGCCCGCGTTTCGCGGTCGAGGTTGACAGGCTGGCGGGCCGGCAAGGCCACGGCAACGTCGACCGCGAGCCTGTGGCGCTCTGGATCGAAATTGTTACTCAGGGCGTCTTGCAAAAAGGCGTAGCTTTCGGCGTCGCGAACCCAGACCGCAGTGGCCCGGCGCAGGATGTCAACGGCCTCGATCCTGCAGGACGCATCGTGGAACGGCCCGAGCTTCTGCGGCAGAAGCACCAGAGGAACCCGCGCGGCCAGAGCCAGCCGTTTGGTCAGGATCATCGCCCGGAACCGTTTGGCACCATAGAGATCTGTGAAGCTGTCCCCGCCCGAAATGTCGAGTACCGCGCTCGAGGCACCGATGCTGCGGGTGGGCGCCGTAGGCGACAGCCCCATCTTCAGAAGGGCATGGGCCGTGCGCAGGCTGTCCCTCCGCCAGAAGCGGCGGTTGTGGGTCAACCCGACGAGGTCGACTGCTGCGTGCTCCCAGGTCGCTCGGCGGCGGCCTCGGCCATGATCGGCGACGGTGATGACGCGGGCACCGCGCTCGGCAAGCCCTGCCACGACCGAGTGGCAGAGCGCGCTCACGCCCTGGTTGCCTGTATCCGGCGCTGCGTTCAGAAGTGTGATCATGTCTGGCCTCGTCGTTGACGGCCAAGGCATAAGCGAAGGAGCGCGCCCGGTCTTGCGCGCAGCTGGTGAAGCCGCGGCCCGGTCGGAGAGGTGAGGCTATACGAAAGGATAGTTCCGAGCCCGATCCGCGCCTCTTGACCGCGCGGCCTCTGGCAGCGCAGGATCAGACCAGATTCAGATCCCGTGCAATCATCGCGGCATGGGTCCGGTTCCGCGCGCCGAGCTTGCGGCAGAGCGTCTTGGCATGCAGCTTGACCGTCGCCTCGTGAAGGTTGTAATCGCGCGCAATTTCCTTGTTCGACTGGCCCCGGCAGATGCCCCGCAACACGTCGAGTTCCCGACTCGTCAACAGGTCCGACGCCTTGTCGTCATGTTGCTGCATGAAGCCGAACGGCGCGTAGATCTCGCCCTCCGCCATGAAGCGCGCGGCTGTGATCATCGATTTCGAGGCCAGCGTCTTCGGCACGAACCCGGCCGCCCCCGCAGCGATCGCTTCCTCCGCAAGTGACCTGGTCGTCGTACCCGAAAGAATTGCAACCGGCCGACGATCATTCGCTTCCCGCATCGCCTTCAGCCCATCGAGGCCCTTCATGCCGGGCATGTTGTAGTCGAGCAGCACGAGATCATAAGAACCGTTCGCCGCGACCTGCTCGAGCGCTTCGGGCAGAGACCCGGCCGTATCGACCTCGGCATCCCCGGCTGCCTTGAGAAAGGCGGCGATCGTCTCTCGGACGAGGCCATGATCGTCGGCGATCAGGATACGCATGTGTCTGCTCCAGTCCGTTGGGTGCGCGGCCACACTGACCCTGTCAGGCGCGCGTGGACGTCGGGGTATCATGCACCGATTGGACCGGGCAACTCCTTAGGTCAACATCCGCCGAGGCATCGGATCACTGTGCCTATCCGAAAGTATAGTCGACTATACGTTCGGTCGGATGACGCGGGCGTCGAATTCATGCCATAAGGCTCGCATCAAACTTGGAGTTTCCTGGGAGACAGATGATGATGACCGCAGTCCTCCGTTCAGCTCTGGCCACAGCTCTGGTCGTCGCCGCCTCCGCCGTACACGCTCTCGAGCCTGCAAACGACGACGTCGTCCTGACAGTCTCGGGGGCGATTACCGAGATGAATTCCGACAATGTCGCCGAGTTCGATCGCGAATTGCTCAAAACACTGGGGGAAGTGACAGTCGAAACCACGACGATCTGGACGGAGGGGGTTCAGACCTTCGTCGGCGTGCCACTGAACGCCCTGCTCGAGGCGGTCGGCGCCGAGGGCAATGTCCTGCGCGCCTCTGCGATCAACGATTATGCCGTCGAGATCCCGGTGACCGACGCGGTGCCGGACGGGCCTCTTGTCGCCTACCTGAGGAACGGAGAACCGATGAGCGTGCGCGAGAAAGGGCCGCTCTGGCTCATCTACCCGTTCGACTCCTCGCCCGACTACCAGTCCGAGCTGATCTACACGCGCAGCATCTGGCAGCTCGACCGGATCGAGGTGCAACCCTGAGCGACGTATCGCAGCAAGTGGAGCGCCGGGCGGGCCGTGTTGCGGGCGTTCTCAGACGCCGGCCAATGTTCGCTGCCGCGGCGGTTGCGGCCCTGATTGGGGTATTGGTGTTTCTGGCGCAGATGGGCGCCAATGTTCGCGAACAGATCGATTCCCTCGCGACAGCCAATTCAGACAGCACCCAGTGGTCGCTGGCACAGGCGGATGTCGAACTCCTTGCCCTGAAGGCCGCGGTCTTCGCCGCCAGGGCCGAGCCCACAGCCGACCTGTCGGACGTGCGCGAGCGCTTTGACATCCTCTACAGCCGGATTGGCACGCTATCGAACAGCCCGCTCTATAGTGCGCTGCGCGCTGAACCCGAGGCGGTCGCGGCTCTTGCGCAAACCCGCGCTTTCCTCGCAGAGGCCGTTCCCCTGATCGACAGCCCGAACGCGGATCTGAGGGCGGCGCTGTCCGAACTTGCCCAACAGATCGAGGCGATGCGACCGGTGGTCCGGCAAATCACGCTGGAAGGCGTGACCATCCTCGCACGCGCCGCCGATGCCCAGCGCCTCGGCGTTGCCGAAACATTGTCGCTGGTCTCTCTGCTTACCGCCGTGCTTCTCCTCGTGCTGCTTCTGGTTCTGGCGATGCTGCTCTACTACGCGCAGCGCGCGCGTGATCAGGCGCGGGAAGAGGGGCTTGTGCGGTCCCGCCTCGCTTCGATCATCGCGACTTCGCTCGACGCGGTGCTGGTTGTCGGAAGAGACGGACGCATCATCGACTTCAACGGCGCAGCCGAACAGATCTTTGGCTACGCCCGCGACGAAGCGATCGGGTCGCGAATGCAAGACCTCATCATACCCGAGCACCTGAAAACCGCGCACGAGGCCGGGATGAGCCGCTATCTCGAAACCGGCAAGGCAAACGTCATCGGCAAAGGTCGGCTCAAGCTGGAGGCCTGCCGGAAGAACGGCGAGGTTTTTCCGATCGAAATCTCGATCTCGACCACCGAGTCCGAAGCTGGCGAAATCTTTGTCTCCTTTGCTCGTGACATCTCTCACCGCATGGCCGCGGAGCAGGCGCTGATTGAAGCGCGCGACGAGGCCGTGGCGGGCGAGCGAGCAAAGGCCGACCTCATCGCGGTGATGAGCCACGAGATGCGAACGCCCCTGAACGGGTTGCTCGGCACGCTCGAACTTATCGATCCCGAAGAACGCGGCCCCAAGGATCGGGCCTATCTCGAGATCATCCGCGCCTCGGGCCAGCAGTTGCTGCATCATGTGGACACCGTGCTCGAGGTCTCGCGCGCCGAAGCTGGAAAGATCGACTTCGCGCAGGAGAGTTTCTCCGTAAAGGCGCTTGTGTGCGAGCTCGTCGAAAGCCAGCGCGGCGTGGCCGCGCACCGGGGCAACCTGTTGACTGAAAGCGTCGAAATGAGCATTCAGGACTACGCGTTGGGCGATCCGACGCGGATCCGGCAGGTGCTGCTGAACCTCGTGGGAAATGCCATCAAGTTCACGCGCAACGGCACCATCACCGTAGAGGCCGAACGTCTTCCGGACGGCGAATTGGTCGAGTTCCGGGTGCGCGACACCGGAATCGGCATCGACGAGGCCGACCGCGAACGGATCTTCGACGAGTTCGTGACCTTGGACGCCTCCTACTCCCGCGCATTTGGCGGAACCGGGCTCGGTCTTTCCATCGTCAAGCGCCTGACCATCGCGATGGGGGGCGCGGTTAGTCTAGACAGTCGGCTTGGAGAGGGCAGTATCTTCCGGGTGCGCCTGCCGTTGCCGGTGCCCGACGCCGACGACGCGACGGGGCGGGACGTTCCGACCGCTGCGCCCAAACGCCCCTCGCCGACCATTATCGCTCCGCGGAAGATCCTCATCGTCGAGGACAACCGTATCAACCGCATTGTCCTGCGCGATCTGCTGGAGCAGGACGGGCACATCGTCGACGAAGCGCATGACGGCGAGCAGGGTGTCGAGGCGGCGCGACGCACGGCGTACGACATTGTGTTCATGGATATTTCCATGCCGGTGCTCGATGGAGTGGAGGCGACCCGCGCCATTCGACAGTCAGAGGCGCGCGGCACGCGGTTGCCAATCGTCGCGCTCACCGCGCATGCAGGACTTTCGGACAAGGAACGCTTCCGGGCCGCTGGGCTCGATGACATCCTTGTCAAGCCGATCTCCCGCGATGGCGTGCGCAGGATACTGGCAATCTGTCTTGGAGGGGACACGGCACCGGCGCTTGCGGTTGCAGAAGACGAAACGTCCCCCCTCGCACACGCGCATCTGGATTCGCTGATCGACGCGCTCGGGCCCGAAAAGTCAGCCGTTTTGGTCCGGGAGTTCCTGTCCGAAATGACGGCGGCGGTCGAGGAAATCGTGCGGCGCCTCGCGGCGGCCGAGACCGGCGATACTTTGCGCGCGGACGTCCACCATGCAGCAGGGTCAGCCGCGCTTTTCGGCGCCGAGCTAGTGAGGGGCGAACTCGCTCGGATCGAGAGCCGGCTCAAAACCGGCGAAGCTTGCGGCGCCGACGAGGCGCAACGGCTTGCTTCAGCCTGGCGCCAGACCGCTCCTGCGCTTCAGGCCTATCTGCATCGGGACTGAGTTCCTGGACCTCCTGCTACCGGTGGCGGGGTGCTTCCAGAGCGTTGCGAACCGGTCGCGAGAAGGGCAGGATTGACGTCTGGAATTCCGTGCGGAACCGCTGCCACCATCATCGCACGGCTTCATGGCCTACTGCGGTCCGCCGTTCGGGCAGCCGATCCTCGACTTTGCGAAGCAACCGAGGGAACCGAACGTATAGCATCACCGCCAGGCGGATGATCTCGCGGCTCGTTTTGAAATAGCGGAAAGGGAGCCGGGTTGGGACACCCCACGGCGCTACGCAACCGCCCTGCGACACAAGCCGAGTTGATCTGACATCACCCTCCCAACGCCTCAGAGACTGTCTCGACCAGTTCCGCGGCGCGGAAAGGCTTGCCCAGGCGAACCACGTTCCCATCGAGGTCGGTGTCCCCTTTCAGCAGATCGTCAGCGTAGCCCGACATTATCACGATCGCCAAGTCGGGCTGTCGCTCGTGGGCCACGCGTGCCAATTCAATGCCGGTCGTGCTGCCGGGCACGACCACGTCAGTCAGGAGCAGGTCGAACTGCTTGTTGCTCTTGAACATGTCCAGCGCCTCGTCCCCGGTTCTCGCTTCGTCCACCTCGTAACCGACGCTGGACAGGCACTTCACCGCGAAGCGTCGCAGATCCGGATCATCCTCGACGATGAGGATCTGTCTCCCGCCGCCGCTCGCCGGATCCGCAGGTGCAACGCTGTCTCGGACCGGGTCCTCAAGTACCTGGCCATCGTATAACGGGAAACAGAGCGTCACTCTGGTGCCTTTTCCAGGCGCCGTATCAAGCTCGACAGTGCCGCCAGACTGACGAACGAGACCGTAGACCGAGCTGAGACCGAGCCCTGTGCCTGCACCCACTTCCTTGGTCGTGAAGAACGGTTCGAAGGCTCGTTCCGCAACCGTCGGGCTCATGCCCGACCCGTCATCGACCACCTCCAGGAAAACAAACTCGCCGGGCGGACATTCATGAGCCGCAGCCGATATCTCCGAGGAGTGTTTGATACCGGTTCTGATCACGATCTTTCCATCTCGCTCTATCGCCGCAACTGCATTGATTACGATGTTCAGCAGCGCCGACTGGAGTTTGTCTCGATCAACCTCTGAAACTGCGTTTTTGCCGCTCAGTTCGCAGTCGAATGCAATTCTCTCCGGCACAGCCTGTCGAAACAGGTCCCAGGCCCCCTTGATCATTTCATCGATGTTCGTGGGCTGCGGCTGAAGATGCTGTCGTCTGGAATAAGCCAGGAGGCTGCTTGCCAGCTTGGCACCGCGTTCTGCCGCATAGTTTATCGAATGAAGTTGCGCTTTCAGCGCCTCATCTTCGATCTCTTCCAGCAACAGGTCGCAATTTCCCAAAATGATCGTGAGCAGATTGTTGAAATCATGCGCGACCCCACCTGTTAGCTGCCCGATGGACTCCAGTTTTTGGACCTGGTGCAATTGGGCATCGAGATTGCGTATTTCCGTGACGTCGGACATGGCGCCAACCATTCGCCGCGGAGACCCGTCTTCATGACGCAGGATGAAGCCCCGATCCATGACCTGGCGGTAGGTTCCGCCAGCCGCCTCGATCCGATATTCGAGAGACCATGCGCTGGCATCGCCGTCGAGTGCCTTGTTGAGGCTTTTCGTGAAACGGAGCCGGTCGTCAGGATGGATCAGTTCCAAAAAAGACGAGATCTTGTAAGGCTCTATGGGTTCTGGACCAAAAAATTCCTTGTAGTTGTCGCTGCGCCATATCTTTCCTGTCTGGAAGTTCCAGTCCCAGATCACGTCGTTGCTTGCCAAACTCACTAACCGAAACTGTTCTTCTCGATTGCGCAGAAGCTCCTCAGCCTCGCGGCGCTCGGTCGTGTCTCGCTGAACCGCCACGAAATGAGTGCAGTTCCCTTTCTCGTTCAAGATCGGGGCTATGTCGATTTCCAGCGTGATCACAGAACCGTCCTTGCGATAGTTCGTCAGTTCAGTTCGTACCGGCCGCCGTGTCTCCAGGGCCTGCCTGACTTTGTCCAACCGGTCTCGCTCTGTTGCTTCGCCTTGAAGAATCCGGGGCGTCTTACCGATCACCTCACTCCGCGCGTAACCTGTCATTTCGACGAAGGCATCATTGACAAAAACGATCTCGGGGCCGTCGGGGAGGCTGATCGAATCCGCGTTCGTGATCACGATCATATCGTTGAGCCGCGCTATTGCAGCCTCCAGCAATCGCAGCCGCGCCTGTCTCTCGCGATCTCGCGTCACGTCGCGGACATGAATAGCGACCCCGCTTGGCGTGGCGTGCACGTTAAGCTCCAACCACTTGTCGGTCGCCTCCGCACGGACGACCTGACTCTGGCTCTGATTTGCGCCTTCGGCGTGCACCCTCTGAGAGAGTTCGCGTAGTGCCGCTGCCAAACTGGGCTCGACTTCCTCTTTGAGCAGGTGACCAAGGAGTCCTTGCTTCTCGACCAGGCCAAACATGACTTGTGCACGCCAATTGATGTATCGAACCCGACCTGCGAAATCTTGAACCAGGAATCCGTCTCCGAGAAAATCGAGGATCCCCTGGAGCAGCGCCTGCATTTCCGCGCTCGTTTCTCGCGCACGCACCATCTCGTCGACATCTTGGAGCGCGCCGTGCACCAGCGTGACCTCACCTGCCTCGTTGTGCTCCGCCTCGCCTATCACGCGCACCCAGTGCTCCTGACCGCTTTCCGATCTGTGCTTCACGATCTCGTCGAAGGGAACACCGCCGGCGACACAGGCCCAGAACGCTGTTTGAATGCGGGCGCTGTCCTCGCCCTCGAAACTGTCGAGGGCCTCCTCAGCCGACATTCTTTGTATCTCTCCATTCTCGGTGAATTCGACGAATCGTCGTAAGATCGTGTCGTACCGCCAGCCGCCAAGACGTGCAGCCCGTCGAGCAACACGGAGAAGGCCCTGCGAGCGTTCCAATGCAGCCTCGCGTCTCCGCAATTCCGTAATGTCCTGAACAATGCCGGTCATTTGCGCGTCACCTTGGACAATCGGGCCGGCCTGTGCGCGGAAGATCCGCGTGTCCCCCGTCCCGCTCCGGATCCGGTACTCGACCTCAGCCGTTTCATTATGCTCGACCACCCTAGTCAGAGCCTTTTTCACAGCCGGAAGATCCTCCTCCAAGATCCGCGCGTCGAAATCCTCGACCCGCACCACCTCTTCAGAGAAACCAAGAATGTCCCGCACATTCTTTGAAAGCCAGAAACTGTCCGCTCCGGACCGCAGCCGCCATATCCCGAGCCCCACCATGGTACTCGCGCGGTCTAGCTCCAGCGACGTAAGCTCCAGTTTCCGTGCCATGTCGTTGAAGGCTGACAATGCTTGCCCCAATTCCAGAGGCGCGTTTGGGGCTCGCGGAACCTCTCCACTCTCCCCCGCCGCGATACGGGTAGCCGCCTCCCTCAGATTATGGATCGGCGCTATGACATCTCGTTGAAGGCGCCTGTAACCGTAGACGGCAGCGCTCAACCCGAGCAGGAGTGCGAAGAAGACCAGCGAAATTACCATCCGCTCCGGCACCGTGAGAATTCCGGTCTCTTGCTCGAGAGCCAGTATCTTGAATTGCGTCCCACCGATTTCGAAGCGAGTGAGGAAGACGTCCCGATCAGACCCAGCGACCTGTGTACTCGAAAAACCCTCAGTATCAGGCGTAGCGAATTTCGCGCCGAGCTCCAGGCTTGCCGAAGTGGTGGCCAGGATTCGTTCCGCCTCGTCAACGATCACGATGCCCCCGGATGCGCCGCCCCCACTCCCGGCGATGTACTGGCTGAGGAATTCAAGATCGATGGAAGCACCAACATAATATGTTCCCTCGCCGGGTCCGAATGGCGAAGGTCGCGCCAGAACCAGGTCGGGTTTGCCGCTGGCCCGGCTTACCTGAAATCCGCCTACCGCCAGTTTGCCGGTCTCCGTCGCCTCAAGGAACCAGGGCCGGTCCGAGATGTCGATACCGATAGCCGAAGCAGGATGGGCGCAGACAAGCCGACCCGCCTGGTCGGCGACAGCCACGACCAAATAAACATCGGTGAAAGGCGGTTGTACGGCAGAAAGTGCCTTCGAGCAGGTCTCGCTTTCCGGGTCCAACACCGAGAGAAGTGCAACGAAGCCTTCGGAATGGTCGATGATGTCGTTGAAGCGCTGCATTGCCGTTTCCGCTTCGGAACGGAGCAGGTCTCTTCCCTCCGATTTCAGTTGTTCGTTGCCGACCCAAATGGCCACAAGGCTCGCCCCGACGAACGGCAGAAGGATCATGAGGAACAAAAGCCGTAGAAGTGTTCGAAAGGCGGACTGCTTGGAACCCATCGTTTTGAAACGTCCGAAAGCGGCCCCGGTTCCATTTGCGTGACGCAATGAGCCGTGGTTCGACCCGATCGCATACCAAGAACCCCATCGAGCGCCTGATCGGTGAGATCAAGCCCGGCACCAATGTCCTGAATTGCCCAGGTTGAGGCGGGACTTCCTCTTACGCCACTGACGTCATGCCGTGAGTCCTGTGCAGGTCGAGTCCTGCACCGACGCCAATACGAACCCGCAGGTCGATCCACACAGGGCCGGGAATAGTCACGTCGCGGCCCGCCGCCGCGAAACTGACGGATTGCCTACCCTGGATGCATGTCGGCGGCTCGCCCGATTATCACGCCTCGGGGTCGGTCGCCCCGTCATCCTCAGGCTGGATCAAGGCCATGGCTCGGGTGGCGGCCGCGACTCGGCTGCTGACGCCAAGAAGCCGCAACACGGCGGACATGTGAAATTTGATCGTACCCTCGCTCAGATCCAGCTCACGCGCCATTGCCTTGTTCGAGTAGCCCTTTATCAGCAGCTTCACGATCTCGCGCTGGCGAGGGGTGCACCGCAAGGTTCCGACCCGTTTTTCGTCTTCCACTCCGGCACCTGCATCGCCTGTCTTCGCCTTCACGGCATCCCTGACGATGACGCTTGCTTGCGCGTCTTCTTCTGCGATCGATGCGGTCGGACTGAAGTGCATGTGCGTTTGACCGGCTGTCTTGTCAGGCAAGAACGGCGGAACGTAGACGTCGCCATTGCAGACGACATCTATCGCCCGTGAAAGTTCCTGTACTCCCATGCCCTTGTGGACATAGCCATGCGAGCCGATGGTCAAGGCCATAAGGATATCTTCGCAGCGTTGCGAAGCGGACACCACCAGCAACCGCATGTACGGAAATTCCCCTCGCAGTGCAGAGAGGTCCACCCAGTTGTCCATGCCCACCATGTTGAGATCGAACAACCCCAGACTGATGTCGGGGGTCTTCGTCAATTCCTCGACGGCATCGTCGAGCGATGGACACTGGATAACGGTCCTGAATTCGTTGCGTTCGCGCAGGACGCCGCACAAGGCGACGCGAAAGAACTCGTCGTCATCTGCGATCAAAACGTGACCGTGCTCGTATGCGCAGCTGCCAGTCAGGGCGAGTGATCCTCCTCTTAAGGCGGTACATCCTCACTCTAATACAACTATAGGAAAATGGCGCTTGCTTCAACAGTCCGGCTTGCCAGGCCGGAAGACCAAGCCAATAGTCGCGCTCCATCGCTCTGCCCCGGGCACATGGGGTCGGCTGCCTGGCCAGGTAGTCGCGCATATCCAATTCGGCAAATATCGAGCCATGTCCAAGCCTGTAGGAGCATTGGCCGCCCTCACATGGCGCGAACCAGGCCCGGGCAAACGCAATTTGCATCAAAGCTAGGTGTTCTCCATGAAACCAGCCCCCAGACTTTACGCGAATGACCGCATCGACGGAAATAGCGTCCCGAAGTTGCCGGATGGTTTGCTGACCGAAGCCCAAGAGGTCGGCGGTCATGGTCTGTCAGGTTGGTGGCTCCTGCCGCTGATGGTTCTCGGATTGGTTTTCTGGGTCACGCTTGTTCTCACCATGTTATGACCTTTGGGTTTCGCGGCGGCGTTTGCGGCCTCTTACGGGCAATGCCGAAGTAATTTCCGGGGCGACCCAATACCGCAGGACCGAACCCGTGATGAGTACCATTGCGACGCGGAAGTCTCGCGTCCCTGCACGCGGTCAGCAACATGGTCGCGAGCCGGTCGACAACGCGAAAGCGTGGTCGACGGCGGAATTCAGAATTATCTTCGCGTCGAGCTCTGCCTGTTGAAGTCCGACTCCCCAGGCAACTGACCTTACCTGGAGCCGACTCCCTGGCCGACCGGGCTGATCGAATGGCCTAGCCACCACGCCAACTAGCACCGAACCTGCACCAGCGACATCTTGCTTCCGGGACGAGCGAACGGATTCGTCCAAAGCGGTCGGTGCTCTTTGAGGAAGCGCATACCGCCAGACCGGTACAGCCGGCGAATTCTTACACCAAGGAGCAAAACGATGTTGAAACTTCTCAAAACCATCAAGAAGGACGATTCCGGCGCGACCGCCATCGAGTATGGTCTGATCGCGGCTCTGGTCGCGGTGGGCCTTGTCACGGCCCTCACCACGTTGGGAACCGACCTGGGCGGCATCTTCACCGATGTGTCGAACGAACTGACCGGCGGAGGCGTCTGATTCACCAGGGCCCGGAGCCGCGCCCTTCGGCTTGCTGAACGGCGGCCGAACGGTGCGGTTTCCCCACAGCGCGATAAACATGCAGGACGCAACCCATCATTTCATGTCTGTCTGGTTCGTCGGCGGGCTGCTCTGCGCAGCCTTCAACGACGCCTGGCGGATGCGGATTCCCAACGGTCTCGTCCTTGGGCTCTTGGCGGGGTATGCGGTGGCCATCGCGCTATCGCAACCGCCATTGGCCGAAATCGCGGCGAACGCCGCCGCCGCTGCCGCCACCTTCGCAGGCGGAATGGTTTTGTTCACACGGGGCTGGATGGGTGGAGGTGACGTGAAGCTGCTTGCAGTTGCCGCGCTGTGGCTCGGGGCTGCCGCGACGCCGGCGCTGCTGCTGCTCACTGCTATGGCAGGCGGGGTCGTGACCGTGGCACTCATCGCGTGCCGCGCATTCGGTGCGCACCGCTTCCAAAACGGCCAGATCGCCGCGTTGAGCGATCCCAAGGGGCGCGTGCCCTACGGAATTGCCATTGCGGCGGCGAGTATCGCTGTTGCGCTCTTGCGGCCGAGCGCTCTGCCTCTGGGCTGAGAACTGGCGGACCGCTGACGGAGAACCGAGAATGCTGAGATATTTCATTCTGCTTATCGCGCTCGTCGCGGGTGGCGGCGCGGCCTGGATCGCATCGCAGGAAACCGCGGACGACCGACCTGTTGCCGACGTGCAAAAGGCCCCGCCCCCGATCGAGGTGACGGCGGTTCTCGTCGCGACCCGCGATGTTCAGCGCGGGGACGAATTGACCGATGGCGCGATCCGCTGGCAACCGTGGCCGGCAGAGGCAGTGCCGGCCGGCTTCATCGACCGCGCGACACGGCCTGCGGCCTTTCAGGACCTGCTCGGCAAATACGCCAGCCGGTCCATTTCGGCCGGCGAACCGATCGCCGAGCAGGCCCTCACGGCAGATCCGGGCGGGTTTCTCGCTGCGATGCTCACACCCGGAAAACGCGCGGTCGGGATTCGCGCAACCCCTCAAAGCACGGCCGGCGGGTTCATCCTGCCGAACGACCGCGTTGACGTCCTTCATACCGCCAGCAGAGGCCGCGATGACGAGGAAGTTCGTAGCCGCACTATCCTGAAAGGGGTCCGGGTTCTGGCGATCGACCAGACCACCCAAGACACCCAGGATTCGCAATCCGGCACGGTTCTTGGGAAGACGGCCACCCTGGAACTGACCGAAGCGCAGGCCGAAGCGGTCACCGCCGCCGAGGCGACCGGCACGCTGTCACTGTCTTTGCGGCCGATGTCCGAAGCACCGGGCGAGCCCTCTCTGGAAGTCGTGGAAACGCCCAAGACGATCCGCATCAACCGTGGCGGCACCGTCGAGGAAGTCGTGATCAATTGAAGCCGATCTCGGCCCGCATCGTGCGGGGGGTCGCAGCAAGGCCGGAGTAACGACATGAAGCATAATCCGATACAGTTGAGCGAAGCCGCAGGCGACGAAGCCGGTCAGCCGCTGTCCAGTGTCCGCGTGCCGCATCTGACGGCTGCAGCGTTCTGCCTGACCTCTGCCACACGCAGCGCCATCGAACGCGCCAGCGGCGACCGCCGGTTGAACCGGGTCAGCGCGGAGATAAGCGAAGGCGGCATCGCCCGCGCGTGCCGCGCATTCGAGACCAAGCGCACCCCTTCTCTGCTGATCGTGGAGGTGTCGACGGGGGGCGCAGCTCTGCTTGCGGAACTGGATGCGCTCGCGGCGGTCTGCGATCCGGACACCAAGGTGGTCGTGATCGGTACCGAAAACGACATCGCTCTCTACCGCAAACTGACCAGCCGAGGCATCTCGGAATATCTTGTCGGCACGCCTTCTCCGATGGTCCTCGTCTCGACCGTGCAAAGGCTGTTCGCTCAAGAAACCGCCACCAGGCCGGGCAAGTTATATGCCTTTGTTGGTGCGAAAGGCGGCGTCGGCGCATCGACGATCGCGCAGAATGTCGCCTGGACCATCGCCGAAGAACAAGGGAGTCCCACCCTTCTGCTCGATCTCGATTTCCGGTTCGGCTCGGCTGCGGTCAACCTCGATCTCAAGCCGGTATCGGGACTTGAAAAATACTTGGATCAACGCGACAAGCTCGACGCGGCCCTTCTCGACCGATTGATCGTCCAGCGCGGAGAATTCCTGAAAGTGCTGCCGGGCTTCGACGACCCGCTCGGCGATATCGACCCTTCCCCGGAAGCGATCGAACGGCTGATCGAGATCGCGCGCAGCTCCTTCCCTTATGTTGTGGCGGATCTCCCTCATGACTGGACCGCCTCCAGTCGCGATGTCCTGACCAGTGCGGACGAGGTGATCGTCATCGTCTCCCCGGATCTGCCGAATCTGCGCAACGCGCGGGCGCTGGTCCAGCGGTTGCGCACCCTGCGGCCCAACGATGCGGCCCCAAGGTTGCTGATCAACACGTGCCGGATGGCCAGACGCAGGGAAATCCCGCCCGAGAAATTCGCCCGAAGCATCGGCATCGAATCATGGGAGACCATGGGTTTCGATGCAGCCGCTTTCGGGACCGCGGCGGCCGAGGGGCGCACGATCCGCGAACAGTCGCCCCGAGGCAGGTTGCAGGCATCACTCAGGCGCCTCGCATACGACCTGACCGGTAAAAGCCAGACATCCGGCCGGTTCCGCAAACTCCTCGGTCTCGGCTGACGCCGAGTGTCCACGGCATGCCCATTCAATCTGAAAAGAGCCACATGACACGACCTTTTGGAAAACGGACGGCGCTGGATCAGGCTCGTGGCACCGCGGCGGTTCTACCCGACGTGACGCGCCCTGCCCCTGCACCTGCGCCAAGGCGGCGCGCGGAGGATCAGCCCCCTCGCCCGACGACCCAAGGGCACCAACCTCCGAAGCAACAGGCGCCCGCGCGCTCCACACCCTCGGAGAAACCACCCGAATATATCGACCTGAAAAAGGAGATTTTCGGCACACTGATCGATTCGATCAACATCACGGAACTTGCGCAGATGGAGCTTCAAGCCGCCCGGCGCGAAGTCGGTGGCGTGGTGAACGAGATTCTCGTTGCCAAGCGCGCCGTGCTGTCGAGCGCGGAACAGGCCGAACTGACCGAGGAGATCTGCAACGACGTTCTGGGCTATGGCCCGCTGGAGCCTCTGCTGGCACGCGACGATATCGCCGATATCATGGTCAACGGAACGGATTTCATCTATGTCGAGGTTGGCGGCAAGGTCGAGCAGACGAATATCCGGTTTCGCGACAATGGCCAGCTTCTGAACATCTGTCAGCGCATCGTCAGCCAGGTCGGCCGCCGGGTGGACGAGTCGAGCCCGATCTGCGATGCCCGCCTGCCGGATGGCAGCCGCGTAAACGTCATCGCCCCCCCGCTGGCAATCGACGGCCCCGGCCTGACGATCCGGCGGTTCAAGAAGGACAAGCTGACGCTCGATCAGCTCGTCGATTTCGGCTCGATCACCCCCGAAGGGGCCGAGATCCTGAAAATCATCGGCCGTGTCCGCTGCAATGTTCTTATCTCTGGCGGGACTGGGTCGGGCAAGACCACGCTTCTCAATTGTCTCACGCGTTACGTCGATGCGGACGAACGGATCGTTACCTGCGAAGATTCGGCAGAGCTTCAGCTTCAACAGCCGCATGTCGTCAGATTGGAAACCCGGCCACCGAATGTCGAAGGCTCGGGCGAGGTCACGATGCGCGACCTCGTGAAGAACTGCCTGCGGATGCGGCCCGAGCGGATCATCGTCGGCGAGGTGCGCGGCCCTGAGGCGTTCGATCTGCTTCAGGCCATGAACACCGGACATGACGGCTCCATGGGAACGCTGCACGCCAATACTCCGCGAGAGGCGCTTTCGCGACTCGGGGCGATGATCACGATGGGCGGCTACGACCTGCCCTCCCAGACGATCCAGCAGATGGCCGTCTCCTCGATCGACGTCATCGTCCAGGCGGCGCGCCTGCGCGACGGCTCGCGGCGCATTACCCACATCACCGAGGTCATCGGGATGGAGGGCGACGTTCCGATCCTGCAGGACATCTTTGTCTACAAGTTGTTGGGCGAGGACGAAAACGGCAGGATTCTCGGCCGGCACCAGTCGACGGGCATCGGGCGGCCGGCCTTCTGGGACCGGGCCCGCTATTTCGGCGAAGACGAACGGCTGTCGCGCGCGCTCGAAGCGGCGAGCGCAGCGTGACCCCACGGACCAATATCCCGATGCTGCAATTCGACCTCAACCTGCTGATCGCTCCGCTCATGGCCTTTTCCGCAGCGGCGATACTGCTTGTTTTCGCAATGCCCGCGCTCGAGGCGCGCGCCAGGCGCAAGCGCCGGGTGGAACTTGCCCTCGGCGGCCGTGCCGGATCAAAACCCGCGAATTCCGGCGGCAAGCCCTCTACACGCCGAAAGGCAGTCGAGAAGACGCTGCGAGAAATCGAGGAAAGGCAGAACGCGCTCAAGGGCTCGCGCCGGCGACCGACCCTCGATCGGCGCCTCCGCGAAGCGGGCCTCACCTGGCAGCCGTTGTTCTATTGGCTCATCAACCTGCTTGTCGCTGCCTGTACCTTTGCCATCCTGTCCGGATTCGGTCCCCTCGTTTCGGTGTCCGTCGGACTGGCGACGGGGCTAGTGCTTCCCTACCTTCATGTCGGATTGCTGCGGCGACGGCGTCTGGCAGCGTTCGCCGCGAAATTTCCCGATGCGATCGACGTGATCGTGCGGGGTGTCCGCGCCGGACGCCCGCTGGCAGATTGCCTGGCAATCATCGCTGCCGACAGCGAAGAGCCGATTCGCAGCGAGTTCCGCCAGGTGGTCGAGGATCAATCCGTCGGATTGCCAGTGACCGAGGCCGTGGAACGGCTTGCCCAACGGGTGCCGCTGCAAGAGGTAAATTTCCTTTCGGTCTTGGTCTCTATCCAAAGCCGCGCGGGCGGCAGCCTGACAGAGGCCCTGGGAAACCTTTCGACTGTGCTGCGAGGGCGCCGACAGCTTCATGCGAAGGTGAAGGCGATGAGCGCGGAGGCCAAGACATCGGCGGGGATCATCGGTGCGCTGCCCGTGGTCGTGGCCGTCCTCGTCCACCTGACCAGTCCCGAATATCTCGCACTGCTCTATCAGACCGATACCGGGATCTTCGTGATGTCCGCCTCCCTTTTCTGGATGGCCATCGGAACGTTCGTGATGCGCCAGATGATCAACTTCGACATGTGAAGGGAGAGAAACGTGCTGGTCGAACTGACGCCCCTTCAAATGCAATACGCCATTGCGGCGCTCTCGGGTCTGGCCGCGATGAGCGTCATTCTCGCGCTTGCCTGGCCTTGGGTGGCCCGTGACAGGCTGGCGGAACGGATGCGGCTGGTAGAAAGAGACAGTCGCCGGCTGCGTCGGCGCGACCGGCCCCACGAGGCTTCGAACGGCCGCGAACGCTCCATTCTTTTCGCGCGGGAGCCGAACCGGATCTTTGCCGGAATCGTGGAAAGTCTGAGCTTGGCACGGCTGACCGACGAAAGCGGCGCGTCGCAATCATTGCGAATGGCCGGATTTCGCGGTCGTGCGCCTCTGGTGACATTCCTCGCCTCGCGCCTCATTGCCGCCGTGGCGATGCCAGGTATCGCCATCGCCTATGTCTTGCTCGTTCTGCGCCAGGATCTGCCCCTTCCCGTCCTTGCCGTCATCGTGGCGGCCGGGGCCTTTCTCGGGTTTGCAATGCCCAAGCTCTACCTTCGCAACCTGATCACCAAGAGACAGGACAATCTGCGTCGGAACTGGCCCGATGCGCTTGATCTTCTGCTGATCTGCGTCGAATCCGGCATGAGCAGCGAGGCGGCCTTTCGCAAGGTTGCCGAAGAGATCGGCACCCAGTCGCCCGATCTGGCCGAAGAAATGTCGCTGACCACGGCTGAATTAGCCTATCTCTCGGATCGCCGCCAGGCATACGAAAATCTCGGAACCCGAACGGGCCTCGATAGCATCAAGGCCACGGTCATCGGCCTCATCCAATCCGAGAAATACGGCACGTCGCTGGGCAAGACGCTTCGCGTGCTGGCCCAGGAAAGCCGTGATTTCCGCATGGCGGCCGCCGAAAAGAAGGCGGCCGCTCTACCGCCCAAGCTGACCGTCCCGATGATCCTGTTCTTCCTCCCCGTCCTTTTCGCGGTCATTGCGACGCCCGCAGTCATTCAAGCGCTTCAAACGATATGACCACAGGAAATCCCGCCCCCTTTTCCCTCCCGAGCGCGGCCCTCGCCCCGCGCCGAGAACCCGGGTACAACCTGCGCAGACGCGCGCCGCCATCCGCAGCTTCGTCAGCCACGCCGCTCGGGCGGCAGGGGCGGAGCCGCGGCCGCCCCGACGGCACGCTTGGCTTCCAGTCTCCAGCGGATCAGGGACGCATCGATTCCGACCTGGCGATGCACGGCTTCGTCCAAGGCGGCCGAGGCCTGGGCAAGCGCAGCAAAACCGAGAAATCCGGCCCGGCCGGCGGTCCGGTGCGCCATTTCCCTGAGGGCGGCACTGTCGGGCGTACCCTGTTTCGTCCAGTCGAGATGCTGCGCCAGATCCTCACGGAAGGCACGCAGACGGGCCACCGCGTCCTCATGCCCGAAAACCGCGCAGGCTTCCTCCCAGGCCTCGTGATCCTGAACGGCCTGCTTGGCATGCGTTTTGCAATCCGTCTCCATCGGTCACGTCCTTTCGGGTTCCACATCGGGACTCTTTCCCTGACATGCGAGGTCAGCCCATGAAATACCCCAAATACTGCGTGCCGGTCAAAGCGACCATCGAGGACGGCAGCCAGCACTTCGGCGGCATCCTTGTCAGACAGGACCAGCGCGTTCTCGACGTTCTGTGCGATGACCGGCCGTTCCTTCCCTTCCGGCTGCGCGAGAAGACGATCCTGTTGAACAAGTCGAAACTCGTCCAGGTCGATCTGCTCAGGCTCGACGAGATCACGAACATGCAGAACGTCCTGCCAGAGGTCGATCTGGACTATCTGCGCGCGAACTCCTGGTAGGCGTCGCGGATGGCGGCCGCGAACGCTGTGCAAAGAGAAAGAGGTATTTACCAGATGACGACCGTAACCTCCAAACTCCGGGACGAACCGGGCCGCCTGGGCGCCCTCGCGCGGCTGGAAATAACGACACACAGCTCAGAGGCGAGCTTCGACCATATCACCGACCTGGTACGGCTTATCTTCGGGATGGAGATGACGTCGATCAGCATCATCGACGAGAACTCGCAAATCCTCAAGGCGCGCCACGGGCTCGACCTGTCGCAGACCCCGCGCGAGACTGCATTCTGCAACATCGCAATCCGCAGCTACGAGCCGCTCGTGATCGAGGACACGCATCAGGACCCGCGTGTCAGCGACAATCCGTTCGTGAAAGGCCCGCCCTATCTGCGCAGTTACATCGGCGCACCGTTGACCACTTCGGACGGCTACAACCTCGGGACCCTATGTTCGTTCGACACGCGGCCGCGACGCTTCGAGCCGCGTGAGATCGAAATTCTGCGCAAATGCGCCGACCTCGTGGTGAACCAGCTTGAACTGCGCAGCCAGGCAAATAGGGACGTGCTGACCGGGGCTCTCAACCGCCGCAGCTTTGTGACCGCGTTGACACAGGAGATCTCGAGGCTTCGCCGGCGCGCCGGAGCGGCAGTCGTCGCCTTTCTTGACATCGACCATTTCAAACGGGTGAATGACACATACGGACATCCGGCCGGCGACCGCGTCCTGCAGAAGTTCACCAGGATCGTCGCGCAGCATTGCCGTGTCGGAGACAAGGTCGCCCGGCTGGGCGGAGAGGAATTTGCCGTCCTGCTGCCGGACACCGACCTTTCCTCTGCCCGGATCTGGGCCGAACGGATGTGCAGTCAGATCGCCGAAAGCCGTTTTGACGAAGACGGCGCGATACGCGTCACGGCAAGCATAGGGTTGGTCGAACTCGGGGACACCGAAACCACCATCGAAGCCATCACGCAGATGGCCGATGATGCCCTGTATCGCGCCAAGCGACTTGGCCGAAACCGCGTGGTCGCGTAATGAAGCGGGACATTTTTGCGGATCCGGCCCGCGCACATTCCGCGCAAGAGCAACTGGCCGATGAGGACGACAGCAGGCCAAACACGCAGGATCCGCGCCCGCCGCATGCCGCGAAGTTGACCCGCGCCTTTGAAAACGGCGAATTGGTGCTGCACTATCAGCCGCAGGTCGATGTTTCTCGTCGCTGGCCAATGATCACCGGATACGAGGCGCTGGCACGCTGGCCGGGACCGAATGGAAGCTTTACGCCGCCAACCGACTTTCTTCCCATTGCCGAGGGTTGCGGGCTGATGCCGGCGCTCGACATGTGGGTAATCGAGACGGCTTGCCAAGAACTTGCCCACATGAATTCCGAACGAAACGCCCGCAGGATCAGTGTCTCGGCCAACATAAGCGCACAGCATTTCAAGCGCCCGGATCTGGCGAGATCCCTGAATGACATCCTGACTCGCGCAGGTGTCGATCCCAAGGAACTGACCATCGAGATCACCGAACGAGCGGTGCTGGATCAGGACGATGCGACATTCCGAAACTTCCACGCGCTGCGCGAGATAGGTGTCTCGCTGGCTCTGGACGATTTCGGTACGGGATATTCATCTCTTCTGCATCTGAAGTCGCTCCCAATCCAGGAGATCAAGCTGGATCGGAGCTTCGTCTTCGGGCTTCCTGACCATAGCCGGGATGCGATGATTGCAAGCGCGATGATCGAACTCGCAATTGGATTGAACCTGCGGGTCGTCGCCGAGGGGGTGGAACTGGCACTGCAAGCCGAATGGCTGCTGGAAAAAGGCTGCACACGGCATCAGGGGTTTCTCTACGGCCGCCCGGCGCCGCCCAGGCACGACTGCACGCTGCCAAGACCGGCTGGTCTCGAGGCCTCTTAAAAAGAGGCCCCGCCCGACGCTGCGCCACCGGCGCCGTCACATCAGGCGCTCCAGACTCGCCGCAAGATCGCGCCGCCGGTATGGTTTTGCCAAAAGTTCGACATGCTCCAGATCGTCCCGACCAATGGCCCCGAGTGAGCCGGGGTCGCCGGACACGAACAACACGCCAAGACCGGGGCGCGCCGCCATGGCCAGCCGGGCGAGTTCCAAGCCGTTCATTCCGGTTCCGAGACGAAAATCGGTGATCAGGATCCGTATCGACGGAGTCCGGTCCAGCAGGGCAAGCGCGGTTGCCGCGTCGATCGCCGTGACGCAGGACCGCCCGAGCGACCGCAAAACGCGTTCAGTGAATTCAAGCATCATGCTGTCGTCATCCACGACGAGTAATTCGACCATGTTACCAATCAACTCCCCTGTATCGCCCGACAGGCACTCGGTCCGGAAGGTGAAACGCCCGAGCGTCCCGGCCTGCGGAACCCCGGGTGCCAAACTGCGCGTCCGTTGCAGCCCTGGCAAGGCTAGGACCCCGGCACCGGGTGCAAATCCCGGATCAAGTCAGTCGGAGGGCATGACCGGAAAGCAGGCTTCCGCGTCGACCCACATCTCGGGAAGGAGCGGCAGGATGCTGGTGAAACGGTACCGGATCCCCACACGAGCAAAATCCTCCATCTCCTGGCATGTGCCGACGGGTTCGGGGGTTACGGCCTCTTCCCGAATGCGGACAGCCCATTCGGACGCCTGATCGCGAACGAATGAGACGGCTGCGGCCTTGTCCACCGCTCCGCCGTTAACGCAGGGTTCGGCGCGCAGGCCCAGACATCTTGCACCGGCTGCGGCGGCGTCCTGCAAGGCGTGGCGGGTCCAGATGTAGCGCCCAAACTCGACCGTTCCGCCCAGCAGCAGCATCAATGGCAGGGCGATGGCCGCAAACTCGATCGCGACGGCCCCCCGTCGGTCAAGAAACAAGGCCCGGATCGTCGCAGCCAAGGTCACGGGAGCCGCACCACCGAGCGCGAGACGACCGCATCCGCCTCCATGAAGGCATAACCAGGGAAGATGACGACATGGCGCGCATTGGCCGAGATCCGGACGAAGCGCCCGGCGGTGTCACCGCCGGAGCAAGGTGCCCCACAACTCAACGGCGGACCCCATGCGACGTCGCTTCCCGACAGGGTCGGGCAATAACACGATACCGCATCCCCGGGCATGTTCGCCACGGTGATGGTACTGCCGTTCCACGTTGCGCGCACCGAATTGTTCACCTCCACCTCGGCGGTCTGCTCGGAAGTCCCCCGCAGCAAACCTGCCAGCTTGCGCGCCAGCGAGGTTGCGGTCTCGTTGTCCGATGGCGCGGATTGAAGCAGCGCGTAATCCGCTGCGGCTGTCACCCGCCCCTCTTGCGCGAGCCTTACAAAGGCCGCGCTGCCGATGTCGACCGTCGCGGCAAGGATCAGCAGCAGGATCGGCGTGACCAGCGCGAACTCCACTGCGATGCTGCCGGTTTCCTCTCGCGCCCAGTCCCTGATCCGGTCAACCACGAAACGTCTCATCTGAGTATCACCACCTGACCCACGGTTCCGGCTTTCGGCAGCCTGCATTCCGACGCCAGGGCAGTGCCTCCGGACATGGAGATTTCAGAGCCGATCAGCTGAAGACAGCCGTCGCCGCCGCTATCTGCGCTTGCACCGCCGGAGGTCGCGATAGGACCGTTGGGAAAATAGAACGCACCCGAAACGACACTGCCGCTGGCGCCGGAGGTGAACAGAGCACCGGCTTGGCGGGCAGGATCGAGCGGCCCGATAACCGCCAGGTCCGTGAACGGGCCGCTTTGCGGAGCCGTGATCCGCAAATTGCTGTAGTCGGCGCTGACGCAGAACGCTTGACCGCGACACTCCCAGCCCGGCGGCTCCTGCCCCGCGCCCGAGATCAGAAAAGTGGCGCCGATCGCCTCGATGCTGATCGTTTCGCCGCCGCACTCGGCGCTTCCGCCGCCATTACCGCCCATGTGCATGTAGCCATTCACGGCATAGAGCCCCCCACCGAAGCGGATCGCGCCAGAGGCAACAATCGATCCATTAATCTCGTGAAGCGGGGCTGCAGGCAACATCATGCAACTGCCGCCTCCGCCGCCGTCGATCCGGCCGGCCACCTCGAACACTCCGCTTTCGGCGTCGCCCATATAGGTCTGCGATCCGCCCCCGAGCGAAATCGCGTTGCCGTTCGAGGACGGGCCAAGGCGGAAATCGTTGCCAGCCCCCGTACCGAGGGTCAGGCTGGCTCCACCATCGTTCCTGATACCGCCCGGAAGGACGAATGAGCTGGACCCGTCGAACACCAGCCTGCTGGTGTTGCAAATGCTGTAGCGTGCGCCGCTGCAATAATGGCTGGCCCGGCCGATCCGATAGGTACCCGCGCCAAATTCCGTCACCGATCCGCCGCCGGTGATGATTCCCCCTGCCACGTTGTAGGTTCCGCCGGCGAAGGTCATCCGCGCGCCGTTGTTCCGTATCTCGCCAGAAAGGTTATAGGTCACGTTCTCACCGCCGCCTGGGTTGAACCGCAACGTCAGGCCGCCGCCAAGCGTGACACGGCCCAGATTGACGGTCGACCTGCCAAGGCAGGAGAATGTCCATACGGCCTGGCTGAACGTGGCCGAGCAGCCGAGCGCCTCGGCCTGGGCTTTCGTGGCGTTCTGGTCCCAGCCGAAATCCATGTTCGAACCCGGCGCCACGACCACTTGCTCGGGCGGCGCCAACGCAGCCGTCCTGTCCATCTGCGTGGCGGCAAGCATGATGGCCTCGGTCCCTGCCAGCGGATCGGGTGTGGCCCTGCGGACAATCTCCGCCGCGCCGCCCTCGGGTTTCGTGATGGTCCCGCATGAGCCTGTCCGTGGCGGCGAGGCGGAGTCGTAGCTTAGCGAATTGGTGACGATGCTCGTACCGCAAGGGGCTTCGACCTCGGCGTTCGAGGCAACGGCGCATTCCTCGGTCCGAAGTGATGTGCCGCCCGACAGGCTTATCCCGCCACCACCCGGATCGAGCGCCTGAACACAGGCCGGTTCGCCTGGCAACGTCCCGGCGACCGCCGAAGCAACGACCTCGACCGAGGTCTCGCCGCCTACGAGACGCGGCAGGAAGAGCGGCTTTTCGACCGAGATTGTCGCGCGGACTGCCGCGCCCGACGCCGCCGCGACGGAAGGGTCCAGAGTGACGGCGATGTCTTTGTCAGCAAAACCGTTCAGGCGCGCGACGGCTCGTGCCGCATCGGTCATCGGACCGGTGTCGCCCGTTCGTCCATATGCGACAGCCCCGGCATGCGAGGCAAGATCGGACGTGCGCTGCGCTTCGGCCCGAACGACAAGAAGCTGACCGTATTCCAGCGCCAGCCCCGCCGAGCCGAGAAGTACGGGTATCGCCAGTCCGGTCATGATCGCCGCGCCCCCATCTTCCTGCCGAAGGAAGCCGGAAACCCACCCCTTGGACCGCCACCCCCGAGGGCCGCGCCCCTGGATGACATTGCGATTGGGAGCCTGTTTCATGTTGCTCTCCCTTCCGTTGGCATCGAATGGAAAAAGGGGGGGCCACGCGGGGCGAGACTCGTGTGGCTGGTGACACGGCACCCTATCGATTGGCGCGGGCGGGCGTTAGCTGGCCGCATGGATCATCCGTTTGGCCAGTCGACGTCTTCAGGCAGCGACACGGATATCCGCCGCGCCGCCAGCCGAACTCGCAGACCCTGCGTCAAAGCCCCGAGGGTGGCCTTCCTCCCGGACTGTACCTGGCCAACCGGCCAACACGACCTGACAGGGTCGATCCCGCCCAATTTGACCAAACCATGCACCTGAGGTTGCCCAAAAGGATAGGTCACCCGCCTAAGTTGTTCATCCCACTATGACTCCCTTATTTCCCGTGACGCAGATTCACGACTTATTGAGGCAAGGAAGATGGCAGAATATACTGGAAGCTTTAACAGCAACATTGGGCAAATTCATTGGTACGGAACCATCCACGAGGACGTGTTCAATATAGAGCTGAACAATATCAACCCAAACAATGATCGTCCGCGTCACGATTCGCACCATGTCTACGGCTATGGAGGTGGCGATTACTACAAGTTTTCCGGTTTCGATATTCTCCAGAACCATACCACCGGCCGATTGGATACCTTCAACCCCACGCAAGACATCCTGCAAATAAACGGGACAGAACTTTCGTTGGGCGAACTGGGGCAGCATAACGGCTACAAGATCACGATCGACGACGTTACCTGTTCCGTAGTCGACCACTTGGGGCAACAATGGCTCCGGATGGAAGTGGGCAACAGCAAGGCCGCGCTTTTCGCGCTCGAGGGCTTTAGAATCGTTTCCGGGACAATGGAACCTCATTTTCGCAACGATCTGAGCCTGAATGAAGTTCAGGATATGCATGCCACGGCATACGAAAATCCGTTCAATTTCGTACCGTTCGAAATCTATGACTCCTGGACGCTCGTCGGGGCCAGCCCCAACCCGAATTCTTTTGTTTCGGGAACCTCGTCTGGAGATTTCATCTTCTCGCCCACCGCAGGTGGAGACCAGAGCATCCACGGTCGCGACGGCAACGATGTGCTACAGGGCGCGAATGGCAATGATACCATATATGGCGACGGCGGGGATGACGCCATCGCGGGAGGTGTCGACGACGACGTCCTGCTTGGCGGATCAGGGGTGGATAGCCTGTATGGAGGAACGGGAAATGACGTCCTCGAGGGAGAATCCGGCGACGATAGCCTGTTTGGTAATGCGGGCGCCGACTCCATGGAGGGTGGAAATGGTGATGATATCCTTGTCGGTGGTGAAGGAAATGATTTCCTGGACGGCCAATACGACAACGATTCCCTTTCTGGAGGCAACGGTGCCGACACGCTGTCGGGCGGGCACGGCAACGACATCTTGACCGCGGGGGCCATGGGCGACGTCATCCTAGGCGGCAGCGGAGATGATTTCCTCAATGGAGGCAGCGGGCACGACCAACTGATTGGCGGGTCTGGTACCGACAGGTTCTACCACGCTGGGACATTCGGCCACGGATCGGACTGGATCAAGGATTATGTTAGCGCCGAGGGCGATGTCTTGGTTTTTGGCGGAAACGCAAGCGCTGCCGACTTCCAGGTGAATTTCGACGAGACCTCCAATTCCGGTGCGCACGGTGTCGACGAGGCGTTCGTCATTCATCGACCCACCGGACAGATTCTTTGGGCGCTTGTTGACGGCGCCGCACAATCGGAAATCGTTCTGGAGTTGAACAGCATCGAATATGACCTTCTAGGCTGAGGCGGTCCTGTTCGGATCAGCATGAACTGGAATTGGTGGGTCTTGAATTCCACCCAGGAACAGCCCGGGATGACCACCGAGACCGGATCCACCTTTGAGTCAAGCGAGTCACTTCACCATCAGGGTCAGGACAAGAGTGGTCACCTTCCTGAGGTGAGTGGCGATCATCTCATCAACACAACCTGAAAACCACAAACACAATGGCCACAAGCTTTTCATGTGATCTGGACCCTTCGCAGATTTCTGCACACCAATTCCAGTGAACGACAGCATCAAGGCAACACAATCTGTCTGTTGTGGTTACGCCTCTAGAATGGGGCATTTCGACATTCCAAGCCGAGGAGGCCTGCCAATGAAGATCCTGCTGATCTGCGAATGCACCAAACAAAAGGATACGATTACAGATTATTTCGGGTTTATCAAAATTCAAATTATCTGGCTCGGTGCGTTCTCGAAGAAACGCCTATCGAATGTCCGATCCGACTATGATGCCGTCATCGCCACGAATCAGTCCATCCGCAAGAATGGACGTGCAATGATCGAGACCGTGCGCGAGGCGACGGGCTGTCCGGTTTTTGTTTTCGGCGAGGCGGAAGATGGTGCTCTCGAGGAAGTTTCGGTACTACGCATGGGAGCAGACGGTTACTTCACCACAGCCATTCCATCCATTTTGGTACTTGAGCGCCTGGCAGCGATAAGTCGGCGAATCGCAGCGCTGCGGGCTAGTGCCGGGACGAACGATGCCGCGATCATCGAGCGCGGGCCGCTTAAACTCGATTGCGCGTGCCGGCAGGCATATTGGCGGGGCCGGAACATCACGCTGACGAAGACGGAATTCAACATCCTCAAGGCGCTGGTCTATCATCCGAAACACGTAGTAGGTCGGGAATATCTGATGGATGTGGCATATGGCGAACAGATATATGTCTATGACAGAGCCATCGACGCCCATATCAAACGCATTCGCGCGAAATTCAAATCGACCGATCCGGAATTCGAAGCCATCGAGTCGGTATACGGTGTCGGTTATCGTTTTGCCGTCAACAACTGCGAGATGAAACCGTCACGTCGCACCTCTGACGTCAGCGCGGCCTGTCCCCACGAGGTGGTCCGGTTTCAATCGTAACAGGCTGCTAAAGAGCATGGAGTTTGAGGCGGTTTCGGGAACGTGGTTCCCTCTTGGCACGTCGGCAACTGCGGAGGGTGTTTCGGGGGTAATGAGGCGCGGGGCGGACAAGGAGGCGGGATCACTGCTCTGCTCTATCGGTCCTGAGGAACGTGTTCCGGCACCGCATCTGCTGCGGTTGATCCGCCGGATCGTCAATGACGCGCTATCAAGCCAAGATGCCGAGGTCGGAGCGCTTTAACCCGCTTTCGGCCACCCTTTCATGCACCAGAGCGCCTGACCTTGGCTGGCCTGCGCGACCAAGCGTTATCCGTCGCCCTGCCCCGGATCTCGTCAACCCTGCCTGACGCTACCCGCTGCTGCCCTGAGTTTCGTCAGAAAATCGGCCTGGATGGGTGACGGTATCCAGTCGCGGCGAATCGTGAGTCCGATCGCGCGTGCGGGCCAGTTCTGGGCGATGTCCAGCCGAACGATAAGACCTTTCTCGATTTCAGCCGCTGCCTGCTGCCCCGATATGCAACCCAGCAAATCGGTCTGAGCCAGCGTCTCCCGCATCAGAAGCAGGGATCCGCTTTCGATTGCCGCATCCGGAGCCGAAATGCCCGCCTGTTCAAACCATGAAACGAACTGCCGTCGCATCGGCGTGTCGCGTCGTGGAAGGACCCACCCCTCCCGTGCCAGATCGTTCTGTCCAAGCTGGCTGCGAGGCGAAAGCCGGTGGCCGGGTCGCGCGACAAAAGCCATGCGATCAAGAAACAGCGTCTCCTGCACGACGTCCTCGGCCGGCACCGGATCGCGCAGAGCGCACACCAGCAGATCTATATCGCCCCGTCTCAAGGCTGCCAGCAGATCGTCATAGGTTCCGTCCTGAACCTTGACCATGATCTGCGGTCTCCCCGTGCGGAACGCGGCCAGCACGCGCGGCAGAAACGACGAACGCGCAAGGAGCAGCGCCCCGATCGCAATGCTGCCTGACTTGCGCCCGTCGATTTCGGTCAGGTCATCCGCGATCTGGTCAAGCTCGGCCAATGCAAGCTTGACCGCCCGGGCCAACGTTAGTGCAGGGCGGGTCGGGATCGGGCCGTGACCGTCGCGCTGGAACAGGGGGCGGCCCGCTTCGCGCTCCAACTGCGTGACCGCACGATGTACAGTGGGTTGCGCGCGTTTCAGGCGACGCGCGGCGAGCGTGAAGCTCTCGGCTTCGACCACCGCGACAAGGCAATCAAGCTGAGACATGCTTGCGGTCGTGACGAGTCGCGGCGACAGGGCGCTCAGAGACGCATCAAGCCGGCCTATCGCACGCCGAACACGCGTATGGATCAGACGGCCCCGATCGGTCAGGATCGCGCCCTGGCTGTCCCATGAGAAGAGCCGCCCACCACACATCGCGTCCATGCGGGCCATTGCCTGCGACACCGCGGGCTGAGTCACCGAACATGCCTCAGCCGCCCCTGTCTGAGACCCAGTTCCGGCAACCGCCAGGAAGACCCGAAGATGGCGCAAGTTCCGTAGAGTGGTCACAGCGATCCGCCCCTCGATACGCTGGCATTGATCTTTGGCGAATGCCAAATCCGGTCCACAGTATAGCTTGTACTTATATCCTGGGACAGGCTTTCGATTTGCCTCGAAGGACGAGCGCGCCAAGACTTTCGTTGGGCTAGGCGAAGGAAAAAGCTATGAGCGACAGATCGACCGCCCTGGTCATTTCGGCGCATGCTGCGGATTTTGTCTGGCGCTGTGGCGGTGCTATCGCCCTGCATGCCGCGAAGGGCTACCGGGTCACCGTGCTGTGCCTGTCCTTTGGCGAGCGCGGTGAAAGCGCCAAGTTGTGGAAACAGCCCGGGATGGACTTGCAGACAGTGAAGGACGTGCGCCGGCGCGAAGCCGAAGGCGCCGCCAAGGCCTTGGGCGTGCATGACCTGATCTCGCTCGATCTCGGGGATTATCCGCTAAAACTGACCCGCGCCGACAAGGACCGCATCGTCGACGTTATCCGTCAGGTTCAGCCCGCCTTCATGCTGTCGCATTCGAAATACGATCCCTACAACACCGACCACATGTATGCGACGCAAGTTGCGCTGGAATGCCGGATGATTGCGCAGGCTTGGGGTCACAACCCCGGCCAGAAAGTGCTGGGAGCACCGCAGCTTTACCTGTTCGAGCCTCACCAAACCGAACAGATGGGATGGAAGCCGGACACGTTTCTCGACATCACGCCTGTCTGGGATCGCAAGCGCGCGGCCATCGAATGCATGGAAGGACAAGAGCACCTGTGGGATTACTACACCCGCGTCGCCCAGCAGCGTGCCAATCACTTCAAGCGGAATTCAGGTGGCCAATGGGGCGGGCGCGATTGCAGGTATGCCGAAGGTTTCGAATCCGTGTTTCCCAGAACAGTGGATGAGTTGTAATGCCGGTGGTGGTCCAGAACGTCACGCGCGCAGATGAGGCGGTGATCGCAGGACTGGCTGAAGCCGGCGTCGCCACCGTGCACGAGGCGGCAGGCCGCACGGGTTGCATGGCGTCCTACATACGCCCGATCTATTCCGGCGCGCGGATAGCGGGATCGGCCATCACCATTTCGGCGCCTCCCGGCGACAACTGGATGCTTCACGTGGCGATCGAACAAGTCAAACCGGGAGATATCCTGGTTCTGGCGCCGACGTCGCCTTGCGACAATGGCTAATTCGGCGACCTTTTGGCGACGTCGGCCCAAGCGCGCGGATGTCGCGGGCTGGTGATTGACGCCGGCGTCCGCGATGTAAGCGATCTGACCAAGATGGAGTTTCCGGTCTGGTCCAAGGCCATCAGCGCGCAAGGCACGGTGAAGGAGACGCTGGGCGATGTGAATGTGCCCATCGTCTGCGCAGATCAGAATATCCAGCCGGGCGACGTGATCGTCGCCGATGACGACGGCGTCTGCCTGATCCGCCGGTCCAAAGCCGAGGGGGTGCTTGCCGTGGCGCGCAAGCGCATCGCTGCCGAGGACGAAAAGCGCCGCCGCCTTGCCTCGGGCGAACTCGGGCTCGACATGTACAAGATGCGTGACCGCCTGACGGAAAAGGGACTCAAGTATGTCTGATGCTTATACCTGCGCGCAGGGCGATGTCTGACGGGATCCCCTGTCTCTGGATGCGTGGCGGGACGTCGAAGGGCGCCTATTTTCTTGCGCGGGATCTGCCGCAGGACAGAGCCGCGATGGACGCGCTTCTCCTGCGCATCATGGGCAGTCCGGATGCACGGCAGATCGACGGGATCGGCGGTGGCGACCCGCTGAGTTCGAAGGTCGCGGTGCTGTCGCCCTCGATGCGCGGGGACGCTGATGTCGACTATCTCTTCCTGCAGGTCTTCGTCGATCAGCCCCTGGTGTCCGACGCCCAAGGCTGCGGGAACATTCTGGCCGGGGTCGGGCCTGCGGCGATCGAACGGGGCCTCGTCGCTGCCCGGGACGGACAGACAAATCTGCGCATCCACATGGTCAATTCCGGAGAGATCGCCGAGGCCATCGTCCAGACACCTGGCGGCCGCGTCAGCTATGACGGATCGGTCCGGATCGATGGCGTGCCCGGCGCGCATGCGCCCATCGGCCTTATGTTCACTGGCCTTGCAGGGTCGATATGCGGCACGTTGCTGCCCACGGGGCGCGCCAGGGACGTGATCGACGGGATCGCCTGTACCCTGATCGACAACGGGATGCCCTGCGTGATCCTGCGCGCCGAGGATGCGGGTATCTCCGGCACCGAGACACCCGCTGAACTGGAAGCTGACAGGCACCTGAAGATCTTGCTGGAAACGATCCGTCTGCAAGCGGGGCCAATGATGGGACTGGGCGACGTCGCCGAAAAGACCGTGCCGAAAACGACGCTGGTATCCCCGCCGCGCGCGGGCGGAATGATCGCGACCCGAAGTTTCATACCACACCGCTGTCATTCCTCGATCGGCGTGTTCGCCGCCGTGACGGTCGCCACAGCCTGCGCGATCCCGGGCAGCACGGCCTATGATCTGGCGCACCGCCCGGATGGAGACACCTATCTGGTCGAACATCCGGGCGGCGCGACCGATGTCGTCCTGGGCTTCGACGACAGGGGCCAGGTGGTCAGGGCGGGCCAGACCCGCACTGCGCGCAAGCTGATGGATGGTCTGGTGTTTCCAGGACCTGCCCGCGCGGGCTGAGCCCCAGTTACGTCCGGGCCGACGGCGTGCCGTGGGTGTGGAACGTCTCGATCGTCTTGAGCCCCCAGGCCTGCCCCTTCTTGCGGTCGGTCTCGGTCCAGCAGACCGGTTCCCAGTCGGGGGCGAGGATCAGTCGCGCGCCGGCGTTGGCCAGCTCGACCCGGTTGCCCGCCGGTTCCCATACATAGAGGAAGAACGTCCCTTGGATCGCATGCTTGTGGGGGCCCGTCTCGATATGGATGCCGTTTTCCAGAAAGATGTCGGCGGCGCGCAGGATATCTTCGCGCTGGTCCGTGGCATAGGTGTCGTGATGCAGACGCCCCTGCCCGCCACCATGTTCCTCGGTGCAGGCAAGATCGTAGGTCTTGTTGTTGACCGTGAACCAGCAGCCCCCAAGCCGACCGTCGTCCAGCTGGATGTACTCGGTGACGCGACTGCCCCGGCAGGTTTCCATGAAACGCTTGAACTCGGTCACATCCTCGGCGAGCAGGTTGAGGTGGTCGAGCCTGCGCGGACAGGCGCCCTGCGCATGAAACCTGCTGGCCATGTTCTTGAGCGCGGGGCGGTCGGCCTCATCCGGAACATACCGATTGGTATCCCAGTAGAGTTCGAACACATGGCCGAACGGGTCTTCGAACCGGAACGCCCGGCCATGCCCCATATCTCCGTCGATCCAGCCATGCGTCTTGTAGCCCGACGCATCAATCGCCGCGACCCGCCGCTCCAATGCCTCGGGCGAGGACACGCGGTACCCGATGTGACCAACTCCGGTCGTGTGGTGGCGCGTCAGCTTCAGCGAATGAAACTCGTAATCCTCCCAGGCCCGCAGGTAAGCGCTGGTTTCGTCCTGGCCCGACAGCTTGAGGCCATAGACGCGCGTGAAGAAGTCGAGCGACTCCTCGAAGCGGTCAGTGAAGACCTCGACATGTCCCAGATGCGCGACGTCGAAATTGCGTTCGGGCATCGGATCCTCCTTCAGTTGAACATCGTGTCTGGCAAGAGCAGACTGATCTGCGGAAAGGCAATCAAGATCGACAACGTGACGATCATCGCGAACCAAAAAGGCAGGACACCGCGAAAGATCTGGCCCAGCGGCACATTGGGGGCTACTGATTTCACGATGAATACGTTGATCCCCACCGGCGGCGAAATCAGTCCCATTTCCAGCGTCAGCACCACCAGTACACCGAACCAGATCGGATCGATCCCCAGTTGCAGGATGACCGGGAAGAAAATGGGCAAGGTCAGCACCAGCATGGCAAAGCCTTCCAGGAAGCAGCCCAGCACCATGTAGACGAAGAGGATCGCTACCAGCGTGCCAATCACGCCCAGGTTCAAGGCGGCAAGAAACTCGCCCACAGCCGTGGGAACATGGCTCAGGCCCAGGAACGGATTGATCATGTGCGCGGCGATCAGGATCAGCATGACCGTCGCGGTTGTCACGATGCTGTCCTTGGCGGCGGCCCAGAACGAGGCGAAAGTCATGCGGCCAATGATGATGCCGTAAAGGATGACGAAACCAGCACCGACGCCCGCCGCCTCGGTCGGCGAGAAGAAGCCGGCATAGATGCCACCGATCGTCAGCAGGATGACCGTCAGGATCGGCACGGCCCCGGCCAGCGCGCGGCGCTTCTCGGTCAGCGTCGTCGAGGGGCCTGCGGGACCGAAAGCTGGCCTGATCCAGCATAGCACGGTGATCATCAGGATGAAGGCCAGCAACAGCAGAAGTCCTGGAAAGACGCCAGCCAGAAACAGCCGCCCGATGCTTTGTTCGGTCAGGATCGCGTAGATGACAAAGCCGGTGGATGGCGGGATCAGGATACCCAAGGTACCGCCAGCCGCCACAACGCCTGTCGAGAGGCGCGGGTCATAATCGTGGCGTTCCATCTCGGTCAGGCTGACCTTGCCCATCGTCAGCGCCGACGCCACGGACGATCCCGAGAGGGCCGCAAATCCGCCGCAGCCGATCACTGTCGCGTTGGCAAGCCCGCCACGCACCTGCCCGATGATCGCATAAGCCGCATCATAGAGTTGCCGGCTCATTCCCGTGTGGCTGTTCCGCCCGGTGGACAAAAACCCCCATCAACAGGAACAGCGGCACGACCGCCAGCGGATAGGAGGTCGCAATGCTTTCGACCTCCTGGCCGATCAGGGTCATCGCCGCCCCCGTGCCACGGATCAGAGCCACCGCAAGACCCGCCACCACCAGCGTAGCAGAGCCGATCCGCACGCCGATAAAGCAGAGGCCAAGGATCAAGAACAGGACAAGCACCGGCCCGATCATCGCACGGGACCGGTCAGGTGCAGAGCGGTGGCAAGCGCGCAAAGCATGGAATAGATGAACAATGGCACCGCCACGGCGAACTCCAGTACCAGCGATTGCTTGCCGCGTAGGGCAGCATCCAACCCCATACGCGCCAGTTGCTAGGCGATCACCGCGAGACCCGCAGCGGTGAAGAGCCCGATCACCCAAGCCATCGCCCGCGGAAAACGACGTGCCAGACGCGGCGAGATCAGGTCGACCGCCACGTGCGCGTCCCGCGCGCTTGCAAGCCCCGGGCCGCAGAAAACGAAGGCTCCCATGATCCATTGAATCATTTCGGTCGCCCCGAAGAGGGGTCGGTTAAACCCGTAGCGCCCGACCACGTCCCAGACCGTCAATCCAACCAGGATCGCTCCCAGAAGAAAAGCCAGCCACTCAAGCGCGGCCACAGCTCGGGATCGAAGGGCAGAGGCAGTGGGTATCATCGGCTCCTTTCGCATTGATCCTACTATGAGGCTGCCTTTACTATTACGGCAAATGATCCTTTGACACGTATCCATAACCTGACGACATGCAGATCGACCCGCGCCACCTTGTCCAACTCGCCGTGATCGTCGACAAGGCGAGCTTTACCGAGGCAGCGCACGAGCTGAACGTCACCCAGCCGGCGCTCAGCAAGATGATCGGGTTGCTGGAAAAGCGGCTCGGCGCACCGCTGCTCAGCCAACGCAGGCCGGCTCTGGCAACACCGCTTGGGAAACGCTGGCACAGCAGGGGCGACTGATCCAGGCTTCCGCGAATGAAGCGGAACAGGCGATCGCCGATCGGCAACGCGGCCTCCGCGGGCGTATCCGGCTGGGCGCCCCACCATTCTTCCTGGAAACGCTTGCCAGCGATGTGGTGCGCGATTTCACCGCCCGGTATCCCGATGTGGCTTTCGAGTTCGTCGCGGGATTCTTTGACGAGGTCCGGGACCTTGTCCTGCGACGGCAGCTCGACCTGGCGCTAGGTCCGATGAACGCGACGCTGAATGCGCCGTCCTTGCGGACCGAGAAGCTGATCCTGTCCCAGAAAGCGCTGTTCTGCCGTGCGGATCATCCCCTGCTCCGCAAACCCGATGTCACGGCCGAAGACTTGGCCTCTGCCGGCTGGATAGACCATTCCCCGAACAGTGTGATCACCTCGGAAATGAAGACCGATCTCTTCGAGTTCGGTGTCGAAGGAGTCGAGCTGGTGGTGGCCTCGGCCTCGGTCAGCTTGCTGCTGTCCCTGCTGGAGACGACCAACTACCTGTCATATCTGCCATTGTTCATGATGCGCGATGCCGTGCGATCCGGCCGCATCAGCGCGCTTCCCGTGCAGGGCTTCGCCCCGAAAACGCCACTGGGACTGATACATGACGTCAGCGCCATGTCAGACCCGCTGATGCGCGCCTTCGCAGACACGATCAAGACCCACCTGATCGCCGCCGAGGGCAAACTTTTCAATGTATTCCCGCACCTCGTCCCTGCTCGCTGAGAACGGTCGAGCGTGGCTCTCTCGGGCCGGTCTTCCGATCCACGATGGGCTGCCGCCTCCGCCACTTCGCGACGGCCTTGGGATTGATGCCGAGTTCCTGGCCCAGCGCCGCGGTTGAAGCCTGAGATCGCTGTATTGCTGCTCGGAGGGCGTGCGTGGCCGTGGCGCTCCCGTGACGAACTTGTCCCATAGTGCTTCGTTACATTTCGTGCGGGTTCATGGCTCACGTTGATGCCACGCTCGTGCAGCAGGTCCTCCACATTCCGGGCTACTGTGAAAGCCCTTGAACGGGTCAAGTCTGGTCATGTTCCGACGCTACGCGGCTGCCCTGCCCGCCTGACAAGACCCCGAGATGCGCTTCCCGCGCCCTTCAATCCGCCGAGCCCACGATCCCGGCTCGGGCCAGTATCGCCTGTAAAAGAACATCCGCGCCGGCGGCCAGATCCTCGGGGGCGGCATATTCCTGGACGTTGTGGCTGACCCCGTCGCGGCACGGCACGAAGATCATCGCGGTCGGTGCCAGCGTGGCGATATTTGCGGCGTCGTGTAACGCGCCGCTGGGCAACCGCAGGTAATTCAGTCCAAGGGACTTGGCAGCCTCCTCGACCAGGTTCACGCATTCGGGATCGAACTGTTGCGGAGGCAGGGCGAACCTCTCGGAGACCTCGGCGGTGCAGCCATACTCGGCAGCAGCCGCACGGCACGCATCGGAACAGGCCTCGGCCAGACGGTCCAGCGCAGCCGCGTCGGGGTGACGTATGTCGATAACCAGGTCGGCGTGGCCGGCGATGGTCGAGGGACCGTCCGTGGCGGTGGCCAGCCGCCCGACACTGACCCGCGCTTCTGGCCCGGCGGCCAGCCCGGTGCGCCGCAGCGCCACCAGCACCGCCCCCGCGGCTAACAGCGCGTCTTGGCGTGCGTCCAGCGGGGTGGTTCCGGCATGACCGTCCCGCCCGATGATCGCCACGTCCAGCCAGCGCAAGCCCTGCACCGACGTCACCACGCCCACCTGCGCCCCGGCATCTTCGAGGATCGGCCCCTGTTCGATATGCAGTTCGAAGAACGAGTCGATCTCCAGGTCCGTCGGCCGCATCCCGCCGCGCCAGCCGATGCGCGCGGCTTCGTCGGCAAAGCGCGCGCCATCGGGCGCGCGAATGTCGTCCAGCGCGGAGTCGGCGATCCGCCCCGCGAACCAGGACGACCCCAGAAGCCCGGGGGCGAAGCGCACGCCCTCCTCGTTGGTCCAGTTGATGATGGCCAATGGCGCCTCGGTCTCGATCCCGGCATCATTGAGCGCTTCGACGGCCTCAAGCGCGGCCAGTACGCCCGAGATACCGTCGAACCGCCCGCCATGCGGCTGGGTGTCGAGATGGCTTCCAGCAGTCACCACTGCGCGCGATGGGTCGCGGCCCGGGCGCAGGGCGAACATGTTACCCGCACGGTCCGATTGCAGGCTCAGCCCGGCAGCGCGGCACCACACGGCGAAAAGGTCGCGGGCGGCGGCGTCCTCGTCCGACAGTGCCAGTCGGCAATTGCCGGTCTGCTCGACCCTGCCGATCCGGGCCAGTTCCATGTGCCGCGACCACAGGCGCGCGTGATCGACGCGGGGGGCTTTGCTTCCGCGGGCTTTCGCGAGGCCGCTCACAGCCCGCGATCCTTGCGACCCGAAACCACCTGCGAGATCATCACCGCGAGAACCAGCGCCCCGCCATAGAACAGGTCCTGCACGAAGGTCCGAAAGCCCAGCACCGACAGCCCGTTGATGCCCGTGACCAGGAAATATACCGCGATCACCGACCCCCATGGGTTGAACCGGCCCGGTTTTATGCAGGTCGCCCCGAGAAAAGCCGCGGCAAAGGCGGGCAGCAGAAGGAAGGTGCCCGAACTGGGATTGGCCGACCCGGTGGTGCCGGTATAGAGGATGCCGGCAAAAGCTCCCAGCGTGCCCGAGAGCACGAAGGCGGTCAGCCGGACACGGTCCACCGCCACCCCGGTCAGGCGCCCCACCTCGCGGCCCCGGCCGGTGAACAGCAATTGCTGACCGAAGGCGGTATAGCTCAACATGTACCAGATCGCGACGGCGAGGCCGATGGCGTAGTAGAAGGCGATGGGCACGCCCAGGACGCGCTGGATGATGACCCATTCCATCAGCATCGGGGACACGCCGGAAATGGTTTGCGAGTTGCCGATCCACAGGGTGATGCCATGCAGGAAAGTGCCCACGCCCAGCGTCACGATCAACGAATGCACCCGGAAATAGAGCGTGATCGCCCCGTTGATCAGCCCCACCAACGCGCCGATGGCCAGACCGATGGGCAGGGCCAGCGCCAGCGGCAGATCCATCCGCGCATCCAGGATCGCCACCGTCATGGACACCAGCGTCAGGATCTGCGCGATGGAGAGGTCGAAATCCCCTGCCGTCAGCGGGATCACCAGCCCCAGGGTCACGATCACCAGCACCGCCTCGGAGCCGAAGATGGTCGAGAAGTTGGACCAGGTCAGGAAGGTATCGGGCCGCATCGCACCGAACAGCGCGATGAAGGCCAGCCAGACGATGACCAGGCCGAACCGTTCCAGTTGATAGCTCAGATCGCTCTTATGCATGCTCTTCCGCCGTTTCATAGCAGGCCTTGGCAATGGACGCCTTGGTGACGTCGGCCCCTTCCAATTCCGCCTTGATCCGGCCCCGGTCGAAGACCAGGACCCGGTGCGCGATGATTTCCAGCTGTTCGAATTCCGAGGTCGCGCAGATCACCGCGCCGCCCGCCGCGCAAACCGCCAGCAGGTGGTCGTAGATCTCCTGCCGCGCGCCCACGTCGATGCCCTGGGTCGGCTCGTCCAGAAGGACCAGCCGGGGGCCGAGTTGCAGCCATTTGCCCAGCACCAGCTTCTGCTGGTTGCCGCCCGACAACTCCGATGCGGGCTGGTCCGGCGAGGTTGCCTTGACGCTGAACCGGCGCATCAGATCGGCGGTGGTGTCCCGGTTGCGGCGATGGTTGATCGCCAGGCTGTCACGCAGCAGTGGCAGGGTCGCGTTCTCGGTCAGGCTCAGATCGGGCGCGATGCCGGCGGTCTGGCGGTCGGCGGGGATCAGGGCGATGCCCGCCGCGATGCTTTGGGCGGGGGTCATTCGCGCCAGGTCATGGGCCTGCCCGTTCAAGGTCAGTTGGCCCGTTGATGCCGGACGCGCGCCCGCGATCAGCATCGGCACCTCGTCATGGCCTGCGCCGATCAGTCCCGTCAGCCCCAGGATCTCGCCCGGCCGCACCGACAGCGCTACATCCTTCAGGATCGCACCGCTCAACCCGGTGACTTTGGCCACCGGCGCGGCGGGGCGGAGCGCGCCCACACGGCGATCTGCCGTCACGGCGCGCCCGACGATGGCCTCGACCAGCTCGGCACGGCTGGTGGTGCCGGTCTCGAAAGTGCCGATCACCTTGCCGTCGCGCAGCACGGTCGAGCGATCGGTGACCTCGCGCACCTCGTCGATGTCATGGCTCACGAAGATGATCGACACGCCCCGCGCAGTCAGCCGCCGGATCAGGGCGAACAATTCGCGCACGTCCTCCTGCGGGAGGAACGGTGTCGGCTCGTCCAGAACCAGCGTACCCGGCGTGCCGTGGCTGCGGTGTTCCTGCACCCGGTCGGCGGCTCGCACGATGGCCAATTGCGCGCGCTGCACGGGCGACAGGTCGGCCACGGTCTGCTGCGGCGCCAGTTCGAGGTGATGCTCCTCGAATAGAACGCGCGCGCGCGCGGCCTCGGCGCTCCAGTTGATCCACCAGGGGTTCAAGCGCTCGTGATCGCCCGCGATCAGGTTTTCCAGAACCGTCGCTTCGGCCAGCAGCCCGAGGTTCTGGTGCACGAAGGCCAGCCCATGTGACTCGCTGCGGCCCAGCGGCATCGGCAGCGGCACGTCGCGCCCGTCGATCTGCAGGGTTCCGGCGTCGGGCGCATGGAACCCCGACAGGATCTTGATAAGCGTCGACTTGCCCGAGCCGTTGGAGCCCAGAAGCCCGTGCACCTCGCCCGGCATCAGGGTGAGGTCCGCGCGATCCAGCGCGCGGGCCCCTCCGAAGGTCTTGGTCAATCCGCGGAGTTGTAGCCGCGGGGCCGTCGGCGTGGTCACTCGTCCAGCATCCAAAGCGCACGGTAGCCGGGGACATAGGCGTCGCCATAGCCCTTGGACGCCTCGGCCGGGTTGCCGACCTCGTCGATATTGTCGGCCGAGAAAACGCGCAGCGGCACCTTGCTGTCGACGATGGGCTCCATTCCGCACAGCAGGCGCATCTCGGCATCCAGCATCGCATGGGCGATCCAGTCGAGGTTCTCTCCGATATCCATCTCCACCGTGCCTTCGCGGATCAGGTCGAGCACGAAGGGCGTGCCGTTGAAGGTCGCGACCTTGACGCTGTCGCGCTTGCCCGAGATGGCGATGGCCGGGGTCACGAAGGTGGACATGCTGTCATAGATCGGGATGACGTAGTTGATGTCGGGATTGGCCTGCAACTTGCCCTGCACCGTGGGCTGGATGCGCGTGGCCCAGTCGACGATCGGCACATTGACGATCTCGTAGGCGCAATCGGGGCACTTGGCGAAGGCCTCGGTCAGACCGTCGGTCAGGCTGTCGGTAGACAGCGCCTCGTTCGACACGATGATGAGCGCGTTGGTCTTCGCGCCGGTCTGCGCGATGGTCCAGTCCGCCATCAACTTGCCCGCCTGCTTGTAGTCGATGGCGGTATTGGCATCGACCCCGGCGGGCGCGTCGAGTTCCAGCCCGGTCAGGTGCGAGGTAACGACCTTGACGCCCTTCTCCTGCGCCGCCTTGACCTGCGGCTCGAAAAAGCGCGGATCGGCCCCGGCCAGCAGCGACACCAGGTCGAAGCCGTTGTTGCCGGCATATTCGATGCCCTGAATCCACTGGGTGGGGTTGCCCTGGTTCTCCCATTGGGCATGTTCGAAGCCAAGGCTCTCGGCCAGCGCGTCCTTGTGATCGGCGATGGTCTTGACGAAGGGGATCGCGCTGGAGGCGGGCACGGTCAGGATCGACTTTCCCTCCATGCAGGCGCGCGCGTCGAAAGGCTCGCCCGGCGCGGTGAATTCGGGGATTCCCGAATAGGCGTCGATATTCGCCTGGGCCGCGGCCACAGGGTCGTCCTGGGCCAGTACCGGAAGAGCCGTGGCCATCATCAGGCCGGAAACCAGCCCAAGTCGCGTGAATGTCTGTTTCATGTCGCAGTCTCCCTGTTGGTTTGGTTCTTCTTCTTCACCGCGTTGGGCGATCAGCGGCCCGCGCGCAGTCTTTCGGTAGCCTCCCGGTCCAGGCGTCCGTCCTCGGCGATCGCCACGCCGTAGGCCTCGCGCGCGGTCTCGATCCGCAGCAGCCCGTCCAGCACGTCGTCCAGGACATCCTCGGGCGCGCGGGCGAACGGGTCGCCATAGCCGCCGCCACAGGGGCCGTAGGCCACCAGACGGTCACCCTTGCCCAGCGGGCGATAGGGGATCTTGGAGGGCAGCGCCTCGGTCCGGCCGTCGGCCCGGACAAGGTCCACATTGGCGGGAGAGCCGTCGCTGCCGCCGGCGAAGCCCCAAGGCCGGAAGCGCTGTCCATCGCCCTCGACCGACACGGCGCCGTCCTCGAGCAGCTCGAAGGACCGGATCGAACCGATGCCCCCGCGCCACTGGCCCGCGCCTGCCACATCCTCGCGCAGCTCGTAGTTCAGCACGCGGAGCGGCAGGTGGCTTTCGATATCCTCGACCGGGTTGTTGCGGGTGTTGGCATAGAGCGTGTCCACAGCGTCCATCCCGTCCTTGCCGTAGCGCCCGCCATAGGCGCCTTCCATGATCTCCATATGCACCCAGGGCCCGGCCTTGGTCGCGCCGGAAAACGCCATCACGCGCAGGTTGCCGATACCGGCGCTGACCTGACGCGGCACGGCGGGGGCGATCGCCTTCATCACCGTGTCCGCCACCGCGTTCCCAGGGCAGAACCGCGCGATGACCGGCGCGGGGAAGATAGGGTTGGCCAGGCAGCCCTCGGGCGCATGAATGGTGATCGGCCGGGTCAGTCCGCTGTTCTGCGGGATCGCCCCGTACTTGTCGCTGTCCAGAAGAATCGAGCGCAGGGTCAGCCAGACCGCACAATCCACCGTGCCCACGAGCGGCATGTTGATCGGCTTGTTCGGCGTCTGCGGCGCCGTGCCGGTCAGATCGACCAGGATATCGCTTCCGTCGATTTTCAGCGTGACCTCGATGGGCAATTCCTTGAGGGCGGGATCGTCGCTATCGAGATAGCCGTCGATATAGGTTCGCGCGTTGTAGCTGCCGTCCGGAATCGCCGCGATGGCGTCGCGCATCAGCTTTTCCGAGTAATCCAGCAAATCCTCATAGGCGCCCGTGACCGTCTCCAGCCCATATTGATCCAGCAGCGCCGAATAGCGATCCGCCCCGATCCGCGCGGCAGCGACCTGCGCCTCCATGTCGCCCACCACGAGGTCCGCGATGCGGATGTTCGAGCGCAGGATCTGCCAGACCGGCTCAACCTTCTTGCCGGCATCGTAGACGCGGACCGCCTTGAATTGCAGCCCCTCGGCATAGGCATCCACCGCATCCACGATGCCGCAGCTGCCCGGCGTCAGTGCCCCGATATCGAGGTGATGCGCCGTCGTGACAGAGAACCCAGCCAGCTCGCCCTGGTGAAAGATCGGAACGGCGAACCCCACATCCGGCCCGTGCGACGCTCCAGCGTAGGAATCGTTGTGCATGAAGACATCGCCCGGCTGCACAGTGTCACCGCGCGACTCCAGTTCGCGGAGGATGCCCTCGATGTAGCCCGGGATCGGACCGGATTGCAGCGGCGTGGACATGGTGCATTCGCATAATTGCCGCCCCTTGGCGTCGGTCAGTGCGGCGCCGAAATCCTCGCTTTCGCGGATAATGCTGGAATAGCTCATCCGCATCAGCTTGTGGCCCATCTCGATGGCGATATTCTCCAGCGCGCCGTGGATCACGGCGGCGAGAAACGGATCAACGCGGGTCTGCATCGGCATTCTCCTTATTCCCCGTCCCGGGTCATCACGACATTGGCGAAGCGGTCCACTTCAAAATGCCAGTCGGGCGGAACCACGGTTGTGCTGTCGGTCTGCAACAGGATTGCGGGGCCCTGCATGGCCACGCCCACCGGCAGGGCAGAGCGGTCGAAATAGGGCGTCTCGAAGCTTTGCAGCGCGTCTTCGATGCGGAACACGCATTGCCCCTGCCCCACCGGGCTGGCCGCGTCCGGGCCGGTGGCCTCGGGCGGCGTGCCCAGCTTCTCGACCTCGCCCAGACCGCGCAGCTTCACCGTGACGATCTCGATCGGCGCGGCCTCGAAGGCATGGCCGTACTCGGCGCGGTGCCGGTCGTGGAAGGCCTGCCACACCTGTTCCAGCGCGGCCTCGTCCAGTGGGCCGTCTGGGATGTCGATCTTCAACTCATAGCCTTGGCCTACGTAACGCAGATCGCCCTCGCGCAGCATTTTGCGTTTCTCGACGGTCACGCCGTCACGGTCGAAGATGCCCGACAGCTCGGCCTGCATGTCGTCGAAGAGCGCGGTCAGCCGCGCGTGGTCAAGGCTTCCCTTGACCGCGAAAGCGGTGCGCAGTGCGTGATACTCCAGATCTGCCGTCAACAGTCCCATCGCCGAGGTGATGCCCGGATGCGGCGGGATCAGCACGCGGCGCACGCCCAGCATCCGCGCCACTTCGGCGGCATGCAGCGGCCCGGCCCCGCCGAACCCCGACAGGGTGAAATCGCGCGGGTCGATCCCCTTTTGCACCGTGCGCGACCGGATCGCGTTGGCCATGTTGGAATTGAGCACCGTCAGCGCGCCCTCGGCGGTCTCCTCGGGGCTGCGGCCCAGCTTCTCGGCCAGCTCGCCCACGACGCGGCGCGCGGCCTCGACATCAAGCGTCATGTCGCCGCCCAGGAAGTTCTGCGGCGCCAACCGGCCCAGCACCAGGTTCGCGTCGGTGACTGTCGGCAACTTGCCGCCCTTGCCATAGGCCGCCGGTCCGGGATCGGCCCCCGCGCTTTCCGGCCCTACACGAAACGCGCCGCCACGATCCAGATAGGCGATTGATCCGCCCCCGGCCCCGATGGTGTGAATGTCGATCATCGGCAGCATCACGGGGAACCCGGCGATCGAGGCGCTGCGGGTATCGGCCTCGGCCAGGCGGCCATCGACGACGATGCCGATATCGGCGCTGGTGCCGCCGATATCCAGCGTGATCAGCCGGTCGGTGCCCGCATGATTGCCGATCCATGCCCCCCCGCGTACGCCGGCCACCAGGCCCGACAAGAGGGTCGAGGCGGGCTTCTCGGCGATCATCTCGGGTGTTGCGACACCGCCGCTGGACGTCATCACGTGCAACTCGCCCTTCAGCCCCTGGCCGCGCAACTCGTCCTGCAAATCGCTGATGTAACGGCGCACCTTCGGTCCGATGAAAGCCGACATCGCTGCTGTGGTGAAGCGCTCGAATTCACGGAATTGCGGCGCGACGCCCGAGGAGGTGGTGACGAAAGCCTCCGGCATCTCGTCCTGGACGATTGCCGCGGCGCGGCGTTCGTGCTCGGGGTTCACGTAGGAGAACAGGAAGCCCACCAGAACCGACTCTACGCCCTGCCCGGCCATCTCACGGGCTGCGGCGCGCACGTCTGCCTCGTCCAGCGCGACCAGCTCGGCCCCGGTCGCGTCCAGCCGACCGGCGACAGTGTGCCGGTGACGGCGGCGGATCAGAGGGCGGGCCTGCCACGGCAGATCCTGCATGATCGAGTAATGCTGAGGCCTCTGATGTCGTCCAATGTGCAGCACATCGCGGAACCCGTCGTTGGTGATCATGCCGGTAGTCGCACCGTCATGTTCCAACATGGCATTGGTGCCGACGGTGGTGCCGTGAAACAGGCTGTCGATCTCGGACACCGCGACCCCGGCCTTGTCGCAGATCGCCTTTAGACCCGTGACCACCCCGATCGCCGGGTTCGCCGGGGTCGAGGGGGTCTTGTGAACCGTAAGTTGCTGCTTTCCCAGGTCCGCCAGGATCAGGTCGGTAAATGTCCCGCCGACGTCAACGCCCAATACGATCATGCAAAGCCTCCAGTCCGCTTCAGGAAAGATTGATCCACATGGATGTATATGGCAAGAAGATTCTCGTCAGGTCTTGACGAACCGGGTCTTCAAGGGTTTTCGGGAAAGCGATGAGCACAAAAAACAAGCTGGACACGATTTTCGCCTCGGACCTGCGCCACCTCATGGTCGTGAGCTACTTCGTCCTCGGCAACAACGCGGTCACGAACCGCTATATCGAACGCAGCTATCAGATGCCGGTCCATGCGTGGTCGACGCTGTTTGCAATCGTCATGTTCCCGGGCATCCGCGCCAAGGAGATCAAGCATCTCTTTCCGCGCCCCCAGAATACGATCAGCCGCGCCGTCTCGTTGCTCGAGACGCGCGGGCTGGTGCGGCACCAGACGTCGCCCTCCGACGGGCGCGAGAAGCGGCTTTTCGCGACGCCCGAAGGTGAGTCCCTCCTCGCCCAGATCCGCGCTGTATCGCTGCAGCGGCAGGACGAACTTTTCGCCCCCCTGACCGAAGAGGAACGCGAAACCTTCTTCTCCCTGGCCTTGAAGATCGCCAACGGGCCCAAGCTGCTCGATTCCGAGGCCATGCCCTCCTGTACGCAACGCACAGGAGCCTGACGCCATGAAACTTCCCACCATGCCCTTCACCGCGCTGGACTGGATCGCGATGCCCGCCGACGAGATCGCGGGAGCACGCGGCAACGCTTGGGAGCGCCGTTTCGAGCAAGACGGTCTCCGGGTTCGGGTCGTCGAATACGGGCCGGGCTACGTTGCCGACCACTGGTGCGACCGCGGTCATGTCCTGTATCTGATTTCGGGGGACATGACGGTCGTTCTGAAGGATGGGCGTGAAAGCCGCCTGACCCAGGGCAACGGATTTTGCGTCTCGGATTTCGGAGACGCCGCCCACATGGTGCGCAGCGAACGCGGCTGTCGCGCCTTCATCGTGGATTGAAGCCCCGCCTGCAGCAGCGCGTTTGGAGGTGCCAGACCAATGCGAACTACTCTCGGCAAGGGCAGAATGGTTGTCCCTTGTTCGGGGTGGAGACCGCACCACTCGGCGAGGGCAGCGGCGCGGTTGGCCTTGAAGACGCATACCACCCGAAAGGGGCGACGGTTGTGGACGTCCGGTCAGGGCCGATTCTGTGGAAAAACACGCGTTCTCTACCGCAGAATCCCGGTGGCTGAGACATGCGCGCGCGCCTTTCCTGTCAGGCTTTTCGCGGTTTCTGCGGCGCGGGCAGGATCTTCGCCAGTTTCCGGAGGTTCTGGGCGGTGGCGGCGAGCAGGCATTCGTCATTTGCGCCATTCGGACCGCGTAATCGCAGGCGTCCGAGGCCAAGGATACGTTCGAGATGCGCGAAGAGCATCTCGACCTTCTTCCGGAGCTTCATCGACACCCGGTATTGCTCGGTCATGGCGATGTCGCGGGCGACCTGGCGGGCGTCTTCGTGTTCCTCTCGGGTGATGGTTCTGGCATCGGCATTCGGGCAGCATTGCTGTTTCGACGGGCGGGCCTGGCAGGTCAGTTTCAGGGCGCGGTATTTGGCTTGACCCTCACTGGTCGGCCTTCGGTTCGGATCGGAATAGTTCCGGCGGAACTGCTTCAGTGTCTGGCCCTCGGGGCAGACGTATTGATCGTTCTCGACGTCCCACTCAAAGTCGGCACGGCGCCAGGTGCCGTCGATACGGATTGATTTGTCGAACACCGGAATATGCGGTGCGATCTTGCGGTCGACCAGCCAACCCAGCATCGGTCCGGTGCCATACGCGGTATCGGCGATCAGGCGTTCGGGATGCAGGTCGAACCTCTCCTTCACGCGGTCCAGCATGTCTTTGTCGAGCCGACCTCGGCCTGCCGGAGCGACCGGATCGCCTCGACATCGACGATAACGCCATGGTCCGTGTCGATCAGGTAGTTGTCGGAATAGCTGAAGAGTGCTGGCCGGCTTTGATGGTGTGACCGCCCCCCGAAAGCCACAGCAGAACGGGTTCATCTTGCGTCGGGGAAAACAGTCCCCCGGACTGTTTTCTGATCCCTCCTCACCTTCGATGGAAGCCTGCGCGACGAACTCTTGAACGAGGAGTTGTTCGACAGCCTGGCTGACGCACGGCGCAAGCTGGCGCGTTGGCGATACGACGACAACCACATCCGGCCTCATTCGGCCCTGGGCAATCTGGCACCCGCGCAAGCGCGCCGGCTTTAATCGTCCCACATCTCAGTTGTAGGGGTATCCGCCTCAAACGCGACCGGGATACAATTCGCTCCCGACACCCGAGGTCATAGTCGAAAAACGAAACAGGTCATGTTTCGGCATTTCCTGACGGTACGCAACCGTCCTGCCCAACTTAAGCCGGCTCGCTCTGAGAGCGCCTCTGTTCGGTCACCCCGGGGGCGTCAATTTAAGGAGGGCAGGAGCAGACTGATTTGCGGAAAGAAGACCAGGATCAGCAGTCCGACGATGATCGTGGCGATGAACGGCAATACCCGCCGCGACACCTGTTCGATGGTAAGCCCGGAAATGCCGCAGGCGACAAAGAGATTCACGCCGAGTGGCGGCGTCAGGAAACCGATCTCGGATGTGACAACCAGGAGGATGCCAAAATGGATCGGGTCGATCCCGAGCTGCTTGATCAGCGGCAAAAGGATCGGGGTCAGGATGATCACCGTCGACAGGGTCTCCATGAAGGTGCCCAATACGATCAGGATCAGCGCGATAAGCAGCAACATCACGATCGGGTCGGTGGTGATGTCCAGCAGGATCGCCGCGATTTTTTGAGGGATCATGTTCAGCGCCAAGAACTCGCCGAAAAAAATCGCCGTGCCCATGATCAGGATAAGGCCACCGCACACAGTGCTGGCCTCGGACAGCGCGTGCCAGAGGTCGCGCAGCCCGATGCTTCGTTTGATCACGACCCCGACGAGGATCGCATAGGCCACTGCGATTACCGAGGCCTCAACCGGGGTGAAGATGCCGCCATAAATGCCGCCAAGCACGACAAAAGGCGTTGCAAGCGAGAACTTTGCCACCCAGAGCGTCGACAGAAACTCGGCGCGGCTGAATTGCCGGGGCGCACCACGATACCCCTTGATCCGGGAAATGAGCCACGTTGTGCCGATCAGCAGCGCCCCCATCAGGATCCCCGGTAGTAGGCCCGCAAGGAAAAGATCACCGATTGAGACAGACGCCAGAACGCCATAGACGATCAGCGGGTTGGAGGGTGGAATCAGGATGCCCAAAGTGCCCCCCGAGGAGGCCACGGCGGCGGCGAAGTCCTTAGGGTAACCGTCGTCCTTCATCGCCGGGATCAGTAGCGTGCCGATCGCCGCCACCGTTCCGGGCCCCGAGCCCGAGATCGCGGCGAAAAACATGCACGAGAGGATGGTGACGATGGCCAGCCCTCCAAAAGCCTGCCCGACGATGGCGCGCATGACTTCGATTATGTCGCGGGTGATACCCGCGCGCGACATAATCGCACCGGCCAATACGAAATTCGGAATCGCAAGAAGCGGAAACTTGTCGACTCCGTCGAACAGAGAATGTGCCAGCGATTCCAAAGGGATGGGCGATGTCAGCAATTCGATGAGAGATGGCACGCCGAGCGTTGCGAATATCGGCACGCCGAGGCACAGGCAAACGAGGAAGAGCAGGACAAAGATCATGTCTTTTCATCCACCTCGACCAGCGCCTGCTGGGCCTCGTCGGCGATGATCGGGATGCCATGGCGCCAAAAGTTCCACTGCCTTTGCAGGATACGCAGGATCATCAGGGCATGGGCCAGCGGGATCACCAGATAAATCCACGCGATCGGCAGGAACAGCGCCGTGGAATAGACCGGAAACCTCAGTGTCCGTTCGATCAGCAGGATACCCGCCCAGACCACAAACACGTTGAAGACGATCCAGATCGCATCCGCTAGCAGGAGGGCGTAGTGTCGGCCGCCCGGAAACCAGCGGATGAACAGCGTGACACGAATATGAGTACCACGCTGCGCCGCGAGGCTTGCCGAGATGTAGACGAACCAGACGAAGGCGAAGCGCGAGATTTCCTCGCTCCAGGTCAGGCCGGTCTCCAGCACATAACGGAAAAAGACTTGCAGCGCCAAAATGCCCACAAGCAGCGCCAACGACAAGTTGGCAAAAACCAGTTCGAAGCGGTCGAAGGCGGAAACGACACGGCCTCGCATCGGAAGTCTCCTTCAGGGCAGCGGAAGGACGGCCAGGTAGCCGCGCCCGGCGGATGACGAGCGCGGCCCGTGCGGGAAACCGGTCAGAAGCTGCCCGTTTGCTTATACTTCATGGTCATTTCGACCCATTCCTTGCCACCGCCTACGAGATCGTAGAGTTGCGGCCAGGAACCCCGGGCCTTCTCTGCCCAGACCTCTGCATCCGTCAGTTCACAGAAGGTGACGCCGTGCTCTTCTGTCAGGGCAGCGCGGACACGTGCCCCGTTGCGCGCGACGTGTTCGGCATGCGAAACATCCACCTCACCGGCGGATTTCAGGATCACCGCCTGGTCCTCGGGCGACAGGTTCTGAAAGAAGGCCTCGTTGATGATGACGATGGCGGCCTGTGGCAGGTACGTCGCTTCGGTGATGAACTTGATATGCTCATGGAAGCCCATGTCGAGGACCACGTCCGTCGGGCTGTCGAAGCTGTCGACCACTCCGGTGGCAATGGCACCAAAGGTCTCGCCCCAGGCGATGGGATAGGTTGACACCCCCCAGCTTTCCCACATGGCCGTCATCACCGGATTCTTGGGAGCACGAATTTTCAGGCCCTGAAGATCGTCGATGCTATCGATGCAGAGGTCCTTGGCGAAGATGCTGCGAAAAGCGTTGGTGAAACCACCAACCATCCGCAGACTGCCGCTTTCTGCCAGCATGCGCTTGTTCAGTTCGTCTCGGAACGGACCCGCCCGCAACAGTCCTCCTTCGCCTGTCAGGTCGTCCGGGCTGGAATTCAGATAGGGCAGAACCAGGACGTTAAGTGAGGGCGCCAGTTGCGCCACGTTGTTTGAGGTGATGCCGCCCATCTGCACGGTCCCAAGCTGAACCTTCTGCGCGATGGCCTGCTCGGTGCCCATCACGCCGCCGTCCAGCACCTCGATCTTGATTTCGCCGTTGGAGTTCTCCGCGACGCGATCGGCGAACTGGTGCGCATAGACGCCATAGGTATGCTCGGCCGGACAGCAATGGGCGTAGGTGATCGTCAACCGCGGATCGGCTTGGGCGACAGGCACGCCCATCGCCAGTGACATCAGGCCGATGAAGGCAAGGCCCATGAGGTCGTATATCAGTTTCTTCATCTTCTCCTCCTTTGACACAGGGTCAGTCTGTCGTCGCTCCGGATTCGTGCCCGGTTTTCATTTTCCCTAGTTGATGGCGAAGCGGGGCTCCTCCAGCCCGCGCGCACCCAGTCCCTCGATCGCGAAAAGCCCGCCTGCCATCGGTTCGGCCGCGCATTCTACCGCACTCATCTGGAAGGTCGCTGAGGTGACGAACAGAATGTCGAGCTGGGGGCCGCCGAAACTGCACATCGTCGGACAGCTGACCGGCAGCGCGATACGCCGCAGAAGCGTGCCCTCGGGTGAAAAGCAGCCCACTGCACCGCCCTGGTACAACGCGCCCCAGTACCTCCCCTCGGCGTCCACGGTCGCCCCGTCGATCCGCCCTGCAAAGGCTGTGGTGTCGACGAAGGCGCGGCGTGCCGAAACCGCGCCGCTGGTGGAGTCTAGATCGTATTGATAGGATCGGTCTACTCGGCTGTCCGAGAAATACATCCTTTCCCCGTCGGGCGAGAAGGCGATGCCGTTCGAGACTGTGAACCCGTCATCGATCCGCTGCCAGCTGAGGTCGGAGTCAAGCCGGTAGAGCGCCGCGTTCGGCGCGGCGAAATTCGTGTTCATCGTTCCGCACCAGAACCGCCCTTGCCGGTCGACCTTGCCATCGTTCAGGCGAGTGTCGGCCTGGTCAGGATCCGGGTCGCCGATCCATTCGACCTCTCCCACCCCGTCACCCAGATGAATCAGCCCGAAACCGCTGCAAAACCCGGCGATGAGCCTATCATCCTCGCATAGACCGATCGACCCGATCACGTCCGGCACGGTCCAAGAATGCGCATCGCCGCCATCCGAGCGGGCTGACCAGATCGCCTTGCCGAGGCTGTCGATCCAGAATAGTCGCTGACGGCGCACATCCCAAAGCGGGCATTCGCCCAAAAGCGTCTTTCCCTGCCAGACGCAGGACACGTGCAGACCGGCGGCATCAGCTTCGGACGCTCCCGCGGCTTGCACTTGGCTCCTCCCGCCCATGATCGCTCCCCCGGGGCAGTACGTTTTCCAAGAGCAGGCTAGCGCAAGTCGCCTTTCTTGCGATAATGTATTTATTGAGAAACCCAAGTTCAAAAAATGAAGATATCGCTTAGACAACTGGGATATATTGTCGCCGCGTCGCGCCAAGGTTCGATCAGTGGAGCAGCGCAGCAGTTGAATATCTCGACATCGTCGATCCTTGCCGCCATCGACGCGTTCGAACAAGAGTTCGGCATCCAGGTCTTCGTTCGCCAACGCTCAAAGGGGTTGACCACCACCGCCTCGGGACAGCGCGCAATTGCCCGCACCATCCAGCTTCTCGATGAAACAGATGCCTATTCCGAAGAAATGCGCGGCTCGGACAGCCAGTTGTGCGGCGAACTTCGTGTCGGCGCTTTCACGTCAATCTCGCCCAGCATCGCGCCGCAGGTGATCCGGGAATTGCGTGTGGCCCATCCCGAACTGACCGTCCACTTGACCGAGGGCGACATCGTGTCGATCCAACACAGCCTGCGGGACGGGTCCGTTGACCTGCTGCTGACTTATGATGCCGGCTTGTGGCCCGAATTCTCTGCGGAAACGCTGGCTACCGCACCACCCCACGCGGTTCTCGCCAAGACCGATCCGCTGGCGCAGAAACCGGTGGTGTCCCTGCACGACCTGACCGATTATCCCCTTCTGCTGCTGAACCTGCCGCAATCGCGAAATTACGTTCTGTCGCTGTTTGACCGCGCCGGCGTCACGCCGGGGCCGATCCAGAGGCTTGAGTCCTTCGAAATGACGCGCAGCGCGGCCGCAGCCGGCTTGGGTGTGGCGATCCTGAATATCCGGCCACCGAACGATACCACCTATGGCGGGCTGAGCGTGGCCTGCCGGCCCATCGCCGAAACCGGCGACAGCCCGAATATCATCTTCGCAACGCGCTCCGGTGCCACTATAAGCCGTCGGGCCAAGGCCTTTTCCGAATGTTGCCGCCAGTTCTTCGGAACTCCCGCGGCCGAAGCTTTATTTGTCAGACGGACGGGGTAATCCTGTCTTCAGCCCGACGGGAGACATGTGATCTTGGAGGGTCAATCGGTGCTGCCATGTGCGGTCGGCTCCGTTTTCGCAAGGGTCGATTTGAGCTGCTGGTGATCGAAGCAGGTTGCCGCGATGTGTCCGGCCTCACATGATGATCCCTCCGTCAATAGCCCGATTTGCTCATGCCCGAGGCGGACTCTCTTTCGGCAGACACTGTCTGCAAACCTCACATCCGGCGGGACGAAGTCCCAACCACTGTCCCGCGTTCGGGACCGAAGAGTTCCAAAAGAACGGCGCCACTCTGTGAAGACGGCATTTGTTGGTGCCACCCCGGACAACGGCGACGTTCCCTCGGTCACCAGGCCGCTCGCCGTCGCAGAGCGGCCTGATCTCGTTGACCGTTATGCGGCTGGTTTCATCGTCGCTCCTTGCGGGACCACTCCGTCAACGACAAATCGCCACAGTGCAATAAGCAGCTTTCGCGCAAGAGCAACGATCATGACCTTCTGCAAACGCCGACCAGTCTGGTTCGTTCGCTCTCGGAACCATTCAACCTGCGCCGCACTTGGCTGGTAGCGCAGCCAAAGCCAAGCGAGTTCGACCATCGTCGTTCTGAGCCGCCTGTTTCCGGCTTTCCCGATCCCTTGCTCGCGCTCCACTTTGCCGCTGTTGTAGGGCGTCGCCGCGAGCCCGGCATACGACCGCAGCGCCCTGCCGTTGGCAAAGTGGCGCACGAAAGCCTCGCGAACCAGCACGGTGGCGCTCTGCACCCCGACACCACGTAGCCGGCAAAGCTGCTGGATCATTCTGCCCGCGTCGTCATTGGCGGCTTCCTTGATTACCGCATCACGCTCGCGTTCCAACTGAGCGATCTGGGTGGGTACGAGCTCGAGCCTGCTCAGCAGCCGATCGATCTTGGCGAGCGCATTCGGCGGCAGCGGCTCGCCGAGGCCGGTGCGCAATTCCGCCAATCGACGTCGGCGACTCTGGAGCAGTGGATTGTAACCCTCGACACCCAGCGTCGCCAGGACGGCGCCGATCCGGTTGGTCAGGCCGACGCGCTCGGAGACCAGTTCGGTTCTCTCGCGGACGCATCGCCGTGCGTCCTCGTCGGCTTCATCCGGGATCGGCACCATAGAGCAGACCCGCGGCTCTCCGCGAAGCCACGCCATCAGAGTGCGGAGAAGCAACTCGGCATCGATCCCGTCCGACTTGGCGCGGCGCATGCGACGATCCACTGGCACGCTCGAAGGCTGGATGACGTGGACCTCGACCCCTTTCGCAATCAGCCATCGCGCCAGCCAGAATCCGCACCATCCGGCTTCATAAATCGCGATCACATGATCGACTTGATAGCCGGCAGCAATGGCCCGAGTACGATACCCGTCGATCGCCGTTTCAAGAGCCAGCTTTTCGGGCGCAATCGTATTTCTGGTTTTTGATTGCGGCAGGCCGGGCACTTGTGCTGCCAGACCCCACGACTTGCTGCTCAACTCTATCGCAAGGACGAGCGTACGGTCGTACGGAACGGATTTCGACGTATCGACTGAATGTGTCATGATCGGATCTCCTCTTCTTGACATGGAGCAGAGTATCCGCTCTGCGCCGCTTATCATGGGATCTGTATGCGCGGTGCATGTGACCCTGGCCCGTCACATGCCGAGGCCATCAGGGCATCCTCAAGGGTCCCGGTCACGTCATCGGCCCGCCTCGTCGTGCAAAGCCGCCAACCAACGACGTACCGGCTGTAGTCGTCCAGGATGGTCGGCAGGTAGGACCATCCCTAGCCTACGGCGCTATGTGGCGTTTTCTTGTTGTATTGGTTCCTCCGTTGATCGATCAGCATTTCCACTACCCTCGACTTGGAAAACACCAGCCGGCACGCGGGTTCGGTGCGTCGGCGCGGCAAAGATCCGGCCGGATGGTTTCCGGCCAGAAATACGCTTCGCCGAAGTCGGTAACATCGTCCGGGCGGCGCAGGGTCGCTCTGACCACTCGATCCCGAACACCGCATGGCTGACGGCCCGGCTGCGCGATGCGACCGGCGACCGCCTGCCCCCGACGCACACCACCCGGAACGGACCGCGGTTGCGCTACTACGTCTCCAACAGGCTGATCTCCGGCGGCAGCGATCCGTCGGGCTGGCTCCTGCCGGGGCCCGCGCTGGAACAGGCGGCGAGGGACATCACCCTTCAGCATCTCAAGGCGGCGGCCGTCAAGCACCGGGTCCTCGCGAGAAAGCCTCAAACCGCCCAAATTCCCTGCAGATTCCCTGCTTTCCGGGAAGTCCCGACCCAGCGCGCACCCGCCGAAATCCGTCTCTGAGACCGCCGTAGTTTCGGTCGGGGATTGGGGCGTGTCGTCGGTCTCAGTGTTAAAGGCACAGACGTAACTGACGGGAATTCGGGCAGAATTCAGCCAAAGAAAACACAAATGAACTGAGACGCAGGTGGGTGGCGGAGGGGATGGGCCTGACGTCGAACGTTCTCTGGCCACGAGCGCAATCAGCTTCGATTATGGTCAAAGCAAACAAGCTAGGGCCGATAGCTTATTCTGGCTCCCTCATCTAGGATATCGAAATGCCCCTCGTACTTTGGATCGTATGGGTTGGGCAGGAGTGTGAAGATAGGTGACGTTGATAGCGCGTTGCTCACCCGAAGAATGTAGAAAAGCTGTTTTGCCCGTTTTCTGCGGGATCGACCAATCTCGCGGGCTAGGCGCACCTCCGATGGACCGAGAATGAAATCCGTGGTATCACCATCCGTTGATTTGACCTCGATGAAATAAGTACACCCGTCATGGGCGAAGTAGATGTCACATCCGCGCCCCTCGTCAACACTGGACTCATTGTCCGGGTACGCCTTCTCGCTGTAGGCTGACACCCAATTTGAAGGTGATACCGATGCGGCGCCATATCTGCGCTGCAGCCACCTGAAGGCATGGATCTCACCAGCGGCCCCGATCAAATCCTCCATCTTCTTGCCCTGCCGTTTCGGCGCCCGCGTCGGTTTGCCATCGTCTCTGCGAGAGCGGCGTTTCGGTTTTGCCCGTTTCGAGGGGATGAGTGGGGCTTGGAGATCGAAGCCCTGCAATGCCGCAAGGGCCCCCTCGTCGATCTGTTCGGAGATATGGTCGAAAAGCGCAGACAGATTGTCCTCAGTATTGTCGAAGTCCGCCCCACAGACTTTTACCAGTCGCTTACGGCGCTCGGCATCTTGTCGGGCTTTTTCCAGCGCCTCAGCCGCACCATCAAGTTGCTCCGGAGAAACGCCGAGAGCATGCCCGAGCGTGTCTAGGGATTGCGCATCCGCCAGTTCTTGACGCAAATCCGCTGGGGCGGCGTTAGGCAAACTGGCTGCAAGTCGACCGAAGATTGACCAGTCGGTCCAAGCCTTGGTGTAGATCGTTCTGTCCTGTGCCAGCGCCGCATCCAAAGCCTGTCCGTCGCAGCCGGACAGCCAATCCGCTGAGTGGCTAGCTCCGGCTCCCCCATGCCATGCTGTGGCGATCAACAGAAAGCGATCAAAGACCTCGATCGCACGCTTTCGGTTTATTTTTGACAGGTCCAGAGGATCGGCGCCAACGACAGCGTCAGCATCTTCCAGAGCTTGTGGAAATTCTTCCTGGTTTGCCACCGTTTCAAGGAGTGCGCAAAAGTCTTCGGCACATCCCATTTCCCCTAGATCCGCGGCGGTCACCCGGGCGAACTCAGAAAATGGCACCTGCCAGAAGGCTCGTGCTACGGCGACGGGGCAGGCGATGCTCTCAATATGCTTCATCATTTCGGGATAGGCTGGACCGTCAGGGAACGCCGCTGCTGCACTTGCGACAATACGCCTGAGATAGGGAGCCGCTGCTTCCCGATGCCGGGCGAACTCGTCTGCGGCAGCAGGATTTACGAGTTCCGGTTTTCCGGCTCTAGCCAGTTCCCGGTTCCATGCCGCAAGTTCGACGCGGCCTCCTAGCAGGCCCTGAGCCACACGCCCAAATTCAAACACATCCCGTGCCTCCAGCGCGGCCTGAAAGATGCTTTCGGCCTGAGTATCACTGTCGAATACTGCACGAAGCGTTGCACGGATTAGGTCTGGTTGATCGGCCTGTTGCAACTGCGCAGACTGCTCTGGGCACGACAGCACCCACATCAGGTGGGACAGCCGCTCAACGGCGGGCCCCAGATCCCCCCGCCAGAGTTCGAATACCTCCCTGTAATGCTCAAGCGACAAATCCATCTGCCCAAGGAGGCGCGCAATGATGGTCTCGTCCAGATCGGGCCAGACCTCGCTCAAACCTTTACGGATCTGGAACTTTAGATCTTCTCGTTCAATAAGCTGCGTAAATGCATCCGCAACAGGCTCAATGTCCGCCTCCCAGTCGCGGTCCAGCAACAGCAGATACTCGGACTCCATCCAAACGGCTTTCTGCAGTCGAGGCGGCGCGACCTGCTGATCATCGACCACCGGAACCAGACCCAAGTCGGCCACGATGGAAACTTTGGCCCGTCGAAGAAGATCCAAGTAGCGGTTGAAACTCGTCGCCGAGGTACCCCGAGCATTGACGCCGTGAAACGTTGCGATTGTCAGGACAAACGGGATTGCTTCTTCGAGGCCTGAGAAATCGGTCAGCGGCACGCCACCTTCGACGGTCCATCTCGCCCCTGCAGACAGCGGGGCCATCTGAATCTGTGCCGCGCTGCGGACACCGGAATCATAGGCTGCGCCAAACTCGCTGGACAGGCGCGTTGCATCCGTTGGCTCGATCACGACGCTGGGAAGCCCAAAACTGCGCAGCGTAGCAGATGTGGTGCGCGCATTCGGCAAATATACGGGTTTGTCCACTGATGGCGTCACGGACGCAAGGGAGCCATCCGGACTGTGCACGATGATCTTGTCCGGGAAATCATCTGCGGAGGTAGGCTGAAATGCTCTCCAGGCGGTTCTAATTTGCCCGATAAAGACATCCCTGTTCTGATAAGCGTTCTGCTCGGTCGTTGCAGCCAAGGAGTTCAGCAAACGCTGATCGTCGGACAACTCCTCCGGTGCGTATGTCGGCATGCCCAAAGTGTTGAGGAAGGACACAAGTCCCTCATCCCGGTCCAGTTGCTCTGCGATCTCTGGTGGCAGCGGCGAGAGATGATCAAAGGTCCAAGCACGCCCGCGAGCGAGGTATTGACTTTGCACATACCAACGCTGCGACGCTGCGCTCCAGCTCCAGTCGCCCGCGTTGCCGGGCTCCCCGATCCATTCCAAGCTCTCCAGTTTCAACCGCAGCGGTGACTTCAGGATGAATTGATCCCATGAGCCTGCGACCCGCGTAATCCCGAGCCTGTCCCAGTCGTCTTGCCAGGCACCGGCACTCGCTATCACGGCCTCAAAAAAGGCGGCGCGGGTGTTCGTGTCGAACTCCGCATACCCTTCCAGCCCCGGAATCCAGCTTAGGTCACCCACTTGGTACTCGCCGCTATTGTAGCGGGGCTGGGCGTCTTGCAGGGCGACCTCGCAAACCTTCGTCCAAGCGGATTGGTTAACATCCGGTGGCGCGATTGCCGGGAGAAGGAAATAATGCTTGCTCGCTTGAAAGCGTGCCTCCCAGTCCCCCGGCTTGATAGTCGACAGCCTCAGCCCGTCATGGACCCCTGCATCGCGCAGGAGCTCCAGGATGGTGTGACCCAGCCCGGCCCAATCCGGGTGCTCGGGCGGGCGCAGTATACGGTCACGCGCGGCACGGGCACTTTTCGTCCTGCAAAGCCGGAGGTAACGTTCGACGACCCCTCCATTGGTTTCGGCCCAACCATCCCCGAAACTTGCAGTATCGAGCCGATACCATCCCCCCCTGCAGGGAACCGGCAATCTTGCCAAGGCCCCGAGGGCTCCTTTTCCTTCACCCCGGACCTGCATCGACTGCAACAGCCGGACCCCGTAGGACAGGGTATCCCGGCAAAGATCGGCTTGCGGGCCAGCCTGCCGGACCGGCAGCGTTGGAAGGTTAGGTATCAAGACTTGGGACAGCACGCTTTCCCGCCGGAAGGGAGCGACCAGACCAGCGTTGCTCAGCGCGCCGTGCAGTTCGGTGTTGTGCAGCCGCCCATCTCGCATTTCGCTGACCGGCACTCCCGGGTCCAAGACGGCGATCAGGTTCCGCAGCGCCTCGGGGATCTGATCTACATCCACATCGCCCGGCCCGTCATCCTCGTCTGGGCCCGTCTGCCTTGGTTTGAAATAAACTGCGGAGCCACGAACCCCACCTGCATGGAGATGCCCGTCCGTACACAGCAGAATCTTGCGTTCCACGAGCGGGGACAGATCATCCTCGAAGATACTCCGCATGTCCTCCCAGAACCCGGCCCAATCGACGGGTCCGGAGGCATGCAGAGAGACAGCGGCGCTCTCAACCGTTGCCGCTTGATCATCCGGCAACGGCAACCAGTCTATCTCATGAGCATCCGACAACGCCTTGATGGCACTTGAACGGCCATCCAAGTCGGCCGTGTATGCGGGGAACTTGGCATTTTGGCGCAAGACTGCGGCGGTCAGGACCTTAGGCTTCGCGGGTAGCGGCAAGAGAGACGCCTCACAGAGGGCCACCCATCCCATGTCACTGAGGAACCACGGGGTTTCGTGGATCCGCAGATCTCTCGCCTCTGCTGCGTGGCGTAGATGCATCTGCCAGCGATCGGCTGAGGGACCATCCGCTGAATTGGGCGCCAGCAGATCCACGATATCTGCGGCCTCAACCGCAGACTTGCCTCGCAGGTCGGCTTCTATCGCCTCGATGGCCAGATCGGCCGCCTGAGCAAGCAGGTACTTGTTATAGACCGCGTCACCCTCGGCATCTTCGGACAATTGCCCAAAGTTGATCTCAGTTCTGCTCATGTCGCCGAAGAACGGCGCATTGACATTCACCGATGCGCCGGACCCAAGCATGGTGGGAAGAAATATGCTAAGTTGACCCGGTGTTGGCGTCTCAGAACTGCCGACAGCCAGCGTGATCTCCACCTTTTTTAACTTTGGCCACTGACCAGGCAATCCCAAGATGGATGCGCGCACGTCATCGGGCATATCGGCGACGCTGATCTCGCGTCGCCAGGTGCGGAACCGTTGCGTGTTTTCCGAGCTTTTGATCCGAATTTCGGAATAGTGGCGGGATCCTTCCGCGGGGCGTTCCGGTTTTCGTGAAAGGTTCCGGGTGTTCCCGGGAATGGACAGTGTCAGCGCCTTAAGCCTGTCGAGGAACAGGAGCGAGCGGGCGTCGATCTCTGACAGTCGCCGCTCGACCAGTCGTGCCGACGCCAACGATTTCAGGGGCAGAGCTACAACGGTCGCAAATCCGTCGGCTTCAAGATCATCGATTGCGCTTTCGCGATCTACGCTCCGAAGGGGATAGGGCAGAAGGTACGGCGAAAGGTAGGTAAGCTGAGAACGGACCCACTGCTCTGCCGAAACGCTCGCAGCGTCAGCCTGCAGATGAATGCTCGAGCGCAACTTCGCCAAAAGCCCGTTGTCCCAGTCGACAATATCGCGCAGCCATCCCCCTTTCTGAGGCGGGCCGTGCTCAGTGACCAAGGCCATGATCGGCTTGTGCAGGGATCGCACGAACTCTGGGCTGAACCCGAAACAGTAGCCGTCAAAGCGCTCGCTCGATTGCGAACGTTTCGACCAGATCTGCGGTTGGTCACAGATTTCCAGAACGCTCCGAAATCCGATGCCCTTGTTACCAATTGATGTCTCCGGGCTCTTGTCGCTTTGGCCGAGCTGCGACACGCTGAGGAAGTTGCTATCAGAGAATGGTAATCCATCATTGGCAACGTAGAGAGTGCCGAATGCACGGTTTTTGACAAATCGCAGTTCGATCCTGCCTGCGCCTTCATCGACATGTGGATCGCGCGCGATTGCATCATAGCCATTCTGGATCAGCTCGATTGCGAAACGCCCATGGTACTGGTGCTGAACCTGCTCGGTCAGGCTGTGTACCGTCCGGTAATTCGTTACCCCTTCGGCTAGTTCATAGAGAAAGCTGCGCAGCTTGCTTCCGGTCACATCAATGACGGAATGGGCCAGATCAGATTGAGTACCATGAGCGATGAGTTTCATGAGGTAGACCCGGAGTGGACGAAAGCTTCCTTTTCGAGGCGCACTGGATTCAACTGTCTCATCGTCACTGTGTAAATGTCGATAGGGCGCAAAGAGTATTCACAAACCGCATCTGGTCGATCTTTTCGCACTTTGCCTCGCGCAAGCGCTCACTACCGAAGACCAAAGCGAGACCCTTCGCTCGAGACACCGCCACGTTGATGCGGTTCAGCGAAAACAGAAACTCCATCCCGCGCGAGGTTTCTTCCGCGGACGATGCGGTCATCGAGACCAGGCAGACGGGCGCTTCCTGTCCCTGGAACTTGTCCACGGTGCCAACGCGAATGCCGTCTGGCAGCGCCTCGCGCAGGGCGTTCACCTGTGCGTTGTAGGGCGCGACCACGATGATGTCGGACTGACGCATGGGACGCGTCGTGCCGTCCTTCTCCGTCCAAGCGCCCGTCAGCAGTTCATGAGCGGCAGAATGGATGGCCGCGACTTCCTCTGGCGCGATCTGGGCATTGCCCTCATGCGGGACCGGCACCCAGAACGCACCCGCTGGGGGAAACGCGGCCCCGGCCACGGCCTGGCGCGCGGTGTCGGGGTGGCTGGTCAGCCGTCCCTCATAAACCTGATCGGAAATGAAACGGCAGACGTCTGGATGCATTCGTCGCGAGACAGGCAGGAAGATGCCGCGGTCCGGCGGCACCGTGGCGTGATCGCCCAGCATCCAGTCGAGGCAGGAGAGGTTTGCGGGGTCCGGATGCGCGCCCTGGATCACCTGCGGTAGCTGGCGCGGGTCGCCGACCAGCACGATGTTCCGCGCGGCACGCCCCATGGCGACCATGTTGGCGAGACCGACCTGTCCTGCCTCGTCGACGAAGAGCCAGTCTAGGGTCCGCTCAAACTCCGGGCGCGAGAAGAAGAATGCGGTGCCCCCAACGACATTTGCCTCCGTCAACGCAGGGTCGTCGTTGGACGTGGCCCGCGTGATGCCGGTGAAGCCTTCGGGATAGCCATCCTCGTCGCCGCTCACCTTGTGGGCCAATTCGGCGTCTTCCAGAGTGATGTCCGGATCGTCGTCTTCCAGCGCGGCGAGACAGCCCATCAGCACATTCCGGATGGCCTCGTGGCTGTTCGATGCGACGCCGACGCGGTGCCCCTTGCGCACCAGAGACAGGATCGCGCGCGCGGTGACATAGGTCTTGCCGGTGCCCGGAGGCCCCTGGATCGGCAGAACGGTGCCGTCCATCGCGCCCACGGCCGCAATCGCGCCCGCGACCGGATCGGCGCCATCCAGCAGGTCAGGCTTCGCACCGGTCGTCAGTCGCGGCGCCGCGCGGGACAATAGATCATCGACGGCCGTGAATCGGCGCGGCCCGCATTGGTCGGTAATTACATCGCGCAGGGCAGCGGCGATGACACCGGTATTGAGCGGCCAGTCCGGGTGGAGCGTCAGGCGGTCGGAGAGAAGATGCGCCTTCGCTGCCCCGGCCTTGAGGGTGATCTCACGTGCGGTCCGGTCCAGAGCGGCGATGCTGATCGTGGCGGGCGGCCCGTCATGGACCGGCACCGTCGCCGACCTGCCACCCCGCAATTTCGTCTCCTGCGGCGGGAAGCGATAGGTGCGCGCCATCGAGCGTTTCACTGGCTCAGCCGCGCCCACGGCCTCGAGCCCGGCAAGCGCGTCGAGATCGTCGATCAGATCGTCCTCGTCCTTGCCAACGCTGTCGAACACCGCCCATTGCGCGGGCTTCGCTTCGCGCTTGTGGAAGAGGCCGAGGTTGAACAGCATCTCCTGCCGGTCCTCGGGCAGGTCGGAGGCTGCCAAAGCCGAACGCAGCTCTTGCGTGTCGGCGTCCTCCTCCGCCTCCTTCATGCCCGCATCCTGACCGAGCGACGGCCAGGGGCCGCTGGGTCGAATGCCGACCAGCCAATCCCTCAGCTCCTCGGTCGAAATGCAGTCGACGCGGTTGTAATCCTCGATCTCATCGAGGATCTGCTGCTCGCCAGTCTCGCGCCACCGCTCATAGGCGACCACCGAGCCGCCCGCGGTCTTCACCTCGCCATCGCGCTTGCGGTCATAGAAGGCCTCCATCGACTTGATGGAGTAATTTGGCTCAGAGCCGATCAGCGCACCGCGCACGACGGCGAACAGATCCACGAACCGGCGCTCGCGCAGGAGCCGGTCGAGGAATGCCTCGCCGATTCCGTATCTCGTGGTCAGTCTGCGCAGCGCGGTGATCTCGTAGGGCGCATAGTGATAGATGCGCGCATCCGGATAAGCCGCGAGACGCGCACGGAAGAACTCCAGCAGCTCAGCGAGCGCGCGCGCCTCGGCGGCATGGTCATGCGCCCAGAACGCCCGGAATTGTCCGTCGAACCAAACGCCGTGGAGATACTCCAGACCGCCCTCGAAATGTGGGTCGCCTTCGATGTCGTAGAACAGGTCGCCGGCCTGCGGCTCAGGCAGCAGGTCGAACCCCTTGCCGGGTTCCGGGGCGCGCAGCTCGAACGCCGGCATCCCGGTCTTGCGGGCGTGTTGCAGGCGGGCCTGCGTCACGAGGCGTAGGCGTGTGTTTTCCGCCATGCCGCGGATCGGATGATCGAGGCTGGCGAGGGCTTCCATGGTCTGGATACCCGCTGCTTCCAGCTTCTTCACCTGTCCACGGCTGACGTTGGCGACATTGAACAGGCTGTCCTCGGCTTGCCAGACATCGGCGCAATGGTCGCCCCAGCGGCAAAGACCACAGTCCGCGCAGGGGATCGGACGGGTTGGCGGCGGATCGGCCACGAAAGCCTCAATCCGCTCCCGAGCCATTCGCGCATAGGCGGCGTAGTCCGATAGCCGAAGGGTCGCGCGGGTGCCGTCCCCCAATTCGACATGGGCGAACTCGGGCGCCGCGCCCTGAACCTCGGTCAGCAGATCGGAGTAGAGCACTAGTTGCAGCACATGCTTCGGGTGTGGCCGACGCTTCAGCTTGGTGTCGGCAACCTCGTAGCTGAAGGGGCCAACAAGGTCGGACGGTATCTCGACCCGCTCCAGAAAGTCGGCCCAGCCGCCCCACTGACCCGACAGAAACGCGCCCTGATAGATGACATCAGCCCCGCTCGCCATCGCATCGCGCGTGGCTTTGGCAGCCTTGGTCAGAGGCCCGCGCGGGATTTCGACGGTGGTTCGACCCTCGGCCTTCAGCCCCTCCAGATGCGTGGCTTCATGGGCATCGCCCTGCCTTTGCAGCAGCACTGCATCCTCGCTCGTGGCTTTCGGCTCCGGCCCCTCACCGTGCAGACGGGCAAGGTCTAGCACGGTCGCGTGCTGACAACCCATAAAGCGGGTCAGGTCGGTGGCTGAGAGGAGGAGGTGGGGAGTGAGCTGCATCAAACTCCGCCTTGGAGACGGCGGTACTCAGTTTGCACGTCGCGCCAGAACTGGTGCATCAGTTCGACATAGTCGCGCGCCAGCCAAGGTTCGTCCTCTGCTTCGACTTCACCCCGAAGTGCGGCATAAGACCTTTGCGGATCATTGATCACCGCGCGAAACGCACCGATCAGGTCTGGGTCGTGAAACTCGAAAAACGGTTCTGGACGTATGTTCGCGGGAGCTTGAGTTAGCAAATTTTCATATCCCTCGTCTCCATCGACCGCATTTTCAAAGAGTGCATCTGCAAAAAAGAAGATCGGGTTAGTTCTGCCATGTGCGAAGCCATCATTGTTAAGCTGGAAGCAGCAAACCCAAGATTGTCGTAAGTCGATATCGTTTGGTGACATATGGATTGAATTTCTTTCGAGGTTTTCACCGGCTCCCTCAACTGCAAAATCAGCGTATTCAATATCATCCGCGGGCCGATACCAGAGGACGTAAATCAATCCATCGACCTCGGGATCATAATCGAGAAAGTCCTGGACGTCTTGTGGGTTGTTTGTCGTGCCGGCTTCGCTGCGACTATCCCATGTCAATTGAGCGGCGTTGAGTGCTTTCGCATCGACTTGCTTAGATTCACGTTCCGAAAGCCCGGCGAACCAATCACAGATCGTGAGCCACGCATCCGATTCTCGGGAGAAATAGGTGCCCGCCTCTCGTAATTGTGCATTGCCCCCCATGAATCCGATACCATTGTCCGACGCGTTGGCAGAACCGACCACGGAACCGCGCTCTGACAGAAAAACCTTGGCATGCAGCCCAGCGAGAGATCTGATTTTCGGATTGTCCGGAGCGCCGAGTGCGCGCAGTGTAGCTGGGTTCGTCCCGCCCATGCTCAAATCGCAGACGACATGGACGTCTTCCCGCTGTAAAACCTTTGTTCCGAAAAGTTCTTCTACCGCTCCGCGGCCCCAAAAGGCAACTGCACAACGTGCATCCTTTCCTTCGACGACCTCTCTGATCCTCTTGCTCAGCTCCTCACCATGCAGAAATTCAACCATCATCTTCTCCCGTCGTTTCGAAATTACTCCTGATCGCTGTCGCCAGCATCCCCGCATACATCCCCCGCAACGCCTCCGGCTCCAATACTTCCACCTGATCGCCCCAACGGAACAGATGCCAGCACATCTCCAGCATGCCGCCCGCGCGAAAGCGCACGATCAGGCTGCCATCGGGGGCGTCTTCCATCTGCTGGGTCGGGTGGAACAGGAAGCGTCGGGCCTCTGGGGCGTTGTCGGGCGTAAAGCGCCAGACCACGTTTTGCGGCTCCTCCTGAAACACGCCGAAGGGTGCTGCCAGACGAATGCGAACCAGTCTCGGGAAGGACAGGATGGCTGTCCCCTATTCAGCACAGAGACCGCGCCACTCGGCGAGAGCGGCGGCTCGGTGTGACTTGAAATTTGATCTCGAGGTGAGGCTGCGCTCCGAGTTGAACAGGTTGTAAATCGAGGCGTGGACGGCGGAGAATTTCTGCAAACTTCGCATCCGCCTGAAACGCAGCATCGCCCTCTCCCGTCGTCGGAATGGCAAGTGCGAATTTTCAGCGCGGTTGTTCAGCCACCGCCCCGTTTCCTGGCGATGGGCCGCGCGGATCTCCTTCAACGCAGCACTATAGGATCGGAGCTTGTCGGTGACGATAACTTCGGGCCGACCGTGCTTTCGCATTGCTTTTCTTAGGAATTTCAGCGCCGCTTTCTTGTCCCGCACCTTCGTGACGAAGCTTTCCAGCACCTCGCCCTCGTGGTCGACCGCCCGCCAAAGGTAATGCCGCTCGCCGTTGATCTTCACGAACATTTCGTCAAGATGCCAGCGCCAGCGGCTCGATCGCATACCCTCGATCCGCCGTTTTCGGATCTCCGACGCAAACATCGGCCCGAACCGATGCCACCAGTAGCGGACGGCTTCGTGGCTCACATCGATCCCGCGTTCGTGAAGCAGATCTTCGACGTTTCTGAGCGAGAGCGGAAAGCGGACGTACATCATCACCGCCAGGCGGATGATCTCGGGGCTCGTTTTGAAATAGCGAAAGGGGGATCGTCTGGTCATCAATGAAAGCTACGAGACCACCCTCCCCGCCTCAAGCCCGGTTTGTCTGACAGTGCCCATGGCTAGGCTCAGGACCCATTGATTTCCGCCGCGCGGCGTGGTTCACGGCTCGAAAACGAGCGGTGAACATGTCTGATCTCTTCTGGCTGAGCGATGCGCAGATGGCGCGTTTTGAGCCCTACTTTCCGAAGTCCCATGGTAAGCCCCGCGTCGATGATAGGTGTCCTATCCCGGACGGTCACATAGACCCTCGCCGGACTGCGTTGTTCATAGCAAGATCGATCCTGCGCGAGATTC
>CANMQJ010000004.1 GCA_947500005.1 uncultured Paracoccaceae bacterium | reverse complement strand
ATCGCCGGCAACAAGGGCGACGACACGCTGCGCGGCGGGCTGGGCAATGACGTGTTCCAGTTCTGGTCGGGCAACGGGAACGACACGATTGTCGATTACGTCGACGGGGTCGACCGGATCCAGTTCGTCACAGGTGCCGCCAATTTCGGCGCACTGACGATCACCCAGGTCGGAGCCGACGTGCGCATCGATTACGGCGCTGGCGACGAGATCCTGCTGCTGACCGAGACGGCGGGCAATCTCGACGCAAGCGATTTCATATTCTGACAGGCCGGCCATTTTTGGCCGACCCGAGGTCTGCGGGTATTCCTGACCTTACGGAAGCCCGATCACGCAGTAGACTGAAGCCAACAATTTTTGGTCCCCAGGGGGTTAGGTTATGGCGATTAACACGATTGGAAACACAACCGGCACTTACACGATCTCCGATGGCGTTGGCACGATACAGAGCTACTTGCTTTACGATTACGCCGAAATCATCGCATCCGGGGCCGGGATCGACAGCAATCTTGTTGCCGATAGTCTGGAACTGCTGATCCTTGGCCAGATCTATGGCGGGACCTATGGCATCGATGCGCGCCACGACACGAATGTGGATATCCAGATCGACCGCGACGCGGCAATCCGCGCGCTTCAATATTCGGCAATATACGTCGACACCGAGGCCGAATCCTTCATCCTGAACGACGGGGATCTGGTTGGCGAAAGCGCGGGCATCACAACGACCAATGCCAGCGCGTCGGTGATCATCAACAATGGCTCCATCACGCAGACCAGCCAGGATGCGTCACAGGATGGCGCGATCCGGATGCGCGACGATGCCGGCACCGGTTCGGCCCGCCTGATCAATACCGGCCGCATCCACGGCGAAAGCAACGGTGTCATGATCTGGGGCGAAGGGCGCACCGTGGATGTCGAGAACTATGGCATCATCACCGGGCGCAGCTATGGCCTGTCCATCGACGCGACCAATACCAACGAGATCATCAATCACGGCACGATCTCGGGCGAATGGGGCATGCGGTTCTTTGGCGCTGATGACTTCTGGAACGGGGCTACGACGACACGCATCTTCAACTCGGGTACGATAGAGGGCGTCGGCAATACCGCGATCCAGTTTTATTCCGCCTATCCCGGCGACAGCTGGACTGCTGCGCTGCATCTGGAGAACAGCGGCGAAATTCTGGGCGCCATCCAGGTCGATCAGGCGGGCAACCGCGACGATTCCATCATCAACTCGGGTCGGATCGTCGGAGAAACGCGCCTCTTGGGAGGCGATGATCTGGTGCAGAACAGTGGTGAGATCGTCGGGGGGATGGATCTCGGATTCGGCAATGACCGGTTCGAAAATACTGGCCTGATCTCCGGGACGATCTGGGGCGGCAGCAGCGAGGATGTGGTCGTGAATACCGGCACTGCCGGGGCGGTCTCATTGGGGTCGGGAAACGATACCTATGACGGACGTGGAGGAATCGTCACCGGCATCGATGGTTACCCCGGTGTCCATGTCTGGGGGGGAACCGGCGACGACAAGTTCATCACCGACGACGGCACCCTCCTAATCGATGAAGACCTCGACGCTGGCACCGACACGGTCGAGGCGTCGGTTTCCTTTGAACTGGCCGACAACATCGAGGAACTGACCCTTCTGGGCGCGGACGACCTGACCGGGGTGGGCAACGAGCTGTCGAACCGGCTGCGGGGCAATGGCGGGGCCAATGTGCTCGATGGCGAGGGCGAGACCGACTACATGTTCGGCCGTGCGGGCAATGACACGATGCGCGGCGGCGAGGGCGACGACTACATCTCGGCCAATAGCGGCTGGGACGTGATCTATGGCGAGGCGGGCAACGACACCATCCTAGGCGGCGCCGGGCGCGACGTGATCGATGGCGGCGAGGGGCAGGACAGGGCGTCGTACTACAACGCGCAGACCGGCGGCGTCTTCGCCAGCCTGACCAACCCGAACAACAATACCGGCATCGCCTATGGCGACAGCTATGTCTCGATCGAGGATCTCTGGGGCTCGGAGTTCGACGATTTCCTCTATGGCGACGAGAACGCCAACGAGATCACCGGCGACCGGGGCAACGACGTGCTCTGGGGCTGGGACGGCAACGATTACGTCAACGGGATGTGGGACAACGACACCATCGCCGGCAACAAGGGCGACGACACGCTGCGCGGCGGGCTGGGCAATGACGTGTTCCAGTTCTGGTCGGGCAACGGCAACGACACGATTGTCGATTACGTCGACGGGGTCGACCGGATCCAGTTCGTCACAGGTGCCGCCAATTTCGGCGCACTGACGATCACCCAGGTCGGAGCCGACGTGCGCATCGATTACGGCGCGGGCGACCAGATCCTGCTGCTGACCGAGACGGCGGGCAATCTCGACGCAAGCGATTTCATATTCTGACGGGATCTTCCATTCCGCATGGACGAGCTTTTTTCGGTTCGTGACGCCCATGTGTGAACAATTACCTGATTTGAGTGCCCGTCAGGTGTAGACTGAATTCATTGATAGGACCGGTCCCTCCGCTAAGGAAAAACCGACGAAGGGACAGGAGGTGCAAGAGTTTTTTGAAGCCTTGGGGCGGGTCACCCCCGCCTATGGGCAGCCCAGCGGGCCGGGGTGGTTTCGCCCGCATTTCAAGTACCATATTGATCAGGAGGAAATACAATGCCTGTAACTGTAATCCCAGGACAATTCGTCACCTATCTGCTGCCAGGCGGCGCTGGAAGCACCAGCTACTACCTGCCATACAACCACACCATCGAGGCGATGACGGGGGACGGGCTCTCCCACAACAGTGTCCAGACCTCGCACATGATCGTCAATGTGCAGGGACGGGTAACGTCGGAAAACGTGGGTATCGACATCAACCGTCCCGGATCGCTCGATCTTTCGGTCGGTTCGGGGGCGCTTGTCCACAGCGTCGAATCCAACGGAATCACCGCCAATGGCGGCAGCGGCGCGTTCGACTTCAACAACCTCGGTTACGTCGAGGGCGCATCGAACGGTATCACCGTCTACAAGTCGAGCATCGATTTCTCCAACATGGGAACGATCACCGGCCTGAATTATACCGGCGCCAGCCTAGGCGTTGCCGATGACGTGGGTTTCGTGAACGAGATCAACGCGGTGAACCATGGCACGATCAACGGTCATCAGCATGGGATGTTCATCAACAACTCCGATGACGAGGGTCAGAGCTTCGTTACCAACACCAGCATCATCTCTGGCGGCAACTTCAGCGCCGACAGCTCCGGCATACGGGTCACCAACTCGGGTGATGTCTACATCATGAACTCGGGCAACGTTTCGGGCTATAACGGCATCCTGCGGGATTACCCGTGGGTGCAAACGACCTCGGACGACCCCTATTACCTCAACGTGATGAACTCGGGCACCATCAGTTCGCACATGCTGGACCAGGGGATAGGCATCGGGCTCGACCCGCTGGGCAACCCGACCGAGCCACCGGACACCCTTCCCGGCTATGAGGAAGAGTATGTCGATGGCACCAAGGTCGCAATTGATGTCGTCAATACCGGCCTGATCGTTGGCCGGGTCGTCGGGGCCGATGCGCGCGACTGGGTCACCAATGCGGGTATCATCAACGGCGATATCGAACTGGGTGGAGCCAATGATACCTTCGACGGACTCGGGGGGCAGGTGATCGGCGACGTGCGCGGCGGGGACGGTGACGACCTTTACCGGATCGATGACGGCACCACCTCGCTGATCGAGAACGATGGCGAGGGCACCGACACGGTCGAGGCGGCGGTCTCGCATGAGCTGGGAGACTGGTTCGAGGAATTGACCCTGCTGGGCGGCGACGACATCAACGGTGATGGCAACGATCTGTCCAACCGGCTGCGCGGCAACATGGGCTCGAACCGCATGGATGGCGGAGGCGAGACAGACTACATGTTCGGACGCGGTGGGTCGGACACGCTGCTGGGCGGCGACGGTGACGACTACATCTCAGGCAACTCCGGCTGGGATATCATCCGCGGCGAAGCCGGCAACGACACCATCCTCGGCGGCGCCGGGCGTGACGTGATCGACGGCGGCGAGGGGCAGGACCGTGCTTCCTATTACAATGCCCAGATCGATGGTGTCTTTGCCAGCCTGCTGAATCCCAACAACAATACAGGGATCGCCTATGGCGACAGCTATTTCTCGATCGAGGACCTCTGGGGCTCGACGCTCGACGACTCCCTCTACGGGGACGACTTCGACAACGAGATCACGGGCGACTTCGGCAATGACGTGCTCTGGGGGTGGGATGGCAACGACTACATCAACGGGATGTGGGACAATGACACCATCGCCGGCAACAAGGGCGACGACACGCTGCGCGGCGGGCTGGGCAATGACGTGTTCCAGTTCTGGTCGGGCAACGGGAACGACACGATTGTCGATTACGTCGACAACGTGGACAAGATCCAGTTTGTCACCGGGGCGGCGAACTATGCCGCGTTGACGATCACCCAGGTCGGCGCTGATGTTCGCATCGACTACGGGGCCGGTGACCAGATCCTGATCCTGACGGAAACCGCAGCCAACCTGACGGCAAGCGACTTCATCTTCTGATCGGTTCAGGGAACTGACGCACGAAAAACCGAAGGGCGGTCGGGCCAAGGCTCCGGTCGCCCTTTCTGTATGGTTTCCGTTTCCCAACCCTCGCTTCACTTTCCCGCGTCAAATGGGCCGAATTGGGGCTCAAATGACCCGGAGCGCTTGACCCTTTGACCCCCGGGGGCCATGAAACAGACCGATTGCCGCGCCGAGGCGCAGGCCAGGGTGACCAAGCAGCAAGGGAAAGACATGGCACGATCCACGACCGCGCAAACCGCACATCCCGGCGCACCGGGCGCGACCGAGGATCGGGAACGGTCGCGAAAGATCGGTGTGCTTCGGTCTCTTTGGCCTTTCATGCGACCGTACAAGGCGCTGATGCTGGGCGCGACCCTGGCCCTTGTCCTCACCGCTTCCATGACCCTCACCTTGCCGCTGGCGGTTCGCCGTGTAGTCGATCATTTCCGGATCGAGGATGGCGCGCTTCTCGACCAGTATTTTCTGGCGGCGCTTGGCATCGCCGGGCTGCTCGCCATGGGAACCGGAATCCGCTACGCACTGGTGACCCGTCTCGGGGAGCGTGTTGTTGCCGATATCCGCAAGGCGGTGTTCGACCGGGTCATCGGCATGAGCCCGGAATTCTACGAGCGCATCATGACCGGCGAGGTGCTGAGCCGGATCACGACCGACACCACCCTCATCCAGTCGGTGCTGGGCTCATCCGTCTCCATCGCCCTGCGCAACCTGCTGATGTTCCTGGGCGGGCTGGTGCTGATGCTGCTGACCTCGGCCAAGCTGACGGGCATGGTTCTGCTGATCATACCGCTGGTCGTGGTGCCGATCCTCGTTCTCGGCCGCCGCCTGCGCAAGATCAGCCGAGAGAATCAGGACTGGATCGCCGCCTCCTCGGGCAATGCGAGTGAGGCGCTGGGTGCGGTACAGACGGTGCAGGCCTTTACCCATGAGGCGGCCAGCCGACTGCGCTTCTCCGACATCACCGAAACCTCCTATGATGTGTCCGCCCGCCGTATCCAGACGCGGGCGGTGCTGACGGTGATCGTGATCTTCCTCGTCTTCGCAGGGATCGTCGGGGTCCTGTGGATGGGCGCCAATGCCGTTCGCTCGGGCACAATGACCGAGGGAACGCTGATCCAGTTCCTGATCTACTCCGTGATCATGGCAGGCTCCGTCGCGGCGCTGTCCGAGATATTCTCCGAACTTCAGCGCGCCGCTGGCGCGACCGAGCGATTGGTTGAATTGCTGGCGGCGGACGATACAGTGCGCGATCCCGCGCAACCGCAGGCGCTTCCACTCCCGGTGCGTGGCGCGATAGGGTTCGAGAACGTTACCTTCCGGTATCCCTCGCGTCCCGAGACCGTCGCGCTGGACGGCTTGACCCTGACGGTAGCGCCGGGCGAAACAGTGGCCTTTGTCGGGCCCTCGGGCGCGGGCAAGACGACCGTCATCCAGATGATCCTGCGCTTCTACGACCCCGAGTCCGGCCGTGTTACGCTGGATGGCGTGGACCTGCGGACGCTCGCCCGCGGGGCCTTCCGCCAGCATGTCGCGCTCGTGCCTCAGGATCCCGTCATCTTTGCCACTACCGCGCGCGAGAACATCCGGTTCGGCCGTCCCGACGCCACTGATGCCGAGGTCGAGGCCGCCGCTCGTGCTGCCGCGGCTCATGACTTCATCATGGCGTTGCCCGAGGGGTACGAGGCCTATGTTGGCGAACGTGGTGTGATGCTTTCGGGCGGGCAGAAACAGCGCATCGCGATTGCCCGGGCGATCCTGCGCGACGCCCCGGTTCTGCTCCTGGACGAGGCGACCTCGGCGCTGGACGCCGAAAGCGAGCGTGCGGTCCAGCAGGCGGTGGACGAGTTGAGCGCTGGCCGGACGACTTTGATCGTCGCGCACAGGCTGGCCACGGTGAAAAAGGCCGATCGCATCGTCGTGATGGAAGCAGGGCGCATCGTCGCGCAGGGTACCCATGATCAACTGGTGGCGCAGGGGGGCCTCTATGCTCGCCTCGCGCGCCTTCAGTTCACCGATGGTGTCGCCGCCGAGTAGGGGTGACGCTCCGGAACTCGCGTCTTCGCCGCAGCGTCATTCTACAAAACAGGGTCCCTACGCACTAAAGCCCCTGCTTGCGCCCGACGTCAAATGACCACATCCTCGGGCTGCACGACAGATGCCGTCCCGCACCTGAATAGCGGGCAGATTGGGGAGGACACCGATGGCCTTTGTAGGGATGGAAGACAAGCTGCGCGTCGAAGGGGAAATGTCGTGGGAGGACCGTGACGTACCCGCGACGCTGCACAAGCTTTTGTCGCGCACGGCGGGGAAGTTCCCGGATTACAAGGCGGTCAGCTTTCAGCTGCTGTCGGGTCCCAAGGACAAGGCCGAAACCTTGACCTGGGCTCAACTCCTGGAAAAGACCAACCAGGCCGCCAACCTTTTCCGCTCGCTGGGTGTGAGGGAAGGCGATACGATCGCCTATGTCATGCCCAACTGCAACGAGACGCTCATTACCATGCTGGGCGGCGCCGTGGCCGGGATCGTCAACCCGGTCAACCCGCTGCTGGAGCCCGAGCAGATCGCCTCGATCCTGCGCGAGACGAATGCCAAGGTCGTCGTCACGCTCAAGCCATTTCCCAAGACGGATGTTGCACAGAAGGTCGCGGAGGCGGTGCGCCACGCGCCGCATGTCAACACCGTGCTCGAGGTGGATCTGAACCGTTACCTGACCCCGCCGAAATCGTGGATTGTGCCGCTGGTGCGGCCGAAGATGGCGGACAAGGAGCACCTCGCCCACGCCGACTACCTCGATTTCAACCGGGAACTGGACAAGCAGCCCAAGACGCTGAATTTTGCGGATTCCGACGGCGACCGGGTCGCCTGCTACTTTCACACGGGCGGCACCACGGGAATGCCCAAGGTGGCGCAGCACAAGTATTCCGGCATGATCTACAATGGCTGGATCGGGCATTCTCTGCTCTTCACCGAAGATGACAACATCATGTGCCCGTTGCCGCTGTTTCATGTCTTCGCATGCCACGTGATCGTGATGGCGGCGGTGACCTCGGGCGCGCATGTCGTCTTCCCGACGCCGGCCGGCTATCGCGGTGACGGCGTGTTCGACAATTTCTGGAAGCTCATCGAACGGTGGAAGATTTCCTTTATCATTACCGTGCCCACCGCGATCTCGGCCAAGATGCAGCGCCCCGTTGATGCCGATGTCTCGACCGTCAAGACGGCGTTCTCTGGCTCCGCTCCGCTGCCGGTGGAGTTGTTCAAGCGGTTCGAGAAAGCGACGGGCGTGACCATCGTCGAAGGCTATGGCCTGACCGAGGCGACCTGCCTCGTCTCCTGCAATCCGGTCGACGGCGAGAAGAAGATCGGCTCGATCGGTATCCCCTTCCCCTACACGGACGTGAAGATCCTGAAATCCACGCCCGACGGCCCGGTGGAATGTGCGGTGGACGAGATTGGCGAGATCTGCATCTCGAACCCCGGCGTTTTCGAGGGGAATACCTATACCGAAGAGGACAAGAACCGCGACCTCTACCATTATGGCACGCACTTGCGGACGGGCGACTTGGGGCGCGTGGACAGCGACGGCTATCTCTGGATTACCGGCCGCGCCAAGGACCTGATCATTCGTGGCGGGCACAACATCGACCCTGCGGATATCGAGGAGACGCTGTTGGGACACGATGCGGTGGCCTTTGCCGGTGCCATCGGACAGCCCGATGCTCACGCAGGCGAGGTGCCCTGCGCCTTTGTCGAACTGGTCGAGGGGGCTAGCGTCACCGAAGATGAATTGATGGAATATTGCAAAGTGCATGTGCATGAGCGGGCGGCGATCCCCAAGCATATGACCATCATGCCCGAACTGCCCAAGACAGCCGTGGGAAAGATCTTCAAGCCTGATCTGCGAAAGCACGCAATCACCCGCGTGTACAACGGCGCGCTCGAGGATGCCGGCGTCCAGGCGCGTGTCGCAAGCGTGGTCGATGACAAGAAACGAGGTCTGGTGGCACAGTTGGAGCGCAACGGCGCCGATGAGGCCGACGTGGCCAAGGTGCTCGGGGCCTATACGCGACCCTGGGAGTGGGCCGAGTGAGATGGCCGATTACGACAAGCTGATCGATGCAGAGACATGGGCCTTCATCCGCCGGACGTTGGAAAGCTATCCCGAGGACGCGGTGGGCCTGACGATCGAGGATCAGCGTCGCGTCTATGACGAGATGTGCCGGACGTTCCACGAAGGTTACCCCGACGGGGTGAGCGCCGAGGATATGTCGGCCAACGGCGTTCCTGTGCGTGTCTATACGGCGGGTGACCCGTCCCGCACGGTGGTCTACTACCACGGGGGCGGGTTCGTCGTGGGCGGCCTGGAAAGTCATGACGACGTCTGCGCCGAGATCTGTCTTCAGACGGGCTATCGCGTCGTCTCCGTCGACTACCGGCTGTGCCCCGAGTTTCGTCACCCTGTGCAGTTCGACGACAGCTGGACGGCGACGGAGTGGGCGGCGGTCGAGTATGATGACCCGTTGGTCCTGGCCGGCGACAGTGCCGGCGGAAATCTCGCGGCCTGCGTCGCGCACCACGCGCGGGGCAAGCTTTCCCAGGTTTGGGGTCAGGTCCTGATCTATCCCGGTCTGGGCGGCGACATGACGGCGGCGTCCTACACCGAGCACGCGCATGCCCCGCTGTTGACGCGCGACGATATCGCCTTTTACATGACGGTTCGGTTTCACGGCGAAAAACCGCAGAACGATCCTACTTTCGCACCTCTGCAAGACAGCGATTGTTCGAACCTGCCCCCCACCGTGATCTTCTCGGCCGATTGCGACCCGATCCGGGACGATGCGCGTGAGTATCGCGACAGGATCCGCGGAGCGGGTGGCAAGGCCGAATGGATCAACGAGGCGGGGTTGATCCACGGCTATCTGCGGGCACGCACCACCGTGGGCCGGGCGCGCGACAGTTTCGAGCGGATCTGCATAGCGATCGAGGCGCTGGGGCAGGAGATCTGGCCCTACGAGGATCGCGCCTAGTCAGGTGAGGAAAGATCCGGCCCGCATGGTTTCGGCCGGTGGCGCACCAAGACGGGACAGGATCGTTGGCGCCAATTGCAACTGGTCGATCACCGTGTCGCTTGGCGGGCCGTCGGCTGCCCCAAAGTAGTAAAGCGCGGTTTCCTGTTGGAGGGCGCTCCGCCCGCCGTGATGTCCGCGCTCGTCCTGTCCGTGATCGGCGGTGACGATCACCTCGTATCCCATCGTGAGCCAGCGGGGGATGAAGGGTGCGAGCATCTCATCCATCATCGCGCAGGCGTGGTCCGTTTCCTGACAATCATGGAAGAACCTGTGGCCCATGCTGTCGAGAGTACAGGTGTGCAGCAACCCGTAATCGAGATCGAAGCGCTGGCAGAGACGGGTCAGAGTGGCGAAGAGATCGACATCCGAGGGCGTCATCTGGTTGATGAGACCATACCCCGACATCGTATGAAAGCGCCCGTGATTGATCGTGGGGTTCTCTGGTTCATCGTATTCGATGTCGAGGACCGGGTCGAACGGGTGGCGGTTGAAGAATTCCGACCAGAAACTGTGCGCCACGGCCCCCGTCACGCCACCACCCGCACGGACCTGCGAGAACACGTCCTTTTGCGCGAGACGGAACACGTTGCCATTCCCGGTGCAGCCATGCTCCTGCGGTGTGACGCCGGTATGGATCGAGGCGTAGCAACTGGCCGAGATCGATGGCAGCACTGCGCGATGCTTCCAGACCCGCGCCTCGCCCGCCTCGACCCAGCCCTCGAGATTGCCGAAGAGCCTGCGGAAATTGCGCCAAGGGACCCCGTCGAGAATGATGAGGAGAAGCTTGGTCTTCACGTTCTGCTCCTGTCAGATTGTGCGCCTTCGGCGCGCTCTACCAGCGGCGCCCCAAGGGGCGCCGCGATGCCCCCGGCGGCGGTATTGGGCGACGAGAAGAAACTGTATCAGTTCCCCGCACTTTCCATTTTTCTGTGTGCGACGACGTCCTCCAGCCAGCCGAGTTTCATCTCCGGCACCGAGCTGAGCAGGAGGTCGGTGTAATCGTCGAAGGGCGGGCTGAGCACCTCGGACTTGGAGCCGTAGCGCACGACGCGGCCCTGGTACATCACCGCGATGGAATCGCTGATCGCCCGCACCGTGGCCAGGTCGTGAGTGATGAATAGATAGGCCACGTCCTCGATTTTCTGCAGGTTCAGCAGCAACTTGAGGATGCCGTCGGCTACAAGAGGATCGAGCGCCGAGGTGACCTCGTCGCAGATGATCATCCTGGGCTTCGCGGCCAATGCGCGGGCGATGCAGACGCGCTGTTTCTGGCCTCCCGACAGTTCGGCCGGGCAACGGTCGATGAAGCCGTCGCCCAGTTCGATCTCGTCGAGCAATTCCTGAATGCGGCGGCGTTTCTCGGCGCCTTTCATCCCGAAGTAGAATTCCAGCGGCCGACCGATGATCGTGCCGACCGTCTGGCGCGGGTTCATCGCGACATCGGCCATCTGGTAGATCATCTGCAATTCGCGCAGATCCTCTCGCGAGCGGCCGGCAAGGTCGGGGCTGAGCGTGCGACCTGCGAAATGGATCTGCCCTTCGCGCGGGGGCAGGAGGCCGGTGATCACGCGGGCGAGAGTGGATTTGCCCGAGCCGGATTCGCCCACGACAGCGAGCGTCTGACCGGGATGCAGCTCGACATTGACGTTGTGCAGCACATCGAATTTCAGACCGCGATACCGCGCGCTGATCCCTTCGACCCGAAGCACCGGGTCCGGCGTGGGGGTCTTTTCCTCGTGCTCGATGGAGCGGACCGAGACCAGCGCCTGTGTGTATTCTTCCCGCGGGTGGTTGATGATCTGGTCGGTTTCGCCGTATTCGACAGTCTCGCCCATGCGCAGCACCATGATGTCGTCGCTCACCTGCGCCACGACGGCGAGGTCATGGGTGATGTAGAGGGCGGCCACGCCGGTATCGCGGATCGCGTCCTTGATGGCCATCAGAACGTCGATCTGGGTGGTCACGTCCAGCGCAGTGGTGGGCTCGTCAAAGACCACGAGATCGGGTTCGGGGCAGAGTGCCAGAGCCGTCATGCAGCGTTGCAACTGCCCGCCCGAGACCTGGTGGGGATAGCGTTCGCCGATATTGTCCGGATCGGGCAGCCCCAGCTTGGCGAAGAGCGCGCGGGCGCGGGCTTCGGCCTCCTTGCGGGAGAATTTCTTCTGTTCGACCGCAGCCTCGACCACCTGGTCCATGATCTTCTTGGCCGGGTTGAAGGACGCTGCGGCGGATTGCGAGACATATGTGACCTCGCCCCCGCGCAGGCGGCGAACGTCGCGCAGGCCCGATTTCAGGATGTCGCGCCCGTTGACCCAGACCTCGCCCCCGGTGATGCGCACGCCGCCTCGGCCATAGGCCATCGAAGCGAGTCCGATGGTGGATTTGCCGGCTCCGGATTCGCCGATCAGTCCCAGCACCTTCCCGCGCGCGAGATCGAAGCTGACGCCGTGCACGATCTCGATATCACGGGGTTTCTCTCCCGGCGGATAGACCGTCGCGCCGATCTTGAGGTTGCGGACCTTGAGGAGCGTATCGTCGCTCATCCCCGGCCTCCTTTCAGCGATGTGGTGCGATTGAGGACCCAGTCGGCCACGAGGTTGACCGAGATGGCCAGTGTCGCGATGGCGAAGGCCGGGATCAGGGCCGCAGGGATGCCATAGACGATCCCATCCTTGTTCTCCTTCACGATGCCGCCCCAGTCGGCCTGGGGCGGTTGCACACCAAGGCCCAGGAAGGACAGGGTCGAGACGAAGAGTACCGCGAAGATGAAGCGCAGCCCCATCTCTGCCACCAGCGGCGAGAGGGCGTTGGGCAGGATCTCGCGGAAGATGATCCAGCCGCGTCCTTCGCCACGCAGCTTGGCGGCCTCGACATAATCCATCACGTTGATGTCCACCGCGACCGCACGGGCCAGGCGATAGACGCGGGTGGAGTCGAGAAGGCCCATGACGAGGATCAGCGTCGGGATCGTGACCGGCATCACCGACAGAACCACCAGCGCGAAGATCAGCGTCGGGATCGACATGATCAGGTCGACGAAGCGCGACAGAACCTGGTCCATCCAGCCGCCCAGTACGGCGGCGAGAAAACCCAGGATCGAGCCTGTGACGAAGCTGAGGATGGTCGCGGCGGTGGCGATGAAGATCGTCGTCCGCCCGCCATAGATCATCCGGCTGAGCAGGTCGCGGCCGATATTGTCGGTGCCCAGCAGGAACTCGGCGGAGGAGGGTTCCCACACGTCGCCCACGATTTCGGCCATGCCATAGGGCGCGATCAGCGGGGCGAAGATCGCCATCAGGAAATAGAGGGCCGTGAAGAACAGCCCGATCATTGCGGAAATGGGGATGGTCTTCATTTCGGATGCCTCAGCCGCGGATTGGCCAGGATCGAGACGATGTCGGCGATCATGTTCAGCCCGATATAGACAGCGGCAAAGATGAGCCCGCAGGCCTGCACCACGGGCACGTCGCGTTTCGAGACGTGATCCACCAGGTATTGCCCCATGCCGGGATAGACGAAGACCACCTCGACCACCACGACGCCGACAACCAGGTATGCGAGGTTCAGCATGACCACGTTCACGATGGGAGCGATGGCGTTGGGGAAGGCGTGGCGATAGATGACGTGGAAGCTCGACAGGCCCTTGAGCTCGGCCGTCTCGATATAGGCCGATTGCATCACGTTGAGGATCGCGGCACGCGTCATGCGCATCATGTGCGCCAGCACGACCAGCGTGAGCACGATCACCGGCAGCGCGATGGATTGCAGCTTCTGGCCCAGGTTCATGTGTTCGCCGATCATCGCCACCGAAGGCGCCCATCCCAGCTGCACCGCGATGAAGAACATCAGCAGATAGCCGATCAGGAATTCCGGGATCGAGATCGAGGCGAGCGTGACAGCCGAGATCAGCTTGTCCGGCCAGCGATCCTTGTAGCGCACTGCGATCAGGCCCAGGAAAATCGCCAGCGGAACAGAGATGACGGCTGCCCAGAAGGCAAGGAACAGGGTGTTCGACAGTCGCTGGCTCAAACTCTCCGCGATGTCGCGGCCATTGGTGAGCGCTGTGCCCAGATCGCCCTGGACGGCGCCGAGGAGCCAGTCGAAGTAGCGCTGGACCGGCGGATCGTTCAGACCCAGTTCCGCGCGCAGGTTGGCCAACGCCTCTGGCGTGGCGGATTGACCGAGGATGGATTGTGCCACGTCGCCGGGCAGGATCATCGTTCCCGCGAAGATCAGCGCCGAGGCGGCGAGTAACAGAAGGAGGCCCAGCGCAAGGCGCTGGGCAACCAGTTTAAGGACGGGATGCATATGTGCGGCCCGTCACGCCTTGAGCCAGCATTTGACGCCGACGAGGCCGTTCATCGTGCCAAGGTTCGGATCTTCGACCCAGCCGCCCAGATCGGTTGAGATGCCCTCGATGAAGTCGTTGAACATCGGGCAGATCAGCCCGCCCTCGTCGCGGATCATGCGGCCCATCTTGGAGTAGATGTCCTTGCGCTTTTCCTCGTCCAGTTCGCCGCGTGCCTCCAGCAGCATGGCGTCGAACTCGTCGCGCTTCCAGCGGGTGTCGTTCCAGTCGGCGGTGGAGAGATAGGCGGTGGTGTACATCTGGTCCTGCACCGGACGTCCACCCCAGTAAGAGGCGCAGAAGGGCTGCTTGTTCCAGACTTCGGACCAGTAGCCGTCGCCGGGTTCGCGCTTGATCTCCAGCGGGATGCCGGCAGCCTGCGCCGTCTGCTGGAACAGCGAGGCGGCATCGACCGCGCCGGGGAAGGAGACATCCGAAACCCGAAGCACGATGGGCGAGCCGTCATGGCCCGATTTCGCATAATGCTCCTTGGCCTTTTCGATATCGAGGGCGCGCTGCGGGATCGTGCCGTCGAACAGCGGGTAGGAGGCATTGACCGGCATGTCGTTGCCCAATGTACCGTAACCGCGCAGCACCTTGTCCAGGATGTCGGCCCGGTCGATGGCGTATTTCAGGGCCAGACGCAGATCGTTGTTGTCGAACGGCGCCGTATCGACATGCGCGATGAAGACGTAGTGACCGGGGCCCGATACGTTCTTGACCTCGACATTGGGCGCGCGCGCCAGCAAGGCCGCGATCTTGGGTTCGACCCGGTTGACCACGTGGACCTGGCCCGACTGCAGCGCCGCGGTACGGGCGGTGGCGTCGTTGAGCACGATCACCTCGACCTGATCGGCATGTCCGCGCGAGTCGTCCCAGTAGTTCGGGTTTTTCTTGAAGACGTGCCGGACACCGGGTTCATCCGTCTCGACCGTGTAGGCCCCTGTGCCGATGCCCGCGGCGGGCGCGTCCATGCCGCCATCGGGCTGGATCATCAGGTGATAGTCCGCCAGCAGATAGGGCAGGTCGGCGTTGGGCGTGTCGAGTTGGACGATGAAATTGTCGCCATCTGCCTTCATGTCCGTGATGCCACGCATGATGCCCAGGGCGCCCGATTTCGCGTCCTCGTTCGAGTGACGCTGCATGGTCTTCAACACGTCTTCCGAGGTCAGGGTCTTGCCGTTGTGAAATTCCACACCCTGGCGGATCTTGAAGACCCAGGTCTTGGCGTCGGACGAAGCCTCGACGCTTTCGGCCAGGCGGTTCTCGATGCCGCCCTCCGGCGTAACCTCGGTCAGGTAGTCGCCGATGGTCTTCAGGTTCAGCGTCGGAACCTGCGATGCCGCAAGCGCCGGGTCGAGCGAGTTCGTGCTTTCACCCCCGACCGAGCCGATCCGGATCGTGCCACCCTTGACCGGGCCGGCCGCGTTGGCGGCTTCGGCGAAGATCGTTCCGGCCATTGCCGTCCCGATGCCAAGCGCCGCAGCTTTTGCCATGAATTCGCGGCGGGTCATCTTGCCCGCGGTCACGCGGGATTTCATGTAGTCGAGTTCGTTTTGAGACATTTCTTGGTTTCTCCCCATTCAGGTATCATGCCAGTGAGTGCGACAATCTAGGCAACCTCGCCATGGCGGGGCCTGAAAAGACCGTCCGGCGGTGTCGGGCTCGGCTCTTGGCGTTCACGGTTCCCGGAAGGGACCGTGCGTGGATTTCACCGTTTCCGGACCTTCCGAAAGATCGGCTGACTTACTTCGCCATCATGTGCTGACTGTCCTTTTCCTCTCCCAGTTGTCCGTGTGCCCATTTGGGCTGTTTTTATTGACGCACGAGTCAATGTTGCGTATTTCCGCCCACCGGGCAAGACGTAATGACCCGCAGAAGGTCCATTGCGTCCGAGTCCCTGGCGTGCATGGCCGCAAGACCTGCGCCCGTCTTGCGTCGAATGCTGAGCCCATGGAGGCCGCGAAGGGCACGCGCGTTCCGTTCGAAGCGGAATACGACGCTTTACTGCCTGATTGCGACCAAAAGGTCCATGACATTCGTTCCGGTCGGCCCCGTGGTCAGCAAACATCCGTGCCGATCCAGCCATGTTCCGCTATCGGCGGCTTTCAGGGCACGCTCGGCCCCTTGTCCCCAGGTCATGCCATCCACGATGCCACCGGCCGCTTCGGTTGGCCCGTCGGTTCCGTCGGTGCCCCCGACAATGACGGTCAGATCGTCGTGCCCCGTAATCTCTCGTGCCAAGGTCAGGGCGAGAGCCTGGTTTCGTCCTCCCCGGCCGGGGCGTCGGGGAAGGACCACCGTCGGTTCGCCGCCCAGGATGATTGCGCCGCGCCCCATACCGCGCAGTTGCTCGCCCAGGCGCGGGCCGAGCGCGTCGAGATCGTCATGCAGGCTTTCGGCAGTCTCGATCACTTCGAGTCCCAATGCCTCCGCACGGCGCGCCGCTGCGTCGCGCGCGATGCCGTTCGAGGCGACGATGCGTGCTAGAAATCGGGGCCGTTCGGGCGGGACGCCGATGCCCGAGCCGATCACATTCAGGTCGTCGCCAGGCACATCCGAAATCGCCAGCACATCCAGCTTCCGACCCGGAAACCGTGACAGAAGGCCACCCCCCTTGATCCGTGACAGCTTGCGGCGTTCGGCATTCATCGCCGTGATGTCCAGCCCTTCTGAGAGCAGCCGATTGTTCAGCAGGGCGAGATCGTCAAGCGTCGCGCCGTTCACCAGATCCTCGGCCAGCGATGATGCGCCGCCGGAGACAAGCAGCAGAAGGTGGCTCTCCGGACCCATCGCCTCGACCGCTTCGCGAAGGGCGCGACCCGCGGAGAGGCTGCGTTCATCGGGAACCGGATGCGCGGCCTCGATCACATGGGCCGCATCGGGAAGATCATCGGCATGACCGTCCTTGGTCACGACCAGACAAGGCAGATTGCCGAACCGGTCAAGCGCCGCGCGCGCCATCGGTGCCGCGGCCTTGCCCACCGCCAGAATCCGGTCGGGACGTGCGACATCGCCGAGTGCGCGCGCCACCGACGCATAGCCGCCAACAGCATCGACGCCGGCCTGCCAGATCGAGCGGGCCGTCTCGCGCGCATCCGTCATGCCTCGATCCAGATCGTCACCGGCCCGTCGTTGACCAGCGAGACCTTCATCTCAGCGCCAAAGCGGCCTGTTTCCACCGGGACTCCCTGTTCGGTCAGCCTTCCGGCGAACAGTTCGTAGAGCCGTTTTCCGTCCTCCGGCGAGGCGGCCGCCGAAAAGCCGGGCCTGTTGCCGCGCGAGGTGTCGGCCGCCAGTGTGAACTGGCTGACCACCAGGGCGCTGCCCCCGACATCCTTCACCGACCGGTTCATCTTGCCTGCCCCGTCATGGAAGATGCGCAGTTTGGCGATCTTTGCAGCAAGCTGGTCCGCCTGCGCTTCGCCATCTCCCTGCATCGCACAGACCAGGATCAGAAGTCCTTGTCCGCAGCGACCGATCACATCGCCCTCCACGGTGACCGAGGCCTCGGATACCCGCTGGATCAGTGCCCTCATCTCAACCCCTCCACTCCACGAATTCGGACAACTCCGCCCGCTCGGTACGAAAGGCGTTGGCAGGGTGCGTGCGGTCCTCGTATCCGAAGGAGATGGCGCAAAGAACCAGACGGTCCTCCCCGATCCCGAAATACCGATGCAGGAACGGCGCGTAGGAAGCGATCGCAGCCTGCGGAATCGACGCGATTCCCAGTGCCTGGGCGGCCAGGGTAAAGGCGGTGACGAACCCGCCGCTGTCCATCGCGCCATAGGCGCCCAACTCGACCGGGCTCGACAGGATCAGGCAATGCGGCGCACCGAACAGCGTGAAATTTTCCATCATCTGCCGGGCCGAGCCTTCGCGATCTCCCTTCTGCACGCCCACGGCTTCATAAAGCGCCCATCCACAGGTGCGGCGTCGATCCTGGTAAACCCCGGAATACGAACTGGGAACAGGCAGGTCCGGCTTGGGCGCGCCGCTCGCGACCTCGTCCTGCAATGCGGTGCGAAAGGCCTCGGTTTCCTTGCCGCTCGTGACGATCACCTCCCAGGGCTGCGCGTTGCACCAGCTGGGCACGCGGCGCGCGGCGCTCAGCACCTGTTCGATCTCCTCGCGCGGAACCTCATCGGCAAGGAAAGCCCGACAGGAATGGCGCTGCGCAAGCAGGTCGTCCAGATCGGTGAAAGTTGTCATCGGCAGGTCTCCCGGGTCTGTTGCGGCGCAGCATGGCGGGAGGCGCAGGGATGTTCAAGCATCGCGCGCCGCGATTTGAGCCGGATCAAGGTCGCCCGTCCGGCGTGGTGACAGACTCCTCGCGGAACACACGTACAAGGAGGACTGAACATGGTTGAGAAATCCGATCAAACCGGCCTGTGGCCGGCGCTCTACGACCCGTTTCGCAATTTTGGTCATCGTCTCGCGGACTGGCTTAGCCCGGCCACCGAAGCCTCTGGGAACGAGAACGCCTATGACATCTCGATGGAGCTTCCGGGCGTGTCGGATGACGATATCGAGCTGACCGTGGAAAACGGCGTCGTCACCATCCGGGGCGAAAAGAAGACCCATGAGGAGAAAAAAGGCGACACCTGGTACTTCTCCGAGCGGCAATACGGCGCGTTTCGCCGCTCTTTCCGGCTGCCCGAGGACGCCGATGGCTCAAAGGCCGAGGCCAAGATGAAGGACGGTGTTCTTCATGTGAAGGTCCCAAAGAAACCGCAGGACGTTCCCGGTCAGGCGCAGAAGATCTCGATCTCGCGCGGGTAGAGACGAAACCGGCCTCGGCATTCGCGCGGGGCCGGCCCATCACGGCCCGCCCTGGTACATGTAGGCTTCCCGGTTCGACTTGTGGCGTTCATATTCCTGATGGGACAGGCTGCCTTCGTTTGGCACGCAGGCAGACAGCGCCATCATCAGGACCGGAAGAATTGCACGATACATTTCGACACTCCCGCAACGTAAGCGGCTCAACTAGATCTGATCCGCCCGGGATCAATGCTCATTGGTTCTGCGCGACGAGATAGCCCAGCCCTGCCGCCACAAGCAGGCCCAGCACCACGGCCACGGTAATCTTGATCGCCGACCACGGCCGCTCTCCCTGCACCTTGCCGGTACGCCCGTTCACAACGAAACGATAGGTTTCGCCCCGGTACTTGTAGGCGGCGAGCCAGACCGGCAGAAGGATATGCTTGAAGGTCACGTCCGAAACCGATGTTTCGATACCGTGAATGCGCTGTCGGTCCCCGCCGATGTCGAACCGCACGTCCCGCTCGATCACGCGCGCCATGTATTGGCGGGCCTCCTTGTGCCCCTCGGCCAGATCCACGGTATAGGCCTCGGCCCGGAAACCGGCGAGGAATTCCGGCTTGTAAGGCTCCAGCGCGGATAGATCCCAGGGCTCCAGCGCGTCGGTGTAACTCTTGGGGAGAGAACGCGACGCGAGCACCAGCACATCGTCGAAGAACCGCGCCGCGCGACCAGATTTCGGGGTCCAGCGCACCTTGGGTACCTGCTGCACCTGCCTCTTGCCATCGATGACGACCGTGCGCGTTTCGTAGTAGATCACGCCCCGCTCGCCGCGATAGCTCGATTTCGTATCCGCATCGAAGGTCCAGTAGGGTACGTAAATGCCCTGCATTTTGCGGCCCTTGCGCGCATAGTCCTGCAAGCCCGAGGGCGCGAACCACAACCTGCCCAGCCAATCGTTCATGGCCTTGTGCGCCGCCCGTTCCTCGAGCGCGAAGGGTAGAACGCCCCTAGGCTTGATGTGCCGATGCGCGCCGGTATCCGTGACCACGGGCGTGGCGCAGAACGGGCATTCGGCGGCATGGGTGTCGGGGTCGAACTCAACCTGAGCGCCGCAATTGGGGCAGGACAGAACACGCGTCTCTTCGATCTCTGCTTCCGGCAAACGCCGCGCGAGCGCCGCCTCGAAATCGAGTTCGCGCAACGTGGCACCGGCCCAAGGGCCGCTCTCAACCTCGTCGACATTTCCGCAATGATCGCAGACCAGCTTGCCCTCTCCAGGGACAAACCGCATGTCCGCCCCACATTGCTCGCAGGGAAAGCGATGCTCGTCGCGGGGCGCTTTCGCTCCGGGCGGCGGGGGAGGGATCGACACGTTCAGGCTCCGGGTTCGGGATGCGGCTGCAACTCAGACGCCCGGCGGGGGCGGCGGTGGCAGGATGGTGAAGAGCTGTGCCAGTTCCTGTACCTCGCCCGCCTTCTTCCAGCCATCCTGACCGGCGGTCCAGACATGGGTCTCGCGCGTCAACTCGCCCTCGGCGGCCATTCGGCCCAGCCGCGCCTTCGAATAGGGACCCGAGGTCTGGCCGTTCACCGCGAGATGCCAGACATGCTCGACGGGGGGCGGGGGCGGCGGGGCCATGTGCGCCTGCGGGTGACGGGCGGCGGGGGCGGGCGCGCCCCACGGGCCATGCGGCTGACCCGCCGCCTGGTTGGCCATCTGCTGGGCCATCGCCATGCCCATCCCCATGCCGAGCCCCGCGCCCATGTCGCTGCCCTTGGCACTGGCCGCAGCGGTCATCGCCTCGGCTGCCGAATATTGCGTGAACTTGCCCAGATCACCGGCCAGCCCCATCGACGTGCGCTTGTCCAGCGCCGCCTCGACCGCCGGCGGCAGAGAGATGTTCTCGATGTAGAACTCCGGCATCTCCAGGCCATAGCCTTCTATCACCGGGCCGACTTCGGCCACGATCAGCTTGCCCAGATCGGCGGTGTTGGCGGCCATGTCCAGTACGGGGATGCCCGAGCCCGCGATGACGCGGCTGAATTCCTGCACGATGATGTTGCGGATCTGATAGCTGATCTCGCCCATCGTGAACTCGCCATCCGTGCCGACGATCTCGACCAGGAACCGCGCAGGGTCCTTGACCCGCACCGTGTAGGTGCCGAACGCGCGGATGCGGGTCGGCCCGAATTCCGGATCGCGCAGCATGATCGGGTTCTTCGTGCCCCATTTGAGGTTGGTGAACCGCGTCGTGTTGACGAAATAGATCTCGGACTTGAAGGGCGAGCGGAACCCGTGATCCCAGTGCTGGAGCGAGGTCATGATCGGCATGTTGTTGGTCTCGAGCATGTAGAGCCCCGGCGTGAACACATCCGCCAGCTGGCCCTCGTGTACGAAAACCGCAGCCTGTCCCTCGCGCACCGTCAGCTTGGCGCCGTACTTGATCTCGTGGCCGTGCCGCTCGAAACGCCAGACCATCGTGTCGCGGGTGTCATCGGTCCAGTGGATGACGTCGATGAACTGGCCCGAGAGAAAGTCCAGAATGCCCATGGTTTGTCTCCTGTCCTCGAAATGCTCAAAGCGCCTGACCCATCTGCTCGCGCGCGAGGATATGAACGATGGGGCGGGCCTGTGCGGCGGTCATGCCCGGCGTCAGGCGCGGATCGTACAGCATGGCGAGCAGCTTCTCGTCATGGCTGGTCAGCAACGCGAATTCGTCATCGTCGTTGAAGATCGACGGACGCGCCGCCGGGCTGTCATTGGGCAGCCCCAGCCCCTGGGCCATCTCCTCGTGAATGCAGGAGAGCCGCACCAGGTCCGGATGCTCGGCCCGGATCAGGGCGACGGCCGACGTATAGGCATAGGGCGAGTTGCCGCCCGTGGTCGCGAAGACGAAACAGTAGAAGCTGCGCGGCAGGTCGTCGAACAGGTCGAGTTGGGCCTGACCGATCCCCGGCAGCAGCTTCTTCAGTCGTCCCTGGACAAAGGCCGTGTCATCCTCACCTGCGACGAAGACGTGAAAATTGCCACCTCGCCGAACGCTGGTAATGGAATGACCCGTCACCCGCGCAAGCCGCGCGGCATAGCTTTCGATGCTTGCGCCGTCGCGCTCGCGCTGGTCGGGGGCGACCGAGGGGCCGAACTCGGTATTGATGCGCACCGGACCGGACCAGCGCGCCAGCGCGCCCGCCGATTGCCGTCCGGTGGTGGTCACGGAGGCCTGGGTGTATTCGTCGAAAAAGGCGATGGTCTCGAAGTTGCGCTCGAGATCGGCCGCGTCATAGGGCGTGTCCGGCCCGCCGCCATCGGTGCGCAGCAGCCCGCGCGTCAGCAGGTCGTTCTGGACCTTCTCGTAATACCGCGCGAGGTCCTGGCTCGCCGCCGAGCGCGGCAGCGTCTGCACCGAGGCGGGGACCAGCCCCGCAGGCCGTGCCTGCGGCTGCGGAGAACTGCGCATGCCCTCTTCGCAGGCGGCAAGTGCCGCCAGCGCAAGCAGGGCCGCGCCCAGTCGCACCGATGCCCTGTAACGCGCTGTCATGGGATCAGCCCGGCACCGCGCCCGACGCGGTATCGCCCAGCCCGTCCTTGCGGGCCTTGGCCGAGGCCAGCGTATCGCGGAGATCGCTCTCCATCTTCTTCAGCTCTTCTTCGGCCTGGGCACGGCGCGCCTTGCCCTCGTCCGCGATCTGAAGACTTTCCTGGATCGTGCCGATCAGGTCCGCATTCGCTTTCTTCACCGCCTCGATGTCGAAAACGCCGCGCTCCATCTCCTGGCGGATCAGCTTGTTGCTGTCGCGCAGGTTGGCGGCGTTCTTGGTCAGAAGTTCGTTGGTCAGGTCATTGGCGTCGCGTACCGCGGCCGCGGCCTCGGCGCTGCGCTGAATTGTGACCGCCTGTGCCAGCTGCGTTTCCCACAACGGCACCGTGTTGACCAGAGTGGAGTTGATCTTGGTCACCAGGCTCTTGTCGTTTTCCTGGACCAGACGGATCGACGGAAGCGACTGCATGGTGACCTGACGAGTCAGTTTCAGGTCATGCACCCGCCGCTCCAGGTCGTCGCGGGCAGCGCGCAAGTCGCGCAGCTCCTGCGCCTTCATCACCTGTTCTTCCTCTGGCGCGGCCTGCACCGCAGCTTCCTTCTCGGGGATGTCGTGGCTGTCAAGCTCGGCCAGCTTCTCCTCGCCCGCCGCGATGTAGAGCGCCAGCTCGTCATAGAAATCCAGCGTCTTCTCATAGAGAAGGTCGAGCGACTTGATGTCCTTGAGCAGCATGTGCTCGTGGTTGAGAAGCTGGTCGGTGATCCGGTCGATCTGGCCCTGTACCTCTTCGAACCTGGCGGTGAACTGGGCAAAGGGCGCCGCCCGGCCCAGCAAACGCTCCCACCAGCTGCGTTCACGCCGAACGTCCAGCTCGCTGACCGAAAATCCCCGGATCGTGGTGACGATGTCGCGCAGGCTGTCGCCGGCGGGCCCCACATCCTTGTTGCGCACGTCCTGAAGCATGGCCTGACTGATCTGCTGCAACTCGGCCTGCGCGCGCGAGCCGAAGGAGACGATGGAATTGGTGTCCCCCATGTCGATCTCGCCCATCCGCTTGCGGATCTCGGCCCCCACCGGTTCATCCGCCTCTTCCAACGCGATCACGTCCTTACGCGGTTCCGGCAACATGACGGACGTCACCTCCTGCACCATGGTTTCGGCTTCGGTCGCCTTTTGCTTGACGCTCTCGGACATGAGACGAACTCCTCGTGTTTATGGGCGGCTTCCCCGGTCAATCGGTCCGGACGCCTTCGCGCTGCAATCTCTCTCGCAGCACCTCGATTTCAACGGTCAGATCGCTGCGATTGTCGAGCAACATCTTGCGCGTGCGCGCGGCAAAGTCACGCTCTAGATCGTCCAGCAGCGCAGTATAATCGGCCAAAGCCTGGGGATCACGGCTCTGGGAGTAGAAGTCGGCGAACTTGATCGTCGCGTCTCGCGCGCCTTTCAGGTAGACGCCCAGGTACTTGCGCACTCCGGTAAGGTCGCGCGGATCCTCCTCGACCTTGCGGAACAGCTCGCGGGCCGTGTCCTGGAACCGCTCCACCCGCGCCTCGATGCCGCGATGGCCCGCGCGCCGGATCGCGTCTTCCATCTCGTTCAAGTATGTTTCCGCCTCGTCCACGGCCCGGGCGACGCGGCTTTGCTGAAAGCTGTCGATCCCCTCGGTACCCTTGTCGCGCATGGGATCCAGGCCAAAGGCGATGCCATGCAGCACACCGCCTGCAAGGCCGAACAGGACGGGCGCGATCAGGCTTGCGCCGGCGACCGATCCGCTGTCGAGCACATCGTTGCGATAGGCCGCGACAGCCGCACCCAGCCCGGTCAGCACCGCGGCGAATGTCTTGCGCGGAAAAGCCGGCCGTTTCGCCACCCGGCGCGCGTGATAGGCCGCCTCGGCCCGCAATCCTTCGCGCAGAAGCAGCGCGCCACCGGTCAGCAGCCCGGCACCGATCAGGCCAAGCGTCAGTCCGACCGCGCCATCGTTGAGTGACATGAACACAAGCGGGATCGCGGGGGCGAACATCGCGTTCGCGCGACCGCCCACGGGATCGACCCGCGCGCCCTCGTATTGGCCCCGCTCGACCTCGTTTTCCGGATCGTGTTCGGTCTCGGGGCTGTACTTGCCGCCAAAGCGACGCGCCATCTGCTATAGCCCCCCGAGCCAGCCGGTCGATACGCCAAAGAGCAGCACGAGCAGCGCGGCATAGGCGATCTTCTGAATTCCGTTCGGAGCCATCGGTTCTCCCACCCCGCTACCCAGGACCGAGCGAGTCGCCTGTTGCCCGATCGCCCATGCGCCCCGCCAGATTGACAGCAAGAGCGCGGCGATGGCAACGGCCAGCGCCACCAGTCCGAGGAACATCAGCACTCTGCTCATTCACGACCTCCGGACACAAGATAGGCGCTGCAAGAGCCGAGCGCAAAGGGGTGACGCGTCGCGGCGTTCCCCTCAACCCGGTTTGCGCGGGGAATTGCGCCGTGGGCGCGTCGGTTTGGCCGGCTTGGGCCGGGTTTCCTCTGCCTCGAGGCCCAACTGGTCGCGCATCACCCGGCGGCGCACTTCCTCCACCGCGCCGGCGGCGAGGTTGCCCAGCTGGAAGGGGCCATAGGAAATACGGATCAACCGGTTCACGCTGAAGCCCAGATCCTCCATCGCCCGGCGCACCTCGCGGTTCTTTCCCTCGCGTAGCCCGACCGTGGCCCAGGCGTTGGCGCCTTGTTGCCGATCGAGCGTCACGATCATCGGCTGGAACCGCTCTCCGTCGATCACCAGGCCCTTGCGCAGCGGCTCGAAATCCTCGTCCTTGGGCCGCCCCTTGATCCGCACGCGGTACCGCCGGAGCCAACCGGTCGACGGCAGCTCCAGCTTGCGCTTGATGCCGCCATCGTTGGTCAGCAGCAGCAGCCCTTCGGAATTGATGTCGAGCCGGCCGACCGACATCACCCGCGGCATCTCCTCGGGCAGCGCGTCGAAGATCGTCCTGCGCCCCTGTTCGTCCCGTGCGGTCGTCACCAGCCCGGCGGGCTTGTGATAAAGCCAGAGCCGCGCGGGCTCGGGCTCCGCCAGCGGCTTGCCGTCCACCGTCACGGTGTCGCGCTCGGTGACATTGAGCGCGGGGCTCTCGATCACCTTGCCGTTCACCGCCACGCGCCCGGCCTCGATCATCCGCTCCGCCTCGCGGCGCGAGGCCACGCCGGCACGGGCCAGCACCTTGGCGATGCGGTCGCCGGGCGGTGTCTCGGTGGGGCGGGGTGTGGTGGGGCGCTTTGTCATGCAAGGCCCATATCCCATCCCCGGCGCTTGCGAAAGAGGCCGCGCCGGGGCAATCAGGGGCATGAGCTTCAGATCGCATATGGATCGTGCGCTGGCCGAGGCGCGGGCCGCGGGTCAGCGCGGCGAGGTGCCGATCGGCGCCCTGATCGTCGCGCCAGACGGGCGTGTCGTGGCGGCGGCGGGCAACCGCACGCGCGAGTTGAACGATCCCACCGCCCATGCCGAGATCCTGGCACTGCGCGCGGCTTGTGCCGAGGCGGGGTCGGAACGGCTGCCGAGGCACGACCTCTATGTCACGCTGGAACCTTGCGCCATGTGCGCGGCCGCGCTGGCTGCCGCCCGGATTGCGCGGATCTATTATGGGGCATCCGATCCGAAATCGGGTGGCGTGGCGCATGGGGCGCGGGTTTTCTCTCACCCGCAGGCGCATCATGCCCCTGAAATTTATGATGGAATTGCCGAGGCCGAGGCTGCCGACCTTCTGCGTGCCTTCTTCGCCGCCCGAAGGGACACGACAGCCTGACAAGGGCCGCAACCGCGGTGCGCCCGGCAGGGCACGTTGCCCCGCCGGGTCGGAGCGATCCCTGTCAGATCTCGATCGCGTCCATGACCTGGGGTTCGATCACCTCCACACCGGGCAACCCGTCCTTCAGCGCCTGCGCCGATTGTTCGAGGATCGGGAAAGTGCGGTAATGGCAGGGGATCACCGTCTTGAAATCGAAATAGCGCTTGGCCGCATAGGCCGCCCCCTTCATGTCCATGGTGAAATGACCGCCCGCCGACAGGATCCCCACCTCGGGTCGGTAGTAATCACCCATCCAGTCCATATCGGCCATGATGGCCGTATCCCCGGAGATATAAACGGTTTTCCCCTCGGCATGGAGCATGAAGCCCACCTCGCTTCCGCCCGCCTTGGGGCCATCGTCGCTGCCGAAGGTCGAACTGTGCGAGGCGGGAACCATCGACAGTTTCGGACCGCCCAGATCGACCGTGCCGCCCTTGTTGAAGCCGATCGTCTCGATCCCCTCGGTCTCGCCCCAATGGCTCATCACGTCGAACTGGCCGACCACCGGAATACCCATTTTCTTGGCCAGCGGCAGCACGTCGATGACATGGTCGAAATGCATGTGGGTCAACAGGATATGGGTTGCGCCTGATGTCGCGGCCTCGTGCTGGGCCTCGTCGAGCATCGGGTTGCCGTTCAGCCAGGGGTCGAGCAGCAGGACCTTGCCCTCTGTCTCGAAGCGGAAACTGCCATGGCCAAGCCAGATGATCTTCATGTCTTACCTCCGATTTTCGTTGGCCGGAGCCTAGCATCTGCTATCTGAAAATCCATGGACTGGATGCGCGAAATCGATGGTTACTGCGAGAGACTCGGGCCGGGATACTGGGCCGAGCCGATCAATGCCGTCACGAATTTAGCCTTTGTTGTCATGGCCTTGATCATTTGGCGGCGGGTGCCTGACGGGGCGGGGCTGGCGCAGGGGATGGTGGTGATCCTGGGGCTGATCGGGCTGGGCAGCTACCTGTTTCACACTCATGCGCAGGTCTGGGCGGCGATGGCGGATACCTTGCCGATCCTGGCCTTCATCCTTGTCTACATTTTCGCCGCGCATCGCGGCATCTGGGGCATGCGGTTCTGGCCCTCGCTGGCCTGGACTGCCGGATTCATCCCCTATGCTATTGTAATGGTTCCGATTTTCCAGATGGTTCCCGGTCTCGGCTCATCGGCGGGTTACGCGCCGGTGCCGCTTCTGATCGCGTTGCATGCCATCGCGCTGCGCCGCCGTGCGCCTGAAACGGCGCGGGGATTCGCCATCGGGGCCGGGCTGTTGACGCTGTCGATTACCTTCCGCGCATTGGATGAACCCCTCTGCGGACTGCTACCCTTCGGCACGCATTTCCTGTGGCACCTGTTCAACGCGGTGATGCTGGCCTGGATGATCGAGGTCTATGTGAGACACCTCAAACGCCGGAATTGACCGTTTTGTACATCGCATTCGACCCCGATTTACCGTTTTGTACAAAACTCCGGGGCGCCCTGCGGCCCCTGCGCCCTTGCGACCGGGCGGTGCGGGCGGTAAATGCCCCGTGACATCAGACAGAGGTTCCCATGTCGATTGACCAAAACACCGCCGCCAAGGTGGCCAAACTGGCCCGGATCAAGGTCGAGGATGACGCGCTGCCGGCGCTGGCCTCCGAGTTCAACGCCATCCTCGGCTTCATCGAGCAGCTCGAGGAAGTGGATGTAAAGGGGGTCGAGCCGATGGTCTCGGTGACGCCGATGCGGCTCAAGCGGCGCGAGGACGTGGTGACGGATGGCAACCAGCAGGAGAAGGTCCTGTCGAACGCGCCCGATGCGCGCGAGGGCTTTTTCGCGGTACCGAAAGTGGTGGAATAGACATGACCGATCTCAACAGCCTGACACTGGCCCAGGCGCGCGATGCGCTGCGCAAGGGCGAGACCACCTCGGTCGAGCTGACCGAAGCCTGCCTGAAGGCGATCGAGGGCTCCGATGCGCTCAATGCCTTCGTGCACAAGACGCCCGAGATCGCGCTTGAGCGCGCGCGAGCCGCCGATGAACGCCTCAAGGGCGGCGAAGAGGCGCCTGCCATGTGCGGCTTGCCCATCGGGATCAAGGACCTGTTCTGCACGAAAGGCGTGGCAAGCCAGGCGGCGAGCCGGATCCTGGAAGGGTTCAAACCCGAGTATGAATCCACCGTCAGCCAGCAACTGGCCGATGCGGGCGCGGTGATGCTGGGCAAGCTCAACATGGACGAGTTCGCGATGGGCTCGTCGAACGAGACTTCGGTCTATGGCAACGCGGTGAACCCCTGGCGGCGCGGCAATGACGAAACACCGCTGACGCCGGGCGGTTCCTCGGGCGGGTCCGCCGCCGCCGTGGCGGCCGATCTGTGCCTTGCGGCGACCGGCACCGATACGGGCGGGTCGATCCGGCAGCCTGCGGCGTTCACCGGCATCACGGGCATCAAGCCCACCTATGGGCGCTGCTCGCGCTGGGGTATCGTGGCCTTCGCCTCGTCCCTCGACCAGGCCGGGCCGATGACCAAGGACGTGCGCGACGCGGCGATCATGCTGCAGGCGATGTGCGGGCATGATCCGAAGGATTCGACCAGTGCCGACCTGCTTGTGCCGGATTTCGAATCCATGCTGACCGGCGACATTCGCGGCAAGACCATCGGCATTCCGAAAGAGTACCGCATGGAGGGGATGCCCGAAGAGATCGAGGCGCTGTGGTCGAAGGGCGCCGACATGCTGCGCGACGCAGGCGCCAAGATCGTCGATATCTCGCTGCCGCATACCAAATACGCGCTGCCCGCCTATTACGTGATCGCGCCGGCCGAAGCGTCCTCGAACCTGGCGCGCTATGACGGGGTGCGCTATGGCCGCCGCGCGGCGCTGGCGCAGGGCGACGGCATCACCGAGATGTACGAGAAGACCCGCGCCGAGGGGTTCGGGCACGAGGTGCAGCGCCGGGTGATGGTGGGCACCTACGTGCTGTCGGCGGGGTTCTACGACGCCTATTACAACCGCGCGCGCAAGGTCCGCACGCTGATCAAGCGCGATTTCGAGGAGGCCTTCGACGCCGGGGTCGACGCGATCCTGACGCCCGCGACGCCCTCTGCCGCCTTCGGGCTGGGCGAGATGGCCGAGGCCGATCCGGTGCAGATGTATCTGAACGACGTCTTTACGGTGACGGTGAACCTGGCCGGTCTGCCGGGCATCAGCGTTCCCGCCGGTCTCGACTCCAAGGGGTTGCCGCTGGGGCTGCAACTGATCGGTCGGCCGTGGGAGGAGGGCGACCTGCTCAACACGGCTTATGCGCTGGAATCCGCCGCCGGTTTTGTGGCCAAGCCGGGCAAATGGTGGTAATTTTCCGATCCGGCCAAATATTGACCGGGTAACGTCAATTGGCAGGAGAGAAGATGAAGCGCGCGATTTTTCTCGTCCCCGTGGTGGGAGTTCTGGCGGCCTGCGATCCGGCGATCCCGGATTCGGGCGCCGGGTTCAACACGCCGCAATACCAGGCCGAGCGGACCGCGGCGCTGGAAGGATCGACGGTGAACGGCGATCCGCTGGTGCCGCCCTCGGCGGTGTCCTCGGAGCCCTTGCCGGCGGCCTCGGCCACCACGACCGGGGACGGCACGCGGATGGTGCCCGCGCCGACCGCGGTGGAGGCGGAAGGCGAGTTGCAGGACGGACCGCTTTACGTGCCGCGGCAGGGCGACTCGGCGGAGGACATCGCCAACGAGACCGCCGCCGCGCTGGCCGCGGCCAATGCGAATTCCGGCGAGTTGCCGGTGCAGGCGAGCCCCTCGAACCCGGCGCCGCCGGTTCTCAACAGCGCGGGGCTGTCCGAGGAGCAGGATTTCGGCGCCGTGTCGACCACCCGCAGCATCGAGGGTGACGCGCAGCGGCTGGCCCAGGCGCGGGCGAATTACGAGGTGGTGCAGCCCACCGCCGTGCCGCAGCGCTCGGGCGAGGCGCAGCCCAATATCGTGCAATATGCGCTGTCGACGGACCATCCGAAGGGAACGCAGATCTACAGCCGGGCGGGGTTCAACCTGCAGGCCAAGGCACAGCGCAATTGCGCGGGCTTCCCCTCGGCGGACCAGGCGCAGATCGCCTTTCTGGAATCGGGCGGGCCGCAACGCGACCGGCAGGGGCTGGACCCCGATGGCGACGGTTATGCCTGCGGCTGGGACCCGAGCCCGTTCCGCCGCGCGGTGGGCAACTGAGCCTGCAGCCGGTCTGGCATCCCTCACCGAATTTCGGGCCGCGCCGCGACGGGCTGCGGCCCGAACTGGTCGTGATCCACTATACCGCGATGAAAAGCGCCGGGGCGGCGCTGCAGCGTCTGTGCGAGCCACAGGCCGAGGTGTCGGCGCATTACCTGATCGGGGGCGACGGCACGCTGTGGCAACTGGTCGAGGAGGAGGCCCGCGCCTGGCACGCGGGGGTCGGCAGCTGGATGGGGCGGGGGGACGTGAACTCGCGCTCGATCGGGATCGAGCTGGACAATCGCGGGGATCATCCCTTTGCCGAGCCGCAGATGGCGGTTCTGGAAAGGGTGTTGCGCGCGGTGATGGAGCGGTGGCGTATCGGACCCGGGGGGGTGATCGGCCATTCCGACATGGCGCCCGGGCGCAAATGCGATCCCGGCCCGCGCTTCGACTGGGCGCGGCTGGCCCGCCGGGGGCTGGCGGCGCCGGCGGGACGGGGAGATCTGCCGGGGACGGTCTGTGCCGAGGCCTTCCGCGCGCGGGCGCAGGCGGCGGGGTACACGGCGGAGGCGGCAGACGAGGCGCTGCTGGAGGCGGTGCGGCTGCGGCACCGGCCCGGCGCGCGCGGACCGCTGGAGGCGGCGGATTTCGCGGTACTGGGCTGAGCGGGTGCCGGAATGTGGCGGGCCTGCGGCCCGCCGCTTTACGTGACCGTCCTTGCGGACGGTCGGATCTGCCTGCGGCGCGAGTATTTCCGAAGAGATGAAGGAGCGTGGCCTCAGAAGCCGAGGACGCGGCTTTCGGTCACGATCATGTCGAGCGGCTGGTCGGTGGGTTCGAGCGGCAGTTCCGCGGCCTCTTGCGCGTCGAAGGCGAAGCCGATGGCGAGCGTGGGGCGGCGCCTGCGCAGCAGTTCCAGCGTGCGGTCGTAGAAGCCGCCGCCATAGCCCAGCCGGTTGCCGCGCGCGTCGAAAGCCACCAGCGGCACGATGAGCAGTTCAGGTTCGAGGAAATCGTCCCGCTCGGGCACCATCGCGCCGAACGGCCCCGCGCGGAGGGGGCCCTCGGGGTCCCAGCGGGAGAAGCGGAGCGGCAGGCCCGCGCCCTGGATCACCGGCACGCCGACGGGGCCGTGGGCGGCGGCCTCGGCCATTGCGGGCAGCGGGTCGATCTCGGTCCGGATCGGCATGTAGCCCGAGAGCGGGACGCCGCGATAGCCCGCCAGCACCTCGGAGAGCCGTCCGGCCGCGCCCGGAATGCGCGCCTCGTGAGCGGCCTTGCGCCGGGCGAAGGCCGCCTTGCGCGCGGCGGCCTTGACCTCGGCCAGCGCGGCGCCGGTCACAGAAGCACCACGGCGGCGAGCCCGAGGAAGGCGAAAAAGCCCACCACGTCGGTCACGGTGGTCACGAAGGCGCCCGAGGCCAGCGCGGGATCGACGCCGACGCGGTCGAGGATGACCGGGATCACCGTTCCCGCGAGGCCCGCCACGACGAGGTTGATGACCATCGCGGTGGCGATCACGTAGCCCAGCTGCACGCCGCCGAACCAGATCACGCCGACAATGCCCATCACCACGGCGAAGACGAGGCCGTTGATCAGCCCCACCAGCACCTCGCGCCGGATCACGCGCACCACGTTGGAGCCGGTGAGGTCCTTGGTGGCGATGGCGCGGACCGCGACGGTGAGGCTTTGCGTGCCCGCGTTGCCGCCCATCGAGGCCACGATGGGCATCAGCACGGCGAGCGCCACGTATTGCGCGATGGTCTCGTCGAAGAGCGAGATCACGACGGAGGCGAGGATGGCGGTCACCAGGTTCACGGCGAGCCAGGGAAAGCGGCGGCGGGTGGTGTTGATCACAGTGTCGGAGAGCGAGCTTTCGTCGTCCACGCCCGCCAGCAGCAGCATGTCGGATTCGTTTTCCTCGTCCATCACGATCATCGCGTCGTCGATGGTGATGACGCCGACGAGCCGCCCGTCGGCATCGACCACCGGGGCCGAGATCAGGTGATACTGGTTGAAGGCATAGGCGACATCCTCCTCCTCCTGGTCGGCGGGGATGATCTGGAACTCCTCCGAGGCGATTTCCGAGAGGGGGGTGCCGCGGGGCGAGGCCATGAGACGGCCGAGCGCAACCTGGCCCACCGGGTGCATCCGGGGGTCGACCAGGACGATGTGGTAGAACTGGTAGGGCAGGTCCTCGGTCCCGCGCATGTGGTCGATGGCATGGCCCACGGTCCAGTGGTCGGGGGCCATCACCACCTCGCGCTGCATCAGGCGGCCGGCGGAGTTCTCGGGGTAGGAGAGGGCCTGCTGGATGGCCACGCGGTCGGTTTCCTCGAATGCGTCGAGGATGGCGGCCTGCTGCGGGGCTTCGAGATCCTCGAGCAGGTCGACCACGTCGTCGGATTCGAGCTCGCGCACCGCCTCGGCCAGGGTCGAGGGGCTGAGCGCGGAGATCACCTCCTCGCGGATCGATTCGTCGAGTTCGGACAGGATCTCGCCGTCGAACTCGTCGTCGTAGAGCCGCAGGAGCCGGCCCCGGTCATAGGCGTTGATCTGTTCGAGAAGGTCGGCGATGTCGGCGGGGTGGAGCGGCTCCATCTGCTCCATGAGCATGGCGCGATCGTCCACGTCCACGGCGTAGAGGATGGCCGAGACCCGCCGGGGGTCGAGCGCATAGGCGCCCTCGTCATGCGGGGGCAGGGTGTCGAGCTCTTCCTCGGGTTCCGGCGATGTCATGCGCGCCCCTTTGCTGTCCAGCGTTTGCCTTTGCGCCGTAAATACGAGAAGCAGCTACCGGAAAACAATGACAATAGCGGAATTTACCGATCCGGCAACGACACCTATCCTGTGGGGCGGGTCGGATCGAGCAGGGGAGCGCGCATGGCTGGACATATTCTGAGCGGGCGGGTTCTGTCCTTTGCCGGCGATCCGTTCGAGAACGGGGTCGGGGCCGCGCATATTGACGAGGCGGTGGCGATTTCGGGCGGGCATGTGGTGGATGTGGGGCCGGTGGCCGAACTGCGCGCGGCGCATCCGGGGACCGAGATCGTCGATCATGGCGACCGGCTGATCCTGGCCGGCTTCGTCGATCCGCATGTGCATTACCCGCAGACGGCGATCATCGCGAGCTGGGGCAAGCGGCTGATCGACTGGCTGAACAGCTATACCTTTCCCGAGGAGATGCGGTTCGGGGATGCGGATTACGCGGCCGAGGTGGCGGGCCGCTACCTGGACCTGACCGCGGCGCAGGGCACGACGACCATGTGCAGCTTTTGCACGGTTCACCCGGAAAGCGTCGATGCGTTCTTCGAGGCGGCGCGGGCGCGGGGGCAGCGGGTGGTGGCGGGCAAGACCTGCATGGATCGCAACGCGCCCGAGGGGCTGCGGGACACGCCGCAGTCGGCCTATGACCAGAGCCGCGCGCTGCTGGAGCGCTGGCACGGGGTGGACCGGCTGTCTTACGCGATCACGCCGCGGTTTTCGCCCACGTCCAGCCCGGAGCAGCTGGAGGCGCTGGGCGCGCTTTGGGCTCAGAACCCCGGCTGCCTGATGCAGACGCATCTGAGCGAGCAGCTGGACGAGATCGAATGGGTCAAGGGGCTGTTCCCGCAGGCGCGGGATTACCTGGATACCTATGAGCGGTTCGGGCTGCTGGGGGCGAACGGGCTTTACGGCCATGCGATCCACCTGGAGCCGCGCGAGCGCGACCGGCTGCGCGAGGTGGGCGCGGCGCTGGTGCATTGCCCGACATCGAACACCTTCATCGGCTCGGGTCTGTTCGACATGGCCGGGCTGAAGGCCGCGGGGCACCGGATCGGGCTGGCCACGGATACCGGGGGCGGGTCGAGTTTTTCCATGCTGCGAACGATGGCTGCGGCCTATGAGGTGGGGCAGTTGCGCGGTCGGCCACTGCATCCGGCGGAACTCATATGGCTGGCGACGGTGGGTTCGGCCCGGTCGCTGCGGATGGATCACCTGGTCGGCAACCTGGCACCCGGGATGGAGGCGGATGTGGTGGTGCTGGATCTTGCCTCGACGCCGGCCATCGCGCAGGCTTCGGCGCGGGCGGAGGATCTGTGGGAGGCGGTGTTCCCGACGATCATGATGGGCGATGACCGCGCGGTGGCCGAGGTCTGGATCGGCGGCAGGCGGGTCGCGGGCGAACGCGCCTGACGGCGCGTGCCTGCGGCGCGAGTATTTGGGAAGAGATGAAGGGGCGGGCGCGCGCCTAGCCCTGCAGGGCGCGCGCAAGGCGGTTCTGGTGCTCGATGGCGCGGGGCAGGTCGATGGTGGTGATCTGCCCGTCGCGGACGATCTGGCGGCCCTCGACGAAGAGATGGCGCACGGTGGTGGGGCCCGCGAGCAGGAGCGCGGCGGGATCCCAACTGCCGGCGCTGTGGATGGAGCTCACGTCCCAGAGCGCGATATCGGCGCGTTTGCCGGGCATGAGCCGGCCGCAATCGGGGCGGCCGAGGATGTCGGCGCCGCTGCGGGTGGCAATTTCCAGCGCCTCGCGGGCCGACATCGCATCCGCCCCCCGTGCCACGCGTTGCAGGAGCATGGCCTGGCGCGCCTCGGCCACGAGATTGCCGCTGTCGTTGGAGGCGGAGCCGTCCACGCCGAGGCCCACGGGGACGCCCGCGTCGCGCATGGCGCGGATGGGGGCGATGCCGGAGCCGAGGCGGCAGTTGGAGCAGGGGCAATGGGCGACGCCGGTGCGGGTTCTGGCGAAAAGGCGGATCTCGTCCGCGTCCAGTTTCACGCAATGGGCGTGCCAGACATCCGGACCCACCCAGCCCAGATCCTCGGCATATTGGCCGGGGCGGCAGCCGAACTGCGCCAGGGAATAGGCGATATCCTCGTCGTTTTCGGCGAGGTGCGTGTGCAGCATCACGCCCTTGTCGCGGGCCAGAAGGGCCGTGTCGCGCATCAGCTCGCGGCTGACCGAGAAGGGGGAGCAGGGGGCGAGGCCCACACGGATCATCGCGCCCTCGGAGGCGTCGTGGAAGCGGTCGACCACGCGGGTCATGTCCGCGAGGATTGCCTCTTCGTCCTCCACCAGGCTGTCGGGGGGCAGGCCGCCCGCGCTTTCTCCGATGCTCATCGCGCCGCGGGTGGGGTGGAAGCGCAGGCCAAGCTCCCGCGCCGCGTCGATCGTGTCGTCGAGCCTGGCACCGTTCGGGTAGAGGTAGAGGTGATCGGACGACAGCGTGCAGCCCGAGAGCGCCAGTTCCGAGAGGCCGATCAGGGCGGAGGCGCGCATCTCTTCGGGGCCGAAGCGGGACCAGATCGGGTAGAGCGTCCTGAGCCAGCCGAAGAGCAGCGCATCCTGCCCGCCGGGCACGGCGCGGGTGAGCGTCTGGTAGAGGTGGTGATGGGTGTTCACGAGGCCGGGGGTGACGACACAGCCCTGCGCCTCGACGATGTCCCCGTCCGTGGTCAGGCCCTTGCCGATCTCGGCGATCACGCCGTCGCGGATCAGCAGGTCGGCATCAGTCAGTTCGCTTCGGTCGTCATCCATGGTGAGGATGGTCTGGGCGTTGCGGATGAGGATCTCGGTCATGGGGCACTCCGGGTTGCAGGCCCGTTTCGGAGTGTCGGGGGCGCGGCGGAAAACGGGGAAGAACCGCGACCGGGGAAGAGTTTAGGGTCTGCAGACCGGGCAGGCAAGCCTCAGGCGTGGCGCAGGAGGGCGAGGGCTGCGGCGTGGATCGCGGGGTTGGCGGCGGCGAGTGCACGACCGCCCTGATGCGCCGGGCCGCCCTGCCAGTCGGTGACGATGCCGCCCGCGGCCTTGATCACCGCGATCGGGGCCTGGATGTCATAGGCGTTGAGCCCGGCCTCGATCACTAGGTCGATCTGGCCGGCGGCGAGCAGGCCGTAGGCATAGCAATCCATGCCGTAGCGTGTGAGCTGGACCGTGTCGGCCACCTTGCGGAAGGCGGTGCCCTCCTCGGGCGTACCGATTTCGGGGAAGGTGGTGAAGAGGATGGCACGGTCGAGACGGTCGGTCGCGCGTGTGGCGAGCCGCGTCGTGCCGTGCGGGCCGGCAAGGGTGGCGCCCTCGGCGGTGCCGGTGAAGCGTTCGCCGATATAGGGCTGGTCGATCACGCCGAGCATCGGGCCCGCCGCATCCGAAAGCGCGATGAGCACGCCCCAGGTCGGGGTGCCGGAGATGAAGGCGCGGGTGCCGTCGATCGGGTCGAGCACCCAGGTGCGGCCTGAGCTGCCCTCTTGCAGGCCGAACTCCTCGCCGTGGATGCCGTCGTCGGGCCGGTGTTCGGCGAGGATGGCGCGCATCGCCTGTTCGGCGGCGCGGTCGGCCACGGTGACGGGGTCGAACCCGCCGGCCAGCTTGTTGGCGGTTTCGAGCGCCGCCCCGCGAAAATGGGGCAGGATCGCCGCGCGGGCTGCGTCGGCCATCAGGTTGGCGATGTCGATGTCGGAAAATTCTGGGCCGGTCATGGAGTTGCGATGCCACCGGCCCGCGGGAAAAGCAAGCGTCCTTGCTCCGGCCCCGCAAGGTCGATGGCTGCGGACAGGGGCCGGGTCAGGGGGCGTTTTCGGGGGGGGGGTCAGGCCACGTCGCTGAGCACGCGCGCGAGTTCGAAGAGGCGGCGGCGCTGGTTCTCGGGGATCGCGTAGTAGGAGCGCACCAGGTCCAGGGCCTCCTTGTCGCCCATCAGGTCGGCGGGCATGGTCGGTTTGTCGGGAGCGCTGTCGGCGGTCTGGGCGCTGTCCTCGAGCCCTTCGAAGAAGAAGCTGATGGGAACGTCGAGCGCCTCGGCGATGTTCCAGAGGCGGGAGGCGCTGATCCTGTTGGCGCCGGTTTCGTATTTCTGGATCTGCTGGAATTTGATGCCGACATGCTCGGCCAGCTGCTGCTGGGTCATGCCGGTCAGCCAGCGCCGGTGGCGCACGCGTTTGCCAACGTGGATGTCAACGGGATGGGCCATGAACAATCTCCTCATGTCAAACTTGGAAACTTCAACCTCTTCACCGTTCGGACCCGGGAAATCCGGAAGATGGCGTTGAAAAGCCTTCCAGGAAATGCTGAAGACAGTCCCGCCTGTGACCCTGAAACCCGAACCGCAACGTGGATGGAAATATCGCGAATTTCGCACATCAAATCAAGTTGGTTGAATGACGGGTCTCGGTCGGAAACCTTTGGTTGTAGGGCTTTCCGTGCGGATCCGCATGAGACGGGGCGTGGCGCGCGTTTATGAAAAATGTCTTGCGCGGAGAGGGGCCATGCCGCGCGATCCCTGCTGGCGGGATTTGACAGGCCGGGGGCCTGAGGCATTAACTGGCGTCTGAACAAGAGGGTACGGGACATGCTTGCAGTGAGAATCGAGCGCGCAGGGGAGGCGCCCGCGCTGGTTGATGTGGCGCGGCCCGTGCCGGGGGTGGGGCAGATCCTGGTCCGAATCCGCGCCTGTGGGCTGAATTTCGCCGATCTCCTGATGCAGAAAGGGACCTATCAGGACACGCCTGACGTGCCGTTCACGCTGGGCATGGAGGTGGCCGGGGAGGTGGTCGAAACGGGCGAAGGGGTTGTCGAGCCGTCGCCCGGAACGCGAATCGCCGTCTATTCGGGGCAGGGCGGGCTGGCCGAATATGGCGTGTTCGAGGCCGACCGCGCCGTGCCGCTGCCCGAAGGGATGAGTTTCGAGCATGGCGCGGCGCTGCCCATCGCCTATGGCACGACGCTGCTGGCGCTGGATCACCGGGCGCGGTTGCTGCCGGGCGAGACGCTGCTGGTCACCGGCGCGGCGGGCGGCGTCGGTCTGACGGCGGTGGAAGTCGGAAAGCTGATGGGCGCGCGGGTGATCGCGCAGGCGCGCGGGGCCGAGAAGCTGGAGGTGGCGCGCAGGGCGGGGGCCGACCACCTGATCGACGCGGAGGAGGACCTGCGCGCGCGGGTGCTGGACCTGGGCGGCGCCGACGTCGTCTATGACGCGATCGGGGGCGATGTCTTCAAGGCGGCGTTCCGGGCGACCAATCCCGAGGGGCGGCTGTTGCCGATCGGCTTTGCCGGGGGCGAGGTGCCGCAGATCCCGGCCAATCACCTGCTGGTCAAGAACCTGACGGTGATCGGTGTCTATATCGGCGGCTATCTGAAATTCCGGCCCGAGGTGTTGCGCGAAAGTTTTGCCACGGTATTCCGCTGGGCTGCCGAGGGGCGCATCCGCCCGCATGTCAGCCATACCCTGCCGCTGGAGCGCGCGGTCGAGGGGATGGAGCTGCTGCGGGCCCGGAAATCGACCGGCAAGGTGGTGATTACCGTTTAACCCGCCGCGCGGATCGGGCGGGCCTGCGTCGCGAGGGGGGCAAATCCCTGCCGGATGAGGCTGGCCAGTTCTTCGACGTAAGGGGCGCGGGTGCGCTCGGCGCCGTAGAGGTTGATGTGCTGCACCGGCAGGTCGGGCAGCGTTCCGTCATGGTCGATCACCTCCTGGTGGCTGGGCTGGGTGCCCTCGAGCAGCACGCCGACCGCCAGATCGGCGGAGACGGTCGCCTCGACCGTGCGGTCGGAATCGCTGTCCAGCGCCATTTCCCAGTCGATCCCCTCGGCGTCGAGCGCCGCGATGGCCGTGGCGCGGAAGATGCAGTTGCGGCAGAACCCGATCCGCAGCGGGCGCTGCCGCCAGACCGAACCGTCGCGCGCCCCGACCCAGCGCAGCGGCATGTGGTGGATGGTCTCGCCGCCCTCTCCGGCGGCGCTTTCGGTGGTCAGGATCAGGTCGAAGGCGCCACGGGCGAATTCCTCCTTGAGGTGGCGGGTGTTCGTGGTGGTGAGATTCACGTTCACGCGGGGATAGAGCGCGTTGAACCGCTGCATGGCGCGCGGAATCGCCGGATAGACGATGTCATGCGGCACGCCGAGCGCCAGTTCGCCCTCATAGGCCTGGTCGGTGAGCCGGCCGATCACCTCGTCGTTCAGGGCCACCATGCGACGGGCATAGGCCAGCAGCTGCTCGCCCGAGGGGGTGAGCGCGATGGTTCGGCCCGAGCGGTCGAGCAGGTCGAGGCCCAGAAGCTCCTCCAGCCGCTTGAGCTGCATCGAGACGGCCGATTGCGTCAGGTGCAGGAAGCCGGCGGCGCGGGTCACACCGCCGTGATCGGCCACGGCGACGAAAGAGCGCAGGGTGGTGATGTCGAGGTTTCGCATGAATCAAGAACCTTGATGGCGGGCATCATGAACATTCGTTTCCCTAATGGATCACGGATCGCCATATGGTTCAAGGAGATTGATGGAGGTCGATCTTGTATCACCGAAGCTGAAAGGAACCCCGCCATGTCCATGCTCTCAACGCAACTGCCCCTCTCCCGGTCCCGGCGCCAAGGCGGCCGGATTGCACGGCTTTTCTCGGTCTGGCGGCAACGCCGGGCGCTGGAACGTCTCGACGATGCGGCGCTGGAGGATATCGGCGTCAGCCGCGAGGCCGCACGGGCCGAGGCGGCACGCCCCTTCTGGGACGCGCCCGAGACCTGGCGGGACTGAATGGCCGAACTCGGCGCGGTCAGAACGCATGACGCGCAAAATTGTTGCATTCCCCGTACAGCATTCGGAGCGGAAACACTTGAATTGGCGGCTCTCCTCTCCGATATTTGAGCGGAGAGCCGCCGGGTATTCCCCGTCGGCGCGCAAAGCGTATGGATGGAGACCCTGAATGGCACAATTCGATACGATCCGGACGGCGGCGGGCGCCCGCACCGCCCAGATTGATGAGGGCCTGCGCGCCCATATGAACAAGGTCTACGGCACGATGTCCGTGGGCATGCTCATCACATTTGCCGCGGCCTGGGCGCTTTCGGGCCTTGCGGTGACCGCGGATCCCTCGGCGGCGGCAGGCCAGCTTGGCGAGGGCAAGTACCTGACCCAGTTGGGCTATGCGCTTTACGCCTCGCCGCTGAAATGGGTGGTGATGTTCGCCCCGCTGATCTTCGTCTTCGGTTTCGGCGCGGCGGTGAACCGGCTGTCGGCGGCTGCGGCGCAGCTGATCTTCTACGTGTTCGCCCTGGTCATGGGTGTGTCGATCAGCTCGATCTTCCTGGTGTTCACCGGTGAATCGATCGCGCAGGTCTTTCTGATCACCTCCATTGCCTTTGCCGGTCTGTCGCTCGTGGGCTACACCACGAAGAAGGACCTGTCGGGCATGGGCACCTTCCTGATCATGGGCCTGATCGGTCTGATCGTGGCCTCGATCGTGAACATCTTCCTCGCCTCCTCGGCGATGGCCTTCGCGATCTCTGTGATCGGTGTTCTGATCTTTGCCGGCCTGACCGCCTATGACACGCAGCGGATCAAGAACGAGTACATCCAGCATGCCGCGCATGGCGACCAGGAATGGCTGGGCAAGGCGGCCATCATGGGCGCGCTGAGCCTGTACCTGGACTTCATCAACATGTTCATGATGCTGCTTCAGCTGTTCGGCAATCGCGAATAACGTCCGTTCCCTCGGACAAGAAACAGGCGGGTCCCTCGGGGCCCGCCTGTTTCGTTGCATCGACCTGCGGTCAGTTGCAGTTGAGCGGCACCGCGAGCCCGCCATTGCGGGCGCTGCCCGTCCGGTAGGCATTGCCGGCGACGAGGCATCCGGTCAGCCGTGGCACCGAGGCGGTGAAGGCGGCCTCGGCCTCGTCCTCGATCCGCGCCAGGTCGCCCTCGGGCGTGCGCAGAACGGCGAAGAGCACGGCGTTGGCCTGCACGTTCGAGAGCATGAGCGTCCGGTTCGTGCCACCCACCTCCACCGCTGTCAGCGGCGTGCGGCCGCCCGCGGCGATGGCGGCGGCTGCAAGGCCCGCGAGGTCGGTCGCATCGACCTGCACGCGGATCGTCGGGCGGGTGGCCAGGGCTGCGGGCACGTTGATGGCGCGGGTCACGTCGACGGCAGTGGGCGCGTCGGCGATGGTGCGCGGTTCGCCATCGAGCCCGGTGAAGCCGACGCCCTCCTTGTGGAAAATCGTCTCGCAGGCAGGGAGCAGCGCGAGGGCTAGGGCGGAGAGAAGCAGTTTTCGCATGTCGGTCAGGGTCTTCTGTGGCAGCATGTGCCAGCCTAAGCGCAGCGCGGCCCCCGTGGCAAGCTGCGCCTTGGCCCCGCCCGCGCCGGTCAGCCGGGCAGGGGGCGGGAATGCCACCAGATCCGCACCTCGGAGGCGAGCCCGTCCGGGGCAAACCGGGCGGTGAGCGTTCCGTCGAGTTCCATGCGGGGCAGGGGATCGCCCGGTTGCCGGTCGGGCAGGCCGGTGCCGGTCGATCTGGCCCAGATCTCGAACAACTCCTCGGAGGCGACCTGGTAGGTGACGTTCCAGTGCGCGATGCCGCCATCGGGCGTTTCGGCCAGGACTTCGTAGCGCAGCGAGATGTCGTTCTGCAGCTTGATCCTGTCCCAGTAGGCGGCGCGCGCCTCCGGCGTGGCCTGCACCTGGAAGGGGGTGTTGTGGTATTGGCCGTCCGGCGTGAAGAGGGCGGCGAACCCTTCGGAATCCTGCGCCTCCCATACGCGTTTGTAGGCGGCCATGAAGTCGTGGATGGTCATTTCAGCTGTCCGTACCGTTGAGACCGGCGCAGAGTGCCGGGGTCCGCGGACAGATTACAGCAAGCTGGCGGGCGATCAAACGCGGCGATGCCGGGGGATCGGCGGGTTCGTGGCGGGGAGGGGAGCCAAAAGAAAAGGGCCGCGCGATCGCGCAGCCCCCGTTCCTCTTTCGGCAAGAAGGCCGCGTGGCGCTTACTTGATCTTGCCTTCCTTGTACTCGACGTGCTTGCGCACGACCGGGTCGTATTTCCGGATGGTCATTTTCTCGGTCATCGTCCGCGCGTTCTTCTTGGTCACGTAGAAGTGGCCCGTGCCCGCGGTCGAGTTCAGACGGATCTTGATTGTCGTCGGCTTCGCCATGGTTTTCTCCTGCGTCCGAAAAGGCAGGGGCCTTTCGGTTGAATCCTCTTGAGCGTGCGCTTTTACGCCTCCCGGCCCCCGAGTCAAGTGGGAGCGGGCCGGAAAAATACGCGCGGAGGGCCTGTAAGCCGGATTTTGTCCCGGGGGGCGGACCCCCCTTGGATGACCATTCCTCTGGGCCGCGCATCGCTGCGCGGCTCTAGCTGCCAACCCGATCCCTCTCGGCAAAGGCGAGCCTAGCGGCGGTATCGGTTGCCCGACCGGCCCGCGCGGGGATCCTATTCGGCATTGCTCCCGGTGGGGCTTGCCGTGCCGCCACTGTTGCCAGCGGCGCGGTGGGCTCTTACCCCACCGTTTCACCCTTGCCCCGGCAAGCCGGGGCGGTCTGTTTTCTGTGGCGCTTTCCGTCGGGTTTCCCCGCCCGGGCGTTACCCGGCACCGTTGCCTTTTGGAGTCCGGACTTTCCTCGCGGGGATTGCGCCCCACGCGGCCATCCAGCCCTCCGCGCGCCTTGCAGCTATGCCGCGGCGGGCGCGCGGTCAAGCCTTTACACGCCGATTGGGGCTTGCCCGGCGATGCCGCCGGGCCTAGGACCGTCGCCATGAAGATTTTGTTTCTGGGTGACGTGATGGGCCGCGCCGGGCGCGCGGCGGTGACCGAACATCTGCCGCGTCTGCGGGCGGAGTGGCGGCTGGATTTCGTCGTGGTCAACGGCGAGAACGCCTCGAACGGGATGGGGCTGAAGGCCGATCATGCCAGGGCGCTTCTGGAAGCGGGGGCGGATTGCCTGACGCTGGGCGATCATGCTTTCGACCAGAAGGACATGATGCAGTTCATCGAGACCGAATCCCGCATCGTGCGCCCGATCAACTACGCCAAGGGCGCTCCGGGGCGGGGGCATCGCCTGTTCCACGCGCCGGGCGGGCGCAAGGTGCTGGTGGCGCAGGTGCTGGGGCAGGTCTTCATGAAGCGGCCCTATGACGACCCGTTCTCGGCCATCGAGCCCGTTCTCAAGACCTATCCGCGCGGCGGACAGGCGCAGGCGGTGATCGTGGACATGCATTGCGAGGCGACCTCGGAAAAGATGGCGATGGGCCATTTCTGCGACGGGCGGGCAAGCCTTGTCGTGGGCACCCATACCCATGTGCCCACCGCCGACACGCAGATCCTGCCCGGGCAGACCGCGTTCCAGAGCGATGCGGGCATGTGCGGCGATTACGATTCGGTGATCGGCATGGACAAGGCCGAACCGATGCGCCGCTTCATCACCGGGATGACCAAGGACCGGTTCACCCCGGCGATGGGCGAGGCGACGCTGTCGGGTGTCTATGTCGAGACCGATGATCGCACGGGCGCCGCGACGAAGGTGCGCATGATCCGCGTCGGTGGGCGGCTGGAGCAGGCGGCCCCGTGACGCGACGCGAACTGTCCTTCTACACCGGCATATTGGTGGCGCTGGGCATGGGGTGGGGCATGACGCAGCCGCTGACCAAGATCGCGGTGAGTACGGGGTATCAGCCGCTTGGCCTGATCTTCTGGCAACTGGTGATCGGGGCGGTGGCGATGGCGGGGGTCTCGCTGGCGACGGGGCGCGGTTTTCCGATGACGCGCCCGGTCTTCGTGGCCTGCCTTGTGATTGCGCTGATAGGCACGATCGTTCCGAACTCGGCCGGTTACAAGGCGATCGCGCATCTGCCGGCCGGGGTGATGTCGATCCTGATCTCGCTGGTGCCGATGATGGCCTTCCCCATGGCGCTGCTGCTGGGGCTCGAGCGGTTCAGCGCGCGGCGCCTGGTGGGGTTGCTGGCCGGGCTGGCGGGTGTGCTGATCCTGGTGCTGCCCGAGGCGAGCCTGCCCGAGCGCGCCATGCTGGCCTGGATCCCTCTCGCGCTGGTGGGACCGGCCTGCTACGCCTTCGAGGGCAATTACGTCGCGCGGTGGGGGACCGGGGGGCTTGACGCGATTCAGGTGCTGTTCGGTGCCTCGGTGCTGGGGGCGGTGATCGCCCTGCCGGTGGCGCTGGGATCGGGGCAGTACGTCTCGCCCTGGCGGGCGTGGGGCGCGCCGGAACGGGCCTTTTTCGCCTCGTCGGTGATCCATGCGGCGGTCTATTGCGGCTATGTCTGGCTGGTGGCGAAGGCGGGGCCGGTCTTTGCCGCGCAGGTGAGCTATGTGGTGACGATTTCGGGCGTGTTCTGGTCGCTGGTGCTGCTGGGAGAGCGGTATTCGCCCTATATCTGGGCGGCGCTGGGCCTTGTGCTTGCGGGTGTGTTCCTGGTGCAGCCGCGCCCGCAGGAGACGCTTGCGGAGGCCGATGCGATGCAGGACAGTGCCCCCTAGACCCGTTTCATCCCATTTGAGGTCGCGCGAATCTTCATGCAGTATCTCCCCCTGACGGACACCGGCAGCGCCATATTGACGCTATGCATCGTGGCCGCGATGTTCGTGCTGTTCCTGCGCGAGACCTTTCCGACCGAGGTGGTGGCGCTGACCGGGGTGGCGCTGATGCTGGTAACCGGGGTGCTGCCCTATGGCGAGGGGCTGGAGGTTCTGTCGAACCCCGCGCCCTGGACCATCGCGGCGATGTTCCTGATCATGGGCGCGCTCGTGCGGACCGGGGCGCTGGACGCCTTCACCTCGCTGGCGCAGCGCAAGGCGCAGTCGAGCCCACGTTTCGCGCTGGGGCTGCTCATGGGGTTCGTGGTTCTGGCCTCGGCGGTGGTGTCGAATACGCCGGTCGTGGTGGTGATGATCCCCGTCTTCATCCAGATTGCGCGCACGATGGAGATCCCGTCGTCGAAACTGCTCATCCCGCTCAGCTATGGCGCGATCATGGGGGGGACGCTGACCCTGATCGGGACCTCGACCAACCTGCTGGTCGATGGCGTGGCGCGGGCGCAGGGGCTGGAACCCTTCACCATCTTCGAGGTGACCCCCCTGGGCATCGCGATCGTGGCCTATGGCATGCTCTACCTGCGCTTCGTCGGGCCGTACCTGCTGCCCAAGCGCGACAGCATGGCCGAGATGCTGACCGACCGCTCGCGGATGAAGTTCTTTACCGAGGCCGTCATCCCGCCCGAGAGCAACCTGGTGGGGCGCGAGGTGACGGGCGTGCAGCTGTTCAAACGGCCCGGCGTGCGGCTGGTGGACGTGATCCGGGGCGATGCCTCGCTCAGGCGCAACCTCAAGGGGGTGGAGTTGCAGGTGGGCGACCGGGTGGTGCTGCGCACGCAGATGACCGAGTTGCTGAGCCTGCAACGCAACAAGGAGCTCAAGCGCGTCGACCAGGTATCGGCGGTGGAGACGAAGACGGTCGAGGTTCTGATCACGCCGGGCTGCCGCATGGTGGGCAAGAGCCTGGGGGTGTTGCGCCTGCGCCGCCGCTACGGCGTCTACGTGCTCGCGGCGCACCGGCGGAACCAGAATATCGGCCGGCAGCTGGACGAGCTGGTGGTGCAGGTGGGCGACACGCTGCTGCTGGAAGGCGCGCCCGAGGACATCCAGCGGCTGGCCGCCGACATGGAGGTGGTCGATGTCTCGCAACCCTCGGCGCGGGGGTTCAGGCGGGGCCATGCGCCGGTCGCCATCGGCGCGCTGCTGGGCATCGTGGTGCTGGCGGCGCTGGGCGTGGCACCGATCCTGGCGCTGTCGGTGATCGCGGTGGCGGTGGTGCTGATCACGCGCTGCATCGACGCGGACGAGGCGTTCGGCTTTGTCGATGGCCGCTTGCTGACGCTGATCTTTTCCATGCTGGCCGTCGGCAAGGCGTTGGAGGCGTCGGGGGCGGTGGAGCTGATCGTGAACGCGGTGGCGCCGGGGCTGGCCATGCTGCCGCCCTTCCTCGTGATCTGGGCGGTGTACCTTTTGACTTCGATCCTGACCGAGCTGGTGTCGAACAACGCGGTGGCGGTGGTGGTCACGCCCATCGCCATCGGGCTGGGGGAGGCGATGGGCATCGACCCCCGCCCGCTGGTGGTGGCGGTGATGGTGGCGGCCTCGGCCAGCTTCGCGACACCCATCGGGTACCAGACCAACATGCTGGTCTACGGCCCGGGCGGCTACAAGTTCACCGATTTCATGCGGGTGGGCATTCCGCTGAACCTGACGGTGGGGATGCTGGCCTCGGCCCTCATTCCGTTCATCTGGCCGCTTTGAGTTCACGGCTCTTGAACCGGAGTTGCGGGCGACCGATCTTTGGGTTCAGGCGGTGCAAGGAGACAGCGAAATGGGACAGTCGTTCTGGGCGGGGCTTGCCCTGTCGATCCTGACGGCGGGAGGGGCCATGGCAGGCGTGATCGAGGGAAGCGCGAGCTATCGCGAACGGATCGCGGTTCTGCCGGGATCCGTTTTGCAGGTGGAGTTGCTGGACGTGTCCAGGGCAGATGCGCCGGCCGAGCTTCTGTCTTCGCGGCGCTACGCGCTCAAGGGCGTGCCGGCGGCGTTCGAGCTGCATTATGACGACGCGCTGATCGACGAGCGGATGCGTTACGTCCTGCGCGCCGAGATCCGGCACGAGGGGCGGCTTCTGTTCACGACCGACACCTCCTACCCGGTGCTGACCCACGGAGCAGGGAGCGCGGCGGACCTGATGCTGGTCAAGGTCGCCTCCCCGGCGACGACAAGCCTGGAGGGGAGCGAATGGGTGATGCAATCCATGCGCGACATGGACCTGCTGCCCGAGCGTCCGCCCGAGATCGGCTTTACCGAGGGCGGCGCCTTTTTCGCGACCGGCGGGTGCAACCGGTTGCGCGGCGACGTCACCATCGGGTCGGATAGCCTGGACTTTCCAGAGGCTATTGCCGGAACGATGATGGCCTGCGCGGAAGAGGTCGAGATGCAGGAGAGCGCCTTTCTCGACGCTCTGGCGCGGGTCGCGGGCTATGCCATCGAAAACGGCGAACTGGTCATGACGGATGACGCGGGCGAGGAGTTGATGCGCTTCGCACCGAAGGAGTGACGCTCTTGGCCCGGGTGTGGGATGCGGGCTAACCTGTTCCGAAAAGGGGCAGGGACATGACGAGACGGGATTTCGAGATCGCGCTGATCGCTGCGGCCGTGGTCGCGGTGGTCGGCTGGGCCATCGGCTATGCGGTGGGCTGGGCCACGAAGCCCGAGACGGTGGTGCAGGCCGTCGCAGTCGAAGGCGAACCCGCGCGCGAGGTGGCGCCCGGCGGGCGTTTCGCGGGTGGGGATGGCGTGAGCTATCCCGGGTATGAAGAGATCTACGTCAACGATTACGCGGAGCTTCTGTCGCTGGAGGCCGAGGCGCGGGTGCGGCAAGATCTGAAGGATCTTTACGCCCGCTCGGGCATCGAGATGACCGTGCTGACCATCGAGACCATGGGCGCCTATGGCCATCACGGCCCGATAGAACCCTTTGCCACGCGTCTCTTCAACGCGTGGGGGATCGGCAATGCCGACCGCAACGATGGCGTGTTGGTCCTGGTCGCGCGTTACGACCGCGAGATACGGATCGAGATCGGCGCGGGATATGCGCAGAGCTGGGACGCGCGGATGCAGCGCGTGATCGACGCGGGATTCCTGCCGTATTTCCGCGAGGACAACTATGAACGCGGTATCGAGAACGGCGTCGAGGAGGCGATCTTCGAACTGACCGGCAGCTATCCGGGAGAGGAAAGGGTTGGCACCGCCGCGCGCGGCTGGAGCTGGATCTGGCGGCGGGTGCAGATGGCTGGCGAGTGGATCTGGGCGCTGCTGCTGGTCCCGCTGGGCGGTGGGGCGCTGGCGCTGCGCCGTTACCTGCGCAGCCGTCCCCGCCCATGTCCGCGCTGCCGGTTCACGATGGCGCGGATGGGCGAGACGGCGGATGACGAACATCTGGATGGCGGCCAGCGGCTGGAGGAATTCCTGCAATCGGTGGATTACGATGTCTGGGCCTGCCCGGACTGCGACCACATGGACATCATCTGCTATCCGAGCTGGTTTTCCTCCTACGGGTCCTGCCCGCGTTGCAATTATCGCACCTTGTCGAGCGAGAGCGAGATCCTCGAGGCAGCGACCACCTCGCGCACGGGGAGGAAGCGGGTGGATTACCATTGCCGGCAATGCGGCTACGAGAACAGCGAGATCCGGACGATCCCGAAGGTGTCCAAGAGTTCCTCGGGGTCTGGGGGATCGTTTGGCGGGGGATCGTCCTCGGGCGGGGGCGCGTCGGGGCGCTGGTGAGGCTCAGGCGATGGCGCGGGATCGGCCCGCATTGCGACCCGAGAAGATGCAGCCGCCAAGGAACGTCCCCTCGAGCGCGTTGTAGCCGTGATAGCCTCCGCCGCCGAAACCCGCGACCTCTCCGGCGGCGAAGAGGCCCGGCACCACCTCGCCGCCGGCTCCGATCATCTGGCTGTCGAGATTCGTCTGCAGCCCGCCCAGTGTCTTGCGGGTGAGGATGTGGAGCTTGACCGCGATCAGAGGACCGTTGGCGGGGTCGAGGAAACGGTGCGGTCTTGCGGTGCGGATCAGCCGGTCGCCGCGATAGTTGCGCGCGGCGTTGATCGCCATGATCTGCGCGTCCTTGGCAAAGGGGTTGTCGACCTGTGAATCGCGCGCCTCGATCTGGGCGCGGATATGGGCCTCGTCCAGCAGGCCGCCGCCCATCTGGTTCATGCCGCGCACGAGATCGCCCAGCGTCTTGGCGACCACGAAATCCTCGCCATGTTCCTTGAACGCCTCGACCGGGGCAGTGGCCTTCTTGCCCGAGAGGATGCGCTGGCGGATCACGTCGCCCCATTTGCCGGAGGTGAAATCGGGGTTCTGTTCCGAGCCGGAGAGGGCGAATTCCTTCTTGATGATCTTCTGGGTCAGGATGAACCAGCTGTAATCATGGCCCGTCTTCAGGATCTCGCGCAGGGTGGAGAGCGTGTCGAAGCCGGGCAGGCAGGGCGGCGGCAGGCGGTTGCCGGTGGCGTCGAACCACATCGACGACGGGCCGGGCAGGATGCGGATGCCGTGGGCGGGCCAGATCGGATCCCAGTTCTTCACGCCCTCGGTGTAATGCCACATCCGGTCGCCGTTGATGACATGGCCGCCGGCCTTTTCGCTGATCGGGATCATGCGCCCGTCGACGTGGAAAGGGACGCCCGCGATCATGTTCTCCGGCGGCTCGCCCAAGCGGTCGCGGGGCCAGTTGCGGCGGACCATCTCGAAATTGCCGCCGATCCCGCCCGAGGTGACGATGACCGAGGGGGCATAGACCTCGAACTCGCCGATCTCGTCACGATTGGTGCGCGCGCCCTGCTGCGCCTCGTCCCCGGCCAGAACCTCGCCCGAGACGCCCTTGGCGGCGCCGTTCTGCATGATGATATGGCTGGCCTGGTGGCGAAAGCGCAGCTCGATCCGGCCCTGCGCCTCGTGCTCGCGGACACGCCGGATGAAATGCTCCAGCACGCCGGGCCCGGTGCCCCATGTGATGTGAAAGCGCGGTACGGAATTGCCGTGCCCGTCGGCGTAGGACCCGCCGCGTTCGGCCCAGCCCACGACCGGGAACCAGCGCAGCCCCATCTCGTGCAGCCAGGGGCGCATCTCGCCTGCGGCGAACTCGACATAGGCCTCGGCCCATTTCCGGGGCCAGGCGTCCTCGTCACGGTCGAACTGCGCGCTGCCCATCCAGTCGCGCAGGGCGAGATCTGCGCTGTCCTTTATGCCCATGCGGCGCTGTTCGGGAGTGTCGACCATGAACAGCCCGCCCAGCGACCAATGCGCCTGTCCGCCGAGGAAATGCTCGGGCTCCTGGTCGAGCAGGATCACCCGCTTGCCGCGGTCGCCCAGCTCGGCCGCGGCGGCGAGCCCGGCGAGCCCCGCGCCCACGATGACGGCATCTGCGGTATTGGCGGTCATGCAATGCTCCTCGGTCGGCTGCGGAACCACAGGATGAAGGGGAGGGAGACGAGATACATGGTGATGCCGTAGACCGCCGAGGGCAAGGCCAGTTCGCTGAACCCGCTGGTGGTTCCGGTGATCAGCGCGGCCAGCGTGATGCCAAGGGTGGAGTTCTGGATGCCGGTCTCGATGGCGATGGTCTTGGTCTCGTCCCATGTCAGGCGGGCGGCGCGGGCGATGGCAAGGCCGATCAGCAGCAACGCGAGGTTGAGCAGGATCAGCCCGCCGCCCATGAGACCCAGATTGTCGATGAAAAGCTGCCAGTTGCCGGCAAGGGCGGCCAGCACGATCAGGACGAAGAGACCCGCGGCGATGCGCGAGAGCGGCAGGTCGATGCGCCGGGCGAGGCCGGGGCGCAGGTGGCGCAGCGTGACGCCCGCCAGAACGGGCAGGGTGGTGATGAGGAACATCGCCAGGGCAAGGCCCGAGACCGAGACCTCGGGCGCGGCCTCGCCCATGAAATGCGCGACCGCCCATGCGGCCAGCAGCGGGACGGTCACAATGGACAGGAGGCTGATAACGGCCGTCAAAGTGACCGAGAGCGCCACGTCGCCGCCCGCGAGTTTCGACAGGATGTTGCTGGTCACCCCGCCCGGACAGAAGGAGAGCAGCATGAAGCCCACCGCGATCTCGGGCGGCAGGGCCAGCGCGGTGACCACGATCCAGGCGGTCAACGGCAGCAGGACGACCTGCGCGAAGGCGCCGATTGCGAAGGGGAGGCGGCGCGACAGGACGCGGCGGAAATCGCCCAGCTCAAGCCCCACGCCCAGCGAGAACATGATGATCGCCAGCGCTAGCGGCAGTACCACGCCGATCAGGACATCCAACGACCGCTCCTCCCGCAGATTGCCGTTCGGGCCAGCCTAGAGGCGGGGCGTGTGATCAGGCAAGTCTGCCGCAAGGTCAGCGTTCAATGCGCTGCGTGGAAAGCCGCGTCGGCACGCAGCCGGTCCGGCACGGTCCCCTCGGGCAGGTGGTCGAAATCGCCGCGCACCGCCTTGAGCGCGTAGCGTTCCCGTTCGATCTCGCCCTGAGTGCGGAAGCCCAGCGAACGCAGGATCGGCACGGGGGGGCACCAGCCCTGCGTCGCGTGTTGCAGCAGGAATCCGGTCACGGCGAGAGGAAGAAAGGACCATCTGCGGTCATGGGTCATCGCCAGGGCGGTGCCGGTCAGCGCGAGAGTGGCGGCATTCGCCTGGATCGCCCGTTCGATGTCCCATTCCTCGTCCAGCTCCCTGAGCCGGTCTTCGATCAGGTGCGGCCGTGCGGCGTACCACTCCAGCCTGTGTTTCGCCTCCCGCTCGAAGTCGCGGTGAGTTTCCGGGCTTCCCTGGGGCCGTGTCGCGGTTGTCGCGAACATGACATATCTCCAATTCTGCAGGTTCATGATGCCAACACCTGCATGGTGCGGATGTTCCCGGGGGGATGGAGTGCGGATCAGCTATAGCGCTGCACGAAACGGCGCAGGATCTCGCCGGGCCAGGTGACCTCGGCCGCATGGCAGAGCGCGATCAGACGGTCGGCATCCTCGGGCGGGAAATAGCCGTGGTTGCGGTAGATGCGGATGCGGGCCTCGAAATCGGTGGCGTTGGCCTCGGGGTGGAACTGCGTGGCATAGACGTTTTCGCCCCAGCGGATCATCTGGAACGGGCAGGGGCCGGAAGAGACGAGATGGGTGCAGCCGGGCGGCAGGGTCTGCACCGCCTCCTTGTGGCCGACGAAGGCGTCGAAGACGGGCGGCAGCCCGGCAAGGAGCGCGTCGTCGGCGCCCTCGGGCGTGAGGGCGCAAGCCGAGGGGCCGACGGGTTCGGAATAGCGCGCCTTGCTCATCTCGCCGCCCAGATGCGCGGTGAGGATGCCAAGCCCGTAGCAGCAGCCCATGTAGGGGTGATCGCGCGCGGTGATCTGCGGCATGAGCGAGAGGATCGCCGCCTCGATCCGCGCCTCGAGCGGCGGTTTGCTGGCGGCGGGGTCGCTCACGCAGCCGGGGCCGCCGCCGACGATGACCCCCGCGTAATCGGTCACGTCCGGTCCCTCGGGAAGGCTCTCGCGGTCGAGCCTTACGCGGTGGGCACGCTCGGGGGCGAGGCCGGAGCGGGCGAGGATCGAGGCGAACTCGGCATCGCTGGCATCGGTTTCGGGGCGCAGCTGGAGGATCAGGAACGGTTTCATGTTCAGAGCGGCCAGAAGGTCAGGATCGCCGGGATCGAGACGGCGATCACGATGATCTCGAGCGGCAGGCCCATGCGCCAGTAATCGCCGAAGCGATAGCCGCCGGGGCCCAGGACCAGCGTGTTGTTCTTGTGCCCGATGGGGGTGAGGAAGGCCGCCGAGGCCGCAACCGCGACGGCCATTAGGAACGGGTCGGGCGACACGTCGAGCGTGCGCGCCATCTGGATCCCCACCGGGGCGGCAACGATCGCAGTGGCGGTGTTGTTGAGAACGTCGGAGAGCGTCATCGTCACCACCATCAGCACCGTCAGGATCGCCCAGGCGGGCATCCCCTCGGTCAGGGCGATCAGCGATCCCGCGATCAGCTCGGTGCCGCCCGACTTCTCGAGCGCCGCGCCCAGCGGGATCATCGAACCAAGGAGCACCACGACAGGCCATTCGATATGGTCGTAGAGACCGGAGAGCGGGAGAATGCCGGTCAGCACATATCCGACGACGACGATCCCCAGCGCGATGGGCAGGTAGAGCAGGCCCACGCTGGCCGCCACCACGGCGGCGGCAAAAAGGCCGATGGCAAGCCAGACCTTGTTGTTCTCGGTGACGGCCAGGCCGCGATGGGCCAGCGGCAGGCAGCCCAGCCAGTCCGCGACATCGGCCGCCCGGTCGCGCGGCGAGAGCAGCAGCAGCAGGTCGCCCGGCAGGATCTCGGTCCGGCGGACCTGCTCGGTGATGCGGCGGCCCTGGCGGGCGATGCCCAGCAGAATCGTGTTCTGCCGCCAGGCCAGCCCGATGCCCTGCGCGGTGCGTCCGACGATGGCGGCGTCCTGCGGGACCACGACCTCGATCACTTCGAGCCCTTCGCCCGCCGCGGTCAGCATGTCCTGCCGTTCGGCATCCGAGAAATCGAGGCCGAGTGCCGCGCGGAACTCGTCCAGCGCCTCTGGCGTGGCCTCGAGCACAAGCGTGTCGCCCGCGCGCAGGAGCGTGTGGCGTGCGCGGCCATAGAGGCGGGTCTCGTCCCGGATCAGGCCCAGGATCGCGGTGTCGGTCTGCTCGGCGGCCGGGTCCAGCTCGGCCAGGCGCTTGCCGATATGTTCGGACTCCTCGGGAACGGTCAGTTCGGCGATGTATTGCGCCAAGGCCTCCTGCTGGTCCTTCGTGTCGCCGCGCACCGGGATCAGGCGATAGCCAACCAGCGCGACGAAGATCAGACCGGCGAGTGCGGCGGCGGCGCCGACCGGGGCGAAGTCGAACATGGCGAAGGGTTCGCCCAGCGTATCCTCGCGGATCGTGGCGATGATGATGTTGGGCGGCGTGCCGATCAGCGTGGCCATGCCGCCCAGGATGGTCGCGAAGCTGAGCGGCATCAGCGAAAGCCCAGGCACGCGGCCCGCCTTGCGCGCGGTCTGGATGTCCACCGGCATCAGCAGGGCCAGCGCGGCCACGTTGTTCATGAAGGCCGAGAGAACCGCCGCCACCCCGCCCAGAAGCGCGATATGCGCCCCAAGCTTGCGCGAACTGTCGACCAGCGTGCGCGTGATCAGCATGACCGCGCCCGAGCGGACCAGACCCGCCGAGACCACCAGCACCAGCGCCACCACCAGCGTCGCCGGGTGGCCGAAGCCCGCGAAGGCCGCGTCGGTTTCGACCACGCCCAGCACCACTCCGGCCATGAGCGCGGCGAAGGCCACGATGTCATAACGCCAGCGGCCCCAGAGCAGCAGGGCGAAAACGAGGGCGAAAAGAGTGAAGAGGATGATCTGGTCGGTGGTCATGGCGGCACGCTATAGCGGGCGCGGGACAGTGTCACCGGGCAATCGCATGGCCGGGAAAGGTGCGGTGATCTTGCGCCCGCCGCCTGCATTTTCTAAAGAAGGCGCCAGATTTTCCGCAGATTTCCCGAAGAAGGACGAACTAGGCATGGCCGGCCATTCCAAATGGGCAAATATCCAGCACCGCAAGGGCCGTCAGGACGCCGCGCGGTCCAAGCTGTTTTCGAAACTGTCGAAAGAGATCACCGTCGCCGCCAAGATGGGCGATCCCGATCCCGAGAAGAACCCGCGCCTGCGACTGGCGGTGAAGGAAGCCAAGTCGCAATCGGTGCCCAAGGACGTGATCGAGCGCGCGATCAAGAAGTCGATGGGCGGCGACAGCGAGGATTATGAGGAAATCCGTTATGAAGGCTATGGCCCGGGCGGTGTCGCCGTGATCGTCGAGGCGATGACCGACAACCGCAACCGCACCGCGTCGAACGTGCGCTCGACCTTTTCCAAGAACGGCGGGAACCTCGGCGAGACGGGCTCGGTGGGCTTTATGTTCGAACGGAAGGGCGAGGTGATCTACCCTTCCTCGGCGGGCGATGCCGAAACCGTCTTCGAGGCGGCGATCGAGGCGGGGGCCGAAGATGTCGAAAGCTCGGAGGACGGGCACATCATCTATTGCGCGGATACCGATCTGAACGAGGTGTCGACCGCGCTTGAGGAACAGTTGGGTGAGTCGGAATCGACCAAGCTGGTCTGGAAGCCCACCACCTCGACCGAACTGGATCTCGAGGGGATGCAGAAGCTGATGAAGCTGATCGAGGCGCTGGAGGACGATGACGACGTGCAGCGCGTCACGGCGAATTTCGATGCCTCCGACGAGGTGATGGCGAAGCTGTGACACCGGGGGAGGGGGCTTTGCCCCCTCTTGGCGCTGCGCGCCAATTCACCCCCGAGTATTTGGAAAGAGATGAAGAGCAGGCGCGTGCGAGGCTGCGCGCCGGGCGGGCCCCCTCCGTCAGAGATTGCGATGCCTGCCGCGCGTCGTCATGATGCGCGCGACGCGACGGAGAGGGTTTCATGGCAGCGACGCAATTTCTGGAAACGCCGCAGGGGCGGCGGCTGGCTTATCACAAGACCGAAGGGGCGGGGCCCTGCATCGTGTTCCTGGGCGGGCTCAAGTCGGACATGGAGGGCACCAAGGCGGTGCATCTGGAGGCCTGGGCACAGGCGCAGGGGCGTGCCTTCCTGCGGTTCGACTATTCCGGACATGGCGAAAGCTCGGGGACTTTCGAGGAAGGCTGCATCGGTGACTGGCACGAGGATACGCTGGCCGCGCTGGAGACGCTGACCGAGGGGCCGCTGATCGTCGTGGGTTCGTCCATGGGGGGGTGGCAGGCGCTTTTGCTGGCGCGCGAGCGCCCCGAGCGGATCGCCGGGATGGTGACCATCGCCGCCGCGCCGGATTTCACCGAGGACGGTTGGTGGGCCGGGTTCGACGAGGCGCAGAAAGCCGCGCTGACGCAGACCGGGCAGGTCGAACTGCCGTCGGATTACATGGAACCCTATGTCGTCACGCGGCGCATGATCGAGGACGGGCGGGAGCGACTTGTGCTGCGTGCGCCGCTCAAGCTGCCTTTCCCCGTGCGGTGCCTGCAAGGCACGGCGGACACGGCGGTGAGCACGGGGACGGCGCTGCGCCTGCTTGAGCACGCGGAATGTGACGACATGCGCCTGTTGCTGGTCAAGGATGCCGATCATCGCTTTTCGGACGGACCCTGCCTGGGGCTGATCGAGGACGCGATCCGCGAGCTGCCGGGCGCGGCGTGAGGCGCTTTGGCCGGGTCCTCGGCCGGGTCCTGCTGGTCCTGCTGGCTCTGACGGGCGTGCTCTGGTGGCTCGCGCCGCCCGAGCGGGTCGATCTCTATGCTTCCTTCGAACCGCGCCGTTTCGGCGAGGGGGTGCAGGTCTATTTCGAATCGGTGGAGAGCCTGCATGGCGATATCACGCCGGGCGTCGAGAAGCGGGTGATCTGGCGCGAAGGGTTCAAGGAGCGGCGCACGCCGGTTTCGGTGCTTTATGTCCACGGGTTCTCGGCGACATCCGAGGAGGTCCGCCCGTTGCCCGACCGCGTGGCCGAGGCGCTCGGCGCGAACCTTGTCTATACGCGGTTGCGGGGCCATGGGCGCGGTGGTGCCGCGCTGGGGGAGGTCACGGCCTCGGACTGGGTGGCTGACATGGCCGAGGGGCTGGCGGCCGCGCGCGCGGTGGGCGAGCGTGTGGTCGTGATCGCAACCTCGACCGGGGGCACGCTGGCCACGGCGGCGGCGCTTCACCCCGGGATGCAGGAGGGCATCGCCGCCCTGGTCCTGCTTTCGCCCAATTACGGGATCAACGATCCCAACGCCTGGCTGCTGACCCTGCCGGGGGCGCGGGTCCTGCTGCCGCTGGTGCTGGGGCCCGAGCGCGGGTTCGAGCCTGCGAATGCGGGCCAGGCACGCTATTGGACGACGGCCTATCCGTGGTCGGCGGTCGTTTCGATGGCCGCGCTGGTGCGCGCGGTGGACCGTCTGGACAAGAGCCGCGCGACGGTTCCCGCACTGTTCCGGCTTGCCGAGATGGACAGTGTCGTGCGCGCCGATGCGACGCTGGAGGTGGCGCGCGACTGGGGCGCCGAGGCCGAGGTGCAGCGGGTCGAGATGGGGCCGGGGGACGATCCGGCGGCGCATGTCATCGCCGGCGACATCCTCTCGCCGGGACAGACCGGGGCGGCGGTGCGGGATATCCTCGACTGGCTGGCGCGGCAGGGAATCGGGTGATGCGACGGCCGCGCAGCATGTGGAGCCTCGAGACGCTGGGGCGCGTGCGGCTGTCGCGGCATTTCTACATGCGGGAGTTCCTCTATTCCGAGATCGGGAATTTCCACGGGCTGCCGAACATCCCCGACGATCCCGACCTGGCCATCGAGACGGGCCGGGCGCTGTGCGAGACATTGCTCGACCCGTTGCAAGAGACCTTCGGCCGGATCGCCGTGCGCTCGGGCTATCGCTCGGCCGCGCTCAACCGGTTCGGCAACGAGAACGGGCTCAATTGCGCGCGCAACGACAACCCGCTGGAATGCCATGTCTGGGACCGGGGGCGTGGCGGCGACCGGATCGCGGGCGCCTCGATCGTCATTCCGTGGTTCGCGGATCGCCATGCGCAGGGGCGGGACTGGCGCGATCTGGCCTGGTGGATGCACGATCACCTGGACTATTCCGAGATCTGGTTCTTTCCGAAGCTCTGCGCCTTCAATATCGCCTGGCGGCCGGTGCCGCAGCGGCGGATCGACAGCTACATCGCGCCGCGCGGGACGCTGCTGAAAGCCGGAGAGGACCCGCCCGAGACGGCGGAGATCCGCCGGGCAAGATACGCCGATTTCCCACCTTTCCGCGCGATAGCCCACCCCTGAGTGCGGGCCTTGCAGGGGGCAGGCAAAACCCCCATGCTGCGCGCAAAACCGGCCCCCTACCTTGGCCCCGAGGGACATTCGACATGACCGAACCCGTGGTCCTGCTGCCCGGCATGATGTGCGATGCGCGGCTTTTTCACCACCAGATGCTGCATCTCTCGCGAGAGCGGGCGGTGACGATCGCGCCGATCACGCAGGGCGAGCGGATCGAGGAGATCGCCAGCGGGCTGCTCGACCAGTTGCCCAAACGCTTTGCGCTGGCGGGGTTGAGCATGGGCGGCATCGTGGCGATGGAAATCCTGCGCCGCGCGCCCGACCGGGTGACGCGGATCTGCCTGATGGACACCGATGCGCTGGCCGACACGCCGCAGATCGCCGCCGCGCGCGAACCGATGATCGTGGGCGCGCGCGCCGGGCGTCTGGACGAGGTGATGAAACAGGCGATGCGGCCGGAATTCCTGGCCCCCGGACCCGGCCGGGTGGCGGTGCTGGAACAGGTGATGACCATGGCGCGCGACCTGGGGCCCGAGATTTTCGTGCGGCAATCGCGCGCCTTGCAGCGGCGACCGGACCAGCAGGGAACGCTGCGCAAGATCCGGGTGCCGACGCTGATCCTGTGCGGCGCGCATGATGGGCTTACGCCGCTCAAGCGCCACCGGTTCATGGCCGAGTTGATCGAAGGGGCCGAACTGCACGTGATCGAGGAGGCGGGACATATCCCGACGCTGGAGACGCCGGAGGCCGTGACGGCCGCCCTGCGCGACTGGCTCGCGATGAAGCGTCAGGGATAGAGCGCGGCGCGCTCCTGCCGGGTCAATATCTGCGGCCGGACTGTGGGTTCGCCGGTCGAGGTGTCGAAAAAGGGTGTCCGCCGCCAGCGGCCTGAAAGCCGCGCCGCGGCCATGCGGTTGAGCGCGCCCCATGTCATCGCCGCCGATCCCTCGAATTTCGGCCTGCCGCCGGGCGTCGGAACAAAGGACTTTCCGCGCACCGGGCCAAGGGGCTCGGCCCCGGCCACTCGGCCGCTGTGGAGGCCGACAAACGGCAGCCCGGCCTTGGCGAGCGTGTTGAACATCGGCGCGTCGCAACAGGTGGCATACCAGCGAAACAGCCCCTTCGGCCCGAGGCGGAACAGGCCGAGACATTCGGTGCCGGTGTCGATTTGGACACGGTCGGGGGTGGTCTGGAAGAGGTCGACGGGGCTGGGGGCCGGATCGGGCCTGTTCAGGAACAGCTCGGCCGCGCGGCAATCGGGGCAATAGCAGACAACGCGAAATCCGCCCCGGAGGGCGGACGCGTCGAGATTTCCCCTCAATATGCCGCAGTCACAGGCGAAGCGGAGTGGCTCCGCCGCGCCCATCCGCTCAGGCCGCCGCGTTCTTGTTGGCGGGCTGCTTGTCCGGTTGCGGCCCCTTGGGCCGGGTCGAGTTGGCGTTCATGAAGTCGATCACCAGCGGGCGGATATTGTCGCGCCAGCTGCGACCGGCGAAGATGCCGTAATGGCCGGCGCCGGGTTCGACATGGCTGGCCTTCTTCGACTTTGGAAGGCCGGTGCAGAGGTCGAGCGCCGCGATGCACTGGCCGGGTGCCGAGATGTCGTCATTCGCGCCTTCGACCGTCTTGACCGCCACGTTGGTGATCTTGCCGATATCGACCTTGTGACCGTTGACGACGAACTCGTTCTTGGCGATCTCGCGCTCCTTGAAGATGCGTTCCACCGTCGAAAGGTAGAACTCGGCCGTCATGTCCATAACGGCGAGGTATTCGTCGTAGAAGCGGTTATGCGCGTCATGGTCCGACGCCTCGCCCCGGATCACGCGATGGATCTGGTCCGAGAAGGCCTTGGAGTGCCGGTCGGCATTCATCGACATGAAGGAGGCGAGTTGCAGCAGTCCGGGATAGACCATGCGGCCTACGCCCTTGTACTTGAAGCCCACGCGCTGGATCATCGTCTCTTCGAGCTGGCCCATGGTGACGCGGCGACCGAAGTCGGTCACGTCGGTGGGCGTCGCATCGGGGTCGATGGGGCCGCCGATCAGCGTGAGCGACAAAGGCTGTGCATCGGGGTCCTGTTCGGCCAGATAGGCGGTGGCGGCGAGGGTCAGCGGTGCGGGCTGGCAGACCGCGACGACATGCGTGTCGGGCCCCAGCTCGCGCATGAAATCCACGAGGTAGAGGGTATAATCCTCGATATCAAACTTGCCGCAGGACACCGGGATGTCGCGCGCATTGTGCCAGTCGGTGATATAGACCTCGCAATTGACCAGCAGCGACTTCACCGTCGAGCGAAGCAACGTGGCGTAGTGGCCCGACATCGGCGCGACCAGCAGAACCTTGCGCTCCTGTTCCTCGCGCCCGTTCACATGGAAATGCACGAGGTCGCCAAAGGGTTTTTCCACCACGGTCCGGATATCCACGAGATGGTCCTTGCCATCCTCGCAGGTGAAGGTGCGGATGCCCCAGTCTGGTTTCGCCACCATTCGTTCGAAGGTGCGTTCGGTCACCTGGCCCCAGGCCGACATCCAGCTGAAGACGGGATTGGGAACCATGCTGAACCAAGGGTAGGAGGCCAGCGAATTGGCCGAGGCGCCCAGCCATTGGTTCGTGTTTCTCATGCTTTCCATGAGATCGTAGGTCAACATGTAGCGCATCGGCGGTCTCCTGTGCCATGCTGGCGGGTGCGGCGCATTGGTCGCTTTGCGCCGAAACTGCCGCAGCGTTATTCTGCATAGCAGAAAGATTAGGGGGGATTCCTTAAAATGACAACTAGTGACGGCAAGACCCCGGAGCCTGCCGGAGAGCATCTCGACAGGTTGAAGGACAACATGGAGAAGGTTGAGACCCTCTCCAAGCGCCTGATCGAGGTCATGGCCAGCAAGACCTCGCACAACCCCTCTCTCGACAAGCCGGATCAGACGCTTTTCGCCAAGGCGGCAACGGCTTACTGGACGGATGCGGTGCAGAATCCGGCCCGGCTGCTGGAGCACCAGATCGAGTATTGGGGCAAGACGGTCCTCAACTTCGCCGAGGCGCAGCAGGCGATGCTCAAGGGAGAGACCCCCGACGAGCCGCGCGACAAATTGGCCGACCGCCGCTTTGCCAACCCGATGTGGGAGAACAATCCCTATTTCAATTACATCAAGAACCAGTACCTGACCAATGCCGAGGCAATCGCGCATGCGGTGGAATCGGTCGACGACATCGACGCCAAGGAAAAGCGCCGGCTGACCTATTTCGCGCAGCAGATCGTGGACATGATGGCGCCCACCAATTTCCTGGCGACGAACCCAGACGCGCTGGAAAAGGCGATCGAGACCGAGGGGCAATCGCTCATCAAGGGTCTGGAGAACCTGGTGGCCGACCTGGAGGCCAATAGTGGCGAGCTGGTGGTGCGGCTGGCCGATGAAAGCGCTTTCGAAGTCGGCGGCAATATCGGCACGACCCCGGGCGAGGTGGTCTATCGCAACCGCATGATGGAGCTGATTCAATACGCGCCGACCACCGAGACGGTGCACGAGATACCGCTGGTGATCTTTCCGCCCTGGATCAACAAGTTCTACATTCTCGACCTGAAGCCGCAGAACAGCCTGATCCGCTGGGCGGTCGATCAGGGCTATACCGTTTTCGTGGTCAGCTGGGTCAATCCGGATTCGAGCTATGCCGAGACGGGGCTGGAGGATTACGTTCAGGACGGCTTTCTCACCGCCATCGACGAGGTCAAGAAGATCTGCGGGACCAAGCAGGTCAACGCCGTCGGATACTGCATTGCGGGCACCACGCTGAGCCTGACGCTGTCGCTCATGAAACAGCGCGGCGACAAGTCGGTGAAATCCGCGACCTTCTTCACCGCGCTCACCGATTTCAGCGACCAAGGAGAGTTCACGCCCTTCCTGCAGGACGATTTCATCGACGGGATCGAGGAAGAGGTGAATGAGCAGGGGGTGCTGCGCTCCTACATCATGGCGCGAACCTTTTCCTACCTGCGGTCTGTCGACCTGATCTATGGCCCGGCGATCCGTTCCTACATGCTGGGCGAGACGCCGCCGGCCTTCGACCTGCTCTACTGGAATGGCGACGGGGCGAACCTGCCGGCCAAGATGACGATGCAATACCTGCGCTGCCTGTGCCAGCGCAACGAGTTCGTCGAGGGCGGTTACGACCTGATGGGCCACAGGCTGCATATCAAGGATGTGGACGTGCCGCTGATGGCGATCACCTGCGAGACGGACCATATCGCAGCCTGGAAGGACTGCTATCGCGGTGTGCAGCAGATGGGGTCGCGCTCCAAGACCTTCGTGGTCTCGGAATCCGGTCATATCGCGGGGATCGTGAATCCGCCCACCAAGAAGAAATACGGTCACTACACCAACGCCGACCTGAAACTTCCGGCGGAGGAGTGGATGAAGAGCGCCGACTACCACGAGGGATCCTGGTGGCCCCTCTGGGATGAGTGGCTGAAAAAGCGCGCGGGCAAGCAGATTCCGGCCCGCGAACCGGGCGATTCGGAGCATCAGCCCATCGCCCCGGCGCCCGGCGCCTACGTGGTGACCAAGGCAAGCCGTTGATCGCCAAGGGTCTTGAAAGAATTTCTGCGGCGCGGCACAAATCTCTTGAAATGCTGCGCTGCAGCATGCATATTCCTTTCAAGCCGCAGGAAACGGGGTGGGCCCGGACCCGGCAAACAGTTGAATACGAGGATTAGGACCATGGCAAAGACCCAAGACTTTACCGCCGTCATGAAGGACATGATGGGCGCATTCCCCGTCGACACATCGGCAATGGAAGACGCGTTCAAGACCACCGCGACCCTGAACGAGAAGCTGTCGGGCGTTGCGCTCGAAGCGGCCGGCAAATCGGCCGAGATCTCGAACAAGTGGACCAAGGAAACCATCTCGAAGATGGCCGAGATGTCCAAGGCGAAGGCGGAGCCCGCCGACTATGCCAAGGCGATGACCGATTTCGCATCGGCCCAAGCCGAAGTGGCAGCCGAGAACATGGCCGCATTCGCCGAGATCGCGAAGAAGGTCCAGATGGACACTGTCGAGCTGCTGATGGCTGCCGGCAAGGATCTGTCCGAGGACGCGACCGCCGCCGTGAAAAAGGCCACCAACGACGTGACCACGGCTGCCAAGAAGACCGCAGCCACCGCCGCGAAGTAAGAATACCGCCGATCTGCACCATCTCCTCCCAACCTTGGTGCAATCGCGCAGGGCAGGTCGAAAGACCTGCCCTTTTTTCGTGTCTCTCGACCGGACTTTTCTTTTCTGCTGCGCTCGCATAGGCTCGCTGCGACGCATCATCCTTGGGGAGGACTTCGGGTGGCCGAAACCGAAAAACCGCTGCTCATCAAACGGTATGCCAGCCGCCGGCTCTACAACACGGAAACCAGCGACTATGTCACGCTGGAAGACATCGCCGGCTTCATCCGCGGCGGGCGCGAGGTGAAGATCGTCGATCTCAAGACCGGCGACGATCTGACCCGGCAATATCTTCTTCAAATCATTGCCGAACATGAAAGCCGGGGCGAGAACGTTCTGCCGGTGAACGTGCTCAACGACCTGGTCCGCAGCTACATGCTGCCGGGCGGGGGCATGATGCCGCAATTCCTGCAAGGCTCCTTCGAGATGCTGCGCGAGAGCCAGTCGAAGATGATGGAGAACATGAGTGCCATGAACCCGATGTCGCAGATGCCGGGCTTCGAGGCGATGCAGGCGCAGCAACGGGCCTTCCTCAAGGCGATGACCGGCGGGCTGTCCGGGAATTGGTCCGGCCCCGACCGCGAACGGGACGGTGACAAGGACGGCGACACGGCCGAGGATCTCGACACGATCAAGAAGCAGCTTGCCGACCTGCAAGAGAAACTCTCCAAGCTGAGCTGATGCGATGGGCGCTTGCCCTCATGTTCTGGGGCCTGCTGTCAGGCTGGGCAGCGGGGCAGCCTCTTCTGACACCGGCCTGGGATGACATCTGCGGATTGGGCGCCGAACGCGACTCTGGTTGCCAGGCGATCCGGGACCGCGAGCCCCTCGATGCAGCGCAACGCCCCTGGAGCGCGATCGGGCGGGTCAATTTCGCCAGCATCGATATACGGTCGCATTGCACCGGCGTCCTGATCGGCGAACGTCTGGTCCTGACCGCCGCGCATTGCCTGTGGAACGCGCCACGCAAACGCTGGATCCCGCCCGAAAGCCTGCGCTTCGCCGCGGGCTACCAGCGGGGCCGTGCCGTCGCCGTTTCGGACGTCACAGGCTATCGCATGGGGTCGGGGCAGGGGCGAACGGGCCTCTTCGACACGCGCATCGAACAGGACTGGGCGCTTTTGGAACTGGCTGAACCCCTGGGCCGGGAGGTCGGAACCTTGCCGCTGGCCGAGGCGGGCGAGGCCCCCTTTGCCGCCGGATATCCGGGCCTCCGCCCCCATCTGCTCAGCCGTACGGCGCCTTGCATCCCGCGTCGCACGGCCGAAGGGTTCCTGCGCGCGCGCTGCCCGCTCATGCGGGGGGACTCCGGTGCGCCGCTCCTGACGATGGGGCCCGACGGCCCCCGGGTCATCGGCATCCTCTCTCGCGTGGTCCCGACGCCTGAGGAGATCGATGCCATTTTCCTGCCCTACGCGCTGTTCGGCGTGGGCGAGACCTGAGCCTCAGGTCCCGTAAGCGCGCACCGGCCCCGTGACCTCGGCCAGCGCCGAGAGCAGGATATCGGCGATCACATCCAGTTCTTCCCGTGTCAGACGCACCGGCAGGCGGACGTCGCAGGCGCGCATCAGCATCGCCCGGGTTTGCGGCAGCTCGACCTGTTCCGGCAGGAACTGCCAGTTCCAGAAGGCGCGCGCATTGTCCCGGCTGAGGCCAAAGACCTGGACCTTGACGCCACGCGCCTCGGCAGAGGCGGCAAAGGCGCGGGTCTCGGCCTCGTCCAGGCCGCGCAGGTTGAACTGGATGGAATCCGGGGCGCGGCGCTCGGGTTCCAGGGGGGCGGGGACCTCGATATTCGCGCTGCTGTTGAGCCGCGCCGCCACGTAGTCGTGGTTGGCCAGCCCGTCGCGTACCCGCCGCGCGAGTTCGGACAGTTGCGGCCGGATCACCGCGGCCGACAGGTTGTTCATCCGCAGGTTATAGAGCGGAAGGCGGTTCTGCCACGTGGCGAAGGCCGCCGCCAGTTCGGCATCGGGCTTGTGCTTTTTCCAGGCGTGTTCGTAAGCACCCGACATGATCACCGCACGCGCCGCCAGGTCGGCGTCGTCGGTGACGAGGATGCCGCCCTCTCCCGCGTTGATCATCTTGTAGGACTGGAAGGAGAAGCACCCGACTCGCCCGATCGTCCCGATGTTGCTACCTCGCCAGGTGGTGCCCAGGGAATGCGCGGCGTCCTCGATCACCGGCAGGTCGCAGGCTTTGCAAAGCGCCATGATGGCGTCCATGTCCGAGGTGTGGCCGCGCATGTGGCTGATGATGACGGCCTGCACACCGTCGAGCTTGGCCGCGAAATCCGCAAAGTCCACGCGGTAATTCTCGCCGACCTCGCAGAGAACCGGGATGCAGTCGGCATGGATCACGGCGGAGGGGACCGCGGCGAAGGTAAAGCCGGGGATCAGCACCCGCGCGTCTCGCGGAAGGTCAAGCGCCTTGAGCGAGAGAAAAAGCGCCGCCGAGCAAGACGATACCGCCAGCGCGTAGCGGCTGCCCAGCAATTCCGCGAATTCCGCCTCGAGCAGCGAGACGGGCGCATCCTGCGGGGCGGTATAGCGGAAGAGATCGCCCGAACGCATCAGCGCGTCGATCGCCTCGCGCGCGGCTTCGGGGATGGGTTCGGCGTCATGAACGTTGGGTGGTGACATCATATTTGGATTTCCTGAAGTCCTGTTTTCGGAAACCTAAATCGAACCAAGCGGCAAGCCAAACGGTTTCTGCGCCCCGGGGCGCAGAATTCATCGAACCGTGACGGTTTTGGAGGTCAGATGCCCAGGCGGTCGCGCAGCGCGTACCAGCTCATCGCCAGCACAAGGAGGGGTGATCGCAGCGCCGGCCCGCCGGGAAACGGCAGGGAGGGAACGCGGGCCATCGTGTCGAACCCGTCGCTTTCGCCGGCAAGCGCCTGCGCCATCAGCCGGCCCGCATGGGTGGCGGTGCCCACACCATGCCCGGAATAGCCAGAGGCCGAGAGCATGTTGGGCGCCAGCCGGGTGAGATAGGGCATGCGCCGCATCGTAATGGCAAGCGTGCCGCCCCAGGCATGGGTGATCGGCACATCGGCAAGATGCGGAAAGATCTCGACCATCGGCCTGCGTACCTTGGCGGCGATGTCCGAAGGGAAGCGGTAGCCATAGCTCTCGCCGCCGCCGAAAAGCAGCCTGCCATCGCGGCTGAGACGGAAGTAATTCACCACGAACTTGGTATCCGCCACCGCCACGTCCTGCGCCAGCACGCGGGCGGCGTCCGGACCCAGCGGTTCGGTCGCGGCAATGAAATTGTTGATCGGCATGACGCGGGCGGCGACCTTGCGGTCGAGATCGCCGAGATAGCCGTTGCAGGCGAGGATCACCTGATCGGCGGTGATCTTTCCCTGCGCGGTCAGCACGGTCGCGGGGCTGCCGTGGTCGATCCCGGTTACCTCGGTGCCTTCGTGGATACGCACGCCTGCGGCGGCCGCGGCCCGTGCGAGGCCGAGGGCATAGTTCAGCGGATGCAGATGCGCCGCGTCGCGGTCGAGATAGCCGCCGTGATAGGCGGGCGAGGGGCAGAGGGCGCGGCCTGCGTCCCGGTCCAGCAACTCGATTTGCTCATAGCCATAGCGGTCCCGCAGGTGTTCCGCATGGGCGTGCAGGTCGCGCATCTCGCCCGCGTCGAAACCCAGCGTTGCCACGCCCGGCTTCAGGTCGCAGTCGATGCCGTGACGCGCGATCAGGTCCTTGACGAGCTGCTTGGCATCTTCGGCCAGGTCCCAGAGCTTGGCGGCGTCATCGTCGCCCACCAGCTTCTCCAGATCCTCCTGCTCCATCCGCTGCGCGCTGCCCAGCTGCCCGCCATTGCGCCCCGAGGCGCCGAAGCCCACGCGATGCGCCTCGACCAGGACCACGTCGCGCCCTGCCTCGGCCAGATGCAGCGCCGCCGACAACCCGGTATAGCCCGCGCCCACGACGCAGACATCGGCGCGCGTCTCACCGCGCAACGGCGCAAAGCGGTCGGCCGGATTGGCGGTTTCGGCGTACCAGCTGGGCGGGTATTCGCCGGGCCGGTCGTTGGAATGAAGCAGGTTCATCGCGGTGACGCCTCAGACGTTCAGCAGAAGATGCTCGCGCTCCCACGGAGAGATCACCTGCAGGAACTCCTCGTATTCGGCGCGCTTGACGATGCCGTAGACGCGGGCGAATTCGGGGCCCAGAACCTCATGCAGGGCGGTCGCCTCGTCAAACAGGTCCAGCGCCTGGCCCATGACCTGAGGGATATCGCCCTCGCCCTCATAGGCATCGCCATAGAACTGCCGACGCGGGCGCTTCTCCTCCATCAGGCCGAGATAGCCGCAGGCGAGCGAGGCCGCGATCCCCAGGTAGGGGTTGCAGTCCATCCCGGCGATGCGGTTCTCGATCCGGCGGCTGTCGGGACCTGAAAGGGGCACGCGGATGCCGGTGGTGCGGTTGTCGCGTGCCCATTCGAGGTTGATGGGCGCCGCGTGGTCGCGGACGTAACGGCGATAGGAATTCACATAGGGCGCCATCACCGCCAGCGCGGCCGGCATGTGGGTCTGAAGCCCGGCGATGAAGTGATAGAAGGCATCCGTTTCGCCGCCTTGGGGACCGACGAAGACGTTTCGCCCGGTCTCGAGATCCACGATCGAGTGGTGGATATGCATGGCGCTGCCCGGCTCGTCGGCGATGGGCTTTGCCATGAAGGTCGCGAAACAATCGTGGCGCAGGGCCGCCTCGCGGATCAGCCGCTTGAAGTAGAACACCTCGTCGGCCAGCTTGACCGGGTCGCCGTGGCGCAGGTTGATTTCCAGCTGGCCCGCGCCGCCCTCCTGCGTGATGCCGTCGATCTCGAACCCCTGCGCCTCGGCGAAATCGTAGATGTCGTCGATCACCGGGCCGAACTCGTCCACCGCGGTCATGCTGTAGGCCTGCCGCGCAGCGGCGGGGCGGCCCGAGCGGCCCATCATCGGCTCGATATCGCGTGCGGGATCGAGGTTGCGCGCGACGAGGAAGAACTCCATCTCGGGCGCGACGATCGGCTTCCACCCCTGTTCCTTGTAGAGGTTCACCACCCGCTTGAGCACGTTGCGGGGGCTGAAGGGGATCGGGTCGCCGTCGCGGTCATAGGCATCGTGGATCACCTGAAGCGTCCAGTCGCCCGTCCAGGGCGCGGCGGTCGCGGTGGACATGTCCGGTTTCAGGATCATGTCGCGCTCGATGAACCCATCCTCTCCGGCGGCCTCGCCCCAGTCGCCGGTAATGGTCTGGTAGAAGATGCTGTCGGGCAGGTGGAAATAACTTTGCCGTGCGAATTTCGACGCAGGCACCGCCTTGCCCCGGGCGATACCGGGCAGGTCGGCGATCACGCATTCGACCTCGTCGAGGCGCCGGTTCTCGAGATAAGCCCGCGCCGGCTCGGGTAGCTGTTCGGTCCAATCGGCCATCACACGCGCTCCTTGAGAAAGAATTCGGCCATCTGCCGGCCAATGAGGGAACTGTCTACCGGCCCGGCCAGGTGTCCGGACGCCTCGGCCAGCTGGTCGTCGGGCACGACACCCTTGCCCCGGGTACGGATCAGCCCGGCGATGAAATCGCTGTCGTATTCGGGATGCGGCTGCACCGTCCAGATGGTGTCGCCATAAGCGAGGATGGCGTTCTCGCAGAAATCGTTGCTGCCCAGAACCCGTCCGCCCTCGGGGCGTTCGGTCACCTGGTCCTGATGCCACGCGTTGAGGGTCAGCGGCCCGTTCTCGGTGTCATAGGTCGTGCGCCCGATGGCCCAGCCCCCCTTGAACTTCTCGACCTTGCCGCCAAGCGCCTGCGCGATGATCTGATGGCCGAAGCAGACACCGATCAGCGGCAGGCCACGGTCACGGATGCTGCGGATCAACGCCTCCAGCGGGGGAATCCAGTCGTGATCCTCATAGGCGCCGTGACGGGAGCCGGTGATGAGCCATCCATCGGCGGCTCCGGGGCCTGGGGGAAAGACGCCATCAACCACCGGGTAGTTTTCGAAGGTGAAACCATGCCCTTCAAGGAGGGTTTGAAACATGGAATCATAGTCTCCGGTCTGCTCGATGAGCGAGTCCGGGGCGTGGCCGGTTTGCAGGATACCGATTTTCATAGGTCACCAATTTGATCAAATTCGATCCTACCGCACTCCCGAGCGTCGGGCAAGGGGGCGGGGAGGGCGGCGGTCAGACCGCTTCGAGATAGCTCAGCCAGTGCCTGTCCGTTGGGCGATCGGCGAAGCGGGCGATCTCCTGCCGCTTGGTCATGCACATATACCGGATCAGGTCGGCGGGAAAGATTCGCGCGATGCGCGGGTCGCTCTCGAAGGCATCGACCGCCGAGGGGAGATCGACGGCAAGGTGCGGAAGGCCGGTCAGCTCGTAGGCGTTGCCGCGCACCGGGGCGGGGGGCTGCGCGGCGTTCTCGATCCCGGTCAACGCGGCGCCGAGCATCGCTGCCAGCACCAGATAGGGGTTGGTGTCGCCGCCTGCCACGCGATGCTCGATCCGCCGCGCGGCGGGTGCGCCGCCGGGAACGCGCAGCGCCGTGGTCCGGTTCTCATAGGCCCAGCAGGCCATGGTGGGCGCATGGGCGCCGGGCACCAGCCGGTCGTAGGAATTGGCGTGCGGCGCGAAGATCAGCGAGCTGGCCGGCATCGCCGCCAGGCACCCCGCGATGGCGTGGCGCAGAAGGTCGGTGCCCTTGGCTCCGCCATCGGCGAAGATGTTGCGCCCGTCCTTGTCGCAGACCGAGAAATGCACGTGCATCCCGTTGCCCGCATCGTCGCCATAAAGCTTGGCCATGAAGGTCGCGGCGAAACCGTGCTGACGCGCCAGACCGCGCACCAGCGCCTTGAAAAGCCATGTATCGTCGGCGCAGCGCATCGCGTCCTGATGGTTGAGATTGATCTCGAACTGGCCGATCCCGCTTTCCGATATGGCGGTCTGGGCCGGGATGCCCATATCCTCGCAGGCGTCGTAGAGCGCGTCGAAAAAGGCGTCGAAGGCGTCCATCTCGGCCATCGACAGCACCGCCTCGTCCAGCAGACGGCGGCCCGTGATGGGGTTGAGCGGAGGCTGGGGCGCGTCGCCGCTGGCATCGAGCAGGGTGAATTCAAGCTCGGTTGCGGCGACCACGGTCCAGCCGCGCGCGGCGTAGCGGTCGAGCACAGTCTTGAGCGCGTGGCGCGGGTCGCCGGCAAAGGGGCGGCCATCCTCGTGGTAGAGCGTCATGGGTATGAGCGCGGTGGTCGCGGCGAGCCAGGGAACCGGGACGGGGCCGCGTTCGGTCGGCAAAAGGATGCCGTCGGCGTCGCCGCTGTCGAAGACGAGCGGGCTGCCGTCGATATCGGCGCCCCAGAGGTCGACATTGAGCGCCGAGTAGGGCATCCGCACGACGCCCTGGTCGAGCTTGTTCGCATAGGAGGCGGGGACCCGTTTGCCGCGCATCTGGCCGTTGAGGTCGGAGGCGACGACGCGCATGGTGTGCAGGGTCTTGAGGTCCATCGGGGTGCTCCATTGCTGGCTTGGAGACTGTCTAGCGCGCCCGGCTTTGCCTGTCACGAGATTTGATCAAAAGTTCGCGCCGCCGGACGGGGTACAGTGCGCGCGCCCGCGAATTGACCGTTTTGTACCGGGCAAGAAGGGGCGATTGACCGTTTTGTACAACGCGGTTCAGGCCGGATCGGCGCCCGCGACGGGGTCAGTGATCCGTCCGGGCGCGGCCGACCCGCCCCCGCCGGAGGGCGACCGTCTGCCCTTGCGGGATCACCGGATCAGGTTCATCCGCATCCGAAGCTTGCCGCGCCGTTCGGCTGGCAGGTGGCGGTTGAGGCGGCGGTTGACCAAGCCGAACATCGCGATGATCCCCAGCGTCAGCAGGATGAAGTAGAAGGCGAGGATCGGGTAGGGCACGAAGGGGTTGAAGGTCTTGTCGGCGAAGTAGTTCGCGTAATAGAGCGCGTCGCCGCGCTGCTGCCAGGCCGGGAAGCCCGAGAAGAAGACGAGCGTGGTGGCGTGGAAGAGAAAGATCGCCTCGTTCGTGTAGGCGGGCCAGGCCAGCCGCAGCATGGTGGGCCAGGTGATCTTGCGGAACTTGGACCAGCCGGAAAAGCCATAGGCATCGGCGGCCTCGATATCGCCCTTGGGGATGGAGCGCAGCGCGCCGTAGAAGATCTCGCCCGAATAGGCGGCGGTGTTGAAGAACAGCACGATCAGCGCGCCCAGCCAGGCGGCGGTGAAGGGGTCGAAGACCGGGTGCACGCTCTTGAGACTGAGAAACAGGAAATAGGCGAAGAAGAACTGGATGAAGAGGGGCGAGCCGCGGAAGATGAAGATGAACCATTCCGCCGGCTTGCGCACCAGCCGGTTGGGCGAGGCCTTGCCCACCGCGAGCGCGGTGGCAAGGAAGAAGCCGGTGGTGAGGGCCAGAACGCCGAAATAGATGTTCCAGATCATCCCCGAGCCGATCAGGGTGAAATGTTCGCAGAGCGTATAGCCCTCGCGCGGGAGGAGCCGTTCGCCGAGGCCGATGGCGCGCAGCCCGTAATCCTGGATGGTCTGGAGGCAGCTGCTCATGCCGTCGTCTCCTTGCGCAGGAGCTCGCCGCCGGATGTGGCCTGCCCGTGGGAGAGGCGGCGCATCAGCCGTTCGAGCACGATTTCGGAGATGCGGGTCATGGCGAGGTAGAAGACCAGCAGGAAGAGGAAATACCACATCCGCCAGTCGCCATGCGGGTAGTCGGTGAAGCGCGAGGTCTTGGTGCCGCCCAGCTCACGCGCCCAGTAGACGATATCCTCGATCCCCAGCAGGAACAGAAGCGGCGTGGCCTTGATGAGCACCATCCAGAGGTTCGACAGGCCCGGCAGCGCATAGACCCACATCTGCGGTACGAGGATGCGCCAGAAGGTCTGGCGCCGGCTCATGCCATAGGCCGCGGCGGTTTCCAGCTGCGCATGGGGCACGGCGCGCATGGCCCCGAAGAGCACGTTCGCGGCGAAGGCGCCGAAGACGATGGCGAAGGTGATGACGGCGAGGAAGAAGCCGTAGGTCTCGTGCATCCATTCCGGCGCGGTGCCGAGCGGCAGCTTGGCCTGCGGGCAGACGAGGAAGTCGGAGCCCTGACGGATCGGGTCGGTCCAGTCGGGGCAGAGGATCTGGTGGCGCGACCATTCGAAGGCCTGGTCGAGCGCGATCACGAAAAACAGGAAGAAGGCGATGTCGGGCACGCCGCGCACGACGGCGATATATCCCTTGCCGAAGAGGCTGAGCGGCGCGAATTGCGCGCGTGCGGCCATGGCCCCGAGAAACCCGAACCCCAGCGCCACGGGCGCGGTGATGGCCAGGAGCGCCAGCACCTTGAGGAAGGAGAGGTAGAAGGACATGTGCACGCCGGTCGTGAGGTAACACGAGAACCAGCGGAACGTGTCCAGCGTATCGGGATCGGTGCAATAGGGGAACATCGGGTCGCCTCGGCCGCTTTTCCAGCCCTGGGCGGGCTGTCACCGCGACATTGCGGGCCACCAGGGCCGCGGCTGTCGGATGGGGGGTAGGGTGGGTTTGAAACCCACCCTACGGATGAGCCTATCAGTAGGTCTGGGTGTCCTCGCCGAACCACTTCTTGAGCAGTTCGTTGAGCGTGCCGTCCTCTTTCATCGAGGTGATGGCCGCGTCGAACGTGTCGCGCAGTTCGGTATCGGATTCGCGCAGGCCCATGCCGACGCCGCCGCCCAGCGGGACCGGGTCGCCGATGAAGGTCAGCTCACCGCCCGATTCCTCGACGATCGGCACCAGGTAGTCGCGGTCGGCCAGCACGGCATCGGCCTCGCCGTTGCGGACGGCGGCGATGGTCTCCTCGGGCGTGGCGAATTCCACCAGCGTGGCGCCGGATTCGGCGACATGGCCGGCCTGGATGGTGCCGGTCTGCGCGGCGACGACGGCCGACATCACGTCAACCCCGTCGGAGAGCGCCACATAGGCCGAGGCGGTGGGCGGGTAGTAGTCCTGGGTGAAGTCGATGACCTCGTCGCGCTCGTCGGTGATCGACATGCCGGCGACGATGGTGTCGTAATTGCCCGACACCAGGTTCGGGATGATCGAATCCCAGTCGTTCTTGACCCATTCGCAGGTCAGCCCGGCGCGGGTGCACAGCTCGTCGCCCAGCTCGCGCTCGAACCCGTCGATCTCGCCCGCGTCATTGATGAAGTTGTAGGGAGGGTAGGCGCCCTCGGTCCCCATGCGCACGGTCTGCTGCGCGAGGGCCATGCCGGCGGTCAGCGCCAGAGCGGCGGTGGTCAGGATCAGTGTCTTCATGAGTGATTCCCCTGTTGTGAAGTGGTTTTTGTTTATGCCGCCTGTGTCGCGGAGAGAAAGCCCCGCAGGCGGTCTGATTTCGGCGCGCCGAACAGAGCGTCGGGCGGGCCTTCCTCCTCGATCAGCCCCTGGTGCAGGAACACCACGTGGCTGGAGATGTCGGCGGCCATCTTCATGTCGTGCGTGACGATGAGCATGGTGCGCCCCTCGGCGGCGAGGTCCTTGATGACGCGGATCACCTCCTGCTCGAGCTCGGGATCGAGGGCAGAGGTGGGTTCGTCGAAAAGCAGGGCCTCGGGCTCCATGCACAGGCCGCGCGCGATGGCGGCGCGCTGCTGCTGGCCGCCCGAAAGCTGGGCGGGATAGGCGTCGCACTTGTCGCCGATGCCCACCTTGTCGAGATAGCGGCGCGCGCTCTGCTCGACCTCGGCGCGGTCGCGGCCCAGGACGGTGACCGGCGCCTCCATCACGTTTTGCAGGATGGTCAGGTGCGCCCAGAGGTTGAACTGCTGGAACACCATCGACAGGTTCGTGCGGATCCGCAGCACCTGTTTGGGGTCGGCGGGGCGGCGATTGTGCCCCGTGCCGTGCCAGCGCACCGGTTCGCCCTTGAACAGGATCTCGCCCTGCTGGCTGTCCTCGAGCAGGTTGCAGCAGCGCAGCAGCGTGGATTTCCCCGAGCCCGAGGAGCCGATGAGCGAGACCACGTCGCCGCGATGGGCGGTGATGTCCACGCCCTTGAGCACTTCGAGCTGGCCGAAGCTCTTGTGCAGGTCGGTGATCTGGATGACGGGCGCGGTGTCTGTATCGGGCACGGGCGGTCCGGTGTTTGTTGCATTGGTTAGGGCGGTATCAGGTCGCAAAAATCGGCACAATGCAACGTGCAAATCGGCGGTTTGGACGTCGAAACCGCCGAATTGACTACACGGAAGGCAGAATTTCCTCCGGTCCGGGCGGTGTGGGCACGGCGAGGTAATCGGCCGCCGGGATCGTCACCAGCCCCTGCAGGTGGAGCGCGGCGCGATCGGCGGGGTCGAGCGCCTCGATCGCAGCGCGGATGGCGGCGGCGATGGGGGCCGGGTCGCGGGTGGCGGCGGTGATGTAGGGCAGGCCCGGCGTGGGCGGGGTGCGGACGACCTCGCGCAGCGCGTCGGTCGCCCGGTCATGCTCGCGCAGGAGGGTCCAGGTCATCGCGTCGATGGCGGCGAGATCGGCGCGCCCCTCGGCCACGGCGCGGGCCGAGAGGGCATGGCCGCCGGTCTTGAGCCCGCGCGCGGGGCGCAGGTCCTGGTCAAGGAACCAGGTGACGGGGGCCGCCCAGCCCGACTGCGAGCCGCCCTCGTTATAGGCAAAGCTGCCCTCGGCCAGCAGGGTGGGCAGGTCGCGGTCATCCTCGCCACGGGCCACGAGAACCGAGCAGTAATTGCCGGGCGGGCAGCCGGGCAGGCCGTAATCGGGCGTGCCCACAAGCGTGGCATGGCCGTGCAGCCGCGTGCGGTAGGGCATCCCGCAGGTCTGGGCGAAGAGAAGGTCGGGCGATTGCCACAACTCCCACGGGTCGCCCCCGCGGGTGAGCGCCTCTGGACCGTCGCCCAGCTGCGCCCGGATCAGCGCCCAGTAGCGGTCATGGACCTCGTGCAGTTCGGGCCGGTCATACATGCCCAGCCAGGCGATCATGTGCGGGCGGCCTTTTGCCGGGCCAGTGCCGAATCGCGGTCGTTCACGCCCAGCAGGTTGGTGACCAGCCGCAGCAGCGAATCCTCTTCCTGCGTGCGCTCGCCATCGGCCAGCACAACGGCCCAGAGCGCCTCGACCACGCCCAGCCGCTCCTCATAGGGGACCGCGTCCTTGATGGCGCGGGTGAAGCGGACGGTGTCGGGCGCCTCGGCTTCCAGGGTCTCGGCCTCGCCCCGCAGTTTCGTGGCCTCGAAGGGCGAGAGGCCGAACCGGTCGGTCACGATCCGGTCGATCCGGGACTTCTCCTCGGGGTCGTAGCGGTTGTCCGACCGGGCGATGCGCACGAGCAGCGCGGTCAGCGCCAGCCGCGCATCCCCATCGGGCAGCGGTTCGGGATCGGGACGGGTGAGGCGGTTTAGGAAATCACGGAACATGGGGGGAGTGTAGGGCGCGCGCGCATCCGCGCCAAGCCGCGATCAGAGCCGCTGCATCACCCGGTTGCGCGATGCCTCGCTGTCGTTGAAGCTGAGCCCCATCGCGATGCGGGCCTCCTCGACGATCTTCAGCTCGCCCTCCTTGGTCTCGCCATCGGCAAGCACCACCTCCCACAGCGCGTCCATCGCGGCGAGCCGCTCCTCGAGCCCCGTGGTCTCGCGGATGAGCTTGCCGAAGGTGTCGGTATCGGGGGCGGCGGCATGCAGCTTCTCGCAGGTGGCGCGCACCTTGGCGGCCTCGATGGCGTTGTGCTTGTAGAGCCGGGCCAGGATCCGGTCGATCAGGCTGATCTCCTCGACCTGGTAATCGCGGTCGGCCTGGGCCACGCGCACCAGAAGAGCGCCGAGCGCAAGCTCGGCATCGGGGTCGGGCAGGCTGTTTTCCCTGGGCGGACGGAAGGCCGCGAAGAACTTCTTGAGCATGATTTCCCCCTTAGCGCCGAAAACGCCCTGCGCCAAGAGGTCTCACGCGTCGTAGCCGCGAATGATGACCATGTCGCCGACCGAGACCGGGTCGCGCAGCGCCTTGGCCTTCTGGTACTCCGCGCTGTCGTAGCAGGCCAGCGCGGCCTCGTAGCTGGGAAATTCGATTACGACGGTGCGGGCGCGGGCATGCCCCTCGCGCACCTCGCGTTCGCCGCCGCGCACCAGGAAGCGCGCGCCGTATTCCGCGAAGGGCGCGGCATTGGCGGCGATGTATCTCTTGTAGCGGTCCATGTCGTCGACATCGACATGCGCGACCCAGTAGCCTTTGGCCATCCCCGTTCCTCCCTGTCTGGCAGGGGCAGAGTGACCCGGATGCGCGCCGCGCGCAATCCCGCTTGCGGGTGGCGCGGTTTCCGGCGCAAGGTCACGCCATGACACTGATTTTCGACGGGCACAACGATGTGCTGACCAAGCTGGCGCGGTCAGGCGGTGCCGCCGCCGCGCCCGGTTTCATCGAGGGGCTGGAGGGGCAGCTGGACCTGCCCAGGGCGAAGGAAGGCGGCTTCGGCGGCGGCTTTTTCGCCATCTGGGCGGAATCGCCCGGCGTGCTGGACGCCCCGGGTCCGCGGCCGGGACAGTACGACCTGCCGATGCCGCCCGAGATCCCCGAGACGGCGGCCTGGGAGATGATCCGGGCCGAGGCCCGGACCATGCTGGAACTGGACCGGCTGGGCGCGCTGCGCCTGTGCCGGACGGTGGCCGAGATCGAGGCGGCGCGGGAGGCGGGGATGCTGGCCGGGGTGCTGCACCTGGAAGGGGCCGAGGGGCTGGATGCGGAGCTCGCGCGGCTGGAGGAGCTCTACGCTCTGGGCCTGCGCTCGCTGGGGCCGGTCTGGTCGCGGCCCAACCCGTTCGGGCATGGCGTGCCGTTCCGCTACCCCTCGGATGGCGATATCGGGCCGGGATTGACCGAGAGGGGCCGGGCGCTGGTGGCGCGCTGCGACGCGCTAGGCGTGCTGGTGGACCTGAGCCACCTGAACATGGAAGGGATGCGCGACGTGGCCGCCATTTCGACCAGGCCGCTGGTGGCCACCCATTCCAACGCCCATGCGGTCGCGCCCCATGCGCGCAACCTGACCGATGCGCAGCTGGCGGTGATCGCGGGAACGGGGGGTGTCGTCGGGCTGAACTTCGAGTGCAGCTTCCTGCGGCCCGATGGCCAGCCGGATGCGGATGTGCCCGAGGCGGCGGTGCTGGCGATGCTCGGGCATCTTCTCGACCGGCTGGGCGAGGAGGGCGTCGCGATCGGCTCGGATTACGACGGCTGCGACCCGCCATACTGGCTGGACCGGGTGGAGAAACTGCCCGCGCTCGTGCGGCTGATGGAGCGCGCGGGCTATCCGGCCGCGCGGATCGAACGGATCTGCTGGGGCAACTGGATGCGCGTGCTGCGCGAGACCTGGGGCCATTGAGGGCGCGGGCGAGGGGGCGCTGCCCCCTCTTGACCCTGCGGGTCAATTCACCCCCGGAGTATTTTCAAAGAGATGAAGGGCGGGTTTTGACGCTGCGTAACCTTGGTCACAGACGGCGCGGGCCGAATCGGGGCAATGTGAGGGTACGAAACGTCCATCAGTCCCACCGGGAAAGGACCAGACCCATGCAACCCGCTCACAAGAACCCGACCGCCCCGCGCTTTCAGACCGAAGGCATGCCCTTCTACCGCAAGGTGATCCGCGTCTTCGAGAGCTGTTCGGAAATGCAGCGCCGGGTCAATCGCTTCCACGACGTATGAGGCGGGCGCGCGACCGCGCCCCTTCATCTCTTGCCAAATACTCCGGGGGTGAATTGGCGCGGCACGCGCCAAGAGGGGGCAGCGCCCCCCGATGCCCCTTAGACCAGGCGCGAGGTTTCCTTGGCCGCGCGCACGAAATCCTTGAACAGAGGGTGCGGCTCGAAGGGTTTCGATTTCAGCTCGGGGTGGAACTGCACCCCGATGAACCAGGGATGATCCGACCATTCCACGATCTCGGGCAGGCGGCCGTCGGGCGACATGCCGGAGAAGCATAGCCCGGCCTCCTCGAGCTTTTCGCGATATTTCACATCGACCTCGTAGCGGTGGCGGTGGCGTTCCTCGATATGGGTGGTGCCGTAGATCCCCGCCACGCGGGAGCCTTCGGTGAGCGTGGCGTCATAGGCGCCGAGCCGCATGGTGCCGCCCTTGTCGTCATCGAGTTTGCGCTCGACCTTGTGGTTGCCCTGAACCCATTCCTTGAGGTGGTAGACCACCGGTTCGAACCGTTTCTCGCCCGCCTCGTGGTCGAATTCCTCGGAGCCGGCGCGGGCGATCCCGGCGACATTGCGGGCGGCCTCGATCACGGCCATCTGCATGCCGAGGCAGATGCCGAGATAGGGCACCTGGTGTTCGCGGGCATATTGCGCGGCCTTGATCTTTCCTTCCGTCCCGCGCTCGCCGAAGCCGCCGGGGACGAGGATGGCGTGGAAGCCCTCGAGATGGGGGGCGGGATCCTCGCGGTCGAATATCTCGGCATCGACCCATTCGATCCTGACCTTCACCCGGTTGGCGATGCCGCCATGGGTCAGCGCCTCGGCGATGGATTTGTAGGCATCCTCGAGCTGGGTGTACTTGCCGACGATGGCGACCTTGACCTCGCCTTCGGGGTTGTAGATCCGGTCGGCCACGTCCTCCCAGCGCTCCAGCGCGGGGCGCGGGGCGGGGGTGATCTGGAAGGCGTCGAGCACGGCCTGGTCGAGCCCTTCGGCGTGGTAGGCCAGCGGCGCCTCGTAGATCGACTTGAGGTCCTGCGCGGCGATCACGGCATCGGGCCGCACGTTGCAGAACAGCGCCAGCTTTTCGCGTTCCTTCTGGGGGATCGGCCCCTCGGAGCGGCAGACGAGGATGTCGGGGGCGAGGCCGATCGAGCGCAGCTCCTTGACGGAGTGCTGGGTGGGCTTCGTCTTCAGCTCGCCGGAGGCCTTGATATAGGGCAGCAGCGTGAGATGCATGAAGACGCACTGGCCGCGCGGCTTGTCCTGGCTGAACTGGCGGATCGCCTCGAAGAAGGGCAGCCCCTCGATGTCGCCCACTGTGCCGCCGATCTCGCAGAGCATGAAATCGACCTCGTCCTCGCCGATGGCGATGAAATCCTTGATCTCGTTGGTGACGTGGGGAATGACCTGGATGGTCTTGCCGAGGTAGTCGCCGCGGCGTTCCTTGTCGAGGACGTTCTGGTAGATGCGCCCCGAGGAGATCGAGTCGGTCTTGCGCGCGGCCACGCCGGTGAAGCGTTCGTAATGGCCGAGGTCGAGATCGGTTTCGGCCCCGTCATCGGTCACGAAGACCTCGCCATGTTCGAAGGGCGACATGGTGCCGGGATCGACGTTGAGATAGGGATCGAGCTTGCGCAGGCGGACGGAATAGCCGCGCGCCTGGAGGAGTGCGCCAAGGGCGGCGGAGGCCAGCCCCTTGCCCAGAGAGGATACGACACCGCCAGTGATGAAGATAAAACGCGCCATGGTTGTTCGGCTGCTCCCGTGAGACGTCAGAATTCTGCTGCCCGGCGGTTTTCGGCAGGGGCCAAAAACCGCAGCACCACGGGACTTCACATATAAAGGATTCGCGCCAAAAGCGCAAGGGAACCGCAAGATGCTGTTGCGGGTTCCCTGTCGTTTTCTAGGTCTTGTAGGTCAGTCGGCGCGCGGCACCAACGGGGCGTCGTCGCCCTGCGCGGGCGGCAGGAGATCGCTGCCGGCGGGCACCGACGGGGTCGTGCCGTCCTGCGTCTCGGTCGCCTCAGGCACGCCCAGCCGGTCGAGCACGGAGGTTCCCGCGGCCTTTTGCGCGGCGATGATGGTGAGTGTCAGCGAGGTGACGATGAAGGCCGCGGCCAGCACCCAGGTCACCTTGGAGAGCGCGGTGGCCGCGCTGCGGCCGCTCATCACGCCGCCGCCGCCGCCCATGCCGAGCCCGCCGCCTTCGGACCGCTGCATCAGGACGACGGCGATCAGGCTCAGGGCCAGGAGAAGGTGGATGATGAGAACGACGTTTTCCATGGATGTCCTGTGGGGCGTGAGCTGTTCCGGGCGCTATCTATGCAAGTTTGCGCGCCGGGGCAACCCGCGAGTTCCGCGCGGGCTGCGCTTCGCTCATCGGACCCTGGGCGGGTCCTCTTCGCGGGGGCTGGACAGGGCGGGGGCGGGGCGGCACTGTGAGGCCATGCCGCATGACCATCACGACCACCCGCATTCCCTGTTGCCACCCGAGCCCGCGCTGCGGGTCAAGGCGCTGGAGACCATCCTGACGCGCAAGGGGCTGATCGATCCGGCCGCGCTGGATGAGATCATCGAGACCTACGAGACGAAGATCGGGCCGCAGAACGGGGCGCGGGTGGTGGCGCGGGCCTGGGCCGATCCGGCGTTCCGGGCGGCACTGTTGACGGATGCGACGGCGGCGGTGTCCGAGATGGGCTTTTACGGCCGGCAGGCGGAGCATGTGGTGGCGGTCGAGAACACGCCGGTGCAGCACAACATGGTCGTCTGCACTTTGTGCTCCTGCTACCCGTGGCCTTTGCTGGGCATTCCGCCCGCCTGGTACAAGTCGGACGCCTACCGCGCCCGCGCGGTGCGCGAGCCGCGCCGGGTGTTGGCCGAGTTCGGCGTCGGCCTGCCGCCCGAAACCGCCGTGCGCGTCTGGGATTCGACGGCCGAGGTGCGCTATCTCGTGATCCCGATGCGGCCCGAGGGCAGCGAGGGGATGAGCGAGAAGGAGCTGGCCGGGCTGGTCACGCGCGATTCGATGATCGGCACCGGGCTGGCGCGGGTGCCGTCATGAGCCGGGTGCATGACATGGGCGGCCGGTTCGGGCATGGGCCGGTGATCCCCGATGCGCCGGATGCGCCGGTCTTTGCCGAGGACTGGCACCGCCGCGCGCTGGCGGTGACGCTTGCGGCGGGCGGCCTGGGGCAGTGGAACCTGGACATGTCGCGGCGCGCGCGCGAGCAGCTGTCGCCGAAGGATTACGTGACCTTCTCCTATTACGAGAAATGGATCTCGGCTTTGGCCGATCTGCTGGTGGAGCGCGGGGTTCTGACGGCGGACGATCTGCGCGGCGTCTCCGAGGCGGAGCAGCACGCGCTGGCCGAGCGGGCGTTGAAGGCGGCCGCCGTGCCCGAGGTTCTGGCGCGGGGCGGACCGTCCGAGCGCGAGGGCGGGCCGGAGCCTGCCTTTGCCGCGGGCGACGCGGTGCGCACGGTGCGGCCGGCGGGCAACCGGCTGGTCGAGGGCGGGCATACGCGCCTGCCGGGCTATGCCTCGGGCGCGCGGGGCCGGGTGCTGCGCTGTCACGGGGCGCATGTGCTGCCCGACAGCAATGCGCATGGGCTGGGCGAGGCGCCCGAGCCGCTTTACGCGGTGATCTTCGCGGCAAGCGAGCTGTGGACCCATCCCGAGCACCCTTCGGACGAGGTGGTGCTGGATCTGTGGCAGAGCTACCTGGAGCCGGCATGAGCGCGCGACCCGATCCTGTTTTCGAAGAGCCCTGGCATGCGCAGGTCTTTGCGCTGACCGTGCATCTCAACGAGGCCGGGCGGCTCGACTGGCCCGACTGGGCGGCGCGGTTCGGCGCGACGTTGAAGCGGCACGGGTTGGCGAAGGAGTTGAACGGGGGCGAGGATTACTTCGCCGCCTGGCTGGAGACGCTGGAGGGCTGGCTTGCCGAGGAGGGCGCGGCAGCGGCCGATGAGGTCGCGCGCGTCGAGGCGGATTGGCGCGAGGCGTATCTGTCCACGCCGCATGGACAGCCGGTGCGCCTGAAGGGTCAGACCGCGCCCGAATAGACCAGCGTCAGGAAGGTGCCATAGGCGATGATCGCCCAGCGGACGGGTTGGGCGGGCACGTGGGTCAGCAGATGGCCGCCGAGAAAACCACCGATGGCCGATCCCGCGAACATCAGGGCCGCATAGGGCCAGTGCAGCGTGCCGCCCGCCACGATGACCAGCACGGCGGCGAAGGTGATCGAGAAGATCAGCAGGTTCTTGAGCGCGATGGCGGCGCGCAGGTCGGTGAAGCCGCACAGCGTGAGCGTGGCCAGCGTCATCTGGCCGAGGCCCGCGCCGAAATAGCCGCCATAGAGGCTGACGAGCGCGAGGAACGACAGCGGCGCGGGGCCGAGCCGCGCCTCGGCTGAGGGGCGCGCGCGAGTGGCGAGGCGGCGCAACTGCGGAGCCACGGCAAAGAGCAGCGTGGCGAAGCCGATGAGCCAGGGCACCAGCGCGGAGAACACCGCGTTGCCGAGATTGAGCAGCAGCACCGCGCCGAGCGCGCCGCCGATGGCCCCCATGATCGCGAACAGCCCAGCGTACCCGCCAGCCCGGCGCAGGTCGCCGCGCAGCGCGGCAAGCGCGGTAAGGTTGGCGGGCAGGAGCGCCACCATGTTCGTGGTGTTGGCCATAAGCGGCGGCAGGCCCGCCCAGATCAGCACGGGAAAGGTGAAGAAGGTGCCGCCGCCGGCGATGGCGTTGACGGCGCCGGCCAGCAGGCTGGCCCCGCCAAGGGCGGCAAGGGTGGCCGGATCGCTCACGCGCTCATTCGTCCACGTCGTCCATGTCCACCTGACCGGCGAGCTGGCGGCGTACATGACTCCAGCTCAGCCCGATGCCCAGGACGACCGAGAGCGCGAGGATGCCCAGCCAGACATTCACGGTCGTGTTGTCGAGATGCAGCAGGCCGAAATCGTAAAGCACCCAGAGCAGCGATGCCACGACGGCGAGGATCAGCAGCATCCCGAACCCGCCGATGGAACGCAGCGTGGCGCGCAGGTAGATGATGTAGCCGATCAGCAGCAACAATCCGAGAAACACCGCGACCGAGAGGCGGGCGTCGTAATTCTGGTACGTCCAGCGCACGTAGTTCCACTGTGTCGGGTTGTAGGTCAGGCTCAGCAACATGAATGCAAAGAGCCATCGCAGGAACACGGCCATTCTTCCCCACCGTCAATCGTAAAACGCTTTTTGGCGCCAAGAGTCGCGCAAAGGCGGCGCGCTGTCCAGTCTCGGGCGCGCCGCGCGGGCGGGATGCGTCGAAATTGCGGTTTCCCTGCATCCCCTGCATCGCTATACCGGCCCGGGTTTGCGAGTCATGCAATCGAAAAGGACCGGACATGGCCAATGTAGTCGTCGTCGGCGCCCAGTGGGGCGACGAGGGAAAAGGCAAGATCGTCGATTGGCTGAGCGAGCGGGCGGATGTCATCGCGCGCTTTCAGGGCGGGCATAATGCCGGTCACACGCTTGTCATCGACGGCAAGGTCTACAAGCTGCACGCGCTGCCCTCGGGCGTGGTCCGCGGCGGCAAGCTGTCGGTCATCGGCAATGGCGTGGTGCTGGATCCCTGGCACTTGATGCAGGAGATCGAGACGGTGCGCGGGCAGGGGGTGGAGATCACGCCCGAGACGCTGATGATCGCCGAGAACACGCCGCTGATCCTGCCCTATCACGGGGAGCTGGACCGCGCGCGCGAGGAAGCGGCCAGCAAGGGCACGAAGATCGGCACGACCGGGCGCGGCATCGGCCCGGCCTATGAGGACAAGGTGGGACGTCGGGCGATCCGCGTGGCGGACCTGGCCGATGAGGCGACGCTGGAGGCGCGGGTGGATCGCGCGCTGCAGCACCACGACCCGTTGCGCAAGGGGTTGGGGGTGGAGCCCATCGACCGCGACGCGCTGGTCGCACAGCTCAAGGAGATCGCGCCGCAGATCCTGCCCTTTGCCGCGCCGGTCTGGAAGGTGCTGAACGAGAAACGCAAGGCCGGCAAGCGCATCCTGTTCGAGGGGGCGCAGGGCGCGCTGCTGGATATCGATTTCGGCACCTATCCCTTTGTCACCTCATCGAACGTGATCGCGGGGCAGGCGGCGACCGGCGTGGGCCTGGGCCCGGGCGCGATCGACTATGTGCTGGGGATCGTGAAGGCCTATACCACCCGCGTGGGCGAGGGGCCGTTCCCGACCGAGCTGCATGATGCCGACGGCCAGCGGCTGGGCGAGCGTGGGCACGAGTTCGGCACCACCACGGGCCGCAAGCGGCGCTGCGGCTGGTTCGATGCCTGCCTGGTGCGCCAGACCTGTGTGACGAGCGGGGTGCGGGGCATCGCGCTGACCAAGCTGGACGTTCTGGACGGGTTCGAGACGCTGAAGATCTGCGTGGGCTACGAGCTGGACGGCGAGCGCTACGACTACCTGCCTACGGCGTCGGAGCAGCAAGCACGTTGCACGCCCATCTACGAGGAGATGCCGGGCTGGAGCGAGTCGACGGAAGGCGCGCGCAGTTGGGCGGACCTGCCGGCCAACGCGATCAAATATGTGCGCCGTGTCGAGGAGTTGATCGAGTGTCCCGTGGCGCTACTCTCCACCTCACCCGAGCGCGAGGACACGATCCTCGTCACCGACCCGTTTGCGGATTGAGATGAGCGAGCAGAAGAAACCCGGATTGAGCTACAAGGCGCGGCGGCGGTTGTCGCTGCTGCTGCTGCTGGTGTGGATGCCGGCCTATATCGTGGCGGTGGTCACGGTGGTGAACATGCTGGACCGGCCGCCAATCTGGCTGGAATTCGTGATCTACGTCGTGCTGGGCATCCTGTGGATCGTGCCGTTCAAGTTCGTCTTTCGCGGAGTGGGGCAGGCCGACCCGGATGCCGAGCCGCGCGAATAGTCGGACGATGATGGGTTGGGCGGGCCGCGCTTTGCGAAAATGACCCGCCGAAACTGAAAAACGCCCCGCGCTGCGGGGCGTTTTCCTTTGCATGACTTCCGGGATCAGCCGACGGCGCGTTCGTCCGGGCGGAAGCCGATCCGGCCGGAGGCTGCGAAGCGGCCGCCGCCGGTCTTCTCGATCTTGCCCTCGCGCAGGAGTTGGCCGAAGGAGCGCAGCCCGTCCTCACGGTTGAAGTCCTCGTCGCGGACGCCGCGAACCTTGTTCATCAGCTGCGGGCGCGAGAACTGTTCCTGTCCCTCGACGAAGGAGAGATAGGCGGCCGCGGCTTCGAGCAGGTCTGCCAGCGACGTGGCGCCATGTTCCTCGGCATAGGCGGCGAAGCCACCCTCGGCGTCGGTTTCGGCCAGGGGTTCGGTCACCGAGGGGATGCGGCGCGGGCGCACGGGGCCGCGCGGCGCGACGGGTTCGGCGGCGGCTGCGGGCGCATCGACGCGCTGTTCCGCCACCAGCTTGAGCGGCGCGGGGCGGTCGCTGCCCGGACGCGGACGCTCTGCACCGCCCGAGGCGACGGGGCGGCGCGGGCGCACGACCTCGGCCAGGTCCTCGCGATAGGGGTCGTCATCGGGATGCGTGCCGACGGTTCCACCCGCCTGGCGTTCGGCCTGGGCGGCGGCGACGGCGGCGCGCAGATGCGAATAGGTCTCGCGGTTGCTGGTGCGCTCGGGGTCGTCGAGCTTGAGGTCGGCGGCCTCCATCAGCCGGGCCAGGTCCTCGCCGTTGGCCTCTTCGGCGGGCAGGGGGGGCAGGCTGGCCTCCTCGGTGGCGGCTTCCTCTTCGCTGTCCGCGTCGAAATAGTCCTCTTCGCCGGGCCCGAAAAGAGTGTCTTCGTCCTCCTCGTCCTGCGTGTCGTGGCCGCGCAGTTCCGCCTCGACCTCGGCAAGCTCGCGCATCAGGTCTTCTTCGTCCTCGGGCGAGAGCGAGCCGGCGGGGGCGGGAGTGTCTTCCTCGTCCTCGGCCACCTCCTCCATCTCGCCGGAGGCGAGGGCGGCGGCGACGTCGCGCTGCTTGACCTTCAACACGCGGGCGATGCGCTTCTCGCCCTCGGCGGGTTCGGCAGAAGGTTCGGCCGCGGCCTCGGCGCGCGCGTCGTCCTCGAGGATGTTCTTGAGGTCGTCGCTGTCATTCCCGTCCTCGTCATCCATGTCGAGATCGGTAAAGAGCGCGTCCTCGATCGGGGCCTCGGGGGCTTCCTCTTCCTCGTGGGCGGGGGCCTGGGAGAGGATGTCCTGCGCGTGCTCGTCCTCGTCATACTCGTCGCCGGCCAGACGCTCCTGGCGCGAGACCACGGCGCGGATGCGCTGGAGTTTCGCGGCGATGCTGTCGGCGAAGGGGACGATCTCGTCTTCCGGCTCGACCGGCTCGGCCAGGGGGATGTCCTGCCCGGTTTCGGTCTGCGAGGCCATGTCTTCCTCGTCCGCGGCCAGGCGTGCGGAAATGGCTTCGAGTGCGGCCTCTTCCTCGGCCTCGTCGCGCAGACCTGTCTTGGGGTCCTCGATCTCGGAGCCGCGCGCCTCGGGTGCTTCGATCTCCTCGGAGGTTTCGGCTTCGGCTTCGAGGGCGTGCTCGATTTCCTCGATCGTGGCTTCGGTTTCCGGCGCGATCGCTTCGGCGACCATGGGCTCGAAATCGGGCTCGGCTTCCGCCTCGTGCTCGTCTTCGGTCCGGGCTTCGGTTTCGTGTTCGGCTTCGGCCTCCGCTTCGTGCTCGTCCTCGGCCAGAACCTCTTCGGCCAGGGCCGCGGCCAGTTCGGCCTCGTCCTCGGCCTCGGCCTCGGCGGCGGTTTCGGCCAGCGCCTCGGTCTCCTCGAGGGCTGCGTCGGACAGGTCTTGAGCCATGTCCTCTTCGGCCGGGACGATGCGGGGTTCTGCGGCTTCGGCCTCTTCCTCGGCCTCGATGATGGCCGCTTCGAGGGCGGTGGCCTCGGGGAAGGCTTCGGCAGGTGCCGCGGGTGCGGTTTCCTCTGCCTCGGCCGCGGGTTCGGCGGCGGGCATTTCCACTTCGGTCGCCGGAGGCGCCTCTGCCTGTTCCGCTTTCGGCTCGGGGGTCGGTTCGGCGGCGGGCGGTTCGGGCGACGGGGCGCTGACCCCGGCCGTCAGGGGTGCGGCCAGCGGCTGGGCGGCGCGCAGCACGATGCCGGAGGCGTCGCGGCGGGCCTCGACCTGGCGCGAAATCTCGCGTTCGGCGATGCGGGCGAGCATCTCCGTATCCGGCTGCGGGGGTTCCGCGCCGAAATACCGGTCATCGGCAGCGAGGTCGCGGAAGTACTCGGCAATCGCCTTCATCGTGTCGAAAGAGTCCTCGAACCCTTCGAGCGTGCAGGAAAACGTGCCGTAGGAGACCGTCAGGACCTTGTTGTTCTGTACCATGGGATGCTCGTCCTCTACATACTTGTGCTTGGCGGTATACCATCCCCCGAGCGTCAATTTCGGCCCGAATCTATGATTAACAGCGTATCATTTCATGGCGAGATTGTGTCCCGTTTCCGGAACGGGCAGTAAACCGCGTATGATTTCCCCCATTGTTCACAGCTCATCGCCAATAACCCTGATCGGAGGGGGGGAACTGGGCACAGACGACCTTGCGCTGGCGCTGGGCCATGCCGGTTTGCTGGTCGCGGCCGATAGCGGGGCGGAGGCGGCGCTGGCGGCCGGTCATGTGCCGGACGCGGTGATCGGGGATTTCGACAGCCTGTCGGCGGCGGCGCGGGCGCGTATCCCGGCCGGGCGGCTGCACGAGATTTCGGAGCAGGACAGCACCGATTTCGACAAGGTGCTGCGTCACGTGGCGGCACCGCTATGCCTTGGGGTCGGTTTCCTGGGCGCGCGGGTGGATCACCAGCTGGCGGTGATGAACACTCTGGTGCGGCGGGCCGAGCCGCCCTGCCTCCTGATCGGCGCGCATGAGGTGCTGTTCCACGCGCCGCCCGAGATCGCGCTGGACCTGGAGGCGGGCGACGTCGTGTCGCTGTTTCCGCTGGCGCGGGTTTCGGGGCGGTCCGAGGGGTTGGAATGGCCCATCGAGGGGCTGGTGATGGAGCCGCATGGCCGGGTGGGCACGTCGAACCGGGCGCTGGGGCCCGTGCGGCTGGAGGCGGAGGCGCCGGGGCTGCTGGTGATGGTGCCGCGCCGGGCGCTGGCGCTCGTCACGCGGGCGTTCCTCGCGCCAGGGCACGCGCGGTGGCCCGTTCGCGCAGGATGACGTAGAGACCCGAGGCCACGGTGATGCAGATGCCGATGGCGGCCAGCCCGTCGGGCAGGTCGCGGAAGATCAGCCAGCCGATGATCGTGGCGAAGGGGATCTCCAAGTATTGCATGGGGGCGAGCGTGGCCGAAGGGGCGAAGCGCAGCGACCATGTCATCAGCAGATGCGCGACCGTGCCCAGAAGGCCGATGGCGAGCAGCAACCAGAGCAGCGATCGGTCGGGCAAGGCGAAGGCCAGGTCGGGCACGCCCGCCGCATCGCCCAGCAGCAGCAGAGGCAAGAGGAAGGCGGTGGCCATGACGCCCGAGACGGCCTGGAGCGCGATGGGGTCGGTCTCCTTGGCCAGTTGTCGGGTGACCAGCATGAAAAGCGCGAAGCCCACCGCGACCACCAGCGGCCAGAGCGCGGGCCAGCCCACCTCGGCAAAGCTGGGCTGGATCACCAACAGCGTGCCGGCAAAGCCCACGACGCAGGCGGCGAGGCGGCGATAGCCGACCTCCTCTCCCAGCACGTATTTGCCCAGGAGCAGCATTATGAAGGGCATGACGAAGGCGATGGCGATGGCATCGGCCAGCGGCAGGTATCTGAGCGCGGTGAACATCGCGCCGATGCCGATGATGTGCAACCCCGTGCGCAGCGCCGTCAGGCGCAAAAGGCGGCCCCGGAGCTGCCAGGGACGCCGGGTCAGGATCACCAGCGGGATCAGCACGACGGCCTGGATGGCGAAGCGGACGAGCAGCAGCTGGCCCAGCGGCATCACCTCGCCCAGCAGCTTTGCGATGGAATCGCCCAAGGGCGCCAGCACGCAGAAGCCCAGCATGAGCGTGATACCCAGAACGGGTTTGTCCTGTGTCAGCGGGGGCAGGGCTTCTCGTGTCATGGCGGGACGTTAGACCGGCCCGCGCGGGATGGAAAGCGGGCTCAGCAGTTGGGAACGTTGACCGCGAGCCCGCCGAGAGAGGTTTCCTTGTATTTCTCGTGCATGTCGGCGCCGGTCTGGCGCATCGTCTCGATCACGGCATCGAGCGGCACGAAATGCTGCCCGTCGCCGCGCAGGGCGAGCGAGGCCGCGCTGACCGCCTTGATCGCACCCAGCCCGTTGCGTTCGATGCAGGGCACCTGCACCAGCCCTTTCACCGGGTCGCAGGTCATGCCGAGGTGATGCTCCAGCGCGATCTCGGCGGCGTTTTCCACCTGTTCGACCGTGCCGCCCATCACGGCGCAAAGCCCCGCTGCGGCCATGGCGGCTGCGGATCCGACCTCGGCCTGGCAGCCGGCCTCGGCGCCCGAGATCGAGGCGTTGTATTTCACCAGCCCGCCGATGGCGGCGGCGGTGAGCAGGAATTCCTCGATCCGTTTCTCGGACGCGCCGGGCACGTGGTCGATGTAGTAGCGCAGCACCGCCGGCAGCACGCCCGCGGCGCCGTTGGTGGGGGCGGTGACGACCTGTCCGCCGGCGGCGTTCTCCTCGTTCACGGCCATGGCGTAGACGCTCATCCAGTCGTTGATCGTGTGCGGGGCCTGGAGGTTCATGCCGCGTTCGGCCTGCAGCGCGTCGTGGATCTTCTTGGCGCGGCGGCGCACCTTGAGACCGCCGGGCAGGATGCCGTCGGTGGAAAGCCCCCTTTCGATGCAATCGTTCATAACCTGCCAGAGCCGCGCCGTACCCTTGGCGAGGCTTTCGGGGCAGCCGCGGGCGATCTCGTTGGCGCGCTTCATCTCGGCGATGGTCTTGCCGCTTGTCGCGGCCATCTCCAGCATCTCGGCGGCGGATTTGAAGGGGAAGGGAACGGGGTCGCCCTCGTCGGTATCCTTGCCCTGGGCCAGTTCCTCCTCGGTCAGGACGAAGCCGCCGCCGACGGAGTAATAGACCTGCCGCAGGATGACGTCGCCCTGCGCGTCGGTGGCCATCAGGGTCATGCCATTGGCATGGCCGGGCAGCGGGCGGTCGTAATCGAAGACCAGATCGGTTTTCGGGTCGAAGCGCAGCGGCGGCAGGCCCTCGGGCCGCACGGTGCGCGTTTCGGCGATCTCGGCGAGCGTCGCCTCGGCCTTCTCGGCGTCATAATCCTGCGGGGTGAAGCCCGCCAGACCGAGCACGGTAGCGCGGTCGGTGGCGTGGCCCACGCCGGTGAAGGCGAGGCTGCCATGCAGCGAGGCGCGCAGGCCGCCGAACACGAAGGGCGAGGCGCGCATCAGGTCGAGAAAGCGGCCCGCGGCCACCATCGGGCCCATCGTGTGCGAGGAGGAGGGGCCGATGCCCACTTTGAACATGTCGAAGACGGAGAGAAACATTCAGGTAGCCGAGCCTTCCGGTGGATCTGGATAGATGGGCGAGGTGAAGGGCGTGGCGCCGAGCCCTTCGGCGATGATGGCGGCGCGAGTGGAGTCTCGCCCCTCCATCCCCGCAGCGATGCGGTGGAGCCAGGGCGTGTCGGCCAGCGAGAACCAGCCCAGGTCGTCGCCGCGCGGGTAGAGCGCCATCCAGCGCAACAGGCAGACAAGGTAGCAGTTAAGAACCGAAGGGTCATCGGGCAAGAGCCAGGAGGGGGCCTGTTTCGCAACCGCGTCGAGAAGGGCGAGGTGCGCGCGCAGCCTTTTGCGGATGCCGTCGCGCAGCGCCTCGGGGTCGGCGGTACCTGCGTATTTCTCGGGGTAGAACAGGATGCGCAGGTCGGCGTGAACCGTGTTCGCGGTGAAGAACAGCCATTTGAGGAAGTCGCCCCGCTCGGGCGCGTCGGGGGCGGGGGCCAGCGTTCCATGCGTGTCGGCGAGCCAGAGCAGGACGGCGCCGGTCTCGAAGATCGCACCATGCGGCGTTTCCAGCACCGGGATCAGGCCTGCGGGGTTGAGCGCGCGATAGGCCGGGCCGTCCTGCGCGCGGGCGGCACGGTCGACCAGCACCGCCTCGAAGGGCAGGCGCATCTCCTCCAGCGCCAGCCGGATGATGAGCGAGGCGTTGTCGGGCGCGTAATGCAGGCGGAGCGTGTCGGTCATGGGGGATCTCATGCGGCGAGGCTTAGAGCGAATCCGGTGAATCCGGTGGGCGGAATACGACTTTCCCTATCGGAAACCCGGCTGAATGTACCGCTGGTGGCGTGCGGGAGGGCAAGAAAATTCTCCAGATCTTCCGGGACGGGTCGGAGCGGGCGGGCGAAGCGCCCGGCCCCGCGCGGCGGAAAGGGCGAAAATCGCGCCGCCCCCTCGCGCCTTTGGCACAATGGCCCTATAAGGGCGCCAAATCTGCTTTGGAGTTGCTGCCATGACCGGAGAACTGTCACCGATCGACAAGGCCAAGTTCGTTGCCGCCAAGCGCGCGGCCGATTTCGTCGAGGACGGGATGCGCGTGGGGCTGGGTACCGGGTCGACCGCCGCCTGGCTGGTGCGCTGCCTGGGCGAGATGGTGCGCGAGGAGGGGCTGAAGTTCCGCGGCGTGCCGACCTCGACCCGGACCGCGCAGTTGGCGCGCGATGTCGGGATCGAGGTGATCAGCCTCGACGATGCGCGCTGGCTGGACCTGACAATCGATGGCGCGGACGAGTTTGACGGCGACCTGAACCTGATCAAGGGCGGCGGCGGTGCGCTGTTGCAGGAAAAGATCGTCGCCACCGCCAGCGACCAGATGGTGGTGATCGCGGATGTCGGCAAGGAAGTCGAGACGCTGGGCGCCTTCCCGCTGCCGGTCGAGGTGATCCCCTTCGGCTGGCAGACAACGCAGGCGCTGATCGAGGAGACGCTGATCTCGATGGACGTGCTGGGCCGGACCGCGACTCTGCGGATGAACGGGGATTCGCCCTTTGTCACGGATGAGGGGAACCACATCCTTGACCTTCACCTGCAACGGATCGGCAACCCGCGCCAGCTTGCCATGGTGCTGAACCAGATGCCGGGCGTGGTCGAGAACGGGCTGTTCATCGACATCTGCGACACAGTGGTGATCGGCTATGGCGACGGCCGGGTCGAGCTGCGCGACATCAACAAAGGCACGATCGAGCAGGACCGTCTGGATTTCGTCGAAAGCGACAACCTGTTCACGGATCTTGCCGACTGAGGCAGGGAATGGCGGTTTCGCAGGAATTCCGCGAGACGAAGCGGGCTCATCGGCGCAGGCTTCTGGCCATGGCTGTTGTCGTGCCGGTCACACTGTATTTCCTTTATTCGAGGGTGACCGAGACACTCGGAGATTCCTTGGTAATGACGGTTTTCAACACCGTGATAATCGCTCTTGTCTGCATCCCGGTTTACCTGGAGCTCCGACGCCTTCGCCGCCCGGCCCGCCTCCTGGCCACTGTCGGGGACGAGGGGTTGGGGCTGCGTCTGCCGGATGAAAGCTTGCAGGTCTTTTCCTGGGACCAGGTCCGGAGTTTCGAATTGCCGTGGCATTCGGGAAATCGGCCCGATGGCGCTTTTGTGAATGTCGATCATCCGCGGCGCGGGCGCATGAGTTACGGTCTGCCATTGAATTCTTTCGATCCGGACGTAGGTCAGGCGCTCATCGATGCGCTGCGGCGGCACTGGCCGGATCTGGACGAGCCATGGCAGGTGCAGCTGGCGCGCAGGAACGGTCTGGACAGCAGCGACGTGTAAGGTACACCCGCGGCAGGACAGCAAGCGAGGCGGGACATGGATTTCGATTACGACCTTTTTGTCATCGGCGGCGGTTCGGGCGGGGTGCGCGCGGCGCGGGTCGCGGCGGGCGAGGCGGGCGCCAGGGTCGCGCTGGCCGAGGAGGACCGTTATGGCGGGACCTGCGTGATCCGGGGCTGCGTGCCGAAGAAGCTGATGGTTTTTGCCAGCGAATATGCCGGCATGGTCGAGGATGCGCAGAGCTATGGCTGGGATATCAAGCCGGGCGCGTTCGACTGGACGTCTTTCAAGGGCAAGCTGCATGCCGAGCTGGACCGGCTGGAGAACATCTATCGCGGGATCCTGAAGAACAACGGGGTCGAGAGTTTCGACCAGCGCGCCACGGTCGTCGATCCGCACACGGTCGAACTGGCCGACGGGACGCGCAAGACGGCCAAGCATATCCTGATCGCCACGGGCGGCACGCCCTCGATCGCAGAGTTTCCGGGCTCGGATCTGGCCATCAGTTCGAACGAGGTGTTCCACCTGGACGCGCTGCCCGAAAAGATGCTGATCGTCGGCGGCGGGTATATCGCCTGCGAATTCGCCTGCATCATGAACGGGCTGGGCGTCGAGGTGACGCAGTATTATCGCGGTGCTCAGATCCTGCGCGGCTTTGACGAGGAGGCGCGCGGGCTTGTCAGCGAGGAGATGTGCCAGAACGGGGTCAACCTGCATCTGGGCACCAACGTGCTGGAGATGAGCGCCGAGGGCGACAAGGTTCGCGTCAAGGCCACCAATGGCGACGAGACCGTGTTCGACAAGGTGATGTTCGCCACGGGCCGCAAGCCCAACACCGATGGGCTGGGACTGGAGGCGCTGGGCGTCGAACTGGGCCGCAAGGGCGAGGTCAAGGTGGACGAATACAGTCAGACCGCGGTACCCTCGATCTATGCCATCGGCGACGTGACCGACCGGGTGAACCTGACACCGGTCGCGATCCGCGAGGGGATGGCGTTCGTCGAGACGGTGTTCCGGGGCAATCCCACGCCCGTCGATCACGCGCTGATCCCAACGGCGATCTTCACCCAGCCCGAGATGGGCACGGTGGGCCTGTCGGAGGAGGAGGCCGCGGAGCAGGAGGAGATCGAGGTTTACGCGACTTCGTTCAAGCCGATGCAGCAGGCCTTCGCGGGCCGCTCCCAGCGGGTTCTGATGAAGCTGGTGGTGTCGAAGGCGACCCGCAAGGTGCTGGGCTGCCACATCGTGGCGCCGGGCGCGGGCGAGATGATCCAGTTGGCCGGGATCGCGGTCAAGATGGGCGCCACAAAGGAGGATTTCGACCGGACGGTGGCGGTGCATCCGACCATGTCCGAGGAACTGGTCACGATGCGGCAACCTGTTCGCCGCCTGTGACATGGCAGAGGCTTGATTTGCACGGCCGAGCATACAGGTTATGAGGGGACGTGCGATCACGCAGGAAAAGATGAGGACGATACATAATATGGCGGGCAACAGCGGTGGCCCCTGGGGGGGCGGAGGCTCTTCCGGAGGCGGTGGAGGAAACCGGGGTAACGGGGAGGGGCCGAAGCGTCCACCCGAGAACAATGGCGGCGGCTCGCAGATTCCCGAAATCGACGATCTGGTGCGGCGCGGGCAGGAACAGCTGCGCGTGCTGATGGGCGGGCGCGGCGATCCGCGCGACCCCAAGCGCGGCGGCGGTGGCGGCGGCGGGCCGATTTTCACCCGCGGCACGATCATCCTGGGCGCGCTGGTGGCGCTGGGACTTTGGGGTGCGGCAAGCTTCTATACCGTGAAGCCCGAAGAACGCTCGGTCGAGCTGTTCCTGGGCAGCTACTATTCCACCGGCGATCCGGGCCTGAACTTCGCGCCCTGGCCCGTGGTGACCGCCGAGGTGATCAATGTCACCTCCGAGCGGACCGAGAACATCGGCGGCGGACGCGGGGGCGGGGGTGGCGACGGCCTCATGCTGACCACGGATGCCAATATCGTGGATATCGATTTCCAGGTCGTCTGGAACATCAACGATCCGGCCAATCTGCTGTTCAACATCCGCGATCCGCAACTGACGGTGCAGGCGGTTTCCGAAGCCGTGATGCGCGAGATCATCGCGGCCAGCAATCTGGCGCCGATCCTCAACCGCGACCGGGGCATCATCGCCGATACCGCCCGCGAGAACATCCAGTCGACGCTGGATGAATATGAAAGCGGGATCAATATCGTCCGGGTCAACCTGGACACCGCCGATCCGCCCGCCGAGGTGATCGATTCCTTCCGCGAGGTGCAGGCCGCCGAACAGGAACGCGACAGGTTGCAGCGTCAGGCGGATGCCTATGCCAACCGCGTTCTGGCCGAAGCGCGCGGTCAGGCCGCGCAGGTTCTCGAACAGGCCGAAGGCTACAGGGCGCGGGTCGTCAACGAAGCCATCGGTGAGGCTAGCCGTTTCCTCGCCGTCGCGCAGGAATTCAACGAGGCCCCCGAAGTCACGCAGCGTCGTCTCTATCTCGAGACGGTCGAACGCGTGCTGGAAGGGCTGGACAAGATCCTGCTGGACGAAGCCACCGGCGAGGGGGAGGGCGTGCTGCCCTATCTGCCGCTCAACGAGTTGCGCCGCTCCGGTCAGACGGACAATGGAGGATCGAACTGATGCGCAAAACCACATTCATCCTGCCGGTCCTCGCGGTCGTGATCGCCGGCATCCTGTCCTCGCTCTATATCGTGGACGAACGCGAGAAGGTGCTGGTGCTGCAATTCGGCCAGATCCGGCAAGTGGTCGAAGAGCCCGGCCTCGGGTTCAAGATCCCGCTCATCCAGGAGGTCGTGCGCTATGACGACCGTATCCTGTCGCTGGACACGGAGACCATCGAGGTCACGCCGTCGGACGACCGCCGCCTCGTGGTCGACGCCTTCACCCGCTACCGGATCGCCGATGTCGTGCAGTTCCGGCAGGCGGTGGGCGTGGGCGGCATCCGTGCCGCCGAGGACCGTCTGTCTTCCATCCTGAACGCGCAGATCCGCGAGGTTCTGGGTGCCGATCAGGTGACATCAGATACCATCCTGTCGCCGCAGCGGCGCGATCTCGCCCTGCGCATCCGTGCGCAGGCGCGTACCAGTGCGGAAGGTCTCGGGCTGGAGATCGTCGACGTGCGTCTGAAGCAGACCAACCTCCCGCAGCAGAACCTCGAAGCCACATTCGCGCGGATGCGCGCCGAGCGTGAACGCGAAGCGGCAGACGAGATCGCCCGCGGTAACGAGGCAGCGCAGCGTGTGCGCGCGGCGGCTGACCGGACGACGGTCGAAACCGTGTCGAACGCCGAGCGTGAAGCGGATATCACGCGCGGTGAGGCGGATGCCGAGCGCAACCGGATCTATGCCCAGGCCTTTGGCAACAATCCCGAGTTCTTTGCCTTCTACCGGTCACTCGCGGCCCTAGAAAAATCGATGGACTCGAACAACTCCACTCTGGTCTTCTCGCCTGAAAGCGAATTCCTGGGGCAGATGTTCGACGCGATCCGTGCCGATGGGTTGGGGGCGGTCGCCCTTCAGGATGTCGATATCGACCAGCTTCGCGAAATGGCACCGGAGAGCGAGATCTCTCCGGATCTGCCGGAAGCCGAGCGGCGCAGGCTCGAAGAGGACGCCGCGGCCCAGGAGGCCGAAGCCTCCGGCGAGGATGCGACCAATTGATCGCGACGGTCTTTCTGGCCTTCGGCCTTGTATTGTTGGTGGAGGGGCTGGCCTATGCGCTGGCCCCTTCGCTTATCGAGCGCATGCTCGAGATGCTGCGCGCGCTGCCCGAGCCGGCGCGGCGCCAGGTCGGGCTGCTGTCGGCCGTGAGCGGGTTGATCCTGGTGTGGCTGGCCTATCAGGTCGGGTTCTGAGGAGGGCCGAGGGTGCATCCGATCCACGCTCTCTGGGCCCATCCGCGGTCGATGTCGACGGCGACCGAGCGGATCATGCGCGAGCGCGGTGATTTCGACTGCCTGCACGAACCGTTCATGTACGACTATTATGTCCACCGGCAGGTGCGCGAGGTTCCCGGTTTCGACATCCAGCCCGACCACCCAAGGGATTACGAGGCAATTCGCGACATGATCCTGCGCCGGGCAGAGACGGGGCCGGTCTTTTTCAAGGACATGAGCTATTATGTCATGCCGCGCATCTTGGGAGATGCGGCGTTTCTTGACCGGCTTCACAACATGTTCATCATCCGCCGTCCGCGCGCGTCGATCCTGTCCTATTACAGGCTCGATCCCGATGTGACGGAGGAAGAGATCGGCATTGCCGCGCAGCTGCGCCATGTCGAGGGGCTGCGCGCGCAGGGGCGTGCGGTGTCGGTGGTCCGCGCAGAGGATCTGCGCGCCGATCCCCGCGGCATGATGCGCGCGCTCTGGACGGCGGTGGGGCTGGGCTATTCCGAGCGTGCCTTCGACTGGCAGCGGGCCGAGATGCCCGAGGACTGGGAGCAGGTGCAGGATTGGCACGGATCGGTCATGGGATCGACCGGGATTCGCCCGCCCGACCCGGATGCCGAGGCGCGCGAGGCGCAGGCGTTCGGGGAAGCCGCTGCGCGCGATCCGCGCCTGCATGACCTGCTGGCCCCGCACGAAGCCGCCTGGCGGGCGCTGAGCGCTATGGCGTTGTCGCCCGAGGACTGAGCGGTCCCGCGCATATCCGCGTGATCCGTGTTGCGGGACGGCGCAAAGCGACTACATTGGGATCAAACCTGCCCGACCCGCGCGGATACGGGCGGGAACACGCGTTCCGCCTTTGAGGGCGGAGGCAAATTGCGACAAGGAGAGCCAAGGTGCAGTCCAAAGCACGAGTTATCGCCCTTTCCCGGAACAGTTCGCTTCTCACCGCTCGGGCGCTTGCCCTTGCCGTGCTTTCGGCGATCTTCGTCCTGGTACAGGTGCTGGCCGCCCAGGCGCGGCCCGAGAGCCTGGCCCCGCTGGTGGACAAGATCAGCCCCTCGGTGGTCAACATCACGACATCCACCCTGGTCGAGGGCCGGACCGGCCCGCAGGGCATCGTTCCCGAGGGTTCGCCCTTCGAGGATTTCTTTCGCGAGTTCCAGGATCGCAATGGCGAGGGTAACCGGCCGCGCCGCTCCTCTGCTCTGGGTTCGGGCTTCGTGATTTCCGAGGACGGGTTCATCGTCACCAACAACCACGTCATCCAGGGCGCCGACGAGATCACCATCGAGTTCTTTCCCGCCGACGGCTCGCCGCGCGAGTTGACGGCCGAGGTTGTCGGTACCGACGACAAGACCGACATCGCGCTTCTCAAGGTGCAGGCCGATGTGGCGCTGCCCTATGTCAGCTTCGGCGACAGCGACACCGCCCGCGTGGGCGACTGGGTGATCGCGATGGGCAACCCGCTGGGGCAGGGCTTCTCGGTCAGTGCCGGGATCGTCTCGGCGCGCAATCGGGCGCTGTCGGGCACCTATGACGACTACATCCAGACCGACGCCGCCATCAACCGGGGCAATTCGGGCGGGCCGCTCTTCAACATGGACGGGCAGGTGATCGGGGTGAATACCGCCATCCTCAGCCCCACCGGCGGCTCGATCGGCATCGGATTCTCGATGGCGTCGAACGTGGTGACCAAGGTCGTCGACCAGCTGCGCGAGTTCGGCGAGACGCGCCGCGGCTGGCTAGGCGTGCGTATCCAGGACGTGACCGAGGACATGGCCGAGGCGATGGGCCTGCCGCAGTCTGGCGGCGCGCTGATCTCGGAAGTGCCCGAGGGGCCCGCCAAGGAGGCCGGTCTGCTGGCCGGGGATGTGATCACCAGCTTTGACGGGGTCGAGGTCGAGGATACCCGCGGCCTGGTGCGCCAGGTGGGCGAGACCACCGTGGGCAAGACCGTCCGCGTCGTGGTGCTGCGCGATGGCGCGACCAAGACGATCCGCGTCACGCTGGGCCGCCGCGAGGATGCCGAGCGGGCCGAGGTCGGAGAGGTCGTGACCGAAGAGGATGGCGGCATGGCCGAACCGTCCGAACGCGAATTGCTGGGCCTGACCGTGACACCGCTGACCGACCAGCTGCGCGGCGACATGGGGCTCGACGCGGCTGCGACGGGGCTGCTGATCTCGGATGTCGACGAGACCTCGGAAGCCTATGAGAAGGGCCTGCGCGCGGGCGATCTGATCACCGAGGCCGGCCAGCAGAAGGTCGCGACGCTGTCCGAACTCGACACCCGCATCGAGGAGGCGCGCGACGCCGGGCGCAAGTCGCTTCTGCTGCTGGTGCGCCGGGGCGGCGAGCCGCGCTTTGTCGCGCTGAGCCTGGGTCAGGGCGAGTAGGCTGCCGGGCATTTCAGCCCGTTCTTCAATCGACAGAAATGCCCCCGCGGAAATTCGCGGGGGCATTCTTTTCTCCAAGGCATGTTTCCTGGCTGGAAGCCGGGCCGGGGCGCGGGCCCGAACGCCTTGGTCTTTCCTCGAACAGCGGAAAGCCACGCGTGGGGAGCGCGTGGCCTTCACTGGTAAGGGGTCCGGTTGGGACAGAGATTGGGGATGCTCTTTGCCGGACCCTGAACGGTTACCACGGTCAGATTGGCATGGGAGCAGGTGAGCGATCTGTGAACCAAGTCACAGAGAGCAAAAGTTTTTCTCAGATCTGGTCGGTATCCGCCAGAAGCTCCAGCGCGGCGCGGTCGCAGATCACGATGCCGCCTCGCGAAGCCTCGATCACGCCCTCGCGTTTCCACGCCGATAGCGTCTTGGAAACAGCCTCGCGCGTGGCGCCGACATACTCGGCCAACTCGCTTTGTGACATGCCCACACGGCCTGCGGCCGTGCCGCCGACGCCAGCGAGATGAATCAGCTTGCGCGCCAGCCGGGTGGAGACGGGGAGGAAGACCTGCTCGTTGATCTGCGCGCCCATCCACCGCATGCGCTGGCCGGCCAGCCGGATCATGTCGCTGGCCAGCTCCGGGTCTCGGCGGATCTCGGACATCACGTCGGCGCTGCGCACGCGCAGGACGCGGGCGGGTTCGGCGGCGGTGATCGTGGCGGTGCGCGGGCCGGGATCAAAGAGCGCGATCTCGCCGAAGATCGCGCCGGGGCCCATCAGGTCGAGCGACAGCTTGCGCCCGCTGAGCGACAGGAAGGAGCATTCCAGGCGCCCGTCTAGCACCGCATAGAGCGCATCGCCCGGATCGCCCTGTTCGAACAGGACAGCGCCGCGGTCAAGCCGCAACTCCTCTGCCTGTGCGGCCAGCATCGCCTTGAGCCGTGGCGAGGCCTGCGCCAGAAATCCGGTATCGGGAAAGCTGTTCATGTCGGGTCGCCCCGCCGCAGGCTGGTACATCATCATGGGCCTGGAGTGTCCCATATGCCGGTCGTTCTGCCAAGCCTGTCGCTGTGTTGTCTCCTGCGCCGGCCGCAGGCCGGCGCCCGGCCCAACCGGCGGGGTCGCGCGCTTCGCGCGGCGGCGGCGGGCGGGAGCGCCCCCCTTTTCAGTCCTCATGCTCCATGTAGGTCTGGAGCAGGTTGAACTGCAGCATGAGGAAGCCCATCAGCGCGAGGGGGAAGCCGAAGGTCTCGATCTTGACCCAGAGATCGGTCGACATGGTGCGCCAGACGAATTCGTTGGCCAGCGCCAGCACGGTGAAGCCGGCGCAGAGGCGGCGCGTCAGGATCATCCACCCCTCGTGCCGCATCGGCAGCATGTCCGACAGGATATAGGCCAGGTAGGAGCGTCCCTGCAGCAGGCCCAGCCCCAGCATCGCGGCGAAGAAGCCGTAGACCAGCGTCGTCTTCATCTTGAAGAAACGTTCGTCGTTGAACCAGGCGGTCAGCCCGCCGAAGAAGATCACCATGAAGGCAGTGAAGATCTGCATCCGGCTGAGCTTGCCCGTCAGCCACCACAGCACGCCGATCGCCGCCAGCATGATCGGTACGAAGAGCACCGTGGCGACGATGAAGCCCGAATACTCGGTGCCCGCGACCTGAAAGGTCTCGTCGCGCAGGCGCAGGTAGATCACGAAGAAGGCCAGCGGCGGCCCGAGTTCCAGCACCTGCTTGAGCAGCGGGTTGATCTCGCGTCGGGTCGCTTCGGTCTTCTGCGCTTGGGGTTTTTCTGCCATTCGTCTCGTCTCTCAGCCGCCCATCTCAACTATTACCGCGCCCGCCGCGATCAAGGCCATGAGCGCGATCCGTCGCGGGCCCACCGTCTCTTTCAGCACCAGCCAGCCGATCAGCGCGGCGAAGACGGTCGAGGTCTCGCGCAATACCGCCGCTTCACCCACCTTGTCCAGCCTCGTGGCCAGCATGACCGAGCCGAAGGACAGGAAGGCGACGATACCGCCGGCGAATCCGCGCAGCAGAAGCGGCCCGGGCACTGGCGGCGCGACCATCGAGCGCCAGCGCAGCGCCGCCACGAAGGGCAGCACCGCACCGTCGATCATGAAGAACCAGGCGAGAAAGGTGAAGGGATCGGCCGTCGCGCGGATGCCATAGGCGTCATAGGTGGTGTAAAGCGCCACGAAGAGGCCGGTGGCCACGGCGAATGTCAGCGCGGGCACCAGTGTCTCGCGCGCCGTTTCCAGGTGGCGCAGGTTGTAGAGCGCCAGACCGAAGATGCCGCTCAGCAGCACCGCGACCCCGGCCCATTGCACCGGCGTGAAGATCTCGCCGAACAGCAGGTAGGCGCCGATCACGGTGAAGAGCGGGCCGGTGCCACGGACTACCGGGTAGACCACGGTATAGGCGCCACGGGTATAGGCCATGGCCTGGAGGATCTTGTAGGCGAGGTGGATCGCCCAGGCGGTGGCGAAGATCACCCACATATGCGGCTCGGGCCAGGGCACGACGAAGAGCGCGAAGGGCGCGGCCATCAGGCAATAGGCCCCGTCGATCGCCCCGCGCGACAACCAGGGATCGTGACGCCCCTTCTGCAGCGCGCCGAAGACCGCGTGCAGCAAGGCCGCCGACAGCGCGAGCATCAGGGCCAGCCTGTGGCCGGCCTCCGTGCCCTCGAGGGAAACGAGCCAGTCGCTTATGGCTCTCGCCGGGGGGCTGTCTGCCCCCCGGACCCCCCGAGGATATTTGAAGCAAGAGGAAAGGGCAGGGTGCGGACCGTGCGCGGCGGGAGGTGCCTCATTCCCGATCCAGCCCGGTCAGGGCCGCGGCGAATTCCTCGGGGTCGAAGGGGGCGAGGTCGTCGAGTTGCTCTCCCACGCCGATGGCGTGGATCGGCAGGCCGAACTTGTCGGCCAAGGCCACCAGCACGCCGCCCTTGGCGGTGCCGTCGAGCTTGGTCATCACCAGCCCCGAGACATCGGCGAGCTTGCGGAAGGTTTCCACCTGGCTGAGCGCGTTCTGCCCGGTGGTGGCGTCGAGGACCAGCAGCGTGTTGTGCGGGGCGTCGGGGTCCTTCTTGCGGATCACGCGGACGATCTTGGCCAGTTCCTCCATCAGGTCGGCGCGGTTCTGCAGCCGCCCGGCGGTGTCGATCATCAACAGGTCCGCGCCCTCTTCCTGCGCGCGGGTCAGGGCGTCGAAGGCGAGGCTGGCCGGGTCGGAGCCCTGCGCCGCGGTCATGACCGGCACGCCCGCCCGTTCGCCCCAGACCTGCAGTTGCTCGACGGCTGCCGCGCGGAACGTGTCGCCGGCGGCGATCACCACCTTCTTGCCGGCCGCCCGGAACTGGCTGGCCAGCTTGCCGATCGTGGTGGTCTTGCCCGAGCCGTTGACGCCCACGACCAGCACCACCTGCGGGCGCTTGGGATAGAGCGGCATCGGACGGGCGACGGGTTCCATGATGCGCGCGATCTCTGTCGCCAGAAGCTCCTTGATCTCGCGGGTCGAGACCTTGCGGCCCATGCGCCCCTCGGCGAGGTTGGCGGTGACGCGCAGCGCGGTGTCGACGCCCATGTCGGCGGCGATCAGCAATTCCTCGATCTGCTCCAGCATGTCGTCGTCGAGGGTGCGGCGCGGCTCGGCCTTGCCGCTGTCGCGTCCGAAGAGGCGGCCCAGAAGGCCCTTGGGTTGCGGCTCGGGCTCGGCCTCGGGCGTGGTGGGCAGGGGCGCGGCCTCGGCCCGGTGCGGTTCCGGCGGATGCGCGGGCGGCACGGCGGGGGGCGTGACGGGCGCCGTGCCCAGGGGCGTGTCGGGTGCGGGAGGGGTCGGGCGCGCGTCGGTCGGACCGGGAGCCTCGGGCCGTGTGTCGTCCCGGGGGGGCGGGCTGTCTTCGGCGCCTTCCTCGACGATGGCGTCGAGCCCTTCCTCGAGTTTCGAGGAGGATTTGAACAGCCGGTCCTTGAGCTTGGAAAAAAACGCCATGTCGGTCTCCGAGGTGATGCGTCTTCACCTAATGCGGTTTCGCCCCGGTTGCAAAGGGTCAGGCGAAGGCCAGAAGAAAGCCGGCCTGAGCGCCCCAGTAGAGCGGCCAGACGAGAAAGGGCGTGAGGCACAGGGCCGGGTGGCTTTGCGGGATCAGGAATTTCTCGGCCGCGAGGACCGTGTCGGAGGCGATGAAAGCACAGGCGGCGGGCAGGACGAGGGCCAGAGCGCCAGTGGCGGGCAGGGTCAGCGCGGCCGCGCCCATGGCGAGGATGATGGGGATGTAGGCCAGAACCGGCCCCCGCAGGGCGCCCGCACGCGGGGCGAGAAGCAGCGCCATGCCGAGGCCCAGAATGGCGAACGCGACGAGCGCGAGCGGTGCCTGCGCCAGCCGCGACGGGTTGGAGGCGGGGTGGGTGAGGAAGAGCGCGACATAGGCGAGATGGCCCGCGGCGAAGGCGCCGACCCCGGCCATGAAGCTGCCCTCGCTCTCCTGTGCGAGAAGCGCGTCGCCCAGAGCGCAGAGCGCAAGCGCCAGCGTGAGGAGCCAGGGCAGGCCGGCAAGCGCCGAGCCGCAGGCGAGAAGCGCCACCGAGGCGGTCTTGATCGCGGTGCGCGCCGGGCCGGGGTCACGCGGCGCAAGCGGCAGGTAGCCGATCGCGCAGGCAGCGGCGAGGAGAAGAAAGAGGGTCATCTGCGTCTCGTGCGGCGTGGTTGGCGGGCGACAGGAGGGCGGCAAAGCGGGTGCCAGGCAAGCCCCCTGTTTGACATGGGAGGCAGGCGGGCGCGAGAGTGGCGCAAATGTCCCGCCCGGATGCCCCCATGATCGCCGTTCTGCCCCACGCCGTCGCCAGCCTGATCCCCGCCGCTCTCATCCTGTTCGGCGCGCTCGCGGGCGGGGTCTGGGGCTGGGCGATCCTTGGATACATGACGGTTCATGTCTGGCTGCTCGACCGGCTGGACTGGTCGCTCGGGCCCCGCGAGGATGCGGAGGGGGCGGCGCGGGTGTTCTCGGTCCTGCTGGCGCTGGTGCATCTGGGGGTGATGCCCGCCGCCGTGTGGGCGCTGGCCGAGGGGGAGTTCTCCTGGCCGCAGGCGTTGGCCTTCTGGGCGGGGACGGGTCTGTTCCTTGGCCAGGTCTCGAATTCCAACGCGCATGAATTGATCCACCGTCCGGGTCGGTCCGAGCGGGGGCTGGGTGCGCTGGTCTATGTCACGCTGCTTTACGCGCAGCACGTGCCGGCGCATCTGCTGGTGCATCACGTGCATGTGGCGACGCCGCGCGATCCGAACTCGGCCGCGCTGGGGCAGGGGTTCTGGAGCTTCGCACCGCGCGCCTGGGTGGGTGAGTTGCGGGCGGGCCACGCGGCCGAGGCACGGCGGCGGCCGGGGCTGGCGCATCCCTACCTGCGCTATGGCCTGGCAGAGCTGATGGTGATCGCGCTGGCGGGCGGGATCGCGGGTTGGGCCGGGGTGGCGGCGCTGCTGGCGCTGGCGGGATATGCGCAGCTGCAGTTGCTGCTGGCGGATTACATCCAGCATTACGGGCTCCGGCGGATCCTGCGCGCCGATGGGCGGGCGGAGCCCGCGGGTCCGGCGCATTCCTGGAACGCGCCGCATTGGTACAGCGCGGCCATGATGCTCAACGCGCCGCGCCATTCCGACCACCATGCCAATCCCGGACGGATCTATCCCGCGCTGCGGCTGGAGGCGGATATGCCGCAATGGCCCTATTCCATGCCGGTCATGGCGACGCTGGCGCTGGTGCCCCCGCTCTGGCGGCGCGTGATGGACCGGCGGGCGCGACGGGTCGCGGAAAGGCTTGGCGGGGCGCGCCCCGATCTGTCACACTCGGAACATGTTGAGCCGCGCCGCGATTCTCGTGATCCTGTCGGGCCTGCCGGCCCTGTCGAGCCTGCCGGTCCGGGCGGGCGAGCCGATGTCGGCGGAAGCCTTTGACAGCTATACCCGCGGAAAGACCCTGTTCTATGGCTTCGATGGCGTGGCTTACGGGGTCGAGCGCTATCTCGACGGACGGCGGGTGATCTGGTCCTTCCTCGACGGCGATTGCAAGGAGGGGACCTGGTACCAGCGCGGGGAGCAGATCTGCTTTCTCTACGAGGACCGGCTGGATCCGCAATGCTGGGTCTTCACGCAGTCCCCGGCCGGCCTGGTGGCCCGGTTCGAGGGCGATCCGGAGGCGACCGAGCTTTACGAGGCCGAGGAGATCGGCGAGGAGATGATCTGCCACGGGCCGAAGGTCGGGGTGTGAGGCCGGGGCGAGGGGGCGCCGCCCCCTCTTGGCGCGTTGCGCCAATTCACCCCCGGAGTATTTGGCAAGAGATGAAGATCAGGCGGAGCGCAGGGCCTGAGCGGCGGCGTCGCCGGACGACCACGCCCATTGGAAATTGTAGCCGCCTAGCCAGCCGGTGACGTCGACCGCCTCGCCGATGGCGTAGAGGCCCGGAACGGATTTCGCCTCCATCGTGCGGGAGGAGAGCGCCTCGGTGTCGATGCCGCCCAGCGTCACCTCGGCGGTGCGGTAGCCTTCGGTGCCCGACGGGGTGAGGCGCCAGTCGGCGAGGCGGTCGCAGAGCGTGGTCAGGCGCGTGTCGGACTGGTCGGCGAGGTTGCCCGAGAGGCCGAGATCGGCGGCCAGCGCATCGACGAGCCGGGCGGGCAGGTGGCGCGCCAGTTCGGTGGTCAACGCGCGGCGGCCCGCGCTTTGGCGTTGCGCGCGCAGTGCCTCGAAGAGGGGGGCCCCGCCCGTGAGGTCTATGGCGATCTCCTCGCCCTCGCGCCAGTAGCTGGAGATCTGAAGCATGGCCGGACCCGACAGGCCGCGATGGGTGAAGAGCAGCGCCTCGTCGAAACTGGCGCCACCGGCCGTCGCCCGGACGGGTAGCGAGACGCCGGCGAGCGGTTTGAACCGCCCGTCGGTGAAGGTGAAGGGCACCAGCGCGGGGCGTGTCTCCGTCACGGGCAGGGCGAATTGCCGCGCGATGTCATAGGCGAGGCCCGAAGCCCCCATCTTGGGGATCGACTTGCCGCCGGTGGCCAGCACCAGGTTGCGGCAGGTGAGGTCGTGGCGCGTGCCTTCGCGGTCGAGGGCAAGGGCGAAACCGGTCTCCAGCTTGCGGAGATCGCGCAGCTCGGTCCGCAACCAGAGTTCGGCCCCGGCGCGCGACATTTCCTCCAGCAGCATGGCGATGATCTGTTTGGCGCTGCCGTCGCAGAAAAGCTGGCCCAGCGTCTTTTCGTGCCAGGCGATGCCATGGCGCGAGACGAGGTCGATGAAATCCCACTGCGTGTAGCGCGCGAGCGCCGATTTGCAGAAATGCGGGTTGCCCGAGAGGAAATTGCCGGGCTCCGCGTGCATGTTGGTGAAATTGCACCGCCCGCCGCCCGAGATGCGGATCTTTTCCCCCGGGGCGCGGGCATGGTCGGTCACCAGCACGCGGCCCTTGGCATGTGCGGCGCACATCATCCCGGCTGCACCCGCGCCCAATATGATCGTGTCGAACTCCATGATCCGCCCGCGATGGCGCGGTTTGCGTCCGATGGCAAGAGGAAGAGGCTGGTCTGACCGCATGTTTGGCTGTAGGATCGCGCTCAGATCCCGACAAACGGGGCGAGAACGAGGCAGAACAGCGAAAGAGCGGTGGTACCATGACTGAGATGGTCTATGGCGCGGTCCCCGAGCAGGGCGGCGAACCTATTCTACCCAAATGGTGGAGAACCCTCGACAAATGGACGATGAGCTGCGTGCTCATCCTTTTTGTCATCGGGCTTTTGCTGGGGCTCGCGGCCTCGGTGCCGCTGGCGCAGCGCAACGGGTTCGATCCGTTCCATTACGTCGAGCGGCAGGCCTTCTTCGGTGGAGTCGCGATCCTGGCGATGTTGCTGACATCGATGATGTCGCCGGTCCTGGTGCGGCGGCTGGCGGTGCTGGGCTTCCTGATCTCCTTCGTGGCGCTGGCGCTCTTGCCGGTCTTCGGCACCGATTTCGGCAAGGGGGCGGTGCGCTGGTACTCGCTGGGCTTCGCCTCGCTGCAACCGTCGGAATTCCTCAAGCCCGGATTCGTCGTCGTTGCGGCATGGATGTTCGCGGCCAGCCAGGAGATCAACGGCCCGCCGGGGCGGCTGTGGTCCTTCGCGCTGTGCATCGCGATCGTGCTGATGCTGGTGATGCAGCCCGATTTCGGACAGGCCTGCCTGGTTCTGTTCGGCTGGGGCGTGATGTATTTCGTGGCGGGCGCGCCGATGGTTCTGCTGGTTGCGATGGCGGGGGTCGTGGTGCTGGGCGGGATGGTGGCCTATTCCAGCTCCGAGCATTTCGCGCGCCGGATCGACGGTTTCCTGAACCCCGATATCGATCCCACGACGCAGCTGGGCTATGCCACCAACGCGATTCAGGAAGGCGGCCTGTTCGGCGTGGGCGTGGGCGAGGGGCAGGTGAAATGGTCGCTGCCCGACGCCCATACCGATTTCATCATCGCCGTGGCCGCCGAGGAATACGGTCTGATCCTGGTGCTCGTGATCATCGCACTCTATGCCTCGATCGTGGTGCGGTCGCTTCTGCGGCTGATGCGCGAGAGGGACATGTTCATCCGGCTGGCGGGCACGGGGCTGGCCTGCATCTTTGGCGTTCAGGCCATGATCAACATGGGGGTCGCGGTGCGGCTGTTGCCGGCCAAGGGGATGACCTTGCCGTTCGTCTCATACGGGGGGTCCTCGCTGATCGCGGGGGGGATCGCGGTAGGCATGCTTCTGGCCTTCACACGAACCCGGCCGCAGGGCGAGTTGGGCGATATCCTGCGCGGCCGGGGCTGAGCATGGGCGATCTGCTCGCGTCCCGCCCCGCCAGACGGCAGGGTGGCGCGCGACCTGTTACCGGATTCGGAGAGACCCCATGACGCAACCGCTCCTTCTCATGGCCGCTGGCGGCACCGGCGGGCACATGTTCCCCGCCCAGGCGCTGGCCGAGGCGATGCTGCGCAAGGGCTGGCGGGTGCGGCTGTCGACCGATGCGCGCGGGGCGCGCTACACCGGGGGCTTCCCGCATACGACCGAGATCGTAAAGGTCCCCAGCGCCACCTTTTCGCGTGGCGGGGCGCTTGCGAAACTTGCGGCGGGACCGAGAATTGCCGCCGGTGTCACGCGCATGGCGATGCAGATGCGCCGCGACCGGCCCGACGTGGTGGTGGGGTTCGGCGGCTATCCCTCGATCCCGGCGCTGGGAGCGGCGACTGTGCTGAAACTCCCGCGCATGATCCATGAGCAGAACGGCATCCTCGGGCGGGTCAACACGTTCTTCGCGTCGCGGGTCGACTGCGTGGCCTGCGGCACCTGGCCCACCGAACTGCCGCCGGGGGTGGAGGCCGTCCATACCGGCAACCCGGTGCGCACCGCGGTGCTGGAACGCGCGGGCGCGGGATACATCACGCCCGGCGATTACCCGATGTCGATCCTCGTGATCGGCGGCAGCCAGGGCGCGCGGATCCTGTCGGACGTAGTGCCCGCCGCCATCGCGGCCCTGCCCGAGCAGGTGCTGCGCCATGTCCGGGTCAGCCACCAGGCGCGCGAGGAGGACCTGGAACGCGTCGCGACCTTTTACGCCGAACACGGGATCGACGCGGACGTGCAGCCCTTCTTCAAGGATGTCCCGCGCCGGATGTCCGAGGCGCAGCTGGTGATCAGCCGCGCGGGGGCGTCGAGCGTGGCCGATATCTCGGTCATCGGGCGGCCGGCGATCCTGATTCCCTATGCGGCCGCCACCGGCGATCACCAGACCGCGAATGCCCGCGGGCTGGTCGAGGCCGGTGCGGCGATCCGCATTCCCGAAAGTCGGCTTGACGCGGAAGCGCTGGCAGAGCAGATCGGCGCGGTCATGACCAACCCCGACGGCGCGCTTCAGATGGCGCGCGCCGCGCTGTCGGTCGGTGCACCGGACGCGACAGACCGTCTGGTCGCGCTGGTCGAGGAACTTGCCGCGAAGGAGGCCAGATGAACCCCGCAACCAAACTGCCCCAGGACGTGGGCCCGATCCATTTCGTGGGCATCGGCGGCATCGGCATGTCGGGCATCGCTGAGGTGCTTTTGAACCTCGGCTACTCGGTGCAGGGATCCGACCTGAAGGAGACGCCGATCACGCGGCGGCTGGTCGAGCATGGGGCGCGAATCTTCGAGGGCCAACGGGCCGAGAACCTCGAGGGAGCGTCGGTCGTCGTGGTGTCGACCGCGATCAAGCCGGGCAACCCCGAGCTCGACGGTGCGCGCACGGCCGGATTGCCGGTGGTGCGCCGCGCCGACATGCTGGCCGAGCTGATGCGGCTGAAATCCAACGTCGCCATTGGCGGCACGCATGGCAAGACGACGACCACCACCATGATGGCCGAGCTGATGGTCGCGGGCGGGTTCGATCCCACGGTGATCAACGGGGGCATCATCCACGCCTATGGCTCCAACGCGCGGATGGGGCAGGGCGAATGGATGGTGGTCGAGGCCGATGAAAGCGACGGATCGTTCAACCGCTTGCCCGCCACCATCGCCATCGTCACCAATATCGACCCCGAGCACATGGAACATTGGGGCGATTTCGAGCAGTTGCGGCAGGGATTCTACGATTTCGTATCGAATACGCCGTTTTACGGGCTTGCCGTTTGCTGCACCGATCACCCCGAGGTTCAGGCCCTGGTCGGGCGGGTCACGGATCGCCGCGTGCGCACCTATGGCTTCAACGCGCAGGCCGATGTGCGCGCCGTGAACCTGAAATATGAGAAGGGCGTGGCGCATTTCGACATCCTGTTCCAGAACGAGGGCGTGGGGATCGAGGGTTGCACCCTGCCGATGCCGGGCGATCACAACGTCTCGAACGCGCTGGCGGCGGCGACCGTGGCGCGGCACCTGGGCATGAAGACGGCCGAAATCCGCGAGGCCTTGGCGAAGTTCGGCGGAGTCAACCGACGGTTCACTAAGGTGGGCGAGGTCAACGGCGTCACGGTGATCGACGATTACGGCCATCACCCGGTCGAGATCGCCGCCGTGCTCAGGGCCGCGCGGCAGGCCAGCGAGGGACGGGTGATCGCCGTGCACCAGCCGCATCGCTACAGCAGGCTCTCCAGCCTCTTCGACGATTTCTGCACCTGCTTCAACGAGGCCGACGTGGTCGCCATCGCCGAGGTCTATGCCGCGGGCGAGGATCCGATCCCCGGCGCCTCGCGCGACGACCTGGTGGCGGGGCTGATCCGCCACGGCCACCGTCACGCGCGTGCAATACTGGACGAGGATGACCTGGCACGGCTGGTCCGGGAACAGGCCCGCCCCGGCGACATGGTGGTGTGTCTGGGCGCGGGCACGATCAGCACCTGGGCCAATGGCTTGCCGGAGCGCATGAAGAAGGAGTGAGAGATGTCAGGCAGGGAGGGCACGGATGGCTGACGACCTGCGCCGCCGCATCGGGCCCGGCCTGCTGACCGCTTATGGCGTGGGGGTCATGGTCGGGGCGGGGATCTACGTCCTGGTCGGCGCGGTCGCGGCGGATGCGGGCATCTGGGCGCCGCTGTCGTTCCTCGTGGCCGGGATCATCGCCGCGCCCACCGCGCTGAGCTATGCCGAGTTCTCGACCCGGTTGCCGGAGGCGGCCGGCGAGGCCGCCTATGTTGGCCGGGGCCTGTCCAGCCGGGCGCTGGCACTGCTTGTGGGGCTGGCCATCACCGTGGCGGGAACCATCTCGGCCGGTGCCGTGCTGCGCGGCGGTGTCGGCTATCTGACGCAGGCCATCGACATGCCTGCGACCTGGGCCATCCTGGCGCTGGGCGCGGCCCTGACCGCCGTCGCCATCTTTGGCGTACTGGAAAGCCTTGCCTTGGCCGCCGTCTTTACCGTTATCGAGATCACGGGGCTGGGCCTTGTCACATGGGCCGGGGTCACGGCGGCGCCCAGTGCCGACTGGATCGCCCCGGCCGCGCCGCATCTTGTCGGGATCGGGCTGGGGGGTGTGCTGGCCTTTTTCGCCTTCATCGGGTTCGAGGATATCGTGAACATGGCCGAGGAGGTCGAGCGCCCGGAGCGCACCCTGCCGATCGCCATTCTCGCCTCGCTGGTGATCACCACGTTGTTTTACGCGGCGGTGACCTATGCCACCGTGCGGGCAGTTCCGCTTGAGGCATTGGCCGGGTCGGAAAGTCCGCTGGTACTGGTCTGGCAGAGCGCGCGGGGCGGGAGCGGTGAATTCCTGTCCGCCATCGCGGTTTTCGCCGCGCTGAACGGCGTGCTGGCGCAGATCGTGATGGCCAGCCGCGTCTTGTTCGGTCTGGGAAAGCGGGGTGGCACGCTGGCCATCTTTCACCATGCGCATCCGCGCTTCGGCACGCCGGTACTGGCCACCACGCTGATCGGGATTCTGGTGGTCCTCGCCGCGCTCTTCGTGCCGCTGGCAACGCTTGCCGAAACGACCTCGGCCATCCTGCTGTCGGTCTTCGTGCTGGTCAACGCCGCGCTGATCTTCGAGAAGCGTCGCGCGCCCGCCGCCCCCTTCCGCGTGCCGATGGCCGTGCCGGTGGCGGGGCTGGTGCTGGCGCTCGTGGCGCTGGCTGTCGCTTTGGGGGGGATGGTATGAGCCTGTTGGCCGCGCTTGCCATCGTCTGGGTTCTGGCCGCAACGCTAGTGGCCTTTCTGCCGATGCGGCGCCAGTATCTGCCCGGATCGCTCCTCCTGCTTGCCGCGCCGGTTCTCATCGTCGCGCTGGGCTGGCATTATGGCTGGCTGGTGGGACTGGGTGCGCTGGCGGCCTTCGTGTCGATGTTCCGAAACCCGTTGCTCCATTTCTGGCGCAAGTGGCGAGGAGGAGTTCGGTGAGCGGGTCGCTTGTCCTGGCGGCCGTCTGGGCGGTGGTGGCCAACCTTCTGGCGATGCTGCCCAGCCGCGACAATCACTGGACGCGGGCCTATTTGCTGATCGCCGGTGGCATCCCGATCCTGGGCTGGGTCAGTTGGCAGCATGGACCCTGGATCGGACTTCTGGTCCTGCTGGCTGGCATGTCGGTCTTGCGTTGGCCGGTGATCTACCTGAGCCGCTGGCTCACGCGACAGTTCGGTTCCGGAGGCCGCGATGGATGAACGTGCTCTGTTGATGCTGATCCCGCTCGGCCTGTTCGTGGCCTCGGCGATCCTTGGCTGGCGCATGGCGGGCCGGGGACAGGCGCGCGGAGCGGGGTGGATCGGTGGCGCATGCCTTGTGCTTCTGGCGTCGCTCATCCTTCACGCCCAAGGTTCGGACGATCCATGGAGCGGCATCGCGACCGCCTTTCTTTCGGTCGCCGGATTGGGCCCTGTGGTTCTCGGGCTCTGGCTGGGCGCGCTGGCGGGATGGTGGAAGGCGCGGCGGCGCTGATCGCGTTGTCCTTACGGCGCGATCCGGGCTAGATGCACCGCGGCGTAGAATGGAAAGGCAGAGACATGATCGACAGGGACGGCATCCGCGGCAAGCTCACCCAGGGCCGGGCGCTGTCGGAGCTGACATGGCTGCGCGTGGGCGGGCCGGCCGACTGGTTCTTCCAGCCGGCGGACCTGGAGGATCTGCAGGAGTTCCTGCGCCGCCTGCCTGACGATATCGCCGTTTTCCCCATGGGCGTGGGCTCCAACCTCATCGTGCGCGATGGGGGTTTGCGCGCCGTTGTGATCCGGTTGGGGCGGGGGTTCAACGGCATAGAGGTGGAGGGCCGGACCGTCACCGCGGGTGCCGCCGCGCTGGATGCGCATGTCGCGCGCAAGGCGGCCGATGCGGGCGTCGACCTGACCTTCCTGCGGACCATCCCCGGCTCCATCGGCGGGGCTGTCCGGATGAATGCGGGGTGCTATGGCACCTACACGGCGGACGTGCTGCGGTTGGTCACCCTGGTCACGCGGGACGGTGCTTTGCGGCAACTGGAGCCGGAGGAGTTGAACCTCCGCTATCGTCAATCCGACCTGCCAGAGGGCGCCGTTCTGGTCGAAGCGGTGTTCGAGGGGCCGCAGGGCGATCCCGAGGCCCTCCATGCGCGGATGGAGGAGCAGCTTGCCAAGCGCGACGCCACCCAGCCCACCAAGGAGAGAAGCGCCGGTTCGACCTTCCGCAACCCGGCCGGCTTCTCCTCGACCGGGCGCGCGGACGACGTGCACGATCTCAAGGCGTGGAAGGTGATCGACGAGGCGGGAATGCGCGGCGCCCGGCGCGGCGGCGCGCAGATGTCCGAGAAACATTCGAACTTTCTTATCAATGCCGGTGGCGCGACCGCCGCAGATCTCGAACGGCTGGGAGAGGATGTGCGAAAAAAGGTTTACGAGACGAGCGGCATCACGCTAGAGTGGGAAATCATGCGGGTCGGCGATCCGCGTGAAGAATGAACCCCGTATCCGTTAACCCTTTCAGGCAGTTACTCGACAGAGTTCAGGGGCGGAGTCCGGGGAAATAACGAAAAACGGACCCGAAAAAAACAGGGTCCGGGGACATTGAGGCGCTAATCGTGGGTCAGTCGAGCAGGACACCCCGGAAAGTGGCGGTATTGATGGGCGGACCCTCGGCCGAGCGCGAGGTATCGCTCAGCAGCGGACGGGAATGCGCAGCCGCCCTGAGGGAAGAAGGATACGAGGTGGTCGAGCTGGATGCCGGGCCCGACCTGTGTGCTCGGCTTGCCGAAACCGCCCCCGATGTCGTCTTCAACGCGCTGCATGGCCGCTGGGGCGAGGATGGTTGCGTGCAGGGCATGCTGGAATGGCTGCGCCTGCCTTATACCCATTCGGGCGTTCTGGCCTCGGCGCTGGCAATGGACAAGCAACGCAGCAAGGACGTTTATCGCGCGGCGGGCCTGCCCGTGGTCGAAAGCGTGATCGTCGCCAAGGACGAGGCACAGGCGCGTCACGTGCTGACGCCGCCCTATGTCGTCAAGCCGAACAACGAAGGCTCCTCGGTGGGGATCTACATCGTGCAGGAGGCCGCGAACGGCCCGCCGCAGCTGGGCGATGAAATGCCGGCACAGGTGATGGTCGAACAATATGTGCCGGGTCGCGAACTGACGACCACGGTGATGGGCGACCGTGCGGTCAGCGTGACCGATATCATGACCGATGGCTGGTATGACTACGCGGCGAAATACACGCCCGGCGGGTCGCGCCACGAGATCCCTGCGAAGATTCCGGCCGAGATTTTCCAGCTTTGCCTCGATCACGCGCTGAGCGCGCACAAGGTTCTTGGGTGCCGCGGGGTGAGCCGGACTGATTTCCGTTGGGACGAGGCGCGGGGCGCGGCGGGGCTCTACCTGCTGGAAACCAATACGCAGCCCGGCATGACGCCGACCTCGCTGGTGCCGGAACAGGCCGGAGAGCTGGGGATGACATTCGGGCAGCTCTGCGCCTGGATGGTGGAGGATGCCTCATGCGACAGATGACCCGCCGCCTGCTGCCCGTCCTGTTCAGGCCGAAGTCACTGGTCGCACAGGATGCGCCCTATGAAAGCGGCGAGGCGGGCGAGGGGATCGAGCGCCAGATCCGCATCGACACCGGCGGGCGACTGAAACAGGCCGCGCGCAAAGCCGACCCCGCGCCCTCGCGCTTCGCCTGGCGGATCCAGCGGCTGATGCTGACGCCGGGCATCCGTCTGGGGGTACGCATCGGTGTGCCTTTCTGCCTGTCGCTGGCGGTCACCAGTGCCTTTCTGGCAAGCGAGGAACGTCGGGACGCGCTGCGCGCCTTCGTGTCGGACATCCGCGCCTCGATTCAGGAACGCCCGGAATTCATGGTCAATCTCATGGCGATCGACGGTGCGGGCGACAGCCTCGACGCGGATATCCGCGAGGTCATCTCGCTCGACTTTCCGGTCAGTTCCTTCGATCTCGATGTCGAGCGGATCCGCGACATGGTGGCCGGACTCGATCCGGTAAAGACCGCCGCCGTGCGCGTCCGCCCCGGCGGCATCCTCCAGATCGACGTGGAAGAGCGCAAGCCGGTCATGCTGTGGCGGACGCGGGACGGGCTGGAGATGCTCGACGAGACCGGGGCGCATGTCGACAACCTCGAAGCGCGGGTGGACCGGCCTGACCTGCCGCTGATGGCGGGCGAGGGCGCGGAAGAGCACGTCGCCGAGGCGCTGGCGATCTTTCGCGCCGCGGCACCGCTAGGCGAGCGGCTTCGCGGTATCGAGCGGATCGGCGCGCGGCGCTGGGACGTGGTGCTGGACCGCAACCAGCGCATCCAACTGCCCACCGCGCGCCCGGTGCAGGCGCTGGAGCGCGTTCTCGCGGTGAGCGAGGTCCAGGATCTTCTGGAACGTGACGTGGTGGTGGTGGACATGCGGCTCTCGAACCGCCCGACCATCCGTATGTCGGAGGCCGCCGTTTCGGAATGGTGGCGGATGAGAGCAGGAACAACAGTGAGCGGGCAGTAACCAGGATGATGACCGATCTCTACCAGTCTCAACGGGCGATGCGGCAGATGCGCCGGCAGGCGATGCAGCGGGGCGTCGTGGCGATCCTCGACGTGGGCAGTTCCAAGATCGCCTGCCTCGTCCTGCGCTTCGACGGATCGGCACGCCTGTCCGAGGAATCCGGCATAGGCTCGATGGCCGGGCAGACAGGGTTCCGTGTCATCGGCGCTGCCACCACCCGCTCGCGCGGGGTGCAGTTCGGCGAGATCACGGCGATGCAGGAGACCGAGCGCGCGATCCGCACCGCGCTCCAGGCCGCGCAGAAGATGGCCGATATCCGCGTCGATCATGTCATCGCCTGTTTCTCGGGCGCCAATCCGCGTTCCTACGGGCTCGACGCGAAAGTCGATCTGGAGGCGCAGGTCGTGACCGAGGCCGAGATCGGCCGCGTTCTGAACGAATGCGAGGTGCCCGAATACGGTGCCGGGCGCGAGGTGCTGCATGCGCAGCCGGTGAATTTTGCGCTCGACCACCGCTCGGGCCTGATCGACCCGCGCGGGCAGCTGGGACAGAGCCTGTCCGTCGACATGCATATGCTGACGGTGGACTCGGCGGCGATCCAGAACCTGGTACATTGTATCCAGCGTTGCGACCTGGAACTGGCGGGCATCGCCAACTCGGCCTATGTCTCGGGCATCTCGGCGCTGGTCGAGGACGAGCAGGAGCTGGGCGCGGCCTGTATCGACATGGGCGGCGGGACGACCTCGATCTCGATCTTCATGAAAAAGCACATGATCTACGCCGATTGCGTGCGCATGGGCGGCGATCACGTCACCGGAGACATCTCGATGGGGTTCGGCCTGCCGATGGCCACGGCCGAGCGCATCAAGACGTTCTGCGGTGGGGTGCATGCCACCGGCGCCGACGACCGCGACCATATCGACGTGGGCGGCGATACCGGCGACTGGGAGCATGACCGGCGGACCATCACGCGTGCCGAGTTGATCGGCATCATGCGTCCACGGGTCGAGGAAATCCTCGAGGAAGTGCGCGCGCGTCTCGACGCCGCGGGTTTCGACCACCTGCCCAGCCAGCAGATCGTTCTGACGGGGGGGGCCAGCCAGGTGATGGGCCTCGACGGGTTGGCCAGCCGCATCCTCGGCCAGCGCGTCCGTCTGGGCCGTCCGCTGCGGGTACACGGGCTGCCCCAATCGGCGACCGGGCCGGGTTTCTCCTCGGCGGTGGGGCTGAGCCTGTTCGCAGCGCATCCGCAGGACGAGTGGTGGGATTTCGAGATCCCGGTCGACCGCTACCCTGCGCGCTCGCTGCGCCGTGCGGTCAAGTGGTTCAAGGACAATTGGTAGGAGGGGCGCGCTTGCGCGCGCGCTCGGTCTGCACGCCTGCGGCGTGCGGATGCGAGGCGCTGCCTCGCGCTCCGGAGTATTTGCGAAGAGATGAAGCGCATGGGCCGGGTGACAGGTCCGGCGCGGGATGCTATAGGAGAGAAGACGGTCCGCGAAGAGACCGTGCGAGGGCCGGGCAGGTCCACTGACAGTTCGCGTCGATTCAAGTGCCGCGCCGGGAGGGTCCGGGCGCGGGTCCAGTCCTTTTGTGTGTCATCCCGGGTTTGACCGCTACATCTGCCGCGTTCGGCGAAATCCCGCAGACAGGCCCCAGAAATTTTCTATATTTTGTGGCGTTTTTGCGTTTTTGGCGTGACGCCGGACGCTTGTAACGATAGGATTACCCACAGGATAGGCAGAAAAAGCCCCGCAGAGGCGGGCGAGAGAACAGGCGGACAGAGCATGACATTGAACCTTTCGATGCCCGGTCAGGACGAGCTGAAGCCCCGGATCACCGTGTTCGGCGTGGGCGGTGCCGGCGGCAACGCCGTCAACAACATGATCGAGAAGATGCTCGACGGGGTCGACTTCGTCGTGGCCAATACCGATGCACAGGCGCTGCAGCAGAGCCGGGCGGAGAACCGGGTGCAGCTGGGCGTGAAAGTGACCGAGGGGCTGGGCGCAGGTGCGCGCGCCTCTGTCGGGGCCGCCGCTGCCGAGGAAAGCATCGAGCAGATCGTCGATCACCTCGCGGGTGCGCATATGTGCTTCATCACCGCCGGCATGGGCGGCGGCACCGGCACCGGCGCGGCCCCGATCATCGCGCAGGCCGCGCGCGAGCTGGGCGTGCTGACCGTGGGTGTCGTGACCAAGCCCTTCCAGTTCGAGGGCGCCAAGCGGATGCGCCAGGCCGAGGACGGCGTGGATGCCCTGCAAAAGGTCGTCGATACTCTGATCATCATCCCGAACCAGAACCTGTTCCGCCTTGCCAACGAGAAGACGACCTTTACCGAGGCGTTCTCGATGGCCGATGACGTGCTTTACCAGGGTGTCAAGGGTGTGACGGACCTGATGGTGCGTCCGGGCCTGATCAACCTCGACTTTGCCGATGTGCGTGCGGTGATGGACGAGATGGGCAAGGCCATGATGGGCACCGGCGAGGCCGAGGGCGAAGACCGCGCGATGCAGGCGGCCGAAAAGGCCATCGCAAACCCGCTGCTGGACGAGATCAGCCTCAACGGCGCCAAGGGCGTGTTGATCAACATCACGGGCGGGCACGACCTGACCCTGTTCGAGTTGGACGAGGCCGCCAACGTGATCCGCGAGAAGGTGGATCCCGAGGCCAACATCATCGTCGGCTCCACTCTCGATGTCAGCATGGAAGGGGCGATGCGCGTGTCGGTCGTGGCCACCGGCATCGATGCCACCGAGAACCACAACGACATCCCGGTGCCGCGTCGTCCAATGTCCGCCCCGCTCAAGCAGAAGGTCTCGGCCGAGGAGGCCGCAGCCGAGAAAGCGTCGCCGCTACCCCTTGCCGAACCGGCCCCCTCTTACGTGGCCCAGGCAGCCGAGGAGCCCAGCCTGTTCGAAAACATGAATGTCGAGGAAGCGGCCGCACAGGATTTGGGTGAGGACATCTTCGACGACGAACCGGAAATGCTGGACGATGACGGCTTGCCGCCCCCGGCCTACCAGCCGCAGGTCGCGGCGTTCGAGCCGCGCCAAGAAACAATGGAAACCCCTGCCGAAACCTTCGTCGCACCCCGCGCACCTGCGCCCGGGACCCCGTCGCCCGAAGCGATGCAGCGGCTTCAGACAGCGGTGCGCAATGCGCCGCGCAGCCAGGGGCAGGGCCAGCCCGCCCAGCAACCGCGTCCGGCGCAACCGGCCCAGCCGCAAGTCGCGCAGGAGAAACCGCGTTTCGGCTTCAACCGGTTGATCGACCGGATGACGGGGCATGCGGCCGATACGCCCGCACAGCCGACCCGGCAGCAGCCGCAGATGCGGCCCCAGGAGAGCGCCGTTCAGGCGCAACCGCAGTCCCATGCCGAGTCCGACCCCGATCATGACCGGATCGAAATTCCCGCTTTCCTGCGTCGTCAGGCGAACTGATAGCGGTCACGAAATCCCCGGAAAGGCCACCTTGCGGTGGCCTTTTTTCTTTTTGTTGCAATGGTTAAGCGGTGGGTAAGCGCGGTTTTGCCAATCTGTTACGAACATGTTTCATTTGGTTGCAAAGTTTGAGTTGAGTGCGCGCACCCCCTCCCTTACCTGAATGACAACACGGCACCGAAGATGCCGGAAATCACTGTCAGAGGCCCGTCTTGCAAAGCACGCTCAAATCTCCGGTCACGTTCAAGGGTATCGGTCTCCACGGCGGAGCACCGGTTACCATGGTCCTGCGTCCGGCTGTTGCCGGGCATGGAATCTGGTTCAAGCGGACCGATATCGAGCTTGGCGATGCCCTTATTCCTGCGCTCTATGACGTGGTCGAGCAAACCCCGCTTTGCACCCGGCTGGTGAACCGCGCGGGCGTCTCTGTCTCGACAGTGGAACATATCATGGCCGCGCTTGCAGGCTGTGGCGTGCACAATGCGCTCATCGAAATCGATGGCCCCGAAGTTCCGATCATGGACGGCTCTTCGGTGGAATTCGTGCGGGGAATCATGGCGCGCGGCACCCGCCGCCAGGCCGTTCCCGTCATGGCCTATGAGGTGCTGGAGGCTGTTACCGTGGAGCGCGACGGCGCGCGGGCCACGCTGATGCCGTCCGACCGGCTGGAGATCGAGTTCCACATAGATTTCGACGATGCCGCCATCGGACGCCAGAGCATGGCGCTGGACATGCGCAACGGTACTTTCGCGCGCGAACTTTGCGACAGCCGCACCTTCTGCCGTCTTTCGGATGTCGAGGCGATGCGGGCCAACGGGTTGGCCCTCGGCGGCACATTGGAAAACGCCGTCGTCGTCGAAGGCGACCGGATCCTTACCCCGGGCGGTCTTCGTCACGAGGACGAAGCGGTTCGGCACAAGATGCTGGACGCTCTTGGCGATCTGACCTTGGCGGGAGGCCCCATCCTGGGCCGTTACATCGGAGAGAAGGCGGGTCATTCGCTCACCAACGCTCTGCTGCGCAAGCTATTCGACACGCCCGGAGCCGTGCGCCCGATCCTGTGCTCATCGGAGCAATCCGCGCGCCTGCCCGGCGAGGGACTGATCCGGGCGGAGATTCCGCAGGTCGCCTGATCCCATCTACTGTACGAAAAGCGCCCCGGTCCGCCTCCGTCGACCGGGGTTTTCCTGTTTGTCCGGACACTTGCAACAGTCACGAGCGACATGTGTCGCAACGGCGTTAAAGGCGTTTTGCCCCGGAATTTTATGTGCTAGACCGAGGCCCAAACCGGGGGCAAAGACGCCGGGCAGGACGGACGACAAGGATAAGGCGGTATGAGCGGTATTCGTGCAGCGGCAAGACGGATCGGCGCGATTCTCCTGGTTCTTACGTTGGCCGCCTGCAGTGGCGGCGTTTTCCGTACTGCTGCCGACCGCACGGAGAACCTCGAAGGCTATACGGCGGAACAGATTTTCGAACGCGGCGAGTACGAGCTTGCGCAGAACCGCGCCGACGATGCCGCCTGGTATTTTTCGGAGGTCGAGCGCCTTTACCCCTATTCGGAATGGGCCAAGCGCGCGCTCATCATGCAGGCCTTCGCCTTTCACTCGGGCAAGGATTATCCCGAAAGCCGCTCGGCCGCGCAGCGCTTCATCGACTTCTATCCGACCGACGAGGATGCGGCCTATGCCCAGTATCTCCTCGCGCTCAGCTACTATGACCAGATCGACGAGGTCGGGCGCGACCAGGGTCTGACTTTCCAGGCGCTGCAGGCTCTGCGCACGGTGATCGAGGTCTATCCGGACAGCGAATACGCAACATCTGCCATCCTGAAGTTCGATCTTGCCTTCAACCATCTTGCCGCCAAGGAGATGGAGATCGGCCGTTATTACCTGCGGCGTCAGCACTACACCGCGGCAGTCAACCGGTTCCGGGTCGTGGTCGAGGATTTCCAGACGACCACCCATACCGCAGAGGCGCTGCATCGCCTGGTCGAGGCCTATCTGTCGCTGGGTCTGATCAACGAGGCCCGCACGGCGGCCGCGATCCTGGGTCACAATTACCGGTCTTCCGAATGGTATGAGGCCAGCTTCCAGCTGTTGACCGGACAAGGGCTGGAACCGGGCGATTTCGGCAACAACTGGTTGAGCCAGATCTACCGCCAGTCGATCAAGGGGCAATGGCTCTAGCACGGAGTAGGCGTCGATGAGCACTAGCGAGTTTGAACAAGGCAACTCGGAAGCCCGGCTGGAAGTCGGGCTGCCCCAAGTGGCCTATGAAATGGCGAAAGATCTATGGTTCGAGACACATGGCCGGCGACCGAATATGGAGGATACCTCGTTCTTTCTGCTGGTGAGAACCTGCTCCGTCGTGCTCAGCGGTTCGGCCGCGCCGGGCGACTCCATCAAGAGTTGGGTCAAGGGCTTCAATCAATAATCCGCGGGCGACATGCTGCGCGCGCTTGATATTCGCGACATGCTCATCATCGACCGGCTGGAGCTTGCCTTTCAGCCGGGACTGAACGTGTTGACCGGGGAAACCGGGGCAGGCAAGTCGATCCTGCTCGACTCGCTGGGGTTCGTTCTGGGCTGGCGCGGACGGGCCGAACTGGTCCGGCAGGGGGCAGAGCAGGGCGAGGTCATGGCCGAGTTCACCCTTGCCGAAGATCATCCTGCCCATGCGGTGCTGGAAGAGGCCGGCTTGCCCGGGGGGCCCGAATTGATCCTGCGCCGCGTCAACACCGCCGATGGGCGAAAGACAGCCTGGGTCAATGACCGTCGCTGTTCGGGCGAGGTGCTGCGGCGGCTTTCGGAAACGCTGGTGGAGTTGCACGGCCAGCACGATGATCGCGGCCTGCTGAATCCGCGTGGTCACAGGCTGCTGCTCGACGCCTACGCCGGGCATGACGACCTGATCGCCGCCACGCGCGCGGCTTGGGCCGACATGAGCCGCGCGCGAAAGACCGTCGCCGCGACCGAGGCCGCGCTGGACGAAATCCGCGCAGAGGAGGAATTTCTGCGCCACTCGGTCTCCGAACTCGACAAGCTGGACCCCCAGCCGGGGGAGGAGGCGGAACTCGACATCGCGCGCCGGACGATGCAGGGCGCCGAGAAGATCCGGGGCGACGTGGCGCGCGCCTTCGAACTGTTGGGCGGCGAAGGTGCCGAAGGCGCGATGGGCGATGCGCTGCGCTGGCTCGAAGGTGTCGCTGACCGGGCAGGCGGTCAGCTGGAGGAGCCGCTGGCCGCGCTCTCGCGCGCGATGATCGAACTGGGCGAGGCGCAGAGCGGGGTGGAAAGCTGCCTCGACCAACTGGAATTCGACCCGTCCGAACTGGAGCGGATCGAGGAGCGGCTCTTTGCCATCCGGGCGCTGGCCCGGAAACATTCCGTGGCTCCGGACGATCTCGCCGCCCATGCAGACAGGTTGCGCACACGACTTGCCGCTCTCGACGCGGGCGATGCCGATCTGGACGCGCAGCGCGTGGCGCTGAAACAGGCCGAGGCCGCGTATGATGCCGCGGCCGAGGCGCTTTCCGCTGCCCGCCGAGACAGCGCAAGTGCCTTGGACGCGGCGGTCATGGTCGAGCTTGCCCCGCTCAAGATGGAACGCGCGGTGTTCGAGACTGAGATCACCGCGGCTGATCCTGGACCCGAGGGGCGTGACGCCGTGGCCTTCACCGTGGCGACCAATCCCGGCGCGCCTTCCGGGCCGCTCAACAAGATCGCTTCGGGGGGCGAGCTTTCGCGCTTCCTTCTCGCGCTCAAGGTCTGCCTTTCGGGCGATGACAGCGCGCGCACCATGATCTTCGACGAGATCGACCGTGGTGTTGGCGGGGCCACCGCCGATGCAGTGGGGCGACGTCTGGCCGCGCTGGCCAATGGCGGGCAGGTTCTGGTCGTCACTCACTCGCCGCAGGTCGCCGCGCGGGCCGCGCATCACTGGCGCGTTCAGAAACAGGTGACCGAGGGGCAGACGCTTTCGACCGTCGTACCACTCTCCACCGAGGACAGGGTGGACGAGATCGCACGGATGGTCGCCGGCGACACGATCACCGAAGAGGCCCGCGCCGCGGCCCGCGCCCTTCTGACCCGATAGCGCGGGAAGGGCACTTTCGCCTTTCCCCCCGCTGGCTTACACAGGGGAAACGCCAGCCACGAACGGCCCGATCTTATGGCCCAGACCACCCGCGCGCTGCTGCGCCAATACGCCACCCAAAGCATCGCGGCCATCCGCGATGCGTGGCGGGTGTTGCGCCACCGGGGGCCGAGCCAGATCCAGTTCTGGTTCATCGCGCTGGCCATCGGCATCGCTGCGGGGATCGCGGCCGTCCTGTTCCGCAAGGGGATCACGGCTCTGCAATCGGTGCTGTACCAGACCGATGACGTGCAGTACCTGCACAGTTCGGCGCAATACCTGCCGTGGTACATGATCCTTGCCATCCCGATCATCGGCGGTCTCGTGGTGGGGATCATATTGCACGTCTTTACCCAGGATGGCCGTGTGCGGTCGGTCGCGGACGTCATCGAGGGGGCGGCGCTGGCCGATGGACGGGTCGAGACGAAACAGGGGCTGGCCTCGATGGCGGCCTCGCTCATCACGCTCAGTTCCGGCGGATCGACCGGGCGCGAGGGACCGGTCGTGCACATGGCCGCCGTCATCTCAACCTGGGTCTGCGCGCGTATCAATGCCGACGGCATCACCGGGCGTGACCTGCTGGGCTGTGCCGTGGCCGCCGCCGTTTCGGCCAGTTTCAACGCGCCCATCGCCGGGGCGCTCTTCGCGCTGGAGGTGGTGCTGCGCCATTTTGCGGTACACGCCTTCGCCCCCATCGTGATCGCCTCGGTCGCGGGGACGGTGATCAACCGGCTGGAATACGGGGATGTGACCGAATTCGTGCTCAACACCCCCGGATCGCTGCAATTCTATGTCGAACTGCCCGCCTTCCTGATCCTTGGTCTGCTATGTGGCCTTGTGGCGCTGGCGCTGATGCAGACGATCTTTCTGGCCGATGACATGGGCACCCATGTGCAAACGCGGCTCAGGATGCCGCGTTGGCTGCGTCCGGCGGTTTCGGGGGCGATGCTGGGCGGCATCGCGATCTGGTTCCCGCATATCATCGGCGTGGGCTACGAGACGACGATCCGCGCCCTTTCGGGCGATCTTCTGCTGACCTCGGCGATTCTGTTCGCCGTGGTCAAGGTCGTGGCCGTGGCGATCACGATGGGCGGGCGCATGGGTGGGGGGGTCTTTTCCCCCTCGCTCATGCTCGGGGCGCTGACCGGGCTGGCCTTTGGATATATCGCCACGGGGTTGCTGCCCGATGTCTCGGGCACCCACACGCTCTATGCCTTCGCGGGCATGGGCGCCGTCGCCGCGGCCGTGCTGGGGGCGCCGATCTCGACCACGCTGATCGTGTTCGAACTCACCGGCGACTGGCAGATCGGGCTGGCGGTGATGGTCTCGGTCTCGATGTCCACCGCGCTGGCCTCGCGCCTGGTGGACCGCTCCTTCTTCCTGACGCAGCTTGAACGCCGGGGCATACACCTGGCGGCCGGGCCACAGGCCTATCTGCTGGCCATGCTGCGGGCGGGGGCGGTAATGCGGCCGCTGGGGGACGCCCGCTGCATCGGCCGCGAGGCCTGCGAGGAGATGATTGCACAGGGTTTGAGCATTCCGGCCAGCGCTACGCTGGAAGCTGCGATGCCCGTTTTCGACAGGGCCGAGGTTGCCTGCCTGCCCGTCGTGGTGCCGGGCGAGGGCGATACCGAGGAGCCTGTCGGTGCGCTATATCATGTCGATGCGCTCAAAGCTTATAACCGGGCGCTTGCCGCGACGGCGGCCGAAGAGCATTCCTGAGACATCTGGAGTCGTCCTGCGGGCCGAGGGGCGCGCGCGACAGGCGCGCCCTTGAGGCCTCAAAGCTGTTCGACCTGGACCCCGTCGCGCTGGTAGAAGGCCAGATAGCCACGGATCGCCTCTGCCCCTTCGATCGGGTTCTCGTAGCTCCAGACGACGTTCTCGGTCACCGAGGACTTGTTGACGATGGAGTAATAGCTGGCATCCCCCTTCCAGGGGCAATGGCTGGTTTGTTCGGTCTTGTCGAGAAAGGCCATCGCGACATCCTCGCGCGGGAAATAGATGACCGGGTCATGCCCGCCCTCGATCAGTTCCAGGGCACGCGTGCTCTCCCCGATGATCGCCCCGCCCGAGCGGACAACCCATTTGCCTTCCGCGTCGCGGATCGTGATGTGATCGGCCATGCCCATCTCCTTCCTTCTTGTCTTGTTGGCAGCAGCCTTTGATTGACCGCTGCATGTAACGGATGCGTGTCAGATGGGCGCCGTAGCCGCATCCAACCACATCCGGGCCGCCTCGCCTAGTCGAGGGGCCAGTTTCTCCGCAACGTCACGATGATAGGTGTTGAGCCAGTCGCGCTCGTCACGGCTCAGCATGTCGACGACGATCAGCCTGCGGTCGATGGGAACCCAGGTCAATGTGCGCCAGTGAAGCATGGCGCGCTCGGGGTCCGAGGTCGGAAGGGCCGGGGCCTCTTCGACCACCACCAGGTTCTCGATCCGGATGCCGAACGCGCCCTCGCGGTAATATCCCGGTTCGTTGGACAGGATCATCCCGGGCTCCAGCGGGACATGGCTGACTTTTGACAGGCGCTGGGGGCCCTCGTGAACGTTCAGATAGGTGCCAACGCCGTGGCCTACGCCGTGGTTGAAATCCTGCCCGGCCAGCCACAGCGGCATCCGCGCCACGCATTCGATGTCACGGCCGGCCAGCCCCGCAGGCCAGCGCAGCATGGACATGGCGATCATCCCCTTGAGCACGCGGGTAAAGCACGCCTTCTCCTCCTCGCCCACCTCGCCGATGGCGATGGTGCGGGTGATGTCGGTGGTCCCGTCGAGGTATTGACCGCCCGAGTCGAGCACCAGCAGATGCCCGTCCTCCAGCCGGCCGTCGCTTTCTTCCGTTACGCGGTAATGCATCACTGCGCCGTTGGGGCCGGTTCCGGCGATGGTCTCGAAAGAGATGTCCTGCAACACATTGTCCCGCCGGCGGCATTCCTCCAGCCGGGTGACCACGGCGATCTCGGTCAGGCTCCCCGGTTCCTGCGCGTCGAGCCAGCTGAGCAGGTCCACCATCGCCACCGCGTCGCGCAGATGCGCCTCGGCCGTTCCCTCGATCTCGGAGGCATTCTTTTTCGCCTTGGGCAGGGCGCAGGGATCGGCGCCCTCGGCCAGCCGCCCGCCCAGCACGTCGGCCACGATCTGCGGCACGCTGGCCGGATCGACCCGCACCGGCCCCGACAATGCGTCGAGCGCGCCCAGAAAGGTTTCGGGAGGATGCGCCACGACGCGATCGCCCAGATGCTCTCCCAGCCCGTCGATCTTGCGCGCGTCCATGTAGAGGTCGACATACCCGTCATCGTGCAGCACGGCGAACCCTTGCGCCAACGGATTGCGGGGAATGTCGGCGCCGCGGATGTTCAGCAGCCACATGATCGAATCCGGCATGGTGATCACTGCAGCGCGATGACCCGCCTTGAGCAGATCCGCCGCCAGCCGGTCGCATTTGCTTGTCGCGCTCTCGCCCGCGAATTCCATCGGATGCGGCCGCGCCGGTTGGGCTGGTGGCGAGGGTTGGTCGCTCCAGACCCGGTCGACAAGGTTCGGGCTGCGCACCAGTTCGATTCCCGAACCCTCCAGCGCCTTTTCCGCCGCGCGGATTTCGCCCAGTGTATGCAGCCACGGGTCGAACCCGACACGACCGCCCTGCGGCAACTGCTCCCTGAGCCAGCCGGTCAACTGGACGTCAGGCCAGGGCACCGGAGTGAACTCCCGGGCGACCTGCCGCTTGACCTGGGTGCGGTAGCGCCCGTCGATGAACACGCCCGCTGCCTCGCGCAGCACCGCGCAGAACCCGGCAGAGCCGGTGAACCCCGTCAGCCAGGCCAGCCGCTCGTCGCGCGGGGCGACATACTCGCCCTGATGCGCGTCCGCACGCGGGACAAGGAACCCGTCCAGACCCTCCACCGCCATCTCCTCGCGCAGCGCGGCCAGGCGCGGCGGTCCCTGCTCGGGGCGGGCGGTGACGGCAAAGCTCTGGAACATGCGGAGGTCTCCTGTTGACGGGATGCGCGCAACAGAACCGCACTCGGGCATCGGGTGCAACCCCTGGCGCGGCGACAGGGGGCGGGATCCATGGTATACTTGGCTCCCAGCAACCGGCAGGGGGGCAGAAATGACCGAGGATTTCGCCGCGCTCGAACGGCGTGAATGGTCCACCCCTGACGTCGCGCGCAACTACGCCGCCGATTTCGCAAGGGCATCGGACATGGCCGTGCCGCTGCTGGTGGCGACCAGCGGGGCGGGGCCGGGGCGGCGCGTTCTGGACATGTGCTGCGGACAGGGCAACGTGACCGAAGGGCTCGTCGCGACGGGGGCAGAGGTGACCGCGCTCGACTTTTCCCCCGCGATGTTGGAGATGGCGCGCCAGCGTGCGCCCGCCGCGCGCTTCGTTGAGGCCGATGCGATGGATACGGGGCTGCCCGGCGCCTCCTTCGACGCGATCACCATCGGGTTCGGGATGCCGCATCTACCCGACCCGCCCGCCGCTATGGCCGAGGCCGCGCGCCTTCTGAAACCCGGTGCGCCGTTTGTCTATTCCGTCTGGGCCGGGGACGTCCCTGACAGTGCGCTGGCCATCGTCTTCGGCGCCATTGGCCGGCACGGCGACCCTTCCATTGCGCTGCCGCCCGGACCGGGCGCAACGGATTACGCCGATCCCGACCGGGCGTTTCCCGCGCTGGAAGCGGCGGGTTTCGAACAGCCACGGCTGGAGCGGGTGGAGAGTTGCTGGCAGGCCGACCGGTCCGATGCGCCTTTCGATCTCTTCCTGCATGGCACCGCGCGAGGCGGGGCGCTGCTGCGTCCGCAGCCGCCCGACCGGGCCGAAGCTATTCGGCAAGCGGTCGCCGAGGCCGTAAGAGCCGCCCACGGAACCGGCCCGCATTGGACGATTCCCATCCCGTCGGTCGTGATCTCGGCTACTCGGGCCTGAGGGACGCGTCAGCTGGCGCGCTTGACGTTCCGGATGCCCATGATGCGCGCCCGCGCGCGCGGGTCGCTGTCGAACAACGCGGCCAGCTGCTCGGTCATCGCACCGGCCAGCTGCTCGACATCGGTGATCGTCACCGCGCGGTCGTAATAGCGCGTCACGTCATGGCCGATGCCGATCGCCAGCAGTTCGACCTGCTTGCGGCGTTCGACCATCGCGATCACGTCGCGCAGGTGCTTTTCCAGGTAATTCGCGGGGTTCACGCTGAGTGTAGAATCGTCCACCGGCGCGCCGTCCGAGATCACCATCAGGATCTTGCGCTGCTCGCGCCGCGCCAGCATCCGCCGATGTGCCCATTCCAGCGCCTCTCCGTCGATATTTTCCTTCAGCAACCCTTCCTTCATCATCAGGCCCAGGTTGGGCCGCGCCCGCCGCCACGGCGCGTCCGCGCTCTTGTAGACGATGTGGCGCAAATCGTTCAGGCGACCGGGCTGCTGCGGGCGGCCCTCGTTCAGCCAGGCCTCGCGCGCCTGCCCGCCCTTCCAGGCGCGGGTGGTGAAGCCCAGGATCTCGACCTTCACGTCGCAGCGTTCCAGCGTGCGCGCCAGAACGTCGGCACAGATCGCGGCGATCGAGATCGGGCGCCCGCGCATGGAGCCGGAATTGTCCAGAAGCAGCGTCACGACGGTGTCGCGGAACTCCATGTCTTTTTCGACCTTGAATGACAGCGGCGTCGTCGGGTTTGCCACAACGCGCGCCAGGCGGCCCGCGTCCAGCACGCCCTCTTCCTTGTCGAACTCCCAGCTTCGGTTCTGCTGCGCCTGAAGCCGCCGCTGCAGCTTGTTCGCGAGCCGCCCGACCGCACCCTTGAGCGGTTCCAGCTGCTGGTCGAGATAGGCGCGCAGCCGTTCCAGTTCCTGCGGCTCGGCCAGTTCCTCGGCCGAGATTTCCTCGTCATGCGTGGACAGAAAGACCTTGTAATTCGGGTCGGCCTCGGATGCCGACGGCGGCGGGGGGGGCTCCAGCGGCGCCTCGCCATCGGGCATCTCGACTTCTTCCGACAACTCGTCATCGGACATCTCGTCCATCGAGACCTGGGCCTGGCTTTCGTCCTGCTGCTGTTCCTGGGACTGTTCGGGATCGGCGTCGGCGTCCTGTTCGTCCTGGTCATCCTGGCCAGTGCTGTCGGGATCGGGCTCCTCGTCGGCGTCTTCCTGCGCCTCGTCGTCCTGGTCCTCGTCCATCTGGTCGGGGTCGTCGCCCAGCTGGTCGCCATAGCCCAGATCGGTGATCACCTGCCGCGCGAACTTGGCAAAGGCCGCCTGGTCCGACAGGATCTCCTGCAGGTTCTCCAGCGTGCCGCCGGCCTGTTCCTCGATGAAGCCGCGCCACAGGTCCATCACGTTGGCCGCGCCCGGCGGCAGGTCGCGGCCTGTCGCCAAGTGCCGGATCAGGTAGCCTGCAGCTACGGGCAGCGGCGCCTCGGAGGCCTCCTTGACCTGGTCATAGCCGCGCCGGATCGCCTCATGCGTGATCTTCACGTCAATGTTGGAGGCCGTACCGGGCATGTCGCGCGCGCCCATCGCCTCGCAGCGGGCGGTCTCCATCGCCTCGTAAAGGTCGCGTGCCATGTCTCCCGGCGGGGCATAGCGGGCATGAACGCCATCGTCGTGATACTTGCGATGCATGGCCAGCGCATCCGCCGTGCCGCGCGCCAGCAGCACCTCGTCGCGGGTCATCCGTCGACTGACCTGCGGCAGGCGCATCGAGTCGCCGGACAGGCCCGAGGGATCGACCGAGTAGCTGACATTCAGCTCCGAGTCGTCGGCCATCACCTTGGTGGCCTCGGCCAACGCCTTCTTGAACGGGTCGGCGGGATTGTCGGATGGTTTGCTCATGGCACCCTGCGCTCGTCTGTCTTGCCCCGCAACCTAGACCCCTCGCCGGGCGATGACCAGTGGGGCGGGGCGGATTCCCTCACCCGCCGCGCGCCACATCAGTCAGTTCCACCTCACCCGCGGCCAGCCGCGCCAGAAGGTCGACATGCACGTCCAGCGCGTCGACAACGCGATAGCCCGGCGGGTGCCCGTCGAAGGCGAGGTTCAGGTCGGTGCCCGCCAGCACCACCGCCTCGGCGCCCTCCTGCTGGATCAGGCGGCGCCCGGCCTCGAGGAACAGGTCGCGCTGATGTGGGCTGCACTGGCCGGCCACCGCCATCTCCTGATAACTCTGCCCCAGCCGGTCGATCTCGTCCTCAAGCGCCACCGCCCGCGTCTGTTTCAATTGCCCGTAGAGTTTCGTTCGCATCACCACGCGGGTGCCCAGCAGCCCGACGGTGCCCAGCCCTTCGGCCACGAAATGGGCGTCCAATGGATCGACCGCCGAGACCAGCGGCAGCGGCGAGAGGCTGACCGTCTCATCGAAGCAGAAATGCCCGCCCAGCGAGGTGATCGCCGCGCACTCCGCCCCCGCCGCGGCCAGCCGGTCCAGCAGGCGGGCATAGATGCGCGCCTGCGCCCCGCGCTCATCGGCCAGGTTGTTGCGGATCAGCTCGTGCACATCGGCATGAACGATGGTGATATCCGGCTGCGCGCCCCGCGCCTCGATCTCGGCCACAAGGCGCTGGTAATAGACCAGCGTCGCCGCGACCCCGATCCCTCCGATCAATCCGATATGCATGTCTTGGTCCTCCTGGGCTCGGTACCTTCGTGGAACGCGCCGCCAAGACTGTCAACGAAGCCCGAGAAAGAGCGCCCGGCAATCGCGTCGCGCGGATGGCCTGCGCCGCAGGTCAGCGGAGGCCGGGGCGCCTTCGCCTGGTCCCTCCTGTCCGGTGAAGAGAAAAGGGCGCCACCCGGGCGCCCTTCGAGGTTGGTACGTTGTCGGCTCAGCCCAGCGAGACGCTCGCCGCGCTTTCGGGCAGTTCCTCGTCGAAGCAGCGCTGGTAGAACTCCGCCACGGTCTGACGCTCCAACTCGTCGCACTTGTTGAGGAAGGACAGGCGGAAGGCATAGCCCACGTCGCGGAAGATCTCGGCATTCTGCGCCCAGTTGATCACCGTCCGCGGGCTCATCACCGTCGAGAGATCGCCCGACATGAAGGCCGTGCGCGTCAGGTCGGCGACGGTCACCATCTGGCTGACGATCTTGCGGCCCTGCGCGGTATTGTAATGCGGGGCCTTGGACAGAACGATCGTCGTCTCGGCATCGTGGCTGAGGTAGTTCAGAGTGGCCACCAAAGACCAGCGGTCCATCTGTGCCTGGTTGATCTGCTGCACGCCGTGATAGAGGCCGGTAGTATCGCCCAGGCCCACAGTATTCGCCGTGGCGAACAGGCGGAAGAAGGGGTTCGGCGTGATGATCTCGTTCTGGTCGAGCAGGGTGAGCTTGCCATCATGCTCCAGCACGCGCTGGATCACGAACATCACGTCGGCGCGGCCGGCATCGTATTCGTCGAATACGATCGCCACCGGGTTGCGCAGTGCCCAGGGCAGGATGCCCTCGTGAAACTCGGTCACCTGCTTGCCGTCGCGCAGCTTGATCGCATCCTTGCCGATCAGGTCGATCCGGGAGATGTGGCTGTCGAGGTTTACCCGAACGCACGGCCAGTTGAGGCGTGCGGCCACCTGTTCGATATGGGTCGACTTGCCGGTACCGTGATAGCCCTGGATCATGACGCGGCGGTTATGGGCGAAACCTGCCAGGATCGCGAGCGTGGTGTCAGGATCGAACTTGTAGGTCGAATCGATGGCGGGAACGCGGTCGCTGGCTTCGGCAAAGCCCTTGACCTTCATCGGGGTGTCGAAGCCGAAAACCTCGCTCACCGAAATCTCTTCGGTGGGTTTCGCGTTCATACCAATCATGCCGTCCGCCATAGTCTGCCTCTGATCCTTCCGAAATCACCGCTCCCTCGTGCAACATATCGCGCAGGCGTGCAAGGGAAAGGCCACGCCGCTGCCGGTTTGTTCCGTCGCCCTTAGCGCTGCGTCTGTCGGCCCGGCCGGGGCCGGTGCTTGGTGGATCACGCTTTCGTGATCAGGATCGGATCACCACCGGCGAAACTCTTTTCCGGGTGCCCCCGTAGCTATGCACAAGCCGTGACCAAAAGGGCCATGCGCTTGCAACAGATCGAGAATGATCAAGGAGGTACCGACATGAACTTCAAGACATTGACCGCCGCTGCCGCGTTCGCCGCCGTGACCCTTGCGCCGGCCTGGGCCGAGAACCCGATGGTCGGCGGCGCCGCCATGTACGCGGATCGCAACATCGTCGAGAACGCCGTGAACTCGGCCGATCACGAAACACTCGTCGCCGCCGTCAAGGCCGCGGGCCTCGTGGACACTCTGGCGGGTGAGGGGCCGTTCACGGTTTTCGCGCCCACCGACGACGCTTTCGCGATGCTTCAGGCAGGAACGGTCGAAGAACTCCTCAAGCCCGAGAACAAGGCGGCGCTGCAAAAGGTTCTGACCTGTCATGTCGTTCAGGCCGACGCCATGTCGGACGCCATCATGGGCATGATCAGCGACGATGGCGGAATGCATCCGATTCCCACCGTCGGTGGCTGCACGCTCAAGGCCATGATGGAAGGCGACCAAATCGTTCTCGAAGATCCACGTGGCCGTCGCGCCAATGTTACCATTGCCGATGTCGACCAGTCGAACGGCGTGATCCACGTGATCGACACGGTCCTTCTCCCTACCATGTGACCGTGTCGCCCGACCCGGCATGCGCTCTCGTATGCCGGGTCACCGGCCTTTGGCGCAATCGCCCCGCAGAGGAGATCTCGCGCGCCTTGCGGAGGCCGCCGCCGGCCCGCCCTTGCGTCAACAGGACAACGGTGTTCAAGGCATCAGAAGCTGCGCGCCGTGGCCGAGATGTTCTCGACGAGGGGGCCCTATCCGGTGAATTTCGCAAGGCTCTCGACATACAGCGCGCGACCAGTGCGATCTTCGCGATCTACACGACGGGTCTCAGGCCTGCGGTTTTCCACGGCATGTCCGTTCACGACTGCGTAGACGAGATCATGCGACAGGTGGACCTTCTGCTGACCTGAGCCGGAAACGGACCTCCGATGCGCCTCACTTGAAGTTGCGGCTATCCTTGATCTGGTCCCAGGCCCAGACGACCTCTTGCAACTGCTCTTCCTGGCTGCGATCGCCGCCGTTCATGTCGGGATGCAGCACCTTGATGAGTTTCTTGTAGGCCTTGCGCACCTCGGCCTTGCTCCAGTTGTCCTTGGCTTCGAGGATCTCGATCGCGCGCCGCTCTGTGGGGGGCAACCGCTTGCCGCCGCCGTTGCCGTTGCGGCCGGGATTCTTGGTCGCGTTCTGGCCCAGCACCTGGTGCGGGTCCTCGATGCCCAGGCGCGCCCAGGCGCGCGCCTCGGGGTCGCCCAGCGGCTTGGTCGTCCGCTCCCAGACCTTGTCCTTGGACATCTGGGCGTTCAGTTCGGCCTCTGTTGTGCCCTCGAAGAAATTCCACTTGTTGTTGTACTCGCGTACATGCTGCTGGCAGAACCAGAAGTAATCGTCCAGCACGTCGGGCGCCTTGGGCGCGCGGTACTTGCCCGGCGCGTCGCAGCCCTCGTGGTCGCAGACGCGGACCGATGTTTCGGACGCTCCCGACATGCCACGCCGCCCACGCGGATTCTTCTTCTTGGCAGAGGAGACGGACATATCGAACCCGAAAGGGTCTGGTTTGGCCATGGCACTCATCCTTGCGAAGGTGTCTTTTCGACTCGGAGGCAGCAGTTTAGTCTACCGGGCCGAAGATAGAAGAGGGTGGGCCAAGATTTTTCCGACCCGTTGTGCAGAGGCAGGCATGAGCATCATAGAAGAAATCCGTAACCGGCTGAAATCCGCCTTCGACCCCCGTGAACTCGAGGTGGTCGACGACAGCGAGCGCCATCGCGGCCACGCGGGCTATGTAGAAGGTGGCGAAAGCCATTTCAACGTACGCATTCGCAGCGTGGCCTTCGCCGGCAAGACCCGGCTCCAGCGGCACCGCGCGGTGCATGAGGCATTGGGCGACCTGGTGCCGCGCATCCACGCGCTGTCCCTCGACCTCGACGCCTGAGCCGGCTCAATCCCGCGGGCGCTCTTCGGTCTCTTCGGACACGGGGGTCTCGCCTTCTGCGTGGTCGGGATTCTCGCGTGGCGCGTCTTCCTTCTGCCTGTTCGATGCGACGACCCGCAGCGGCGGTTCGTCCGCATCCTGGTGGATCGGCTTGGGTGCCTCGAAGGCCGCAGGCCCCGGCACCGGGCGCAGGCCGGGCGTGGGTGGGTGGTCCTGCTTGACCTCGGAGGAGGGGGCTTCAAGCGTGGGCGTGACATCGGGTGTGACATCCTCGGCCATCGCTCCCAGCGCACGCCGGAACACCAGCACGTTGCGCCAGTTCACCACCGACCCCGTCAGGCCCGATCGTTCGTCGCTGGGCAGAAGCTCGGCCCGCTGGAACTCCCAGCCCGCCGCGCCCATCTCGTTCAAGAGCTGTTCGACGGTCAGCGCGAACCGCCCCTCGGGCGTCTTGACGCCCTTGGCCTTGATACCCTTGGTGGGCGCGGGAACGACCTTGTACTCATAACGGGTCATGCGGTGCCTCTCTGCTCTCTCGCGCCCGCATATAACCGGGCAGGGGGCAACTTGACCAGAGCCGCGCGGCAGATCGTCCGGGATCGGCACCAGACCGCGATCTCCGCCGGAGGGCAAAGCCCGCTTGCGGCCCGGAGACGAGTTTCCTAACGTCCCCCCAGCTTTCGGAAGGAGCGAGACAGAATGCGCGACGCGACCCCCACGACCATCTATCTCAAGGATTACACCCCGTTCGGATATCTCGTGGACAGCGTTGCGCTGAGCTTCGATCTTTCGCCGAACGCCACGCGCGTGACCGCGCGTATCGCGTTCCAGCCGAACCCCGAGGCAAGCGACCGGACCTTCTTTCTGCATGGCGAGGGGCTCAAGCTGATCCGCGCCCGCATCGACGGGAAAGAGGTCACGCCAGACCTGACCGATCTGGGCCTCACCTGCGCGGTGCCCGACGGACCCTTCCTGTGGGAATCGGAGGTCGAGATCGACCCGGCCAACAACACCGCGCTCGAAGGACTCTACATGTCGAACGGCATGTATTGCACGCAATGCGAGGCCGAAGGGTTCCGCAAGATCACCTTCTACCCCGACCGGCCCGACGTGATGAGCACCTTCACCGTCCGGATCAACGGCGATCTGCCCGTCATGTTGTCGAACGGCAACCAGACCGCAAGCGGAGAGGGCTGGGTGGAATGGACCGATCCCTGGCCCAAGCCGGCCTATCTCTTCGCGCTGGTCGCGGGCGATCTGATCGCCCATTCCGACAGTTTCACCACCGCTTCGGGCGACAAGGTGGCCCTGAACCTCTGGGTGCGGCCCGGAGACGAGCACAAATGCGCCTTCGGGATGGAGGCGCTGAAGAAATCCATGCGCTGGGACGAGGAGGTCTATGGCCGCGAATACGACCTCGAGGTGTTCAACATCGTCGCCGTGGACGATTTCAACATGGGCGCGATGGAGAACAAGGGGCTGAACATCTTCAACTCCGCCGCCGTGCTGGCCAGCCCGGAAACGGCCACCGACGCCAATTTCGAGCGGATCGAGGCGATCATCGCGCATGAATACTTTCACAACTGGACCGGCAACCGCATCACCTGCCGGGACTGGTTCCAGCTCTGCCTCAAGGAGGGGCTGACCGTCTATCGCGACAGCCAGTTCACCAGCGACATGCGCTCGGCCCCGGTCAAGCGGATCGGCGACGTGATCGACCTGCGCTCCCGCCAGTTCCCCGAGGATAACGGCCCGCTGGCCCATCCGGTGCGACCCGAGAGCTTTCAGGAGATCAACAACTTCTACACCGCGACCGTCTATGAAAAGGGCGCCGAGGTGATCGGGATGCTCAAGCGGCTGGTGGGCGATGCCGCCTATGCCGAGGCGCTCGACCTCTATTTCGCGCGCCATGACGGGCAGGCCTGCACGATCGAGGACTGGCTCAAGGTGTTCGAGGACGTGACGGGCCGCGACCTGTCGCAGTTCAAACGCTGGTACAGCCAGGCTGGCACGCCGCGCGTTAAGGTCGAGGAGGCGTGGCAGGACGGCTCCTATACCCTGACGCTCACGCAGCACACGCCGCCCACGCCCGGCCAGCCCGACAAGGCCCCGCAGGTGATCCCGGTGGCGGTGGGCCTGCTTGGACCCAATGGCGACGAGGTCCGCGAGACGCAGGTTCTGGAGCTGACCGGGGAACGGCAGAGCTTTCTGTTCGAGGGGCTTTCGGCGAAGCCCATTCCCTCGATCCTGCGCGGCTTTTCAGCGCCCGTGATCCTTGATCGGGTCACCACTACCGAGGAGCGCGCCTTTCTGCTGGCCCGTGACACCGACCCGTTCAACCGGTGGGAGGCGGCCCGTTCGCTGGCAATGGAAACGCTGCTGTCGATGATCACAGGGGGCGCAACACCCGAGCCCGCCTATCTCGACGGGGTACAGGCGGTGATGCGGGACGACACGCTCGACCCGGCCTACCGCGCGCTGATGCTGGGCCTGCCGGGACAGTCCGAACTGGCATCGTCCCTGCATGAGCGCGGCCACACCCCCGACCCGATGGCGATCTGGCGCGCGGTCGAGACGCTGCGCCACACGATGGCCGCGCACATGCAGGACCTGCTGCCGCGCCTCCATGCCGAGGCGCAGGTCGACGCGCCCTACAGTCCCGATGCCGCGCAGGCGGGCAAGCGCGCGCTGGGCGGCGCCGTGCTGAGCCTGACCACCCGGCTGGATGGCGGCGCGCTGGCCGCGCAGGAATACGGGCGTGCCGACAACATGACGCTGCAGCTTGCGGCCCTCGGCGCGCTGATCCGCGCCGGCAAGGGCGAGGAGCAGGTCACGGCCTTCTACGACCAGTGGAAGGATGATCGCCTGGTGATGGACAAGTGGTTCGCCCTCCAGGCTTCGCTCGCCGATCCCGACCAGGCCGCCGATATCGCCGCGCGCCTGACCCAGCATCCCGATTTCAACTGGAAGAACCCCAACCGTTTCCGTGCCGTGCTGGGGGCGCTGGCGATGAACCATGCGGGCTTTCATCATGAAAGCGGCGCAGGCTACCGGCTTCTGGCCGATTGGCTGCTGCGTCTCGACCCGGTGAACCCGCAGACGACCGCGCGCATGTGCTCGCCGTTCCAGACCTGGAAACGATACGATGCCGGCCGGCAGGCACTGGTCAGGGAACAGCTCGACCGCATCGCCGCCGCGCCCGACCTGTCGCGCGACACGACCGAGATGATCTCGCGCATCCGGGGGGATTGAGCCATGCGCAGGGTTCTCCTCGTCACGGGTGCAAGTGCCGGCATCGGTGCGGCGACGGCCCGGCTGGCGGCAACGCGTGGCTGGGATCTGGCGCTGAACTATCGCACCGACCGGGCAGGGGCCGAAGCCGTCGCGCAGGAGGCCGAGGCCTGCGGCGCGCGCACCGTGCTCTGCCCCGGGGACGTGGCAGATCCCGACCAGATCGCGCAGATCTTCGGCGTGCTTGATGCGGGGTTCGACCGGCTGGACGGGCTGGTGAACAACGCCGGTATCGTGGACCAGACCGCCCGGGTGACCGACCTGACCCACGCCCGGCTGCGGCGCATGTTCGACGTCAACGTGATCGGCGCCATGCTGGTCGCGAAGGAGGCCGTCCTGCGGATGCAGGCGCAGGCAGAGGGCGGCAGCATCGTCAACATCTCCTCCGCTGCGGCCCGGCTGGGCTCGGCCAACCAATTCGTTGACTACGCCGCCAGCAAGGCCGCGATCGATACCTTCACCAAGGGGCTCGCCGACGAGGTGGCGGCCGAGAACATTCGCGTCAACGCGGTGCGTCCCGGCCTGATCGAGACCGGGATCCATGCCAAGGGCGGCGAACCCGACCGGTTGGCGCGCCTTGTACCGAACGTGCCGATGAAACGCGCGGGCAGTGCCGAGGAGGTCGCCCGCGCGATCCTTTACCTGCTGTCGGGGGAGGCCTCCTACATCACGGGCACCACGCTCGACGTGACCGGCGGGCGCTGATGGCGCCATTGCGGTTCATCCGCCGCAACCGTTCGCCGCGCAGCCTGACCATCGTCATCCTGTGGCTTGCCGGTTTGGCCGCGCCTGGCCTGGCATTCGGCGCGGCGTGGTGGCTGCTGGTCCTGCTTGCCTTGCCGGTTGTCCCGCTTGTCTGGGACATCTGGACCGATTCCGCCGCCGGAATGGACCTGGACGAGACCCGCCTGCACTGGTTCACCGGCCGTCGCGAAGGGGCGGTCGACCTGGCCGAGATCGAGCGGCTGCGCTTCGACACGCGGTGGGATTTCTCGGTCCGGGTCACGCTGATCCTGCGCGACGGCAAGCGCGTGCGCCTGCCGCAGGAGGCCACGCCGCCCCACCGCGCCTTCGAATCCGAACTGGAGGCGCGCGGGCTCAAGGTCGAACGGCACCATTTCGCCACCTTCTAGGCAGAGGCCTGCCGATCCGGCACATCTGCCCCGAAATCGGGCCGGCGATACCCAAGCAGCGTCACGATTGCGCCCAAATGGCCCTGCATTTTCGCAGCACCCCGAAGTCGTTAAGGTCCTCTTGCCAGATATGCTGAATACCACCCGCCGAGCGATCGGCACACTCCGCGCCAGATTGTTCTCATCCCCTGCCGATCATTCGCGATCCGTTCGCACGAACCGCCGGGTCGAGGATCACCTGTCGATCCCTGTGGCTCTTGAAAACGCCGATGACAGGATCAGCCAGGAGACGATCGCGCGTGGACAATTTCTTGCACGGCAGGAGCGTTGGGACGAACTGGCCAATGAATTGCGCGACGCGGACGGAGCCCGAAGCAAGACGCCCGGCGGTACCCCGGTCGCCGATCTCCTGGCCTACGGTGCACGGTCCGACGTGGTGCGCGCGGTCGAACACGCCATCGCCGAAGGGGCTCCGGCAAACAGTACACCGCTGATCCAGGGCATCCTTTCCTTCGAGCAGATCCGGCGCGGGCATCGCGACGACCCGATGATCGCCCTGGTGATCGCCCTGGCGCATATCGACATCGCCTGGGCCTGGCGCGGCAAGGGGTGGGACACCATCCTGCCCCGCCTGAACCGAGCGCGCAGCGCCGCACATTTCGATCGCGCGGCGGACTTGCTCGCTCCGCACATGCAGGCAGCGACGGCAAGCCCGATCCTTGCCGCCGCGCGCTGCGCCCTGCATTCCGGCCGCCGTCTGCCCGCCGCGGGCCTGGCCGATGCCTACGAGGTGCTCATCGACCTCGATCCGACCAATCCGCGCCCGATGCGCGCGCTCGGGTGTCACATGTTGCCGCAATGGTTCGGCAGCCACGCCAGCATTGAACTCGAGGCGCGCCGTACCGCGGCAAGGACCGAGAAGGTCTGGGGTGCGGGCGGCTATACCTGGGTCTGCTTCGACGCCATCGCCCAGGATGACGAAGCCTGTGCGCAGGTCGACGTGGAATTCTTCACCGACGGGTTGCAGGATATCGTCCGCCGCAGGCCCGACCAGGCCACGATCAACCGCCTTGCGGCCTATTGCGCGGTGACGTTACGGGCCGGAATGGGCCTCGACGAGCGGGCGGATCTGGCGCGGACGCGGATCTGCGCCGCGGCGCGCTGGCTGATCCGCGATCATGTGAGCGAGTTGCATCCACTGATCTGGGCACATGCCGCCGAAGGCTACGACAACAGCCTGATCGTCGCCTCGCCCCGCCGGTTTGCCGCCCGCGGGCGCGCCGACGCGCTTCAGGCGATCGCTGACCAGTTCCGCGACGAGATCCGCGAGGGCCTGCGCGTGACTTTCACCGAGAATGGTCCGAAATTCGACCCGGCCTGACTGGCAGGGGCCGGCTCTCCCGCCCCTTCGAGCCGCATCGGAGATGCGCCGCGAAGCGTTGGGCCGGGCCGCGCGCCTGCGGCGCGCGGCGGGTCGAGCATGGAGGAAACGTGCGCCCTGACACACCCGCGCCGCGCGGTACGTGCGGCGCCATGCCCAACGAACGCGGGGCATCCTCGATGCACCCGCGATCGGCGGGAGCACCCGCGCGCCAGCATTGGCCCTTGCCCTTGGGCCGCGCGCTGCCTAGAACGCGGGTCGAACTCAAGCGAAGAGACGCGAGATGCTGGACCTGACCTACGAGACCCCGAAGCCCCGAACGATTGCCGGTGCCAAGCATGATTGGGAACTGGTGATCGGGATGGAAGTCCATGCCCAGGTCAGTTCCAACGCCAAGCTTTTTTCGGGCGCCTCGACGAAATTCGGGGCGGAGCCCAACTCCAACGTCTCTTTCGTGGATGCCGCGATGCCGGGAATGTTGCCCGTTATCAACGAGTTCTGCGTCGAACAGGCGGTGCGCACGGGGCTTGGCCTGAAGGCCGAGATCAACCTGAAATCGGCCTTCGACCGCAAGAACTATTTCTATCCCGACCTGCCGCAGGGATACCAGATTTCCCAGCTTTATCATCCCATCGTGGGCGAAGGCGAAGTGCTGGTCGAGCTTGGCGACGGCACCGCGCGGCGGGTTCGGATCGAGCGCATCCACATGGAGCAGGACGCGGGCAAGTCGATCCACGACATGGACCCGCACATGTCCTTTGTCGATCTCAACCGCACCGGCGTCTGCCTGATGGAGATCGTGAGCCGCCCGGACATCAGAAGCCCTGAAGAAGCAGCAGCTTACATCGCGAAGCTGCGGCAGATCATGCGCTATCTCGGCACCTGCGACGGCAACATGCAGAACGGCAACCTGCGGGCCGATGTGAACGTCTCGGTCTGCCTGCCCGGCGCCTATGAGAAATACATGGAAACGCAGGATTTCTCGCATCTTGGCACACGTTGCGAGATCAAGAACATGAACTCCATGCGCTTCATCCAGCAAGCGATTGAAATCGAGGCGAAACGCCAGATCGCGATCATCGAAGGCGGCGGCAAGGTCGTGCAGGAGACGCGGCTTTACGATCCCGACAAGGGCGAGACACGGTCGATGCGGTCGAAGGAAGAGGCTCATGATTACCGCTATTTCCCAGATCCCGACCTGCTGCCGCTGGAGATCGAGCAGGCCTGGATCGACGACATCGCGGCCAATCTTCCGGAGCTTCCGGACGACAAAAAGGCACGCTTTATCAATGACTTCGGGCTGACGGACTATGACGCTTCGGTGCTGACGGCGGAGGTGGAATCGGCCGCCTATTTCGAGAACGTGGCGGCTGGACGCGACGGGAAGGCGGCGGCGAACTGGGTCATCAACGAGCTGTTCGGACGGCTCAAGAAGGATGACCGCCATATCACCGAAAGCCCGGTCACGCCCGCGCAGCTGGGCGGCATCATCGACCTGATTGCCAAGGGCGACATCAGCGGCAAGATCGCCAAGGACCTGTTCGAGATCGTCTATAACGAAGGCGGGGAACCTGCTGAAATCGTTGAGAAACGCGGGATGAAGCAGGTGACCGACACTGGTGCCATCGAGGCCGCGGTGGACGAGATCATCGCCGCCAATCCGGCACAGGTCGAGAAGGCGCAATCGAACCCGAAACTGGCGGGCTGGTTCGTCGGGCAGGTGATGAAAGCCACCGGCGGCAAGGCGAATCCAAAGGCCGTGAACGAGATCGTCGCGGCCAAGCTGGGGCTGTGACACCGGCGAATTGACCGTTTTGTACCTCGGTTCCAGGTGCCATTGACCGTTTTGTACAAAATTTTTCCGGTCCCGGCCCGGCCTGTTTCAGGCCGGGCGCCGTCCTAACTTTGACCCGTGAGGGAGGGACGGATGCCGAAGATGCGTCGAAAATCGGACCTGCCGCAGAAGCTTTGCGCGGCGTGTGGGCGGCCTTTCACCTGGCGGCGCAAATGGGCGCGTGACTGGGAGACGGTGCGGTATTGTTCGAAAAGATGTCGAAGCGGACAGGGATCTTCAAACCAGGTTTGAAAGTCCTGTCGCCGTATTGGTAAAGTCATCTTACCAGTGATGTTGCCGATAGGAAACTTTTCCCGTAGATCAGGGTCAACGAAACCCGGATGTTTGGGAGGCCCATATGAGCGACAGGATCGGAATCGGCGGCTTGCAGGTCGCGGCGGAGCTGAAGGATTTCATCGAGGCGCGCGCGCTGCCCGGCACCGGGGTGGAGCCCCAGGCCTTCTGGGCCGGGCTGGAGCGGATGGTGACGGAACTTGGCCCCGAGAACCGGGCGCTGCTGGCCAAGCGAGCCGAGATCCAGGGCAAGATCGACGCCTGGCACATGGAACGGCGCGAGCGCCCGCATGACGCTGCAGCGTACCGCGCCTTTCTGGAAGAGATCGGGTACCTGCTGCCCGAGGGAGAGGATTTCGAGATCGGCACGGCCAATGTCGATCCCGAGATCGCGGAGGTTCCGGGGCCGCAGCTGGTGGTGCCGATCACCAATGCGCGCTTTGCGCTGAATGCCGCGAATGCGCGCTGGGGATCGCTTTACGACGCGCTTTACGGCACGGATGCCATGGGCGACCTGCCCGCGGGCGGTGGTTACGATGCCGAACGGGGCGCGCGGGTGATCGCCTGGGGGCGGGACTTTCTGGATGCGCATTTCCCGCTGGCCGAGGGAAGCTGGGCGGATGTCGAGAGCCTGAGCGTGGAGGACGGGGTAACCCCCGCGCTGCGGCAGGCGGAGCAGTTCGAGGGGTATGTCGGCGCGGCAGGCGATCCGGGCCGCGTGATCCTGCGCAACAACGGGCTGCACGCGATCATCGAGATCGACCGAGACGGCGCCATCGGCAAGACCGACCGGGCCGGTATCGACGACATCACGCTGGAATCGGCGCTGTCCACCATCATGGATTGCGAGGATTCGGTGGCCTGCGTCGATGCGCAGGACAAGGTGCTGGCCTATGGCAACTGGCTGGGCCTGATGAAGCGCGACCTGGCCGAAGAGGTCACCAAGGGCGGCAAGAGCTTTACCCGCGTGCTGAACGACGACATCGCCTACACCGCCGCGGGTGGCGGCGCGGGCGTGCTCAAGGGCCGCTCGCTGCTGTTGGTGCGCAATGTGGGGCACCTGATGACGAACCCCGCCGTTCTGGATGCCGAGGGGCGCGAGATCGGCGAGGGGCTGATGGATGCGCTGGTCACGGTGATGATCGCCATGCATGACCTGAAATCCGAGGGCGGCAATTCGGTCGCCGGGTCCGTCTACGTGGTCAAGCCTAAGATGCACGGGCCGGAAGAGGTGGATTTCGCCGTCCGGACCTTTGACATGGTCGAGGATATCCTTGGGCTGGCGCGCAACACGGTCAAGATCGGCATCATGGACGAGGAACGGCGCACCAGCGTCAACCTCAAGGAATGCATCCGCGCGGCGAAAGACCGGGTGGCCTTCATCAACACGGGCTTCCTCGACCGGACCGGCGACGAGATCCACACCTCGATGGAAGCCGGGCCGATGCTGCCCAAGGGCGAGATGAAGAACACCGCCTGGATCGCCGCCTACGAGGATCGCAACGTGGATATCGGGTTGGCCTGCGGGCTGAAGGGGCGCGCGCAGATCGGCAAGGGCATGTGGGCCATGCCCGACCGGATGGGCGCGATGCTGGAGGCCAAGATCGGCCACCTGGAGGCCGGCGCGACCTGCGCCTGGGTGCCGTCGCCCACCGCCGCGACGCTGCATGCCACGCATTACCACAAGGTGAACGTGCACGAGGTGCAGGACCGCCTCAAGGCCGGCGGCGCGCGCGGCACGCTGGAGGATCTGCTGACCATCCCTGTGATGACGGGGCGCAACCTGTCGGGAGAGGAGATCGCGCGCGAGATCGAGAACAATGCGCAGGGCATCCTGGGCTACGTGGTGCGCTGGGTGGACCAGGGGGTGGGATGCTCCAAGGTGCCGGACATCAACGATGTGGGCCTGATGGAGGATCGCGCGACCTGCCGCATCTCAAGCCAGGCGCTGGCCAACTGGCTGCATCACGGCGTGGTCGAGGAGGGCCGCGTGATGGAGGCGATGCGCAAGATGGCCGCCAAGGTCGACGCGCAGAACGCGGGCGATCCGTCATACAGGCCGATGGCGCCGCATTTCGACGGGATCGCCTTTCAGGCGGCCTGCGACCTGGTGTTCAGGGGGCGGGTGCAGCCCTCGGGCTATACCGAGCCGGTGCTGCATGCGCGGCGGCTGGAACTGAAGGCGGCGCGGGGCTGAGAGGGTGCGGAGGGGGCTGGTCGCCCCCTCTTGAGCCTGCGGGGCAATTCCCGGGGCTCCCGCCCGTTCGAGGGCAAAACGCTCTCCCGGAGGGTTCTCGGGAAGCCTGCTCACCCCGAGGATATTGCGAGCAAGGCGAAAGCACCGGCATGGCGATCTCGCCGTGCCGGGCGCGGGGCGGGGCGCAAGGCGATGCGGGCGCAGTAGGCGGCGCAGCCTTGGCCTCTACCGGTCCCGGCGCGCGCGGCCGATACGCGCGGCCAGCCAGGTGGCGGCTGCGAAGACGGCGATGCCGCCGGCCATGTCCACCAGGTGATGTCCGCCATGCGACAGGATGGCGGGCACCATCGCCGAGTTGAGCAGCAAGGCGGGCAGAAAGACCGGTGTGCCGCGCAGGAACCATACCACGAGCAGCGCCATCACGGTGTGATAGGACGGGAAGGCGATGGTGCCGACGATATCGGAGGCGGTGATCACGGGCAGGCCGTTTTCGACCAGGTGACGCAATTCCGCGCCATAGGCCGCATCGGTGACGAGCATCATCGCGCGTTCGGTTTCCGCGGGTATGCTGTGGAAGGCCGACGGTCCCACGCTGGGCGCGATCCACCAGACGAGTGTCGTCATCACCAGGCTGATGCTGCCCGTCAGAAGAACCCCGTCCAGCGCCTTGTCGCGTCCGCTGAGTGCGAGATAGCCCACCAGCAGGAAGAGCTGTGCCAGCGAGCTGACATAGACGTAACGCAGCGCCCGGGCGGCAAGCGGCCAGTCGGCGATGGCGGCCACGAAGTCGGGCCAGGAATATCCCAGCGCCGCGTCCATGGCCATCAGCTGGGTGTCCAGAAGCGGCCCCGAGACCGGGAAGCGGAGATATATCAACAACGTGGTGGTGGCGGTGAAGCCCAAATAGATGGCGTTCGCGGTGGCCAGCCTGGCAAGGCGCGGCGCGGATTTCTGCGCGCGGATGTAGAGCCCGACCAGGAACAGGCCGATCGCGGGCGCGGCCCCGGCGGCGAACCCGGCCCAGGCCACGGCCTGTCCGGTCGCGGCGGCGATCGCCACGCAGGCAAGCGCGAGAAGGCCCACCAGAGGCACGAGGACGGTTTCGGCTCCGGTCATCTCCCAATTGCGCGCTGCGCGGGCGGGCCACGGGCGGGGGCCGGAGGTCAGGTCGGTCATGTTGATCCCTCACGCGTTGAAATCTTGGGCCTTCCTGGCAGAAGATTGGGCCAGCTTTGTGAAACGGACGCGGATTTCTCGGGATGCGGGGCGCGTAGCGGTGGCGGCTTGGTGCAGGCGCGCACCGCGACGGGTATGCGGTTTGGTGCTGTGCGCATCTGAACAAGCGCCTGCGCCCTGACGGAGAGCGCCGCCCGTTGAAGCCGGGGCGCGCGCGCTATAGTGTCGGGCGACAGCTTGTTTTCGCTTGGAGAGCACATGGCGCGGCCAATCGTCGGGATCATCGGCAATTCGCATCTGATCAACGACCAGTATCCCACCCATGCGGGGGGGACGATGAACTCGGACGCGGTGGCGAATGTGTCGGACTGCCTGCCGCTGCTGATCCCGTCGGATCCGCGCTATGTCTCGGTCGAGGAATTGCTGGAAACCTGCGACGGGTTCCTTCTGACCGGGGGGCGCCCCAACGTGCATCCCGAGGAATATGGCGAGGACTGGACCGAGGCGCATGGTGCGCATGACCGGGCGCGCGACGCGATCACCCTGCCGTTGGTGCGGGCCTGCGTGGAGCGGGGGCAGCCCTTTCTGGGGATCTGCCGCGGTTTCCAGGAGGTCAACGTGGCGATGGGCGGCACGCTTTACCCCGAGATCCGCGACCTGCCGGGACGGATGAACCACCGGATGCCGCCCGACGGCACGCTGGAGGAGAAATTCGCCCTGCGCCATGTCGTGACGCTGGAGGAGGGGAGCGTGTTCCACCGCCTGTTCGGGGCGCGCGAGGTGATGACCAACACGCTGCACGGGCAGGGGATCAAGACGCCGGGGCGGCGCATCGTGATCGACGGCTATGCGCCCGATGGCACGCCCGAGGCGATCCATGTGGACGGCGCGGCAGGCTTCACGCTGGCGGTGCAGTGGCATCCGGAATACGACGCCACCAACGACCCGGTCTCGCGCCCGCTGTTCCGCGCCTTTGGCGAGGCGGTCCGGGAATGGGTCGCCTGCGGGGGCAAGCCCGCGCTTCAGAAATCCGCCTGATCTAGGCTGCCAGCAGCCGCGCCTCGTGCGCGCGCAGGCAGAGCCGCGCGGTCTCGTCGAATCCCACGGTATGGCTGCGCAGTTCGGGGAAGAGCGCGAAAAGCTCCTCGCGCCCCTGGTCCGACAGCGCGTCGAGGGCGGCATCGCCGGGAAAGAAGCTCTCGCTGGCGGCGCCATTGGCATAGATGACCTCGTGCCGGTCGAGCATGAGGTGCAGATAGGTGACCATCCCGCCGGGGCGGCTGCGCACGCCGGGCTGGCCCAGCAGGTGATGCGCGGAGACCAGCACTTCGGCCGTCCCGAAAAGAAGCTGCGCCTGCGGGCCGGACCAGAGCATCCGGTGCTGCGGCGAGACCAGGAGCGGCGCGGTGGCGCCCGGCAGCAGGGTGGGGTCGATCTCGATCGGGGCGAAGCGGCCCTGGGCCGCGATGCTGCGCTGGCCGACCCAGCGCAGGGGCTTGAGCCCCTCGTCGCGGGTCACGATCAGGTCGCCGCGGCCGAGCGTTTCCACCGGGCGCGGGCCCGCGGCGGTGAGGATCAGGGTGCCGGGGGTGAAGCAGATGATGTTCTCGATCCCCGAGAAGGAGACGATGGTGCCGTCGGCCATCTCGACCGTGCCGGCCTTTTCATCGGGGTCGTCGGTGGTGAGCGTCAGGGTGGTGTAATCGGCATCCGGGCCGAGGGCGAGCGTGTCGCCCGCATTCTCGTCCCCCTCGCCGCCGAGGATCTGGATCGTGCCGCTGCCGGCCTCGCCCAGGTCGGTCAGCTGGAAGAGGTCGTCGCCATCGCCGCCATCGACGCTGTCGCCCTCGGCCGCCTGGATCGTGTCGTCGCCGGTGCCGCCGGTGACGTTGTCGGCGCCTTCGCCGCCCGAGAGCAGATCATCGCCCGCCTGTCCCGAGAGCACGTCGTCGCCCGCGCCGCCATCGATCGTGTCGTTGCCGCCGGGGCGGTTCATGGGGGTGAAGAAGATGTCGCTGACATGCACGACCTGCACGTTCGACTGCGCGTTGGAATAGATGATCTCGATGCTTTGCACCGGGCCCGCGATCTCGACCAGGACGGAGCCCACGGCGTCATCGGCATTGCCGCCGAGATTGCCGGCGGTGACGGTGTTGCCGGAGACGATATCCTGACCGCTGGCGGTGGGGGTGACGGTCAGCACGACGTCGACGGGGATTCCGGCCGCGTCGAAGGCGTTGACGGTGATCACGTCGCGGTGGCTGCCGGTATCGACATCGTTGAGGCGGAACATGACGTAGCTCACCTCGTCCTCGACATCGTAAGCGGCGTTGGCAGCGAAATCGATCGTGGTGGTCGAGGTCGCGCCGCCGCCATTGCCGTAGAGATAGAGCGAGGAGTGATCGCTTTGCGGGTCGCCGGGAGCGACATAGATCTCCTGGTCGGTTGCGACCTCGAAGCGGGGGTTGTTGTTGCCGTCATCGGAGAAAGAGACCGAGACATCGACGCGGCCCGTGGTCTGGGTGAAGTTCGACAGATCGTCGCCGTCGCGCCCCTCGGCATACCAGTTGAGCGATTCGGTGGCGGGCGTGCCGTTATCGCCGAAGAGGATGTCGTCTCCCTCGCCGCCGTCGATCAGGTCGGCGCCGGAGCCGCCCCAGACCGTGTCGGAGCCGAGCCCGGCATCGACCGTGTCTTCACCGCCCTTGGCGCGCACCTCGTCGCCATTGCCGTCGGGGCCGGAGCCCGCGCCGCTGTCGACCGAGTTGCCGTTGGCGTCGGTGAAGGCCGCGTCGATGTCGTCGGCGCCATTGGTGCCCTGCACCTTGTTGATGGGCGAGTAATAGGGGGCATCGACCGCCTCGCCCGAGGCGAGGGTCGACACCGGGCCGAGATCGGGGACGAAATAGACGTTGCCGTTGGTGGCGAGGACGTATTCGCCGGGTTCGAGTTCGTTGTTGTAGGTGGTGGCGCCGAAGGTGCCGGACCAGACCCATTCGCCCGAGCCCAGCGATTGCGCGGTGGTGAAGGAGGTCAGGCCACCGCCGATCGAGGCCGAGAGCGACAGATCCTGCGAGGATCCGAGCGTTACCAGATATCCGTTGGGCATGTCATCTTACCTTCACGTTCCGCGCGGCAGGGCGGGGCGCCCGCCGGGACGGGGCGCCGCTGGTGTCGCGTCACGGTCCGGGATAGCGGGCCGGTCGGGCGAAAGCGGGGAGGGATTGGGGCCGGGACGGAAACAATTTGAGGTAAAACTGGGGCGGCCGGTTCGGGACCGGCCGCGCCCCTGTGCGCGGGTCAGACCGCCAGATCGAACTCGTGCATCAGCGGCAGGGAGCGGGCGCGCTTTCCGGTGAGGTCGAACAGCGCGTTGGCCAGCGCCGGGGCGGCGGGGGGCGTGCCGGGTTCGCCCGCGCCGCCCATGTAGGTGTTGGTTTCGAGCACCTGCACCTCGACCCTTGGGCTGTTATGGATGCGCAGCGCGTCGTAATCGGGGAAATTGCCCTGTTCGACGGCGCCATCGGCAAAGGTGATTTCCTCGAAGCACGCCGCCGAGAGGCCATAGAGCATCCCGCCTTCCATCTGGGCCGCCACGTTGCGCGGGTCGAGCGCCAGGCCGATGTCGCAGGCGATCCAGGCGCGGTCGATGCGGATGGTGCCATCCTCGTCCACCACGTCGATCACCTGCGCGACCGAGGTGCCGAAGCTGTAGCAGAAGGCGACGCCGCGCCCTCGGCCGGGGGTCTTCTCTCCGGTCCAGCCGGACATGTCGCGCACCGCCTCCAGGCAGCGGGCCGAGGGAGGATGTTCGTCGCGCATCGCCTCGAGCCGGAATTCCAGCGGGTCGCGGCCTGCGGCATGGGCCATCTCGTCGATGAAGCTTTCGATGAAAAAGGCGTTGTGGCTGTTGCCGACCGAGCGCCAGAAGCCCACGGGCACCTCGAGATCGGCGATATAGCCCCGCGCGCGGTAGGCGGGGATGGCATAGGGCGCGTTGAACAGCCCCTCGACCAGCACCTTGTCGGGGCCCATGCCGGGCATGCCGGTCATGCGCTTGGTGATCTGGTGGGTGGGCGATTGCGCGGCGACCTGCGCGTCGAGCAGGACCGGCTTGCCGTCCAGCACCGCGCCGCGCATCCGGGCGAGTGCGGCGGGGCGGTAGAAGTCGTGGCGCATGTCCTCCTCGCGGCTCCAGGTGGTCTGCACGGGGGTGCCGGGCATCTCCATCGCGACGCGGGTGGCGATCTCGCCGAAATCGCTTTCGGCGCGGCGGCCGAACCCGCCGCCGAGATAGGTGGTGTGGACGGTGACCTGCTCGGTGTCGAGGCCCGCGACGTCGGCGACCTTCATGGCCAGAAGCGTCGGCGCCTGGGTTCCGGCCCAGATCTCGACGCCCTCGCCGGTGATGACGGCGGTGGCGTTCATCGGCTCCATCGTCGCATGGGCGAGGAAGGGGAGGCGATAGGCGGCGGTGAGTTCCGTGGCGCCCGGCGGCAGGGTGTCGGCATCGCCATCGTCGCGCATGGTGGAGTTGGGCGAGTCGTCGAAGGCGGCCTCGATCCGGTCGTAGAGCGCGGCGGTCTCGGCCGGGTAGGGCGGTTCGGACCACTGGACATCTATCGCGTTGACGGCCTGCTGGGCCAGCCAGGTGTTCGAGGCGATCACTGCCACACCGTCGCCGATATCGACGATCTTTTCCACGCCCGCCATGCCGCGCGCGGCGCTGTCGTCGAAGCCCGTCATGCCGCCGCCCGGGGCGGGGTTGCGGCGGATGGCGGCGAATTTCATGCCGGGCAGGCGTACATCCATGCCGAATTCGGCGGTGCCGGTCGATTTCTCGACCATGTCCACGCGCGGCAGGTCGCGGCCCAGAAGGCGCCACTCGCCGGGGTCGCGCAGGGGGGCATCGACGGGGTCGAGCCGTGCCGCGTCGCGGGCCAGGTCGGTATAGGCGATCTCGGTCCCGTCGGGGGCGATGACTTTGCCCGCTTCGGTTTTCAGGTCGCTCGCGGGGATGTCGAGCCGTGCGGCGGCCGCAGCTTTCAGCGTCTCGCGGGCCGAGGCGCCGGCGGCGCGCATCCTTTCGAACCCGTCCTTCATCGAGGTCGAGCCGCCGGTGACCTGAAGGCTGAAGAGCTTGGCGGCGTGGCCCAGCGTCTCGCCGAGGTTGTGCTGGAAATGCGTCTTGTCGTAGCCGCGCCCGGGCAGGGCGTCGCCGATCAGGGCGGAATTGTAATAGGCCTTGGCCGCCGGCCCGTGGATCACGCGGACCTGGTCGAGTTCGACATCGAGTTCCTCGGCGATGAGCGCGGCCCAGGTGGTGCGCACGCCCTGGCCCATCTCGGCGCGCGGGGCGATCAGGGTGATCCCCTCGCCGTTTATCATCACGAAAGGGTTGAGCGCGGCCCCCTCCGCGCCGGGATCGAGCGGGTTGGCGGCGGGCTGGCGGACCTTGTAGACGCCGAAGGCCACGCCGCCCACGATGGCGGCGGAGCCGATGAGGAAGGTGCGGCGCAGGATCTTTCCGACGGATGCCATGGTTCAGGCCTCCTTCATCTTTTCGGCCGCATCGCGGATCGCGGCGCGGATGCGGGGATAGGTGCCGCAGCGGCAGAGATTGCCGGCCATGGCGGCGTCGATGTCGTCATCGGTGGGATCGGGCGTCTCGGAGAGCAGGGAGGCGGCCTGCATGATCTGGCCCGACTGGCAATAGCCGCATTGCGCGACCTGGTTCTCGACCCAGACGGCCTGGATCAGGGCGAGGCTGTCCGGGGTGCCGATCCCCTCGACCGTGGTGACCGCGCCCCAGACATCGCCGAGGGCTATCTGGCAGGAGCGGACGGCCGTGCCGTCGATCTGCACGGTGCAGGCGCCGCAGGCGGCGACCCCGCAGCCGAATTTCGTGCCCGTCAGCCCCACCGCGTCGCGCAGCACCCAGAGGAGCGGCACGTCATCGGGAAGGTCTATGTCATGGGCGGTTCCGTTGATGGTCAGCGAGGCGGCCACGAAATGCTCCTCTCCCTTGCGGTTACATGTCGTGACATAATTGGCGTAATTTGTCATCCTGTCAATTGACAAAATAGAGTCAGACTGTCAGAAGCGGAGGATGATTGATCCGAACCCCGATCCCAAGCAGACGGCGATCCTGAAATCGGCCTGGGAGGCCTTTGCCCGCTACGGGTTCCGCAAGACCTCGATGGAGGACATAGCGCGCGGGGCGGGCATGTCGCGCCCGGCGCTTTACCTGCATTACGCGGGCAAGGAGGCGATATTCCGCAGCCTCGCGCAGGTCTATTACGACGATGCGGCCGAGAGCGTGGAGCGGGCCTTGCAGGGGGCGGGGCCGGTGCCGGACCTGCTGGCGGCGGGGTTCGCCGCGCAGGGGGGCGGGATCGTGCAGGCGATGCTGACCTCGCCGCACGGGATCGAGTTGCTCGATACCGGCAATGCCATGGCGGCCGATATCGTCGAGGCGGGCGAGGCGCGGATCGCGGAGGTCTATGCGGACTGGCTGGCGCGCGAGGCGCAGGCCGGGCGCATCCGGCTGGAGGGCGAGGCGCGGGACATGGCGCTGACCATCACCGCCGCGCTCAAGGGGTTGAAGGCGGCGGTGCCGGATTACGCCGATTACACGCGCCGGGTGGCGCAGCTGGCCCGGCTGATCGGGGCGGGATTGAGCGTGTGAGACCGGGGGAAGGGGGCGCTGCCCCCTCTTGAGCCTGCGGCTCCATCACCCCCGGGATATTTCCGGCAAGAGGAAGATCAGGTCACTTTCTGGCGGGTGCGGAATTCCGGCTTGTCCCAGAGGCGGTTGGTCATGATGTCCTCGAGGATGTCCACCGCGCCCCGGACGTCACCCTCGTCGATATAGAGCGGCGTGAAGCCGAAGCGCATGATGTCGGGGGCGCGGAAATCGCCGATCACGCCGCGCGCGATGAGCGCCTGCATGGCGGCATAGCCCTCGGCAAAGCGGAAGGAGACCTGGCTGCCGCGCATGGCCGCTTCGCGGGGGCTGGCCAGGGTGAGATCGGGGCAGCGTGTCTCGACCTCGGCGATGAACAGTTCGCACAGATCCACTGATTTCGCGCGCAGGGCGGCCATGTCGACGCCGTCCCAGGCGTCGAGGGCGGCGTCGAGTGCCACCATCTGGATCACCGGGGGGGTGCCCACGCGCATCCGTTCGATCCCGGCACCGGGGCGGTAGCCGAGATCGAAGGCGAAGGGCGCCTCATGCCCGAGCCAGCCAGAAAGCGCGGGGCGCGCGGCATCGGCATGGCGGGGCGCCACGTAGATGAAGGCGGGCGCGCCGGGGCCGCCATTGAGATACTTGTAGGTGCAGCCCACGGCGAAATCGGCGCGGCAACCGGCCAGATCGACCGGAAGCGCGCCGGCGGTATGGGCGAGATCCCACACGGTGATCGCGCCGCTGGCATGGGCCAATTCGGTCAGCGCCTTCATGTCATGCTTGCGGCCCGTCCGGTAATCGACCTCGGTCAGCATCAGGACGGCGATCTCGTCGGTGATGTGATCGGCGACGGCCTCGGGGTCGACGGTGCGCAGCTCGTAGCCGTCGCCCATCGAGCGCAGGAGCCCCTCGACCATGTAGAGATCGGTGGGGAAGTTGCCATTGTCCGACAGGACGACCTTGCGGCCGGGGTTCAGCTCTAGCGCCGAGGCAACGGCCTGGTAGACCTTGATCGACAGCGTGTCGCCCACCACGGTGCAGCCGGGCTCGGCCCCGATCAGCTTGCCGATGCGGTCGCCGAGCGCGGTGGGCATCGCCATCCAGCCGGCCTTGTTCCAGCCGGTGATCAGCATCTTGCCCCATTCCTCGGTGATCGTCTGCTGCACGCGCGCGGCGGCGGCGCGGGGCATGGGGCCCAGCGAGTTGCCGTCGAGATAGATCACGCCCTCGGGCAGGTCGAAAAGCGCCTTGGTGGCGGCGAAATCGGTTTGACGAGCAGTCATGGGGGGCCTCCGTTGCTTTAGGCTTAAAGCATTTCCTTCCTGCTACCCGATCCCGCCGGGCCTGTCCATGCCAATCAGACCTGGCCGCCGGCGATCTCGATGCACTGGCCGTTGATGCTTTCCGATCCGGGGCGGACCAGCCAGAGGGCGGCGGCGGCGACCTCGTCGGGGACGATGAGGCGCTTGTGGCGGTTCTGGTCGACCATCAGTTGAAGCGCTTCCTGGTCGCTGAGCTTGGCGCGTTCCGCGATGGAGGCGGTGTTGCGTTCGACGATGGGCGTGTCGACGTAACCGGGGCAGAGCGCGTTGAAGGTGTAGGGTTTGCCCATGAACTCCTCGGAATAGGTGCGGGTGAGGCCCACCAGCCCGTGTTTCGAGGCGGCATAGGCCCCCGCGCCCGGCGCGCCGCGCAGCCCCGCGATGGAGGCGACCGAGATCACACGGCCCCAGTCGGTCTCGAGCATCGAGCGCAGGCTTTCGCGGATGGTCAGGAAGGCGCCGTCGAGATTGGTGGCCATGATGTCGCGCCAGAAGGCCATGTCGGTCTTTTGCAGCATCTTGCCGGTGGCGATGCCTGCATTGGCGACACAGACCTGAACAGGGCCGCGCGCCGCGACCGCCTGGCCGATGACCTGCACCACGTTCTCCTCGTCGCGCACATCCATCGCCATGCCGGTGATGCCGTCGCCCGCGACCTGGTCCAGAACCTCCTGCCTGCGGCCGGTGATGGTGACCTGTGCGCCCTCGGCGGCGAGCGCGCGGGCGATGGCCAGCCCGATGCCGGTGCCGCCGCCGGTGACAAGCGCGTGTTTTCCGTCCAGTGTCATGTGATCTCCTCCTGATAGCTGGCGCCACCCTAAAGGGACTTGCCCCCGTGACAAGTCGCGCCGTACCGTCGCGGCGGCGTATGATTATGATATGCGAATATGTAAGATCGAGGAGGAAAGCCCCATGAGACGCGTGACCGCCATTCTGACCGCCAGCCTGATCGCGGGCGCGGCGCTGGCCAGCGAGGATATTCCGGACCAGTATCCGCAATCCGAATTGTACTCGAAACCGGTGGAGGTGATCCCCCATGTCTGGTCCGCGATCGGGGCGACCGCGCCGCCGACCTATGAGAACTCGGGCCACAACAACAACCTGTCCTTCATCGTCACCGACGAGGGCGTGGTGGTGATCAACGGCGGCGCGTCGGTCAGACTGGCCGAGGCGCTGCATGACGAGATCAAGGCGGTGACCGATCAGCCGGTGGTGCTGGTCATCAACGAGAACGGGCAGGGCCACGCGATGCTGGGCAATGCCTATTGGCGCGACCTGGGCGTCGACGTGCTGGCCCATGTGGACGCGGTCGAGGAGACGCAGGCCAATGGCGATTTCATCCTGCAGGGGATGCAGCGCTACAACCGCGACAAGGCCGAGGGCACGCGGGTGGAACATGCGAACCTGACATTCGAGGACGAATACGAGATCGAACTGGGCGGGGTGGAGATCAAGGTGCTGCATCTGGGTCCCGCGCATGATCCGGGCGACACGCAGGTCTGGATTCCCGAATGGGAGATCATGATCGCCGGCGACATCGCCTTTCACGAGCGGATGCTGCCCATCTTCGAGAGCACCTGCACCAGTTGCTGGATCGAGACATGGGAGACCAAGCTGGAGCCCATCGCGCCCACCTACGTGATCCCCGGGCACGGGCATCCGACCAATTTCGCGCAGGTGCGGCGCTATACGCTCGACTATCTCAAGGATCTGCGGGAAAAGATCGGGGCGCATATCGATGAGGGCGGCGACCTGGCCAGCGCCTATTACGTGGACCAGGAGCGCTGGCGCAACCTGGACACGTTCGACGAGCTGGCGACCAAGAATGCCGGCCGCGTCTTCGAGGAGATGGAGTGGGAATGACCGAAGGCTCTGCGCTGCGATGGATCGACATCCCGCCTGTCTGGCTTGTGGGTTTCGCGCTCGCGGCATGGGCGCAGGCCGAATATCTTGGCCTGCGCTTCACCTTCGGCGGGGCCTGGGCGGATCTGCTGGGGGGCATCCTGGTGGGGGGCGGCATCGTGCTGATGCTGCTCGCCCTCTACGAGCTGCGCCGCCACAGGACCACGCCCATGCCGCACAACACGCCCAGCACGATGGTGCAGAGCGGCATCTACAGCCGCTCGCGCAATCCGATCTACCTGGGCGACGCTCTGGTGCTGGCAGGGCTGATCCTGCGGTTCGACGCGGTTCTGTCGCTGCCGCTGATCCCGATCTTCGTCTGGATCCTGGAGCGCCGTTTCATCATCCCCGAGGAGGATCGCTTGCGCCGGACCTTCCGCGCGGACTATGCCCGGTACGAGCGCAAGACGCGCCGGTGGATATGAGGATGACAGAGCGCCCGTGACCTGACGTTTTCGATGCTGCACTTGCGAAATAATCTTGCGCAGGATACAGCTTTTCTTTGCAATCCGAACCGCATTCCGTCCAGAGAGGCGTAGAAGGGGGACCAAGAGTTGAAGATAGGAACACCCAAAGAGGTATTTCCGGGAGAGAACAGGGTCGCGATGACGCCCGACTCGGCCCGGGCTTTGCAGAAGCTCGGCCATGACTGCGTGATCGAAAGCGGCGCGGGCCTGCGCGCGGGCTTTGCCGACGAGCTTTACAAGGAAGCCGGGGTCGACGTGGTGGAGGATGCCGCGACGCTGTGGGAGACCGCCGATATCGTCGCCAAGGTGCGCCAGCCCGATGAGACCGAACTGGGCTATCTGGAACAGGGCAAGACCCTGATTTCCTTCTTCAATCCCGCCGGGAACGAAAAGGGGATGGAGGCCGCGAAGGAGGCCGGCGCCACCGTCATCGCGATGGAATCCGTGCCGCGGATCAGCCGCGCGCAGAAGATGGACGCGCTGTCCTCGATGGCCAATATCGCGGGCTATCGCGCGGTGATCGAGGCGGGCAACAATTTCGGCCGTTTCTTCACCGGGCAGGTCACGGCGGCGGGCAAGGTTCCGCCCGCCAAGGTGCTGGTCGTGGGCGCGGGCGTGGCCGGTCTGGCCGCCATCGGGACCTCGACCTCGCTGGGCGCGATCACCTATGCCTTCGACGTGCGGCCCGAAGTGGCCGAGCAGGTGGAATCGATGGGGGCGGAGTTCGTCTATCTCGATTTCGAGGAGGAGCAGCAGGATGGCAGCGCCTCGGGCGGCTATGCCTCTGTCTCCAGCCCCGAGTTCCGCGAGGCGCAGCTGGCCAAGTTCCGCGAACTGGCGCCCGACATGGACATCGTCATCACCACGGCGCTGATTCCCAACCGCGAGGCGCCCGAACTGTGGACCGAGGACATGGTGAAATCCATGAAGCCCGGCTCTGTGATCATCGACCTCGCGGCCGAGAAGGGCGGCAACTGCAAGCTGACCGTGGCCGACGAGAAGATCGTGACCGAGAATGGCGTGACCATCGTCGGCTACACCGATTTCCCCTCGCGCATGGCGACGCAGAGCTCGACGCTTTACGCCACCAACATCCGCCACATGATGACCGACCTGACGCCCGCGAAGGACGGGGTGGTCAATCACAACATGGATGACGACGTGATCCGCGGCGCGACCGTGACCCATGCGGGCGAGATCACCTTTCCGCCGCCGCCGCCCAAGGTAAAGGCCATCGCCGCCGTCAAGCGCGAGAAGCCCAAGGAACTGACCGCCGAGGAGAAGCGCGCGCAGGAGGTTGCGGCCTTCAAGCAGCAGACCAAGAACCAGGTGACGCTGCTGGCCGTGGGCGGTGCGCTGCTGCTGGGCGTGGGCCTGGTGGCGCCTGCCAGCTTCATGCAGCATTTCATCGTCTTCGTCCTGGCGGTCTTCGTGGGCTTCCAGGTGATCTGGAACGTCTCGCATTCGCTGCACACGCCGCTGATGGCGGTGACCAACGCGATCTCGTCGATCATCATCCTGGGCGCGCTCATGCAGATCGGCTCGGGGTCCTTCATCGTGATCCTGCTGGCCGCGCTCTCGGTCTTCATGGCCGGGATCAACATCTTCGGCGGGTTCCTCGTCACGCGGCGCATGCTCGCCATGTTCCAGAAATCGTAAGGAGTTAGGGGACCATGGATTACGGATTTACCACGGCGGCCTATGTGGTCGCGGCCGTCCTCTTCATCCTGTCGCTGGGTGGGCTTTCGAACCAGGAAAGCGCCAAGCGCGCGGTCTGGTACGGCATCGTCGGCATGGGCATCGCGGTTCTGGCGACGCTGATCGGCCCCGGTTCGGGCCTGTGGCTGCTGTCGGTCGTGCTGATCGCGGCGGGCGGCATCATCGGCTACATGCTGGCCAGCCGGGTCGAGATGACGCAGATGCCGGAACTGGTCGCGGGGATGCACGCGCTGGTCGGTCTCGCGGCCGTCTTCGTCGGCTTCAACGCGCATTTCGAACTGGTCCGCGTGCTGAGCATGGACCCCGCCGCGCGCGTGGGCCTCGAAGGCTTCGCGGCGCTGCTGGCCAAGAAGGACGCGGTCGAGCAGGGCATCCTGCGGGTCGAGCTGTTCCTGGGCGTGTTCATCGGCGCGATCACCTTTACCGGCTCGGTCATCGCCTATGGCAAGCTGTCGGGCCGCGTGACCTCGGCCGCGCAGAAGCTGCCGGGCGGGCACATGCTGAACGCGAGTGCCGCGGCGCTCTCCCTGCTCTGCCTGATCTGGTACATGAACACGGGCGGGTTCCTGCCGCTGATCCTGATGACGCTGGCCGCGCTGTTCATCGGTTATCACCTGATCATGGGCATCGGCGGCGCGGACATGCCGGTGGTCGTCTCGATGCTCAACTCCTACTCGGGATGGGCCGCGGCGGCGATCGGCTTCAGCCTCGGCAATGACCTGCTGATCGTGGTGGGCGCGCTGGTGGGCTCCTCGGGTGCGATCCTGTCCTACATCATGTGCAAGGCCATGAACCGGTCCTTCATCAGCGTGATCCTGGGCGGCTTCGGCGGTCCGGCGGGCGAGGCGATGGCCGTCGAGGGCGAGCAGATCGCCATCGACGCCGACGGTGTCGCCACGGCGCTGCAGGAGGCCGACAGCGTGATCATCGTGCCGGGTTACGGCATGGCGGTGGCGCAGGCGCAGAATGCGGTGGCCGACCTGACCCGGCGCCTGCGCGACAAGGGCAAGGAGGTGCGGTTCGCCATCCACCCTGTCGCGGGTCGTCTGCCGGGGCACATGAACGTGCTGCTGGCCGAGGCCAAGGTGCCTTATGACATCGTGCTGGAGATGGACGAGATCAACGACGACTTCCCCGACACCGACGTTGTCATCGTGATCGGCTCGAACGACATCGTGAACCCGGCCGCGCAGGACGATCCGAACTCTCCGATCGCGGGGATGCCGGTTCTGGAAGTGTGGAAGGCCAAGCAGGTCTTCGTCTCCAAGCGCGGGCAGGGCACAGGTTACTCGGGGATCGAGAACCCGCTCTTCTTCAAGGACAACACGCGCATGTTCTATGGCGACGCGCGGCAGTCCATGGACAAACTGCTGGGCCTTCTGGACTGAGCCCCGGGCCATCGAACCAGAAAAGGGCGCCCCACCCGTGACGCATTCCGGGTTTCGGGACACGGAGAGACCCCGGCGAAGAACTTCGCCTGGGTCTCTTTGACTCTGAACGCGTGATGAATGCCATGTCGACGACGTCCCGGGCCCCGATGATCGGGACCCGGGAGGGGCGCTCGGACCTCTGCTCAGAGATCGCCGACGGGGGTCGACACGATGTCCGGCCAGGTCTCGTAGGCGACGCGGATGACTTCTTCGCTGTTCTCCTTGTACTTTTCGAGGATCGCGGCGTTGACGAAGAGGTACAGCTTGCCGTCGACGATGTCCGCAAACCGCACGTCGCCATCGAGCTTCTTGCCGACGTAGACGCCGAAGGCGCAGAAGCCACCGAACTGAGGCAGGTAGGCACCGGGATCGGCGTCGAACTTCTGCCGGGCTTCTTCACTGGCGAAGTAGTAATCCACGCCTTCGTGTGCGGAGGTGTGAACGGCATCGCCGATCCGGGGTGCCTCGCTGTCGAACATCGACACCGGATCGACGCCGTGCAGGCCGAGCGGATTGCCGGTGAGGGTGAGGCCGTTCGAGGCGTTGTATTCGTCGGCGGCCATCGCGACCGTGGCGAGGGCGAGCGTCGCCGTGAAGGCCAGGGCGGAGAGGCGGAAAAAGCGTTTCATGGGTCTGTTCCTTTCAGGGGTTGGGGAAGTTGGGGGGCGTCGGTTCAGGCCGAGCGCGCGATGCGTTCGACGGCGTCATCGGTCCACCAGACGCCGTTGGCGACCATGCGGAAGTTGATCAGGGCGGCGAGATAGCCGTCGCCTTCGGGCACCTTCGCGCCCGCGGTGGCGTCGCGCACCACGGCAACCTCGAAGCCAAGCTCGAGCAGTTCGTAAAGATGCGCCTGGGTGCAGAGATTGGCCGACATGCCCGCCAGGATGACCTTGTCGATCCCGCGCTTGCGCAGTTGCAGGTTCAGATCGTTCTGCGCCGGGCTGTAGACCTTGTGGGGCGAGCAGATGACGGTCTCGCCGTCCTCGATGTATTTCTTGTACTGCGGCATCCAGTCGGCGCCGGAGCCGTCGAAATCCGTCAGGTCCAGGGGGCCGGGACGGTCGAACATGCCGATCGCATGCATGGTCTTTTCCAGCGTGCCCTCGAACTGCCACTTGTGGTCATGCGGATAGTAGTAATGGGGCGAGATGAAGACCGGCATTCCCGCGGCCTTGGCAGCGGCGAAGAGGCGTTCGATATTGTCCACCGTGCCCTGTTCGGTCACGCTTTCGCCGACGACGCCCCAGGTGACGCCGTCCTCGGACAGGAAATCGATCTGGGGGTCGGTGACGACAAGCGCGGTGCGGCCGGGCGCGATCTCCATGTCGACCTGCGGCAGGCCGGGCTCTGCCGGGTCGGCATAGTGGGCGCGCGCCTCGTCGGTGGCGGCCGTCGCGGCGCCGCCGGCAACGGCGACAGCGCCCGCAGCGGCGGCGCCGGCCGCCCCTGCCATCAGGCGCCTGCGCGCCATGTCGACCCTTTCGGGGGTGAGGTCGCAGCCGCAGCCGCGGCCCTTGTCGTGATCGTGATCGTGGTCCATTTCAGGTCTCCTTCTCGGTGGTGATGGCAGCACGCCTGCCGGCTCTCTGCCGGGGTGGTTGGGGTCGGGCCTCCCTGCGCGCGGCACGCCTTTCCCGGTCACGGCCGGATGTTGGCCGCGCCTCGGCAAGCATCGTGTCGTTCGGGGTGGCGACGCGCCCACGGAAGGCGGGCGCATCCGGTGGGTCGTCAGGTCAGGTGGCGTTGGGACGGTCCGACGTCGGTCGCCGCGAAGGCCGTCAGGGGGTCTGCGAAGGCCCGGCCCGGCATCGTGAAGGGCAGGGCCAGCACGCCGGTCAGAAGGGCGGCGGCGACCGCGATCAGAACCAGGTAGGTCATCTCACCGATCCGGCTCGCGGGCTTCGAGGGCGTTCGGGACCGGCGATCGTCGCGCCGCGCGGTCGGGGTGGGGGTCGTTCCTATGATCTCGTTCATGGCGTTGGCCTCCGGGTTGGCGGAGAGCGCTTGCCGGGGTCGCGCCGGCACTCGACCTCTCCGGGGATCGATGACCTTACGTTATATTCCGAAGGGGGCGGCGGTATCGGCTGAGCCTGCCAAGCGCATGGCCGAACCTGCCAAGGGTGGCGGCAAATCGGTGCTAGCGCTCGGGAAACTGCTGCCTGAACTGCGCGGGGGTCTGTCCGACCCAGCGCTTGAACGCGCGGCTGAACGTGCTCTGCTCGGAAAAACCGGTCACGAAGGCGATCTCGGCGATCGAGCTCGTGCTGTCCCTCAGAAGCTCCTGGGCGAGCGAGGATTGCGCCTCGATGAGGACGTCGCGGAAGGTCAGCCCCTCCTCGCCGAGGCGACGATAGAGCGTGCGTTCGCTCATCCCCATGTCGCGCGCGACCTCGGCCGCCTGCGGCACGCCGTTGCTGAGCGCCGGTGTCAAGCGGCGCAGAAGGGCGGCCCGGATCGAGGGGTCGTCCTTGAGCGAGCCGATTTCCGTCTCGAGATGGGCGGTCAGGAAGTCCGACACCGCCGCATCGCCCAGCCGGTTCGGCAGGTCGAGCATCGCGGGCCTCAAGGCTATGGCGTTACGGTCCGCCCCGAAGTGCACGGGGCAGCCGAAATGCGCGGCATAGCGGTCCGGATCGCTGCGGCAGGCGTGGCGGAATGAGACGTATTCGAGGACCAATTCGCCTTCCACGATCTGGCGCATGTTGCGCACGGACCCGGCCAAGGCGCCTTCGTTGCGAAAGTCGAGCACCGGGTGATGCCCCGTGCGCGCCTCGAAGAGCAGACATGCCGGATCGCCGGACTCGTCCAGCCGGTAGACCGCGGTGTCGGTGACCACTCGCCAGTAGCGTTCGACGCGTTCCAGCGAGGAGCGCAGCGTCGGCGCCGTCTTCATCGACAGCCCGAGCACGCCGATATCGTCGGTGCGGATCATCTTGGCATAGGCTTCGAGCAGCTCGACCTCGTCTTCATGCTGAAGACGGATCCAGTCCAGAAGATCGAAATAGTCGGTATCCGCAAGCCGGCCGTCCGTCGGCTGCGGCAGGCGGCGCACGACCACTCCGCCGGAGACAAGGGCCCCGTCGTCTCTCAGCGTCATCCCGGCCGCTTGGGCCATCGCGCGCGCAAATACGTTGGTCACGCTCGGCATGGCCAAAGCTAAGCCGAAAGCGTCGCGAGAACCAGTTTTTCCCAGTCGCCTGACACGCCACCGCTTCATTCAGGCGCTCAATTCGCGCTGAACGCGACGGTCCGGAGGACGATGCCGCGTTCCGCGCCGGGGTCGCCCATGCCGTCCAGACGATCGGCGGCGACCGGGTCCTCGGTGATGCGGACAGGCATGGCGCGGCTCCTGCGGCCCGAGATGCGAGAGGCGTGAAGGGGCCGGGAGGGGGCGGGCCTGGCGACGATCGACACGGGGCGCTGCACACGGGGCATGGCAGGTTCTCTTCTTGGTTTCGATGCCATCAAGCTAAGGAAGCGCCCGAGGTTCGTATTGGCACGCCCTGCCAGGCAATTGGCTCGCTCTGCCACGCCGACCGTGATATGCGTGACGCAAGGGTAAGTACCGTGACGACCGAGACGATCATCATTTTCGCTGTTCCCGTCGCGGTCTTCGTGATGATGCTGGCGCTCGGCCTCGGTCTGACTCTCGCCGATTTCCGGTCCGCCCTCAGACGGCCGATGGCGCTTTTTCTCGGCGTGGCAAGCCAGATCGTCCTGGTGCCGGTCGCGGGCTTTCTGTTCGTCTCGGCCCAGCAGCAGGATCCGGGTCTTTCGCTCGGCATCGTGCTGCTCACGCTCTGCCCGGGCGCGGCGATGAGCAACCTGCTGACCCGGATCGCCGGGGGCGATGTGGCCTTGTCGGTATCGCTGACCGCCATCAGCAACCTCCTGTCGGCGGCCACCCTGCCGGCGCTGTCGCTGCTGGCGGCGAGCCATTTCCTTGGCCCCGAGGTGAGCCGGGTCGATTTCGGCGACCTGACCCTGCGCGTCTTGATGGTCGCCACGGTTCCGGTGCTTCTGGGCATGGCGATCCGGCATCTTGCGCCGCGCTTCACCGAGCGGTACGAGCCCGCCGCCTTCCGCACCTGCCTTGCCGTGTTCATCGCGATCATCGGCTGGTCCTTCATCGAGGTCGCGGACGCGTTGCGGTTCGGCCTGGTCCTGATCGGTTGGCAACTTGTGCTTCTCACCTTTCTGCTTCTGGGCCTCGGCCTTGCCCTGGGCCAGGCCTGTGGCCTGTCCACGCCGCAGCGGACGACGATCGCGGTCGAGACCGGCGTGCAGAACAGCGGGCTTGGGCTTGCCGCAGGGGCGATGCTCTGGGGGGACGGGGCGGGTTTTCCGCTCTTCGCGACACCCTCGGTCGTCTACGGCGCGCTGACCTATGCACTGACCTTCCCGGTAGTCATCCTGCTCTCGCGCAGGTGGCAGCGCGTTTGAGCGGAACACCGAGCGGGGGGCGACCCGTTCAAGGGTCGCCCGAGGCCAGACGACAGAACCCGGCTTCTCCAAGCCGCAAGTGCCCCTAAGCGGGATGCTTGCAGGGCAAGGAGCCGGGGCAGGTCCTTGGCGCTGGCTACGACTGCGAGATTTCGGTCAGCCGGCGGCGCCCTTGGGCGCGGACTCCGAGGGCAGCTCGATATTGATTTCGAGGCTGGACATCGCATCCTCGCGCTGCATCACGATTTCCACGCCATCGTCATCGACCGCGACATATTTTCGGATCACCTCGAGCAGGTCGTTCTGGAGTTGCGGCAGGAAGTCGGGCGCGCTGGAACTGCCGAGACGTTCATGCGCCAGCAGCAGCTGAAGGCGGTCCCGGGCGGTCTGCGCCGTCCTTGCGCGGCGGGGCTTGAAGGCGAAACCGAACAGGCTCATGCCGTGCGTCCGAACAGGCGCTGGAACAGGCCAGGGCGGCGTTCGGAGCCGATCCGCATCTCGACCTCCGCTCCGGTGAGACGGGCGACGGCATCGTGATAGGCGCGGCCCGCGTTGGACGGCTCTTCGAGCGTGACGGGCGTACCCACGTTCGACGCCCGCAGCACCGCCGTGCTTTCGGGGATGATACCCAGAAGCGGCACGGCCAGGATTTCCAGCACGTCGTCCACGTTCATCATCTCGCCCTGGTCGATCCGCGCCTGGTCGTGGCGCGTCAGCAGCACCGTTGCCCTCACCGGCTCGTCCGAGCTTTCGGCGCGCTTCGTCTTGCTGGCCAGAAGCCCTAGCACACGGTCGCTGTCGCGGACCGAGGAAACCTCGGGGTTGGTCACGACCACCGCCTCGTCGGCGAAATACATCGCCAGCTGCGCGCCGCGTTCGATCCCGGCGGGGCTGTCGCAGATGATGTAGTCGAACTCTTCCTTCAGCTCGTTGAGAACCGCCTCGACCCCCTCCTTGGTCAGCGCGTCCTTGTCGCGCGTCTGCGAGGTGGGCAGGATATAGAGCGTGTCGAGCCGCTTGTCCTTGATCAGCGCCTGTTTCAGCCGCGCGTCGCCCTGGATCACGTTGATGAAGTCGAACACCACACGGCGTTCGCATCCCATGATCATGTCCAGGTTGCGCAGCCCCACGTCGAAATCGATCACGACCGTCTTGTGGCCCAACTGGGCGAGACCCGCCGAAATGGCGGCGGCCGAGGTGGTCTTGCCCACGCCACCCTTTCCCGACGTGATCACGACGATCCTGCCGAGAGGCTGTTCTTCCTTGAGTCCGGTGGTCATGCGAGTGCCTCCAAATGCAATCCGTCGTCCTTCAGGAACACCTGCAGGCTCTGATGCCGCAGCGTGTCGTCGATGCTGTCGCTGATGCGGTAGATCCCGGCGATGGCCAGCAGTTCGGCCTCCTGCCGCTGGCAGAAGATGCGCGCGGTCTCGTCGCCATGGGCGCCGGCAAAGGCCCGGCCCCGCAGGGTGCCATAGACATGGATGTTGCCCGCCGCGATCAGTTCCGCCCCGGAAGAGACCGAGCCGACCACCACCAGATCGCCGCGATCCGCCACGACCACCCGGCCCGAGCGGACCGGTTCGGTCACCAGCAGATTGGCCGGGGCAAGGGGTTTTCCGGCCCTGCGGCGTCCGCCGGCGCCGACCTGCTCGGCCGGGATGTCGCGGCCGATCTGGACCGGGATCAGTCCCAGCCGCGCCGTGGCCTCGCGCGTGGCGGCGGTCGCGTTCTGCACGCCGAAGACATGCAGGTTGCGGGCCTTGAGATGGTTGACCAGTTCGCGCAGCGCCTCGGGATCCGCGAGCCCCGGCACCTGTCCGAAATCGAGGATCAGCGGCGCGTCGAGCAGAAGCTGCGGCGCGCGTCGCAGCTGGGTGTCGAGCGAATCGTAAAAACCCTTGTCGAGATGGTCGCTTTCCAGCCGCAGGGCGACCGCGGTCAGGAACCGCCCGCGAAGCTGAAAGGGTTGTGGCGCAAGCGACGCATGTCCGCTGCGACCGGCGGGGATATCTTTTTGCACCTGTGACGTGCTCCTGCTCTCGTCCTTCATGCGTTCCGGGAACGCTTGTTTTTTTCTTGCCCTTTATCTTCATCCCGGGCGGTCGCCCATGCCCGACATGCCGGTCGACAACCTTGGGCTGTTTTCCGCGCTTGGCGGCGGCGAAAGCGGGGGTAATCCGCCTATGCCCGTGCCGCGCGTGATCGGGTATATTGACTCTGCCCCGGTGGGGTGGGCGTCGGGGCCAGGCAGGGCAGGCGCCGTATACCGCGGTATTCCGTTAAGTAATTGAAATAAAAAGATATTGTGGACGGCTGCGGGATTTGTATACTGCCTCAACCCGACAGGAGGCCCCATGCCCGCGATTCAGGACCACCCGCTGCGCTACCAGCTGGCCAACGAGCTGCACGCGCGCCCCTTTCCCGTGACCGAGGCGCCCTGCACGGTTGTCTACCTTGCCGTGAAACAGACGGACGAGGCCGCGGCGCGCGACCGGGGGGCCGACCGGGCGCATCTGCTGAGCCTGCTTGACCGGCATGGCGTGACGCATCCCTCGCCGGACGCCACGCATTACTCGGGCCAGGTCGGGCGGCACCTGCTGAAATGGGAGAGCCATACCGAGTTCGTGACCTATACCGCCTTTTCGACCGGGGTGAGCGGACGGGCCTTCGACCCGGCGGATTTCGATGTCTTCCCCGAGGACTGGCTGGCGACGATGCCGGGTCAGCGTATCACCTCGGCCATGGTGCGGGTCGTCCCGCGCCCGCCGCAGGAGGAGATCAAGACAGCGATCGAGGAGTGGTTCGTGCCCGAAAGCCTGGCGATCGCGCATGTTCTGGACGATGCCATCGTGGCGGCGGGCGATTTCCGGATCGACCCGGCGGGCCATATGCGCTTTGCCATGTTCGTCTCGCCCGGCACCGGCCAGCGGCGCATCGGTCGGGTGATCCAGCGCCTCTGCGAGATCGAGACCTACAAGGCGATGTCGATGCTGGGCTTTGCCCGCGTGCGGGAACTGGCCTCGCAGATCGGCCAGCTGGACAAGCGCCTGACCGGGCTGATGAACCAGATGATCGCGGGCGACAGCCGGGCCGAAACGCTGCTGCCCGACCTGCTGGCGACCTCGACCGAGTTGGAGACGCTGTCGGCGCGCGCCTCCTTCCGCTTCGGCGCGACGAGGGCCTACGAGGCCATCGTGAACCAGCGGATCGAGGCGCTGCGCGAGGAGCGCTTCGAGGGTCGCCAGAGCTTTGCCGATTTCATGATGCGCCGCTACGAACCCGCGATGCGCACGGTCAAGGCGACCGAGCGGCGCCTGCAGGCCCTGTCGGACCGGGCGATCCGGGCCGGCGACCTGCTGCGCACGCGGGTCGATGTGGAACGCAGCGCCCAGAACCAGGCGCTGCTGGAGAGCATGGACCGGCGCGCCGACCTCGCGCTGAGGCTGCAACACACGGTCGAGGGGCTGTCGGTGGTGGCGATCAGCTATTACGCCGTCTCGCTCGCCGCCTATCTGCTCTATCCCCTGACCGGGTTCGGGGTCAGCAAGGGGATGCTGACCGCCGTTGTCACTCTGCCGGTTGTACTTGGCGTGTGGTGGGCCGTCCGGCGCGTCCGGCGGCGGATCGAAGGGCCGCATCGGTGAGCCTGGCACCCGCTGCCATCGCGCCAAGGGCCAGCAGGGCCGCGACGCTGAGCGTGGGCAGACCGCTCAGCCCCGCACCAAGGGTGCAGCCGCCGGCCAGAACGCCGCCGAGGCCCATCAGCACGCCACCCGCGACATAGCGGCCGGTCTGGGTGGGGCTCTCGAAGCTCTGCCAGCGGAAGCTGCCCGCGAAGAGTGCAGCGATCAGCGCGCCGAGGATGGTGCCGCCCACGAGACCCACGCCAAAGCCCGGTGCCACCGCCGAGGAGGCGATGCCCCAGAACAGCGTGTCGGCGGCTGGCGCGGTGAAGGAAAGGCTTTCCATCGCAATTGGGTCGAACTCGTCGAGCAGGACATATCCCGTGCCGACCCAGCCCAGCGGCACCAGCAGGCCGATGGCCGCCGCGCCCAGCAGCATGGCGGGCCGGTTGCCCGAGCGCCAGACAAAGGCCAGTGCGATCAGCGCCAAGCCTGCCGCGCCCGCCCATGCGCCGCCCGGAAGCGCCGCCATCGAGGCCGCATCACCAAGGCCCACCGTCACCTGGCCCAGCCCGGTGCGGACGGGCGCGAGAACGCCCTTGAGCGTGGCATGGGCCGTCACGGCAAAGACCAGCAGGACCATCAGCCCGCGCAGGTTGCCGCCCCCGCCCAGCACCGCAAGGCGCGAGATGCAGCCGCGTGTCAGCACCATGCCCGCCCCGAAGAGCAGCCCGCCGGTCAGAATGGCCAGCCAGGGCAGGTCGGGGGTCAGCAGGCGATGCCCGTCGAACGAGACGAGATCCATGGCGACAACCGCCTGCGTGCCCAGCACGGCCACGATCAGCGCGGTCGCCCAGACTCCGGCGGCCTGTCGGCGATCCTCGCCCACGACGGCGCGACGGAAACAGAAGCGCGTAAGCTGTGCCAGCGCGCCGAACAGCACGCCCAGACCCAGCGCGAAATACAGGCTGGCGGCGCGGGCGGTGGTTTCTTCGAACCCGAATTGCTCGAACATGGCGTGTCCTCGACTGATGCGGAATTTTTTCCCAGATGCGCCAGGTGCGGACATTAATCAAGCGACGGCCTGCGTCGCGCAGCGTTGGTTTTCGGAACGATTTCCCGGAATGGTGACGCATCCCGGTACGGGGGTTCCTCTCGCCGCGGTGCAGAAAAGACGAACGGCCGCCGCGGGAGGCGACGGCCGGTCAGTCTGTTTTTATTTGCCCGTCAGCGCCCGCGGATGCGCGGATCCAGCGCGTCGCGCAGACCGTCGCCAAGGTAGTTCACGCTGAGCACGGTGAGCGAGATCATGACGCCCGGCAGGATCGAGCGTTCGGGATAGCTCGCAACGCGGTCCACGCCGTCGTTGAGCAGCCGGCCCCAGGTCGGGAAATCGGGCGGGAAGCCGAAGCCCAGGAAGGACAGCGCGCTTTCGGTGATGATGGCCGTGGCGATGCCCAGCGTGGCCGAGACCATGATCGGGCTCATCACGTTGGGCAGGATGTGGCGGGTGATCAGCTTGGTGTTGGTGGTCCCGATGGATCGGGCGGCGAGAACGAATTCCCGCTCCTTGATGGCGAGCACGTCGCCGCGCACGATCCGCGCGGTGGGCATCCACGAGGTGACCCCGATCAGCACAACGATCAGGATGAAGATGCCGCCCTCGGGCCCGAAACTGGCCGAGAGCGCCTCGCGGAACAGCAGCGAGGCAACCAGGATCAGCGGCAGCAGGGGCAGGGCCAGGAACAGGTCCGTCAGACGCATCAGCGGACCGTCGAGCTTCTTGATGAAGCCCGACATCACGCCCACCAGCGTCCCCAGAAGCAGCGCCAGCAGCATCGCGGTCAGGCCCACGGCGATCGAGACGCGACCGCCCATCATCAGCCGGGCCAGCGTGTCGCGTCCCAGGTTGTCGGTGCCCAGGGGATGCGCCCAGCTGACCTTGGCGCCGCTGTCGAACAGGCCCATCCAGATCGGGCGCATGTCGCGCAGGTTGATGAAGTCCCGCCCCTGCGGCAGGAATTGCGGGTCGACCCGCCAGACCAGCGGGCCGAGGAACACCGTCGCGATGGTGAAGAGGAAGACAAAGGCGCCGAACAGCGCGCCGCGATGGGTCTTGAACTGGTCCCAGACCTCGCGCCACTGGCTGCGCGGCGGCTTGGTGAATTCCTCCATCGGGCCGGCGGCGGCCGGCACGGCGGTCGAGGCGGGGGCGAGCCCCTCGTCGGGCACGAAACGATCCTTGTCAGTCATAACGGATCCTCGGGTCCAGAATGCCATAGAGCACGTCGGCGATCAGGTTGAAGAGCACGATCAGCACGGCGAAGATGAAGGTCAGCGTCTGCACCATCGGCAGGTCGTTGGCCTGGATCGCGGTGATCAGCAACTGGCCGATCCCGTTCACCTTGAACACCTGCTCGGTGATGATGGCACCGCCGAAGATGGCCGGGATGCCCAGAGCGATGACGGTGATGACCGGGATCATCGAGTTCCGCAGCACGTGCACCATCACGACGACATATTCGCTCAGCCCCTTGGCGCGGGCGGTCCGGACGTAGTCCTGGTTGAGGTTGTCGAGCATCGAGGCGCGCATGAAGCGCGACAGCTGCGCGGTGATCTGAAGCGCCAGAACCATCACCGGCATGATCATCTGGTTGAGCTGTTTCATGAAGCTCTCCCAGTCGGTCACCTTGAGCGTGGTGTCGTAGATCGAGGGGAACCAGCCCAGCTGGACCGAGAAGATCACGATCACCAGCACGCCCGAGAAGAAGGGCGGAACCGAGAAACCCACCATGGACACGAAGGTGCCCATCTGGTCGAACCAGGAATATTGCCGGTAGGCCGAGTAGATGCCGATGGGCAGCGCGATGATGATCGCCACGACATAGGCGGTACCCACCACCCACAGCGTCTGCGGCATCCGTTGCACCACGATGTCCATGACGGGCGAGCGGGTCTGCCACGAGATGACGCGCAGATCGCCCTGGCTGAAGGAGGTGCCCAGGTAATGGTCGATCAGCACCTGCGGCTCGATCCAGAAGAATTGCACGATCCATTTCCAGAACCGGATATGCATCGGCTCGCCCAGGCCAAGTGCCAGGCGCATCTGTTCCTTGACCTCTGCGGGGACGGTCAGGGGGACCTGCGCCATGGGATCTCCTGGCGCGAGTTCAAGCAGGAGGAAAATCACCAAACTGATGAACAAAAGCGTGGGAACCGCCAGGACCAAACGTCGGATGGTGAAGGTGAGCATCGAGCGCGCCTTTGTTCAGCAGTCTTGATCGTTCATGTCGGAAACGCCTATGGCCGCGCCCCGATACTGGTCGGGGCGCGGTTGTTCAAGGCGTGAGGGTCAGGAACCTTCCTTGCGGTGCCAGTCGGCAACGTTCCACAATTCGCTGTCCCAGACGTTCAGGATCACGCCGCCCAGCGTGGTGGAATGGGCGGAGAGGCGGCCGCGATGGACCAGCGGGATCATCCCGCCCTGCTCGTATACCATGCGGTTGAGCTGCTGGCCGATCTCGGCGCGCTTGGCCGAGTCGGCGGTCTTGGTCAGTTCTTCGTGCAGCGCGTCATACTCTTCCGAGCAGAAGCGCGAGATGTTCTCGCCCTGCCACTGGGTTGCCGGACGCGGAGCCTTGTCGCACAGACCGTTGCCGAAATAGCTCTGCGGGTCGGTGCCGTTGAAGGTGTTGGCGTACATCTCGACATCGGCATAGAACTTCTGGAACGTGTCCGGGCTGCCCGGATCGCCGCCGAAGAAGACGGATGCGTTGACGTTGCGCAGCTCGCTTTCGATGCCGATCTCGCTCCACCACTGCTTGATCAGCGCCTGGAAGTCCTGCCGGACCGCGTTGGTCGAGGTCTGGTAGAGGATCTTGAGCGGCACACCGTCCTTCTCGCGGATGCCGTCGCCGTCGGTGTCGACGATTCCGGCCTCATCGAGAAGCGCGTTGGCGCCGGCGATGTCCTGAGTGTCGCAGCCTTCGATGTCGGCGGCGTAGATTTCCGGCGCGGGCACCCAGTTGCAGGTCACCTTGCCGGCCTTGCCATAGCCGATCTCGACCAGCAGCGGACGGTCGATGGCCATCGACATCGCCTTGTAGACGGCCGGATCGCTCAGGAACGGATGCGGGCGGATCACCGAGCGCTCGTCGGGGCCAAGCGCCGGGTCGGGGTTGGTGTTGTTCAGCATCAGGCGCTCGACCAGAGGGCCGAAGCCTGCCACGGCGACGCCCTTGCCGCCCTCTTCCATCTGGGCGATCACGTCGGGGGCCAGCTGGAGGTTCCAGGCATAGTCGAACTCGCCCGTTTCCATCACCGCGCGGCCCGCAGCCGTCGCATCGCCGCCGCCCTTGAAGGTCACGGTCGCGAAGGCGGGCTTGTTCGGATCGCGATAGTTCGGGTTGGCCTCCATCGTGATGACGTCATTGGGCCGGAACTCGGTGACCACGAAGGGGCCGGTGCCGATCGGGTTGAAGTTCGCCTCGGTGCATTCCGGCGCCTTTGCGCCCATGCAGTCGGCGAATTGCGCGGCCTGGATGATGGGGCTTTCACCGCCCACGAACGGGCCATAGGGGAACGGGGTCGGTTTCTCGAAATTCACGACCACGGTCAGGTCGTCGGGTGTCTCGACGCTTTCCACGCCATCGAACTTGGTCAGCTGCGCGCAGCCGCCCTCGGGATGGGTGCAATAGTCATAGGTGAACTTGACGTCCTTCGAGGTGAAGGGCGTGCCGTCGGACCAGGTGATGCCGGGGGTGATTTTCCAGGTGATCTGTGTCAGATCCTCGCTGACGCCGCCATTCTCGACGGTGGGAACCGACTCCACCAGCCAGGGCACGATCTTGCCCTCTTCGTTGTAGCGGGCGAGCGGCTCGATGATCATCGAGGAGGATTCGACATCCTTGGTGCCGCCCGACAGGAACGGGTTCAGGATCGAGGGCGCCTGCCAGTAGATGATGCCGACATTTCCGTCCGACCCGCGCTCGGCCATGGCCATCGGCGCAAAGGCCGCACCGGCAACGGCTCCTAGCAATAGGGCTTTGATCTTCATATTACACTCCTTGCTGGACACGTATGGTGTCTCGATTATCACCACGTTAGCCGTGGCGTGCTGTATGCGCCGGATCGATCAAGTCCCTGATTCATCACGACAACGCCGCGGCGTCCCGTGACATCCAGTGGTCCCCATCACCCGGATACGAGGGGTATCGAAACAGAACGCGCGAAAATTGCAAGTCTTGGCGTGGGGAAAACCCTTCATTGCGTTTGACTTTGCCCTCTCGTGCACCCTAGCGTTCGGTACTCATCATCTTTGCCAGCGGTCACAGGAGAGCGCGCCCGTGCTTGATCAGCCCATTGCTCAACCCATCGCCCGGATCAGGAACCTGCGAGTCGAGTTCCAGACCAAGGACGGCCCCGTCGTCGGCGTCGAGGATGTGAGTTTCGAGGTCAATCCGGGAGAGACGGTCTGCATCGTGGGCGAATCCGGCTCGGGCAAGTCGGTCTCCTCGCTTTCGCTGATGCGGCTGGTGGAATTCGGCGGCGGCGACATCGCGGGCGGCACGCTGCTGTTCGACCGGCGCGAGGGTGGCGAGACGGATCTGGCCAAGGTCGATCAGGACCTGATGAAGAAGATCCGCGGCAACGAGATCGGCATGATCTTCCAGGAGCCGATGACCGCGCTCAATCCCGTCTTCACCGTAGGCCGCCAGCTGACCGAGGGCTTGCGCGTGCACAAGGGAATGAGCCGGTCGCAGGCCGAGGCCCGCGCGCTGGAGCTGTTGCGCGAGGTCCGCATCCCCGAGCCCGAGCGGCGGCTGCACCAGTATCCGCACGAGTTGTCGGGCGGCATGCGTCAGCGCGTGGTGATCGCGATGGCGATGGCCTGCGAGCCGCGCCTGCTGATCGCGGACGAGCCCACCACCGCGCTGGACGTGACGATCCAGGCCGAGATCCTGGCGCTGATGGACCGGCTCAAGCGCGAGACCGGGACGGCGGTGATGTTCATCACCCATGACATGGCCGTGGTCGCGCAGATGGCCGACCGGGTCGTGGTCATGTATCGCGGCAACAAGGTCGAAGAGGGGCCGGTCGAACAGATCTTCAACAACCCGCAGCACGATTACACCAAGGCGCTGCTGGCCGCGGTGCCCAAGCTGGGCGAGATGCGCGGCAAGTCGGCGCCCGAACCGATGAAGCTGCTGGGCAGCGAAGGACAGAAAATCTCGCCGATCCCCGGCACCGAGGAGGTGCTGCTGCGCGTCAAGGGCCTGACCACGCGCTTTCCGGTCAAGGGCGGCTTCTTCCGCCGGGTGGTGGCCAATGTTCACGCGGTCGAGGATGTCTCTTTCACCATCAATCGCGGCCAGACGCTGAGCCTGGTGGGCGAATCGGGCTGCGGCAAATCCACCGCAGGGCGATCCATCCTGCGGCTGGTGGAACCGCAGGCGGGCGAGATCGACCTTGATGGCGTCGATATCGTGAAGCTCGACCAGTCCGGGTTGCGCAAGGCGCGGCTGGACATGCAGATGATCTTCCAGGACCCCTTCGCCTCGCTGAACCCGCAGATGCAGTTGGTCGATCAGGTGGCCGAGCCGATGCGCAATTACGGCACCGCCTCGGGCTCGGAGCTGATGGACAGGGTGGCGCATCTCTTCGACCGGGTTCATCTGCCGCGCAGCTTCATGCGGCGGTTCCCGCACGAGATGTCGGGCGGCCAGCGCCAGCGCATCGCCATCGCCCGCGCGCTGGCTCTGAACCCCAAGCTGATCATCGCGGACGAGGCCGTCTCGGCGCTCGACGTGTCGGTGCAGGCGCAGGTTCTGAACCTGATGATGGAGCTTCAGGCCGAACTGGGTCTCAGCTATCTCTTCATCAGCCACGACATGGCGGTTGTCGAACGGGTCAGCCATTACGTTGGCGTCATGTATCTGGGTCGGATCGTGGAACTGGGGCCGCGCGCGCGGGTCTTCGAGAACCCGCAGCATGCCTATACCCAGGCGCTGATGAAGGCGGTCCCGATCGCCGATCCGGCCCGGCGGAAATCCGAGAAGGACCTGAATTTCAAGCCGATTCCCTCGCCGATCCATCCCATCGGCTACGACCCCGCCCCCTCGGAATACAACGAGGTCGAGCCGGGTCACTACGTGCTGACCACCGATAGCGGATATTGAGCACGGCCCCACGCGCCAGGGGTGTCGGTTTCGCCGTCGTCTAGGCCTCCCGCAACTCGGCGGGCCGATCGATCACGAAACGCGCCCGGAGGACCAGGGCGGCGGCAACCGGCAGGGCGGCCGCGCCGTAGAACATCGCCGCAGGCCCGATCCCGTCCGATGCCAGACCCGCGAGCGCCGGGCCGATCACGCTTCCGGCCGCGGTGGCCAGGAGGATGGCGGTGAAGCCCAGCGAGGGGAAGGAGGGGAAAAGCCGCTCGGACGAGAACGCAAGCACGGCACTCGTCATCATGACGTTCATGCCCTGCAAGGCAGCGGAAGGCACCAGCCCGAGCCAATGCCCGGGCAGCAGGGCGGCAAGGGCCAGCGACCCACCCGCGGCCATCAGGAGCAGGCGAAGCAGCCATGTCAGCCCGATCCCGTTCCGCAGCCGGTCCGTCAGAAGACCGGCAAGACCGAAAATCCCGAACAGGATGAACACCAGGGCCGGGGTCGCGCGATCGGGCATGCCGGGCACGCCCTCCTGGCCGAAGCGGTCGGGGACGAAAGAGATGTAGATGGCCGAGGTAATGCCATAGACAAAGGCGATCCCGGCAAGCGGAGCCGCCGCAGGATCGAGAAGGTCGCGCCAGCCCTGCTCGGGTGGATCGTCCTCGGCCTTTTCCACCCGGCGCAGCGCAAGCCAGTTTCCCGCCAGTGCCAGGGCGCTCGCGCCGGCGAAAACGGCCCAGCAGGCCCGCCAGTCGAATCCGAGGTAAACCATTGCAAGGGCCACGAGACCGGCCAGGGTGATCCCCACGCTGGTTCCCGTGCTGATCTCGGAGAGCGCGGTGGGCCTGTCCACGTCCCGGATATTGCGATGCACCGCGTCATTGAACGGTGTCCATGCGAATCCCGCGCTCGACGCGGCCAGAAAGACCCCGAGGGCGAGGATCCACATGTTCGGGGCGAGGGCCACGATCCCGAGACCTGTCGTGGCGGCCCACAATCCCGACAGGACCGGAACTTTCGGTCCCTTCCGGTTGAGGAGCCATTGCGAAACCAGAAGGCCAAGGAAGAAACCCGCGAAGCCGAGACTCGATACCAGCCCCACGGCGGAGGAGGACATCGAGAAGCTGTCCTTGAATTCCGGAACGAACAGGCCGAACCCCATGCGCGCGGGGCCGTAGCTGATCGCGGTCGCCGCGAAACCGGCTGCGGACAGGCTGTGAAAGGAAGTCATGGTTCGGCCTCCCGCTTTCGGCCCGACGCGGTCGTCGAAGGGCGGGTTCCTTGTGCGGTTGGGCGACATAATGCTGTGGCCCGCGTGTCGAACCCTACGTCGTGACGCAAAAAGCGCCCCGCGATGGGGGCGCTTCCTGTGCGAGAGGGGAGGGCCCTCTTAGTTCCACCAACCTTCGTCGACGCCTTCGCGGGCCTCCAGGTCTTCTTCGTTCAGGCGCGTGATGACGGCATAGCTGCGGTCATCGACGGGAACCAGCTTGGTCTCGTCGACCTTCAGCATCACGTGCTTGTCGCCGATGTCGAGAAAGCCGCCAACCTCGGCCACGATACCGATCATCTTGCCGCTCTTGTCCAGCACGATGTCTTCGATTTCACCGATCTGGTTCCAGTTGTCGCCGACCCCGTCATAAGCCATCGAATCCCATTCGCCTTCGTCATGGGCCTCGTTGGTCGTGTAGACCTGCCCGCCGGTAATATCGCGGGTCCGGATCAGCTCGGCATAATCCATGTCTGCCATGTTGTCGGCGGTCGAATGCGTGTCGGCAAAGACCGGCGCGGCTGCCATGGTCAGGGCGATTGCGGAAATCGTCAGCTTTTTCATTACGGTATCCTTTCTTCCGTGTGTGTCGAGGTCTCAACGTGGCGCCTGGAGGATTGTTCCCCGACATCCTTTGCTTTATCTCGATGAGGCCCGCGCCCCTTGCGCGGTCGCCAGAAAGGATTCCATGACCGAACGATTTTCCCCGCGGGATCTCATGGCCAGGCTGGTCTCTTTCCCGACGGTGAGCCGGGACAGCAACCTGCCGCTGATCGACTGGGTCGAGGCCTATCTTGCCAGTCACGGGATCGAGGCGCATCGCTGGCCCGACCCGGACCAGCCGCACAAGGCCGCGCTCTTCGCCCATGTCGGCCCCTGGGAGGAAGGCGCCATCGTCCTCTCGGGCCATACCGACGTGGTGCCGGTGGATGGCCAGCCATGGGACAGCGACCCGTTCGAGGTGGTCGAGCGCGACGGCAAGCTCTACGGTCGCGGCACCTGCGACATGAAGGGGTTCGACGCGCTGGCGATCTGGGCCCTGGTCGAGGCGCATCACGCGGGCGTCAAGCGGCCCCTGCAACTGGCGCTCAGCTTCGACGAGGAGGTGGGCTGCACCGGCGCGCCGCCGATGATCGAGGCGATGCAGCCGGTCCTTCCCAAGGGGTCGGCGGTGATCGTGGGCGAACCTTCGATGATGAAGGCCGTTACCGGTCACAAGGGCGGTTTCGGCTATGACACCCATGTCGTGGGCTTCGAAGTCCACAGCTCGATCATGCACACGGGTGTCAACGCCATCATGTCCGCCGCGCCGCTGATCCACTGGGCCAACAAGCGCAACGCCGAGAACATGGCGGCCGAGCCATCCGACCTGGCCGCGATGTTCGATCCGCCCTTCACAACCTGCCATGTGGGCCAGATCACCGGCGGCACCGCGCATAACATCACTGCCAAGGACTGCTGGTTCGCGATGGATTTCCGCGTTGTCCCCGGCGAGGACCCCGACCAGTGGCGCGACGCCTATTTCGCCGAGGTGCGCGAGGTCGAGGCACGGATGCAGGCCGCACACCCGGAGGCCCGGATCGAGCTCGACCAGCGCTTTCGCGTGCCCGCCCTGCAACCCGAGGAGGAGGGAGAGGCCGAGGCGCTGGTGCGCGCGATCACCGGCGACAACGGCTCCAACGTGGTCAGCTACGGCACCGAGGCGGGACAGTTCCAGGAGGCGGGCTATTCCGCCGTGGTCTGCGGCCCCGGCGACATAGCCCAGGCCCATCAGCCCAACGAATACATAACCGTGGCGCAGTTCGAGGCCGGCCACGCCTTCATGCGGCGATTGGTGGAAAGATTGTCGGCATGAGGCGGGGCATCTCGAACAGGCGCTGACAGACAGGAGAGGACCCGGGATGCCGATCAAGAACCGATTCGCCGAAATGCATGACGAGATCACCGGCTGGCGCCGCCATCTCCATGCCCATCCGGAACTTCTCTACGACGTCCACGAAACCGCCGGTTTCGTGCAGGAGCGCCTCGGGGAGTTCGGCGTGGACGAGATCACCCCCGGCATCGGCCGCACCGGCGTCGTTGCGGTGATCAAGGGCAAGACCGACACCAGGGGCCGCGTGATCGGGCTGCGCGCCGACATGGATGCGCTGCCGATCACCGAGGCCTCGGGCGTCGACTATGCCTCGACCGTGCCGGGCAAGATGCATGCCTGCGGTCATGACGGGCATACCTCGATCCTGCTGGGCGCGGCCAAGTACCTCTCCGAGACACGCAATTTCGACGGTACCGTGGTGCTGCTCTTCCAGCCCGCCGAAGAGGGGGGCGCGGGCGGCAAGGCGATGGTCGATGACGGGGTGATGGATCGCTGGAACATCCAGGAGGTTTACGGCCTGCACAACATGCCGGGCCTGCCCGTCGGCCAGATCGCCGCGCGCCCCGGCCCGCTGCTAGCCAGTTCCGACGAGTTCGAGATCGTGGTGACCGGCAAGGGCGGCCATGCCGCGGCCCCGCACAACGCCATCGACACCACGCTGGTGGCCTCGCAGATCGTCGTGTCGCTGCACACGATCGTGTCGCGCAACGTGGACCCGATCAAGCGCGTGGTGCTCACCGTTGGCACGTTCAACACCGACAGCAACGCCTCGAACGTGATCGCCCATACCGCGCGGCTCGAGGGGACGGTGCGCACGCTTGACCCGGACATGCGCGCGCTGGCCGAGGAACGCGTGCGCCGCGTGGCCGAGGATACCGCCTCGGCCTTCGGGGCCAGGGCCGAGGTCAAGTGGATGCCGGGCTACCCGGTGACGGTCAATACCGAGGACGAGACCGCCCATGCCATCGATGCGGCCCGGGCGGTCACCCCCGACGTCGATCCCGAAACCCCGCCCATCATGCCGTCCGAGGATTTCGCCTACATGCTCGAGGCGCGGCCGGGGGCCTATGTCTTCCTCGGCAATGGCGACACGGCCATGTGCCACCACCCCGCTTACGTCTTCGACGACGAGGCGATCCCGCTGGGCTGTTCGTGGTTCGCCGAACTTGTCGAACGCCGCATGCCCGCCGCCTGAAGGAGATCCCGATGCCCATTCGAAATCGCCTTGCGGAAATGCATGACGAGATCACCGGCTGGCGCCGTGACATCCATGAGAACCCGGAGATCCTCTACGAGACGCACCGCACCGCGGCGCTTGTGGCCGAGAAGCTGCGCGAATTCGGCTGCGACGAGGTGGTGACCGGCATCGGCCGCACCGGAGTCGTGGGCGTCATCAGGGGGCGCGCGGACAGCGCGGGCCGCGTGATCGGGCTGCGCGCCGACATGGACGCGCTGCCGATCCACGAACAGACGGGGCGCGACTATGCCTCGAAAACCCCCGGTGCGATGCATGCCTGCGGCCATGACGGTCACACGGCGATGGTGCTGGGCGCGGCGAAATACCTGGCCGAGACGCGCAATTTCGACGGCACCGCCGTGGTGATCTTTCAGCCCGCCGAGGAGGGCGGCAACGGCGCCAAGGCGATGTGCGACGACGGGCTGATGGACCGCTTCGGCATCCAGGAAGTCTATGCCATGCACAATGTCCCCGGCCTGCCCACGGGGCAGTTCGCGATCAGGCCCGGCCCGCTTCTGGCCGCCGCCGACGAGTTCGACATCCGCCTCGAAGGACGCGGCGGCCATGCCGCCAAGCCGCAGGAGGTGGTGGACACCACCGTCATGCTCGCGCAGCTCATCGTCGCGCTGCAAACCATCGTTGCGCGAAATGCCGATCCGGTGGCGCAGGGCGTGCTCTCCGTCACCTCGGTCGAGACCTCGTCCAACGCCTTCAACGTGATCCCGCAATCCGCCCGCCTGCGCGGCACGGTCCGGACCCACTCGAACGAGATGCGCGCGATGATCGAGCGACGACTGACCGAAATGGCCCACGGCATCGCCGCCAGCTTCGGCGGCCGCGCCGAGGTGAGCTATACCCACGGCGTCCCGGTCACGATCAATGCCGAGGAGCCGACCCGCCATGCCGAGGCGGCCGCGATCTCGGTCGGCGGCAGCTGCGGGCTGGCGCCGATGGTGATGGGGGGCGAGGATTTCTCGTTCATGCTCGAGGAGCGTCCCGGCGCCTTCATCCAGCTGGGCAACGGACCCAGCGCCGGGCTCCACCATCCCGAATACGATTTCAACGACGAGATCATCCCAGTGGGATGCTCGTGGTTCGCCGAAATGGTCGAGCGGCGGATGCCCGTCGCCTGACCCAGATCGCGCCCCCGCGCCAAGGGGCCTACCCGTCAACAAGGAGAGCATCAATGCCCGTAAAGAACCGTTTCGCCGAGCTTCAGGACGAGATCACCGCCTGGCGCCGCGACATCCACGAAAACCCCGAGATCCTGTTCGACACCCACCGAACCAGCGCGCTGGTCGAGGAAAAGCTCAAGGCCTTCGGCTGCGACGAGGTGGTGACCGGCATCGGCCGGACCGGCGTCGTGGGCGTGATCCGCGGCAAGTCGAACGGCAGCGGCAAGGTGATCGGCCTGCGCGCCGACATGGATGCGCTGCCCATTCACGAGCAGACCGGGGTGGACTATGCCTCCAAGACGCCCGGCGCGATGCACGCCTGTGGCCATGACGGACACACCGCCATGCTGCTGGGCGCCGCGCAATACCTGGCCGAGACGCGCAATTTCGACGGCACGGTCGTGGTGATCTTCCAGCCCGCCGAGGAAGGCGGCGGCGGCGGCAAGGAGATGTGCGATGACGGGCTGATGGAGCGTTGGGGCATTCAGGAAGTTTACGGCATGCACAACTGGCCCGGCCGCCCGGTGGGCAGCTTCGCCATCCGTCCCGGCGCCTTCTTCGCCGCCACCGACCAGTTCGACATCACCTTCGAGGGGCGCGGCGGCCATGCCGCCAAGCCGCATGAGACGGTCGATACCACCGTGATGTCCGCGCAGGCCGTGCTCGCGCTGCAGACCATCGCCAGCCGCAATGCCGACCCGGTCGATCAGGTCGTGGTCTCGGTCACCTCCTTCGAGACTTCGTCCAAGGCGTTCAACGTCATCCCGCAGCGCGTGCAGATGAAGGGCACCGTGCGCACCATGTCGAAAGAGATGCGCGATCTCGCCGAGAAGCGGATCAAGGAGATCTGCGACGGCATCGCCACCACCTTCGGTGGCACGGTCGACGTTACCTATCACCGCGGTTACCCGGTGATGGTCAACAGCGACGAGCAGACCGAGTTCGCAGCCGAGGTCGCGCGCGCCGTTTCCGGCCAGTGCGATGACGCGCCGCTAGTGATGGGCGGCGAGGATTTCGCCTTCATGCTCGAGGAACGCCCCGGCGCCTATATCCTTGTCGGAAATGGCGACACCGCGATGGTCCACCACCCCGAGTACAATTTCAACGACGAGGCCATCCCGGCAGGCTGCTCGTGGTGGGCCGAGATCGTCGAGAAGCGGATGCCGGCGGCCTGACGCCGCCAAGCGGAAGGGGGCTTGCGGCCCCCTCCCGACCCGCAGGGTCAGTTCACCCGGAAAGGGTTCCAGCCGGAGCAGATACCGGGTCAGCCGCGCGGCAGGCCCAAGGCAATGAACCTGTCCATGTGTTGCTCGATCAGCGGAACGTAGAGTCCAGCCCACATCGGGAAGTGGAACATATCCGGAATGGTCGCCGCGGAGAGGCGCGGGTAGCGGGCCAGGGTGTCTTGTATCGCGGCGCGCGCGGCCTCGTTTTCGCCGGATGCAATCTTGATCAGCGACAGTGCCAATGCGCAGACGTAATCGGCATTGGGCAGACGCGCAGCGGTTTCGAATGCGGCGCGGACCTCGGGATCCAGCAGATCGCGGCTGCGAAAGAGCAACGCATTGCCGAGGTTGAACCAGAACCCCCAGGCCAGCGGGTCACGCGGGCTGAGGCGGATCGCCTCGCGCGCGGAGCGTTCCATCAGGTCGCAATCGGGGTCCTGCTGGAACAGGCAGGCATGGGTCTGCGCGAAATGCAGGATGGCGTTGTTGGGATTCATCCGTCGCGCATCCAGCAGCACGCGGGCGGCGTCGTGCTCCTGTCCGGCCATCGCCAGCATCACGCTCAGGGACGCCTGTGCCAGTTCCAGCCGGTCGTCCAGTTCGACCGCGCGCCGGGCATGCGTTATCCCGGTGCGCAGATCGGCCGCCACGTCGCGTGAGCGTCCGGTCACGATCTGCACCCAGTACCAGCGCCCGAGATACGCATGTGGCAGGGCAAAACCGGGGTCGGCCGCGATGGCGCGATGATAGAGGTCGAACGCCTCGGTATAGGCCGCATCGGTGTATTTCACGAATTCCGCGAAGCCCCGGCTGCACATCTCCCAAGCGGTCAGGTTGTCGGTGGGTTTGCGGCGCGAAACCGCGCGTTCATGCGCGCCCAGTTCCGGTTCGACCCCGGTGACGATGGCCCGGGTCAGTTCGTCCTGCACGTCGAACAGGTCCTGCATGGTGCGGTCCCAGCGGTCGGCCCAGACATGCGCGCCGGTTTCCGTCTCGATCAACTGCGCCGTCACCCGCAACCGGTCGCCCGCCCGCCGGACCGAGCCTTCGACCACATAGGCCACGTCCAGGTCGCGCCCTATGGCGCGGATATCGGTTGCGCCGCCGCGAAACGAGAAGGCCGAATTGCGCGCCACCACCTTGAGCGTCCGAAAGCGCGACAACTCGGTCGTCACATCCTCGACGATGCCATCGGCAAGAAAGGCCTGGTCGGGATCGGAGGACATGTTGTCGAAGGGCAGTACAGCCAGGCCGGGCGGCTCCGAGCGCGCGGGCCTGGGGGCGGGGGGCTCGCGGGTCAACCTGATCTGCCAGACCTCGACGGGGTGGGGAATGTTCTTGACCAGGTGCGGGCCAAGCGGGTCCAACGTGGCGTCGATCTTGCCGCGCACCTGCTCCTCGACGCTGCGCGAAATGCATATGCCGCCGGGTGGGGCGAGGCTTTCCAGGCGCGCGGCGATATTTACCCCGTCGCCGAGGATATCGTCGCCATCCACCACCACATCGCCCAGGTTGACGCCGACCCGGAAGCGGATCGCACGATCGGCGTCGGCCATCTCATCGCGTGCGGCCATCGCGCGCTGCACCGCGATCGCCGCACGCAGCGCCGCCACGGGAGAGGCGAATTCGATCAGAAGACCATCGCCCATCGTCTTGAAGATCCGTCCGCCCGCCGCCTCCAGTTCGGGATCGACGATGTCGCAGCGGATCGCCCGGAAGCGTTCGAGCGTTTCTTCCTCGTCCCGGGCGATCAGTGCCGAATATCCGACGACATCGGCGGCGACGATGGTGGTCAGGCGACGATCCATGGGTCAGCGCATCCTTCCGAACGGCCACGCAAGATGCGGACGCAGTCGCGATGCCGTGAAGTCACAGGGTACAGGCAAACGATCCCCGGTCAACGCCGGTGCCGGCGAGCGGGTTATGCGCCAGGACCCTGCCACAGCTCGCGGTAGACCGCCTCGATCCCGTCCGCTTCGGCCCGCGCGCTGAAGCTCGCCTCGGCCACCTCGCGGGCGGCGCGGGCGGTCTCGGTGTGGCGGGCGGGCTGCAACAGGTCCAGCGCCGCCTGCCCGGCCTGCGCCGCCGCGTCCACCGGCACCACCGTGCCGCAGCGCCCCTGCGCCGAGAAGGCCCGATAATAGCCCGCCCCGCTGCCCACGAAGGGCACGGCCGAGGCCATCCCCTCCAGCGGCACCATCCCGTAGCCCTCGTAGCGCGGCAGTTGTACCACCAGCGACAGCGCCCGCATGAGGGCGGGCAGGCGGGCGGCGGGGATCTCGCCGGGAAAGAGGATGCGCTTCTCAAGCCCGACCGCCGCGATCCGCCGTTTCAAGTCGCGCAGGAACCCCTCGTGCTCGCGCGCCGCGCGACCGACCACCAGGGCCGTTGCGCCCGGAACCTGCGGCAACAGCTCCAGCATCGCCTCGACGAAAAGATCCGTGCCTTTCTCGGGCCGGATCCGGCCCACTGTCGCAATGCCCAATTCGCCGCCATATCCCAGCGCCGCCCAGGCCGCAGCCCGGTCCCCGGCGGGATGGAACAGCGCGCAATCCACCCCGTGCGGCACCACCGCGCGGACATGCGGCACATAGCCCGCCGCCGCCTCGGTCGTGGCCACCACTGCATCCATGCGGCCGATCAGCCAGCGCGGCAGCGCCGAATGCCGCCGCTGCGCGGCAGAGGTAAAGACGATGCGGATGGGCAGGCGCAGAACGTCCCGCGCCCAGATCGCCGCGCGCATCTCGGTATTGCGCCGCACATGCCAGATGGAGAACGATCGTCCCTCGGGCGGTTTGCGCGACAAGGCGCGCGCCTCGCGCAGGCTGATCGGTTCGGGGCAGCCGGGCAGGGGATGGCCCACCAGCCGCAGGTCATGCCGCTGCGCCTGCTGGCGGATCACGTTCGCGGCGGTGGCCGAGACCCCGGTGAAATTGCGGTTGAAATTGGTGACGAAAAGCTCGGGCATCACGCCAGCCCGAGACTGTCGCACAGCGCCTCGACCACGTCCTCCAGCGCGTCCTCCTGCCGGGTGACGAACCGTCCCGCCGCCGCGCGCGCAGCCGCGAAAGCCTCGGCGTCGGACAGCCAGCGGGCGACCGCCTGGCCCAGTTCCTCGCCATCCCTGACCTCGACCGCACCGCCCAGCGTGATCAACGGGCCGAAGGTTTCGGTGAAATTGTAGGTTCCGGGCCCGGTGAGCACCGCCGCCCCCGCCTGTGCAGGCTCGAACGGGTTGTGCCCGCCGATCTCGCGCAGCGACCCGCCCAGAAAGACCAGCGGCGAGAGCGCATACCACAGCCCCAGTTCGCCCAGCGTATCGGCCAGGTAGACTTGGGCGTCCGCGACCGGCTCGCCGCGACTGCGCCGGGCCACGCTCAACCCTGCGGTATGGCCCAGCGCCTCGACGGCGTCGCCGCGCTCGGGATGGCGCGGGACCAGCACCAGCAGCAGATCCGGGAACCGCGCCAGAAGCCGTCGATGTGCCTCCAGAACGGGGCTTTCCTCGCCCTCATGGGTCGAACTTGCGATCCAGACAGGGCGCGCGCCGACCTGTTCCCGCATCGCCTCCAGCGCCGCCGCGTCCACCGGAAGGGGGGCCGCACTGGCCTTGAGGTTGGACCCTAGCCGCACACGGGCCGGATCGGCCCCCATCGCGCGCAGGTCTTCGGCCACCCGTGCGTTCTGCGTGACGAACAGGGTAAACCGTCCCAGCACGAAACGCGCGGTGTCGGGCCATTTCTTCCACCCTTCCACCGAGCGTGCCGAGAGCCGGGCGTTCAGCAACGCCAGGGGAATCCCGCGCCCGGACGCCTCGACGATGGTGCGCGGCCAGATCTCGCTTTCGACGAAGATGCCCGCATCGGGCCGCCAGTGATCCAGAAAGCGCGCCACCGCCGCCCCGGTGTCGAGCGGCGGGTATTGATGACGGCAGCGCGGTGGCATCCGCTTTTCCAGCAACGCGGCGGATGTCGGCGTGCCGGATGTGATCAGGAATTCCGCCTCCGGCAGACGCTCGCCCAGCCGGGCGATCAGCGACAGCACCGACAGGCTCTCGCCCACGCTGGCGGCATGAAACCAGATCAGCGGACCCGCGGGACGGGGAAGGGTGGCATGACCCAACCGCTCCTGCTGCCGTTCCGGGGGCACTCCGGCCGCATCCAGCTTGCGCCGCACCGCGCGCCACGCAAAAGGGGCCAACGCTGACGTGGCCCCGCGATAGATCCTGTAAAGCAGCGTCGGGCTGCCGGTCATCTCATCCGCCTGTATGGCTCATGTGCCGCGACATGCGCCCGGCCACGTCCTGCCGGGAATAGTCGAAATCATGCCCCTTGGGCTTGCGCTCGATCGCGGCGCGGATGGCGTCCTCCAGCGGCTTTTCCGTATCGGGATGCTCGCGCAGCGGCGCGCGCAGGTCGGCCATGTCCTCTTGGCCCAGGCACATGTAAAGCTCCCCGGTGCAGGTCAGGCGCACACGGTTGCAGCTTTCGCAGAAATTGTGGCTCAGCGGCGTGATGAAGCCGATCTTCTGTCCCGTCTCCTCCAGCCGGACGTAACGCGCGGGTCCGCCCGAGCGCTCGGCCAGGTCCGAGACGGTGTAATGCTTCTCGTACTCGGCCCGGACGTCCTTGAGCGACCAGTACTGGTCCAGCCGGTCCTCGTTGCCGATATCGCCCATCGGCATGACCTCGATCCAGGTCAGGTCCATGTCGCGCTCGGCGCACCAGCGGGTGATCGCGGGCAGTTCGGCTTCGTTGAATCCCTTGAGCGCCACCGCGTTGATCTTGACTCGCAGCCCCGCGCGCTGCGCCGCGTCGATCCCGCGCAGCACCTGCGGCAGCCGGCCCCAGCGCGTGACCTCGGCGAATTTCGCCTCGTCCAGCGTGTCGAGCGAAATGTTCACCCGCCGCACGCCCGCCGCGTAAAGCTGATCGGCAAAGCGTTCCAGCTGCGATCCGTTGGTGGTCAGCGTCAATTCCTTGAGCGCGCCGCTGTCCAGATGCCGGGTCATCGACCGGAAAAAGGTCATGATGTCCCGCCGCACCAGCGGCTCGCCCCCGGTGATGCGCAGCTTCTGCACGCCGAGCTTCACGAAGGTCGAACACATCCGGTCCAGTTCCTCCAGCGTCAGCAGCTCTTTCTTGGGCAGAAAGGTCATGTTCTCGGACATGCAGTAGACGCAGCGGAAATCGCAGCGGTCCGTGACGGAGACGCGCAGATAGGTGATGGCGCGGGCAAAGGGGTCGATCAACGGTGCAGTCATGTCCTCTAGGTAAAGCGGCTCTTTGCTCGCGACAAGGGATTTCGCCCATTTGCTCTGGCCTGTCCACCGTGCCGCGATTAACTTGCGGAACATGAGATACCTGATCCTGACAAGCCTCGCCCTGCTGGCCGGCTGCGATACCGTGCGCGAAACCTCGGGCCGGATCTTCGGCGGCGCAGAGGCGCCCCCGCAAGAGACTGCCCCGGCCCCCGAGGCCGAACCCGTGGAGGCCGCTGCCGACGCACCGGCGGACACGACCGCCGCCGCGACCGAGGACCCCGCTCCGGTGGTCGATACCGGCTGGGAGGGCGCGAAAACGACCGTCGCCGCGCTGGGAGATCCCACCAAGCCCGGCCGCTGGATGGAAACCCCGCTGGTCACGGTCGAGCGCAATGGCCGCATCGTCATGCCCAAGACGGGCGCGATGGCCAATGTCACGCTGATCCCCACCGGCGGCGATCCCGGCTCGGGCAGCCGGCTGTCGCTCGACGCGATGCGCGAGCTTCTGGCGCCCATCGACGAATTGGTGGAGCTTGAGGTCTACGCCAACTGAAGGTGGCGGCCCGCCTCCTTTCGGGCAAAGGGTTTCATCCGGTCGCCATGCGCCTCCAGAAAGGCGCGGCTGCGCTCGGGGTCGTGTTTCGACAGCTCGCGAACCCACCAGGCGATGGCCTTCTGGATGAACCAGTCGCGATCCTCGACATAGCCAGCCGCCCAGCCCAGGATGCGGTCGCGCGCCGCCAGTTCCGCGGGTTTGGGGTGGTTCTGCTTGGTCCAGGGCAGGGTGGCTACCAGCGCCGCGCGGCGCGTCCACATGCGATCCGACGCGGTCCAGCTTTCCACCTCGTCCAGCCGCCCGGGGTCGGCCACCAGCCGTTTCTGCATCGCCATGCAGGCGTGATCGGCGATCGCCCAGGAATCGAAATCGGGCAGCCAGCCGACCAGCAGCGCCCAGACCGCATCATCGGGCCGGATGCGCGCCTGCGTCAGCAGCTTGGCCGCCGCGATCCGCCCCTCATGCACGTCGCTGCGCCACAGCGCCTCCGCCGCCGCGACCCGCGCCGGGACATCCATCTCCTGCCGCCAGCGCGTGGTCAAATCGTTCAGCACCGGGTTCGGCACGCCGAGGTAAACCCGCCGGGCCTTGTGATACTGCGCCTGCCCCTTGGCGCGTTCGGGGTCGGCCTGGGCCTCGATCTCGGCCAGAAGGGGGTGTGTCATCCGCGATCCTTTCCGCTGGCCGCAGGATAGGCCCGGCTTTCCCACGCGCAAAGGGGGTGCTACAGGGGGGCGGGTCAGTGGCAACGGGGTGTGCGGATGCGGGTATTGAAGGGGCTGGAACGGTCGCTGAAGAAACTGGTGCCCGCCAGCTGGCGCAAGCATTTCCGCGCGTCCAAATACGAGCTTCTGATGGAGCGCCGCGCGCCCATCGACCTGATCGTGCATGTCGGCGCGCATTTCGCCGAGGATGCCGGTTTCTACGAATCCTGCGGCGCCGACACCATCCTCTGGATCGAGGCCGATCCCGACACCCACGCGAAACTGCAAGAGGTCCTCGCCGCCCGCAGCGGACCCGCCCGCCACCTTGCCGAACTCGCCCTCGTGTCGGCCAGTTCGGGCGAAGAGCTGAGCTTCAACCGCTTCACCGGCGACGGCTCCTCCTCCTCGGTTCACAGCTCGACCGAGACCCTGCGTACCCGCTTCCCCGACAGTCACGAAACTGGCGAAGTGCTGCATCTCACCACCCGCTCGCTGCCCGAGATCCTGGCCCGACACGGCATCGACCCGAAAGCGGCCCGCCGTCCCATGCTGGTGGTCGATGTGCAGGGCCACGAACTGGCCGTGCTCAAGGGGCTCGGCGCAGGCGTTCAGGACTTCGCGCAGGTCAAGACCGAGGTCTCGCGCGTGCCCATGTACGAGGGCGGCGCGATGTTCGACGATATCGACGCGTTGATGACGGGCCACGGTTTCCGCCTGGCCTCCCACCGCTATGCGCAGGTGCCCAGCCATGGCGACGTGCTCTATATCCGCGGCTGAGGCGCGCGGCCCGCGAAAAGCCGCTTGAGCGCGCCATACTGGCTGAGAGCCACGCCTGCCAGAATCAGCAACAGCGCCCAGATCAGCGTCGGCGGCAGCGGTTCGCCCAGGAACGCCGCGCCCATCAGCATCGACCAGACGGGCACCTGGTAGTTCGTCAGGGACATGAAGACCGGCCCCGCGCTGCGCACCACCAAAACCCGGAGCAGGTTGGCGGCAGCCGTCGGCACCAGCCCCAGGAAGGCGATGATCGCCAGCCCGCGCCCGCTCACATGCGGAACCGGCCCCTCGACGACCAGCGCGGTCGGGATGACCATGGCCGCCGCGATCAGCAGGATCACCGCCGACAGGCCCAGCGGATCGACCGCCGGAAGCCGCCGCATTAGCACCGACGAGATACCATAGCACGAGGCCGCGCCGACACAGGCCACACGCCCCGCCCATTCCATCTCGGACCCGCTGGTGTCGAAAGCCTGCCCGCCGATGAGCACGGCGACACCGACGAAGCCGATCCCGAACCCGATCACCCGCCGAAGCGTCAACCGCTCCCCCGGGACAAGGAAATGCGCCAGCGGCAGCACGATCAGCCCGACCGAGGCCATCGAGACACCGGCAAAACCGCCGGTCACATGCTGCTGCCCCCAGGCCAGCAGCATGAAGGGGAAAGCGGTCGAGAACGCACCCACCGCCAGCAGCGCGGCCAGCGTTCCCCGGCGGGGCCGTTCAGCGAACAGTCGAAACCCCGTGGCCCACCAGATCGCCAGCATAGTGACGGCGCCGAACCCCACGCGCCCGCTCGCCAGCCAGAACGGCCCCAGCTCCTCCAGCGCCAGCTCCGTGACCAGAAAGGTGCCGCCCCAGGTGAACCCCAGGGCCGAGATCATCAGCCAGCTTTTCAGCGTGATGTCATTGTGTGCCATTGAATACCGAACAATTCAGGAACTGCCCGGCCCCGCTGCCGGTTGACATCTCGAATGCCACCTCGCTCGAAAGGAGCAGTTCGAATGGATACATCGTCACTTGTCATCGTGCTTTTCGTGGTCACCGCGGGCGCCGTCCTGATCTGGGCGGTGACAAGCAAGCGACGGACCGAACAGCGCCGCCACGACGACACGGCGCCGAAATCGAGCCTTGCCAAGGACGGGCCCGGCCCGAACCCGGCAAAGGCCGAACGCAAAGGAGACCCCGAATGGGGCGACAAGCCATCCTTGCGCGAATGAGGATATGCGGGGCCACGACCGGCCCCGCAGCAGAAAATCAGTTCTTTTCCTTGTCGACCATCTTGCCCGCGCTGATCCAGGGCATCATGGCGCGCAGCTTCTCGCCAACTTCCTCGATCTGGTGCGCGTCGTTCATCCGGCGCGTCCCCTTGAAGAAGGGCTGGCCGACCGCGTTTTCGGTCATGAAGTCGCGCACGAACTTGCCCGACTGGATGTCGTGCAGGATCGCCTTCATCTCGGCCTTGGTGCGCTCATAGGGCAGCACGCGGGGGCCGGAGACATACTCGCCGTACTCGGCCGTGTTCGAGATCGAGTAGTTCATGTTCGCGATGCCGCCCTCATAGATCAGGTCGACGATCAGCTTCACCTCGTGCAGACACTCGAAATAGGCCATCTCGGGGGCATAGCCCGCCTCGACCAGCGTCTCGAAGCCCATGCGGATCAGCTCGACCAAGCCGCCGCAGAGAACCGCCTGCTCGCCGAAGAGGTCGGTCTCGCATTCCTCGCGGAAATTCGTCTCGATGATGCCCGAACGGCCGCCGCCGATGGCCGAGCAGTAGCTGAGGCCCAGCTCCAGCGCCTTGCCGCTTGCGTCCTGGTGCACGGCCACCAGGCAGGGCACGCCGCCGCCCTTGGTGTATTCGCCGCGCACGGTGTGGCCGGGGCCTTTGGGCGCCATCATGATGACATCGACGCCGGGCTTGGGCTCGATCAGGCCGAAATGCACGTTCAGGCCGTGGGCAAAGGCGATCGCCGCGCCTTCGCGCAGGTTGTCGTGGACGTATTTCTTGTAAGTCTCGGCCTGAAGCTCGTCGGGCATGGTGAACATGATCAGGTCGCACCAGGCCGCCGCCTCGGCGATGCCCATGACCTGCAGCCCCTCGGCCTCGGCCTTCTTGGCGCTGGCCGAACCTTCGCGCAGGGCGACGACAAGGTTCTTGGCGCCCGAGTCGCGCAGGTTCAGCGCGTGGGCGTGGCCTTGGCTGCCGTAGCCCAGGATGGCAACCTTCTTGTCCTTGATCAGGTTGATGTCGCAATCGCGGTCGTAATAAACGCGCATGATCTCGTCCCTTTCCGTTTGGATCTGCGTGTTTCTATCCCGCCGTATTGCTGTTTGTAAGTCACCGGGATATCCGTATTCGGGAAAGAGAAGAAATATCATTCTCGATCTTGCAAATATGTGAACGGATCATGCTCGACGATATCGACCGCCGCATCCTGCGCCATTTTCAGGCCGACCCGTCCCTCTCGACCGCCGAGCTCGCGGACCGCGCCCGGATCAGCGCGGCCAGCTGCTGGCGGCGGCTGGAAAAGATGCAGGGCGCCGGCGTGATCCTCGCGCAGGAGGCGGTGATCGATTGGACAGCACTTGGCTACGCGGTGGAGGTCTCCTTGCGCTTCACGCTGGACAAGACGCAGCCCCGCGCCTTCGACGAGTTTCTCGCCGCCGCGCGGCTGGTGCCAGAGGTTCTGGAGATCCAGACCTTCCTCGGCCGCGTCGACGTGCGCCTCTCGGTCATTGCCCGCGACATGGCGCATTACCAGCAACTCTACCGCGACCGCATCCTGACCCTGCCGCATATCGCCGATATCGAGGCGCTGATGCATATCGCCCGCGTCAAGGAAGAGGAGGCGCTCCCGGTATGATCGAGCTGGACGAGATCGACCGCCGCCTGCTGTCCGCGCTGGCCCGCGACGCCACGCAATCGGCCAGCGCGCTGGGCCGCCGTTTTGGCCTGTCGCAACCCGCCGCCTGGCGCCGCATCCGCCGCCTGCAGGAGGCCGGCGCGATCCGGGGCCGACGCCTGCGCCTGAATGCCGAGGCGCTGGGCTTTGGCGTGACGGTATTCCTGGGCGTGAAACTCGCGCGCAAGGGCCGCGTCAGCCTCGAGGATTTCGAGCGTGCGGTGTCCGCCATCCCCGAGGTGCAGACGGTCGAGCATATCCTCGGCCTTTACGATTACCGCCTGCGGGTGGTGGCGCGCGACCTGGCGGATTTCGAACGCGTGCTGCGCCGCCGGATCATGACGCTCCCCGGCGCGGGAGAGGTGGAGGCCAATGTGCTCCTCTCCGAGGAGCGGCGGCCCGGCCCCCTTTAGCGCACGCCCAGCCCCATCTGCATCAGCGTCTTGCGCACCGGCGCCATCGAATAAAGCGCGTTCAGCCCCATCGCGCGGACGTCGCGCAAGGGCTGCGCCTGCCACATCGAGGCGCGGTTCAGGATGTCGATACCCCGCACCCGCATCGCGATATCGCGATGCCGCGCGGCATGGTAGCGCTCCAGCAGTGCGGCCGTGCCCGGATCGTCGCGATGCGCCTCGGCCAGGTCCAGCAGCGTGGCGAGATCGGCCAGCGACATGTTCAGCCCCTGCGCGCCGATGGGCGGCACGACATGCGCGGTCTCGGCCATCAGCGCCACCCGCTCCCCCGAAAGCCGATCCGCCTGCTGCGAGATGATCGGCCAGATCGTGCGGCGCGAGGCGAGCTTCAGCGGCCCGAACAAGCCGCAGGAGCGTTCGGTCATCGCCGCCTCGAATTCCGCACTCTCCATCCCCTGCAATTCCACCGCGCGCGGCCCGCGCTCCATCCAGACGATGGCCGAGGAGGGCCGCCCCTCCCAATCGGGCAGCGGCACCAGCGTGAAGGGCCCGCCGGAGCGATGGATCTCGGTCGAGACATTGCCATGCGCGATGGGATGCGTGACGGCAAAGGCCAGCGCCTTCTGCCCGTAGCGTGTGGTATGCACGCCGATGCCCGCAGCCTCGCGCATGGGCGAATGGCGCCCGTCCGCCGCCACGACCAGTTTCGTGCGAACCTCCACCCCGTCGCTCAGCCCCACGCGCGCCTCGCCCGTCCGGGTGAACAGGCTCCGCGTGCCGGTGCCGGGGCGAAAGCTGACATTGGGCATCTCGGCCAACCGCGCCACCATCTCGCGCCTGAGCAGCCAGTTGGGAAGGTTCCACCCGAATGGCTGGTCCGAGATGTCGGCCGCGTTGAAATCGCGCACCACGCGCGGCTCGGGGATCTCGCCGCCCGCATCGACGATGCGCATCACCTGCAGGGGGGCCGCATGGGCATCCAGCCGTTCCCACAGCCCGGCCCGCTCCAGCAATCCGCGCGCGGGTTGCAGAAAGGCCGTCGTCCGCATGTCCGAGCCGTCCACGTCGCGCTCGGTCACGGGCGCGGTGGGGTCGACGCAGATCACGTCGAACCCCGCGCTGCCAAAGGCGGCGGCCGCGGTCAGACCGGCAATGCCGCCGCCGGAAATCAGGATGTCACAGGCCTCAGTCATCTCGCCCTCCGTTTGCCCGGCACCATATGGCGCGGCGCGGGTGGCTGCCAAGCGACATCCTGTCCGGGCCGCGTCAGCCCCAGGCCATCAGCACCAGCAGGACCCACATGACCGGCACGATCATCAGCGCGGGAATGTACAGGCCGGGAACCCCGAACAGCATGATGGAACAGCCCCACATCGCGATCAACGCGATGGCCGCCCAGAACAGGTTCTCCTCGTCGCCATAGGCGACTTCGCGGGCCATCCAGCCGAAGAGGGGGATTGCAAAGAAAAGCCGCTGCCACAGGGGCAGGCGGCGCGGCATGTCCGTCGCGGCCATTGGTCGTGTCTCCTGAAAATCCGTTCGCGTAAGGCGCATATAGGGCGCGCCAGGCCGCGGCAGGAGGCACATTTGGTCGCATCTAACCCGGCGTCATGTGCCCGGTGGCGGGTGCCGGGGGTTTTCCACCCCCGGACCCCCGGAGAGTATTTTGCGAAGAGATGAAGGGGAGCGGGCGCTTGTCGGGCGCGGTCAGACCAGGCGCGACAGGAAGCCGGTCAGGTCGTCGGTATGGTGATGGATGTGATCCGCTTCGTGGGGGTCGGGTGCCACATGCACGGTGCGCATCCCCATCGCGTGCGGCTCGGCCAGGTTGCGCGGATCGTCCTCGAACATCGCCGCGCGCTCGGTGGCCACGCCATCGGCGGCGAAGACCGTCTCGAAGGCCGCGCGGTGCGGTTTGGGCGTATAGCCGGCATGTTCCACGCCATAGACCGCGTCGAACAGGCCCGACAGGCCGCGCGCCGCCAGCACCCGTTCGGCATAGGGCGCGCTGCCATTGGTATAGACGATGCGCCGCCCCGGCAGGTCGCGGATATGCGCGGCAAGCTCGGCATCCGCCGTCATGTGGCTGGTATCCACCTCGTGCACGGCGACCAGGTAGGGTTCGGGGTCGACCCCGTGCACCTGCATCAGACCGGCCAGCGTCGTGCCGTAGTCGCGCCAGTATTCGTGCCGCAGCCGGTCGGCCTCGGCCCGCGTGACCTTGAGCTGGTCCATCACGTAGCGCGTCATCAGCACTTCGATCTGGTCGAAGAGCTTCATCTGCGGCGGATAGAGCGTGTTGTCGAGGTCGAAGACCCAGTGGGCCACGTGAGAGAAGGAGCGTTTCACCATGTCCAAGGGTGTAGGGCGCGCGCCCGGTGCTTTCAATGGCCAGACTTGATTGAACCGGCGCCGCCCGGCTAAACATGTGCGGTGCAAGGGGAGGCAGCGCATGACACAGACACGGGTGCCGCAGAAGGATGCCTATGGCCTTATCCTTGAGGCGATCGACATCGGCGTCTACAAGCCCGGCGACCGGCTGGTGGAAAGCGAACTGGCCGACCGTTTCGGCGTCTCGCGCACGCCGATCCGCGAGGCGCTGCAACGGCTCGAGACGCAGCGCCTGCTGGAACGCGACGGCCGTTCGCTGATCGTGGCCTCGCTCGACCACAACCAGATGGCCGAGCTTTACGTCGTCCGGCGCGAGCTCGAGGGGCTGGCCGCGCGCCTCGCCGCCCGCCATGCCACGCAGGAAGAGATCGACGTGCTGCGCGAGATGGTGGCGGCGGACGACAAGCTGGTCAACGACCCCTCGGCGCTCTCGCGGGCGAACCGGCGGTTTCACGTGCAGATCCACCTCGCCTCGCATAACCGCTACCTCGTGCAGCAGCTCGACCTCGTGCACCGGACCATGGCGCTGATGGCGACCACCTCGCTCGCCGCGCAGGGCAGGGGCGAGATCGCGCAGTCCGAGCACAAGGGCATCGTCGACGCCATCGCCGCGCGCGACGAGGAGCGCGCGGGTCAGGCGCTCAAGGAACATATCTCCATCGCCTTCATGACCCGGCTCAAGCAGGATGCCGACACCCGCGAACGGCGCTGACGCCTACGCCGCGGGCTCTTCGCCCGCCTGTCCGTGCTGCGTCTTGTCCCAGAAGAACGGGTCGGCGGCCAGTTCCCACAGCGCCTTGTAGGCCGCCACCACGCCCAATGGAAAGTAAAGCGGCATGGTCAGCACCCATGGCAGCAGAAAGCGCCGCTGCGGGGCGGCCACGGCGACCACGCCCACCGCAAAGCTCAGCGCCTCGGCCGCCATGAAGACCACCGCGCAGGCGGTCAGCACCGGCCCGGGCAGCACCCCGTGGGCGGGATGGTCCAGACCCAGCAGGATCAGCCAGAATGACCACAGCACCGGCGCCAGCAGGAACTGCCCCAGCGTGCCCAGGAAGAACGCCTGCACCCCCAGGAACCGCGCCCAGCCCAGATCGGCCAGCAGCCGCGCGGGCCGGCGCATGTGCACCAGATAGGTCTTCATGAACCCCTTGAGCCAGCGTGAACGCTGTTTCACCCAGGGCCAGGTGCGGAAATTCGCCTCCTCGTAGGTGACGGTCTCGATCAACTCGGTCCGGTATCCCGCCCGGCACAGCCGCACGCCCAGGTCGGCATCCTCGGTCACGTTATGCGCGTCCCAGCCGCCCAGCTCCTCCAGCACGTCGCGGCGAAAGAACAGCGTCGTGCCGCCCAGCGGCACCACCAGCCCCAGACGCGCGATGCCCGGCAGCACCACCCGGAACCAGCTGGCATATTCGATGGTGAAACAGCGCGCGCGCCAGTTGCTGCGCGGGTTGTAGTAATCGAGGATGCCCTGCAGGCAGACCACCTCGGGCGGGGCCTGCGCGAACCGCGCCGCGACATGCTCGATCTGGTCGGGCAGGGGGGCATCTTCGGCATCCCAGACCCCGATGATCTCGCCCCGGCAGAAATCCAGCGCATAGTTCATCGCCCGCGGCTTGGTTGTCAGCCCGCGATGCGGCGGCACCTCGATCACGCGCATCCAGTGCGGCAGCTCCGCGCGCGCCAGCGCCGCCCGGGTCACGTCGTCATGCGATTCCAGCACCAGGATCACGTCCAGAAGCGCCTTGGGATAGGTCAGTCGCGACAGCCGTTCGACCAGCGCGTCGGCGATCTCGCGCTCCTTGTAGAGCGGGACCAGGACCGAGACGCAGGGCAGCCGTTCCGGCAAGGGCGGCGCGCGCGGCGGGGCAGGGGCCAGAAGCGCGTGGTGGTCCAGCACATGCGCCACGAATCCCGCCCCGCGCAGCCCGACGAACAGGAGCAGCGTGAGCACCGCGATCACGAACAACGCCACAAAGCTCGCAAGCGGCATCGCCACCAGCCCCAGCAGCAGCGTCACCGCCGCCAGCGCCGCCGGGATCCGCGCCAGCGGCCGCCATGTCCGGCAACTCATCTCGGCGGGGACGCGGTTGCTGGCCGCAGCGGCCAGCCCTTCGGCGTAATGGTGCGCAAGGGCGCGGTCGATCTCGGCCCGCCGCGCCAGCACCGGCACCGCGCTCAAGCCGCACCGCGCCAGTTCGGCCCGTATCGGGGCGAACCGGTCGGGCCGTTCCGTCGCGACCAGGATCATCGGCCCCATGCGCAGCCAGGGCACCACCCGGTGATCGAACCAGAACCGGCGCGAGGCGAGGCCGAACAGTGTCCAGGCGGGCGGTTGCCGGTCCAGATCGGCATGCTGAAGCCCCGATTGCGCCGCCAACGCGCGCAGGATGTCGTTGCGTTCGGCCCAGCCTTCGGCGATCAGGATCTCGCCCAGCGGCGCGCCGATCCGCGCCTGCATGGCCAGCGCGCGCAAAAGCTGAAGCTGGGTGATGACCCCGGCCCGGACAAGGTGGCGGCCCAACGGCAGATGCGGCCGCGCCTCCTGCGCGGCCAGCGCAGGCGCAGTCAGCCGAAGTGTCTGCTCGCTCATCCCGCGTCCCCTGACGGCCCCTCTGCCGTCAGGGTTGCAACGAGATGGTTAAGGCAAGGTTAACGCGTGACGCGTCAGGCGCTTGCCTTGCGATTCGACATCGCCTCCGAGAAGCGCTCGAACAGATAGAAGCTGTCCTGCGGCCCCGGGCTTGCCTCGGGGTGGTACTGCACGGAATAGACCGGGCGATCGGCCATGCGGATCCCGCAATTCGACCCGTCGAAGAGCGAGCGATGCGTCTCGACCACGCCATCGGGCAGGGTCTGGGCATCGACGGCAAAGCCGTGGTTCATCGAGGTGATCTCGACCTTGCCGGTCTCCAGGTCCTTGACGGGATGGTTCGCGCCGTGATGGCCGTGGTTCATCTTGACCGTCTGCGCCCCAAGCGCCAAACCCAGCATCTGGTGGCCGAGGCAGATGCCGAACACGGGCAGGTCCGTCTTGTCGAGGATGTCCCGGATCATCGGCACGGCATATTTCCCGGTCGCCGCCGGATCGCCCGGACCGTTGGACAGGAAGACGCCATCGGGCGCGTGCGCCATCACCTCCTCGGCGGTGGCCGAGGCCGGCAGCACCGTCACGTCGCATCCCGCCGAGGCAAGGCAGCGCAGGATGTTGCGCTTCGCGCCATAGTCGATGGCCACGACCCGGTGCACCGGCGCGGACTGCCGGACATAGCCGTCGGGCCAGGCCCAGCGCATCTCGTCCCAGCGGTAGCCCTGCGCGCAGGTCACGTCCTTGGCCAGGTCCATGCCCTCCAGCCCCGCGAATCCGCGCGCGGCGGCGACCAGCGCGCCGATGTCGAACTTGCCCTCGGGGTTGTGGGCCAGCGCCACATGGGGCGCGCCCTGCTGGCGGATCGCGCGGGTCAGGCGGCGGGTATCCACGCCGCCGATGGCGATACGGCCCCGCCGCGCCAGCCAGTCGGTCAGCGGCTCGGCCGCGCGCCAGTTCGAGGGCTGTGTCGGGTCCCATTTCACCACCATCCCCGCGGCCACCGGATCGGCGGTCTCGTCATCCTCGGGGTTCACGCCGACATTGCCGACATGCGGGAAGGTGAAGGTCACGATCTGCCCGGCATAGGAGGGATCGGTCATGATCTCCTGGTAGCCCGTCATCGCGGTGTTGAAGCACAGCTCGGCGACGGTCTGGCCCGTGGCGCCGAACCCGTGCCCGTAGAACAGGGTTCCGTCGGCCAGGGCAAGGCAAGCGGTCGGTCTGGAAACCATTGCGGCAATCTCCGTGCTGGGGGTCCGGCCCGAAATAGGACCCCGCGGCAATGGCGTCAAGGCGATGGGCGCAGCCCTATTCGGCGTAGCAATCCGTGGTGAACCTGTCGCACTTGCCCGTATCGGCCGGCGGCTCGCCCTCGACCGTGACCGGGGGTTCGGTCGGGTTCGGCGGCGGATTGGGATTGGGGTTCGGATTGGGCGGCGGCGCGACGGCGGGCGGCGGCGCCTCGGTGTCGGCCCAGCCGCCGCTGATCGCGAAGCTCGCCCGGTCGTCGCCGATCACGATCCCCAGGTCCGGCCCGATATACCAGCCCTCGCCCAGATAGGCGACACCCAGGCTCGGCCGCCAGCGGTTTGCCTGGAACAGGTAGTCGATCCCGAGGCTTGCCACCACGCTGTCCTCCTCGTCGTCCGAGAAAAGCTTGAGCGTCAGGCCCGGCCCGTTGCCATCGCCGAAGACGAAGGTCAGGCCGACGCCGATTGTGGGATCGGCCGAAACCGGTGCAGCCAGCCCCGCCGCGATCCCTGCTGCCAGGGCCGACCGCCGCAAGCAGAAAATGGACGAAATAAAATGTTTCATCGCGATACCTCACATCCCGGAAAAAGGGCGGACATTCCTTCGCGTTCAGCGGTCAGAATAGCACGTTCGGCGATTCCCGGAAAGCATGGACCCGATTCGGCCTTGTTTTCGTTGTCCCTCAGGGATAGGCGTTGGGGTTCGTGAAAATGGGGAACACGATACCGATGACCGATTTGCGAATGCAGATATCTGCGGCGCTCAAACTGGCCATGAAGGAAAAGGACGCGGAACGGCTGTCCACCCTGCGCCTGATCAACGCCGCCATCAAGGACCGCGACATCGCCAATCGCAGCGCCAGCGACGAGGAAAAGCAGGGCTGCGGCAATGCCGAAGTGCTCGAGATCCTCGGAAAGATGTCCAAGCAGCGCAAGGAAAGCGCCCGCGCCTACGAAGAGGGTGGCCGGCTCGACCTTGCCGAGCGCGAGCAGCGCGAGATCGAGGTGATCCAGGAATTCATGCCGCGCCAGCTCGACGACAAGGAGGTCGATCGCGCCATCGAGGAGGCGATCACCACGACCGGCGCCGGGTCGATCCGCGACATGGGCAAGGTCATGGGCGAGCTGAAATCGCGCTACCAGGGCCGGATGGATTTCGGCAAGGTCGGCCCGCGGGTCAAGGACCAGCTCTGCGCCGGCCAGACGCCCTGCCAGTGACGTCCTGCGTGTGAGACGGGCCGCTAAAAAAGGCCGCCTAGCCGCGCAACCTGCGCACCAGGTCGTCATAGAGCGCGCGGCGCTCCTCCTCCGACAGGAAGGCGCCGATCTCGACCTGTCGGCCCGCCCCCTTGAGCGTCAGGTAACAGGGAACCGGTCCGCCATCCTCATGGATCTCGGGCACTGCCCAGTACCTGTTGCAATCCCATTCCTGTATATCGCCGCGCGGATTGTGCCGGACCAGATGCGCATGGGTGTCCGAAAGGGTCAGCACCTCGAGGATGCAGCGACTGCGGTAATTGTGCTGCAAGGCCCACCATGTCCCGCCGAGGGCGACCAGCATGAAGGGCAGGATGCCCCACAGCATGACCGAACCCACCAGGATCCCAAGGGGCACCAGCGACAGGGTGAAGATGCCAAGGATCACCGCTGCAAAGCCGCGCGGCGGCAGCGAGTTGTGCGGCCAGAGCTGTAGCTGCGTTTCGTGCCCGGCGCTTTCTGTCCACGTATACGGCATCCGCGAAAACTAACACGCGCCGCGCCCGCGTCGAGGGGCAAAAACATGTCAGCCGACATGCTCAGGTGACATGTCCCACCTTCAGCCAGGACAGCGCATCCTCGAGCCGGTCGTCGCCCCAGAAGACCTCGCCGCGCACCACGAAACTCGGCGAGCCGAAAACCCCCAGGGCCTGCGCCTCCTCGGTCTGCTGCGCCAGCGCGCTGGCCATTCGCTCTTCGCGCGCCCGGGCCAGCACCGGCATCGGATCCTGCTGCACGCGGAACAGCGCCTCGGACAGGGCGCTTTCCGACCCTGCCTCGGTCCCCTCGTTGAACCAGATGCGATAGAGGGTCTGGGTGAACGCCTCGCACCAGCCCTCCTCCATGCCCATTGCCGCCACCTGGTTGGCCAGCGTCAGGTCCGAGATCGGGTAGGGCGCGGGCAGTTCGGCATGCAGACCGTATTTCACCGCCCGCCGTTCGATGTCGCGCCACATATAGGCGGTCTTGACCGGCTTGCCGACAAAGGGCGCGTTGTTCTGGGCCTTCATGATGGCGCGCACGTCGAAAGGCCGCCAGCGGACGGTCACCCCATGATCATCGGTCCAGCGGGGCAGGCGCATCACCGTCAGAAACGTGTAGGTACTGCCGATGGAGTACCAGAAATCGATATGTGACATGACCCGCTCCCCGCTGCGTCGTGCAGTCAGCATACACGGGAATCGCAGGAATTTCGACGCATTGCGCGACGGGCCATCAATATCCGTGCCGCGCCGTCCTGTCGTCGGACAAGGAGCCCTGCCGGCGCGCGACCAGCGCCTCGATGGCATCGGCCAGATGCTCGCGGTCGATATGGTGATCGCCCTTCGCCACCCGGATCCTGTGCGCCTCGATCATCACGTCGGCATGACGGCACCCCTCGGGCGGCTCGAACCGGTAGCTGGCCAGTTCCAGCCGCAGGCCCAGCGGGTCACGGAAATAGATCGAATCCATGAAGCCCCGGTCGACCGGCCCGGAATGGGGCACGCCGCGCGCGTCCAGCCGTTCGGCCACCTGCCAGAAACTCGCCTGGCTGACATTCAGCGCAAGGTGATGCAGCGATCCCACCGCCTCGGGCACGGGCGTCGAGTCGGGTTTGCGCTCCTCGCTGGTGAAGACGGTGATCAGCCGCCCGTCGCCGGGATCGAAATAGAGATGCCCCTGATCGGGATCGTCAAGGTTGGGCTGATCGAAGATGAAGGGCATGCCCAGCACCCCCTCCCAGAAATCGATCGAGGTCTGGCGGTCGGCCCCGATGATCGTGATGTGATGCACGCCTTGTGTCTGAATCTTTCTGAAGTTTTCCGGCATTGGTCCCCCCTGGTCGCGGTGTCGTCACCCGGTCCAGAGTAACCCGAAAATCGGCCAGACCAAACGCGCGGAAAAGAAATAGCGGTGTCCGCATGCCGTGTTGGGCCGCTCCGCCGGAGAGGCGACCCTCTCGTCACCACGAAGCGGCATCGTCCGAAGTCAGTAAGCAAGGTCCGGGAGCCAAAGCGCCATGCCCGGAAAACTCAGGACCATGGCCAGGCCGATCAATTGCAACAGGACGAACGGAACGATCCCGCGATAGATCTGGCGCGTGGTAACTCCTGCGGGGGCTACGCTTTTCACATAAAACAGGGCCATGCCAACCGGAGGGGTCAGGAAAGAGGTCTGCAGGCAGATTGCCAACAGGATGGCCACCCAGACCGGATCGAACCCTTGGGCAACGACCACAGGTACCGTCAGGGGGGCGACGATCAGCACGATTTCCATCCAGTCCAGCACGAAGCCCAGCAGAAACACGGTTGCGAGGATCAGGATCAGCAACCACTCGCGCGACCAGCCCAGACCGGTCAGCAATTCCTCGACCAGCGCATCGCCGCCATACCCGCGCAGGACGACCGAGAAGCAGGTGGCGCCGAACATGATGGCGAAGAGGAAGGCCGTGGTCTTCGCCGTCGCCGTACAGGTGTCCTTGAGCGTGCGCAGGCTGAAGGTTCCATTGGCGATGGTGATCACGGTGGCGCCGAACGCGCCCAGACCCGAGGCTTCGGTGGGCGACGCAATTCCCCAGAATATCGACCCCAGCACCAGCAGCATCAGGGCAAGCGGCGGCACGAGGGCGCGGGTGATCTCTAGAAACGCGGCCCAGTCGAAGCGGCCTGCTTTCGGATCGGCGGGCGCAAGATCGGGCCGCAGAAGCGCCAATATGACAAGGTAGCCCACGTAAAGCGTGGCCAGCACTATGCCGGGAATGACAGCTGCCATGAAAAGATCGCCGACCGAAAGGCGCAGTTGATCGCTCATCACGATAAGCATGATGGAGGGTGGAATCAGGATGCCGAGGCATCCGGACGCGGCAACCGTCCCGAGGCCCAGCGGCATATGGTAGCCCGCCCTCTGCAGGGCAGGGAGTGCGACAGTGGCCAGCAGAACGACAGAAGCGCCGATGATGCCGGTCGACGCCGCGAGGATCACGCCTATGGCGACCACCGACAGACCCAGGCTGCCCGGTGTGCGGCCCAGGCTGCGCGCCAGCGCGCCCAGAAGCCGCTCGGCCACGCCCGACTTGTCCAGCATGAAGCCCATGAAGACGAACATCGCGATGGGTACCAGCGAATAACTGGTCAGAGTGCTGAAGATCCGGTCCGTGGCGAACCCGATGAAATTGACACCGGCGAAGACCTCGATGCCGAAATTCGGCAGGATCTCGGCCAGCAGGGCGAACAGCACGCCGACGCCGCCAAGAACGAATGCCACAGGAAAGCCCGCGAAGAGACCGATCGCGAAGGTCGCGAACATTGCGACCACAAGGAAAACCTCGGCTGTCATGTCAGTCGGTCTCCTCGGGGCCGGCCAGGATTTGCAGGGCGCGGATTGCGGCGGCGAGGGCCTGAAGGATCAGAAGGAAGAACCCCACGAAAAGCAGGAGCTTCACCAGATAGCGGGCAGGCAGGCCGCTCGGCATGGGGGAGCCTTCGCCGATGCTCCAGGAATAGGCGAAACCACCCCATGCGAACCAGGCAATGCCGATGGTGAAAGGCAGAAGCAACAGAAGGATACCTGCAAGCTCGACCGCTGCCTTGCGGCGGGCGCTCCATCCATCGCGGAGGATGTCGACGCGGACGTGACTGTCATGTTTGTAGGCATAGGCAAGGCAGAGCATCACGGTGATCGCGTTGAGATGCCATTGCAGTTCTTCCAACTCCACCAGCCCCAGGCCGAAGCCGTAGCGCGCAACCACGTTGCCCACGACGACCAGCATCAGGACCGGTAGAACGAAGGAGCCGGCCAGCCCGGCCCCTTCGCTTGCCCCTTCGATTGACCGGGCCAGCCTGTCGAGAACATACCGCATGTCTGACCCGTCCTTCTCAGTCGCGGAGGTTTTCCCAGCTGCCGGCCTTTTCACGGAAGGCCGAAAGTGACTCCCAGACACGGGCGAACTCGGGATTGGCCTCGGCCTGTTCCTGCATCACTTCAGCCGTCGCGGCTTCGAAGGCACTCAGGACCTCTGGCGGAAACTGGCGGATCTCGACGCCGTTTGCCTTGAAGGCGTCGATCGCCTCGGCATTCTCCACATAGGTCGAGGTCAGCCCCCAGAGCATCGTTTCACGGCAGGTCAGCTCGATCAGGCCGCGCTGGCTGTCGGTCATTGCATCCCATTTGGTCTTGTTGATGATCAGTTCGTTGATGGCCGCGGGCTGGTGCCATCCCGGGAGATAGTAATTCTTGGCAACCTGGTCGAAGCCGATTTGCTTGTCGATCGCCGGCATGGAGAATTCCGTTCCGTCGATCACGCCGCGTTCGAGATTGGGGAAGATGTCGCCGCCCGACAGGAGCACGACCGAGGCGCCCATCTTCTTCATCACCTCGCCCGCAAGTCCCGCAAAGCGAAGTTTCAGACCCTTGATGTCGTCGACCGTCTCGATCGGTTCCTTGTACCAGCCGCCGGCTTCCTGAGCCATCAGTCCGCAGGGAACGCTCACGACCCCCTGGGCGGCGTAGATCTCGCGCCAGATGTCGAGGCCGCCGCCGTTGTAGAGCCAGCCGACATAGCCGACCGCGTCCGGACCGAAGGGAACGCCCCCAAACAATTGCACGGCGGGGAATTTTCCGGCGACGTAAAGCGGCGAGGTATATCCGGCGTCGAGGGTCCCGCGCTGAACCGCGTCGAATATCTCGAGAGACGGGACCAGGGCGCCCGCATTGTAAAGGCGGATCGCCACGTCGCCGCCCGAAGCTGCATTGATGGTATCGGCGAAGTGCTGCGCGTCGCGCCCGCTGGCGGGAAGGGTCAGCGGCCAGGCGCTTTGAACGGCAAGCTTGACCGGTTCGGCCTTGACGGGCTGGGCCAGGAAAGCGGCGGCAGTCGCCACTGCGGCCAGCCCGGCGGCGCGGGCACCGCGCCAGAGAGGGGTAAGGGAATTCATCGGAAAGGTACCTCCACTGTTGTGACGTGGCCCGCGAAGCACACGGGTCGGATTTCGGGGGATTCTGCGTCCCCTCCATCCAGTTTATACTAAAATTTTTTATTCAAAAAAGAAAAATATTTGGTAATTTTTGTTATAAACATCAGGAATCATCCAGGAGGTGTCCATGTGCAGCGCAGTCGTGACAGGCGCGGCCGGCGGGTTCGGTCGTGCCATCAGCGAACGACTCCGGCGGGAGGGCGTGAGCGTGTTCGGCATGGACAGAACGGCCTCCGAGGGAATTCATGCCCTCGACGTCACCGACGAGGCACAAGTTCGTGCCGCATTCCAGATGGCCGAGCGCACAGTCGGACCTCTGCGCGTATTGGTGACATGCGCGGGTGTGATGCCGGCGGGTCAGACCCCCGTCCGGATCGTGGACACCGAGCTCGGCGAATGGGAGGACACATTTGCCGTCAATGCACGCGGCAGCTTCCTGTGCCTGCGGGAGTTCCTGCGACTGCGCGAGGAAACGCCGGTAGCGGACGCGCGGGTTGTTCTCATGTCATCGGCAGCGGCGCAGCTGGGCGGCTACAGGGGCAGCGCGGCCTATGTCTCTTCGAAGGCCGCCGTGCTGGGGCTGACCAAGATCGCGGCGCGCGAGGCGGCCGCAGACGGCATCACGGTCAACTGTATTGCCGCAGGCCCAGTAAAAACCGGGATGTTCGACGCCGCGACGACACCGGAAAGTGCGGCCGCGCTGGCCGGGCGGATTCCCCTGGGCCGGATCGGCACTGCGGAAGAGGTTGCCGGAATGGTGTCCTACCTCGCAGGCCCCGACGCGGGTTGGGTGACGGGCGCGACCTTCGACATCAACGGCGGATACCGGATGCAATGAAACCCGCGCTCCTCGTCACGTCACCGATGCAGCAGCATGTCGCCCGCCTGGTCGTACATCCCGACAAGCAGGTGCATCGAGGTGACCATCGCTTCCATCCCGCCGGGCGCTTCGGGCATCTGGCGGAAGAGACGCAGCAGCGTCTCGCGACGCTTGGCCTGGTAGGCCTCGACAACGTCGCGGCCTTCGTCCGAAATCTCGTACATCATCGTCTTTCGCGCCGATCCGCGCTTTTCGATCAGGCCCAGTTGCAGCAATTTCTTGAGCCCGTATTGCAGGTTGGGCAGGTCGTCGCGATGCAGCAGCCGGCTGATCTCCATGACCCCCTTCGCCGCACGGTTGTTCATGTAAAGGACGTGCAGGATGGATGCCTCGGACCCGCCAAGGTTCAGGTCGCAGACAGCTGCAAAACAGTCCCTGCGCCATCGCGAGAAGGCCGCACCGAGATGCCACAGGGCATACTCGAACTCGGCCAGCGTCGTTTCGAGGGATTGTTCTACAGAATCTTCGGGGGTGTTGCCCGGCATGAAGCACGCGCCTCGCTTTTCGTATCAGGGATGCTTTGAAACAATGAACCCAGAACAAGTATCATCAACCGACGAATGTCAATTCTTGCGCGACGGAACGGTCTTTGGCCTGTTCGCACGTCAGGCGAGTGAATTCGGGCGATGCGACCTGTTTGCGCTGCCCGAAGATGTGCGGACGCTCTGGAACGAAGAATCGGGCTCGGTCAGCTATGGAGATATGCTGAGCGAGGTCCTGTCACTGTCCGCGAAATACGCCGAGCAGGGCTTTGGAGCGGGGGATCGCGTTGCGCTTCTGCTGGAGAACCGGCCCGCGCATTTCCTGCATTGGCTCGCCCTGAACCGGCTTGGGACCTCGGTCGTCCCGGTCAATCCCGGCGCGACGGCGGATGAGTTGGAATACCTCCTGGGCCATAGCGAGTCACGGCTGCTGGTCAGGCTCCGGGAATATGCCGAACGCGTGGACCAGGTGGCGGCTGGTCTTGGGGTGGCTGTCACCGCGCCGGGGGAAAGGCCGCCACCTGTCGCGAGTAACAACGCCGCGGCGCCCGACGATCTCGACCGGGAATGCGCGTTGATTTACACCTCCGGCACCACGGGCATGCCCAAAGGCTGCATCCTGTCAAACCGCTACTTCCTGAACTGGGCAATCTGGTACAGGGCACAGGGCGGATTGATCTCGCTGCGAGAGGGGCAGGAAAGGCTGCTGACTCCGCTGCCGACGTTCCATGTCAACGCCATGGGCCACTCCTTCATGGGAATGCTGTCCTGCGGAGGCGCGCAAATCATCGTCGACCGGTTCCATCCCCGCAGCTGGTGGCGTCATGCGAACGAAACGAAGGCGACCTGCTTTCACTACCTTGGCGTGATGCCCGCGATCCTGATGGAATTGCCGGAAACGCCCGAAGATCCCGACCATGGGATGCGGTTCGGCCTGGGCGGTGGCGTTCACCCCGATCACCATGCCAGGTTCGAAGCACGTTTTGGCGTTCCCTTGCTGGAGGGCTGGGCCATGACCGAAACAGGCGGTGCCGGAACCTTGTGCGCAGCCGTCGAACCACGTCACGTGGGAACGCGCTGCCTTGGTCATCCGGACCGACCCGGACCTGCCATCGAAACCCGGCTGGTCGATGAGAGCGGCCATCCCGTGGCCCCGGGCGAAGCTGGCGAACTGCAGTTGAGGGCGCGGGGCAGAGACCCCCGGCTCGGGTTCTTCTCCGGCTATCTCAAGGATCCCGAAGCGACCGAGGCAGCCTGGGCTGACGGTTGGTTGCACACTGGCGACGTGATGCGGACCAGCGAGGACGGCGCGCTGCACTTCGTCGAAAGACGGAAGAACATCATCAGGCGCTCGGGCGAGAACATCGCGGCGGTCGAAGTCGAGAGCGCGATCCTGCAAGTGCGAGAAGTTTCGGCGGTGGCCGTAATCCCTTCGCCCGACCCGTTGCGCGATGAAGAGGTCCTGGCCGTCGTCGTGCCGTCCGAAGGGGCAGACTGTTCCACGTTGGCCGAGACGATCTTTGACGTCTGCGCGCAACGGCTGGCCTATTTCAAGGTGCCGGGCTTCATCGTGTTTCGGGACTCGCTGCCCACCACCTCGACCCAGAAAGTGCGCAAACCCGCCTTGAGAGACCTGGCCGAGAACCCGTTGGCCGCCGGAGCCGATTGCGTCGATCTGCGCGACCGCAAGCAGGCGCTGCGAAAGGCCGGGCAATGACGGTGAGAGGCTACGACGACATCGTGCTCGCAGTGCCGGTATCGGTGCCCTATGTCCGCTATTCCAATGATGGCGCCGCGCTTTTCTTTGCCCGCACGCTGCGCGGGTTGCTCGACGGCGCCAACCTTGCCAAAACCGAAATCGACGGGATGTGCATCGCCAGTTTCACGCTGGCACCCGACAGTGGCATCGGCCTGACCCGCGCCTTGGGCCTCACACTGGACTGGCTCGACACTGTTCCGTTGGGGGGCGCGAGCGCCATCGCGTCGATCCGTCGGGCTGCGCGCGCCGTGCAATCGGGCGACGCGACCATCGTCGCCTGCATGGGGGCGGACACGAATGTTCCCGGCGGATTCCGGGAAAGCACCGCGCGCTTCTCCCAGGCCTCGCAGGACGCGGTCTATCCGATTGGCGCGGGCGGCCCGAACCAGAGCTTCGCCTACATCACCGAACATTACATGCGCCGTTTCGGTGCACGAGCAGAAGATTTCGGTCGATTGTGTGTCGCGCAGCGCCGAAACGCGCAGGACAATCCCCGCGCACTCATGCGCGCGCCGCTTTCCATGGACACCTATCTGTCATCGCGCCCGATCGCCGGGCCGATCCGCCTGTTCGACTGCGTGATGCCCTGTGCCGGGGCCGAGGGTTTTCTGGTGATGACGCGGGGCAGGGCCGAGGATCTGGACCTGCCATATTGCCCCCTCCTGTCGGCGTTCGAAACCCACAATGCCCATGCCGACGACGCGGTGCAGTTTCGCGGCGGCTGGTCGTTGAAGTCCAGGAAACTGTTTCACGATGCAGCCATGTCACCAGAGGATGTAGATGTCTTGCAAACCTACGATGATTACCCCGTGATCAGCTTTCTCCAACTCGAAGATCTCGGCTTTTGCGACAAGGGCGAGGCGGCGCAATTCGTGGCCGAACATGATCTGACCTACGGTGGCGACTTTCCGGTGAATACCGGGGGTGGGCAACATTCCGTCGGTCAGGCCGGCGCGGCCGGTGGATTTCTCGGCGTCACCGAAACCCTGCGCCAGTTGCAGGGGATCGCGCATGGTCATCAGGTGCCGAATGCCCGGCATGGGCTCGTCAGCGGTTTCGGCATGATCGCATATGACAGGGGGCTGAGTTGCGGCGCGGCGATTCTGGCAGCAGCATGACCCGACCAGCCCTACCTCCCCGCATCCGCAGCCGGGCGGCGCTCGGCCTGACCTCGGCTGCCTCGCAGCAGCGCTTCGTGCTCCAACACTGTTCGGCCTGCGGACATTCGCAGTTTCCGCCCCAGGAATTTTGCGGCACCTGCCTGTCTGCACGCCAGGTCTGGCGTGAATGTACGCCAATCGGGACAGTGGTTGCCGAAGCGACGCTTCATCACAGCCTGGAGCCAGCCTTCACAGATGAAATCCCCCTGCGGACCGGCCTCGTGCAGCACGAAACCGGGTGTGTGCTCACAGCCTTCCTGCATCCCGACTGCACGGTGGATGCCCCGGTTCGCCTCTCACTCACTCTGGACCGCGGCGGCAGCGCCGTCGTCACCGCAACGCCGGCCGAAAAGGACGAACCGATGGGACGATGCAGCTATTCGCCGAAGGACCGGGTTTGCCTGATCACCGACGGGGCAGGGCCGCTGGGCGACGCTCTCGAGGCGACCCTGGTCAAGGCCGGCGCCGCCAAGGTGCTGACACGGCCCGCAGAGTGCGAGGAGGCTGACATCGTCATCGACACATCCTGGCTGGCCGGCGACCTTGCCGATCTGGGGGCGCATGCCGTCAGAGCCCAGGCATTGGCCGACAGGCTCGGTCCCGGCCTTGCGCAACGTCAGGGGGCGTGGGTCTCGGTCCTGGGTTTCGCCGCCATCGCGCCCTATCCCGCCTGCCCGGAGCATTCGGCACGCATGGCCGCCGCACAAGCGCTGACCGTCGCGCTGCGGGCCAGGCTCAATGCCTTGGGCGGGGGGGTTCTGGCGGTCTATCCCGCGTTCACCGAAGAGACGCTGGCCTGCGGCGTAGAAGGTCAGCCCTTGAGCCCGGAAAAACTCTCCCAGGCACTGGTTTCCGCGCTCGAGTCCGGCCAGGAGGAAAGTTTCCCCGACCCGAGTTCACGCCTCTGGGTCGAGCGTCTCGCAGGTGATCGGAAATCGCTGGAGCGCGAATTGGCCTTTGTCGTGGGATAGGTGCTCAGTCCCGGAATCTTGCCCCCTGTCGCACCTTCGCTTCCGGCCCCCGAAATATCACCCTCGGGCATGGCTATCCCGCCAGGGTAAGTGATTCCTTGATCGCCGCGTTCAGCGCCGCAGCAGCGGGGCGATCAACCCCGCGATCCGGGCTGACCCCTTGGCCGACGGGTGGGTTCGATCCGACGCGAAAAGCGAAAGGTCGTCCGGGCGAAACACCTCGTCCATGTCCACCAGCGTCACCCCGTCCCGCGCCGCGGCCATCCGGCCCAGCCGGGCCTCCAGCACGCGGTAGGGCCGCTCGCAGGCCGTACCCGCATAGTTCGGCGACGTGTAGTAATCCGCCCAGATCACGCGTGATCCCCCTGCGCGCAGGCTGGCGACCAGCGCGGGGATCGCGCCCTCGGCCCCGTCCTCCGAGATCAGCCGGTCCAGAACCGGCGCGCAATTCGTGCAGTCGCACCCGCCGCGCAGGTCGTTGGCGCCGCCGGTCAGGACCACCCGTTCCGCCCGCACCCCCTCGAGCTGCGTGGGAATGTTCAAGGGGCCGACCCCGCCCAGCACGCGCGCCAGCGGCAGCGAGACATCGCCCACCGGTTCGCCCAGCCGCGCCTCCAGAACATCCGCGACCGATGCGCCGTCGCCCCGGTTCCAGGCCATGACGGAATCGCCTGCCACGACGATACGCGCGCTGTCCGGCACGCCACGCCCGCAGGCCGCGAGCAGGAGCAGAGAAACAAGGATCAAGCCTTTCATGACAGTCAGAACGGCCAGGACCTCGGAAAGTTCAACGCGCGATGACCGGGGCACGCGGTCTGCCCGGCGAAAACGAAAAACCCCGGCGCGGAGGGCCGCGCCGGGGTCTCGTGTCTCTCGGATCAGTCCGCTCAGTGCGCGTGTGTCCGGTCCCAGTCCTCGCGCTTGGGCAGCTGCTCGAACGTGTGCTCGGGCGGCGGCGAGGGCAGGGTCCATTCCAGCGTATCCGCGTATTCGTTCCAGTAGTTGTTCTGCGTAATCCGTGCGCCGCGGAACAGCGCGTAGAAGACGATGCCGAAGAACAGCAGGAACGAGGCGAAGGAGATGAACGCGCCCCAGGACGACACATAGTTCCAGTAGGCGAAGGCCTCGGGATAGTCGATATAGCGGCGCGGCATGCCCTGGCGACCCAGGAAGTGCTGCGGGAAGAAGGTCACGTTGGCGCCGATGAAGAACAGCCAGAAGTGGATCTTGCCCCAGAACTCGGAATACTGCCGGCCGGTCATCTTGCCGAAGTAGAAATAGACGCCAGCGAAGATCGCGAACACCGCACCCAGCGACATCACGTAGTGGAAATGCGCCACCACGTAATAGGTGTCGTGATAGGCCCGGTCGACGCCCGCCTGGGACAGGACCACGCCGGTCACGCCGCCGATGGTGAACAGGAACAGGAAGCCGAAGGCGAACAGCATCGGCGTCTTGAACTCGATCGACCCGCCCCACATCGTCGCGATCCAGCTGAACACCTTCACGCCCGTCGGCACCGCGATGACCATGGTCGCCAGCATGAAATAGGCCTGCTGGTTGAGGCTCATGCCCACCGTGTACATGTGGTGCGCCCACACGACAAAGCCCAGCACGCCGATCGCGATGATCGCCCAGACCATCGGCAGGTAGCCGAAGATGGGCTTGCGGCTGAAGGTGGCGATCACGTGGGAGATGATGCCAAAGCCCGGCAGGATCACGATATACACTTCCGGATGGCCGAAGAACCACAGGATGTGCTGGTACAGCACCGGGTCCCCGCCACCGGCCGGATCAAAGAAGGTGAAGCCGAAATTGCGGTCCATCAGCAGCATGGTGATCGCGCCCGCCAGCACCGGCAGCGACAGCAGGATCAGCCACGAGGTGACGAAGATCGACCACGAGAACAGCGGCACCTTGAACAGCGTCATGCCCGGCGCGCGCATGTTCAGGAAGGTGGTGATCATGTTGATCGCGCCCAGGATCGAGCTTGCGCCCGACACGTGCACGGCAAAGATCGCCAGGTCCATCGACATGCCGCCCTCGGTGGTGGACAGCGGCGCATAAAGCACCCAGCCCACGCCCGACCCGGCCTGGTCGTTGCCGCCCGGCGCCAGCATCGAGGCGACGCCCAGCGAGGTGCCCGCGACATAGAGCCAGAAGGACAGGTTGTTCATCCGCGGGAACGCCATGTCCGGCGCGCCGATCTGCAGCGGCATGAAATAGTTGCCGAAACCGCCGAAAAGCGCGGGAATGACCACGAAGAACATCATCAGGATGCCGTGATAGGTGATCATCACGTTCCACAGGTGCCCGTTGGGTGTGCAGACCCCGTCGCCCGCGAACAGGCGGAAGCCTTCGAGGCACATGTGCTGCACCCCTGGCTCCATGAGCTCGAGGCGCATGAACACGGTCAGCGCGACCGAGATGAAGCCCGCAAGGGCCGAGAAGATCAGGTAGAGAATCCCGATATCCTTGTGGTTCGTCGACATGAACCAGCGGGTGAAGAAACCGCGCTGATCTTCATGCTCGTGACCATGAATGGCTGCGTCCGCCATTAAGGTGCCTCCTGTTGCAACTGCTGCGCGCGCCGGGAGTCCGGGCGCGGATTCCTGCCGGTTTTAGAATTTGTGGCCACCGCCCTCAAGCCCGGAGTTTGATCTGGATCAAGATAAATGGCCGCACCCCTCTTGCGGCGAAGGGCATGCAAACCGGAGCAGGGCGGCCGGCCCCGCCCGCCTGTCGCGCCCGCCCCGCTCACAGCCTGCCGAACCCTTCGTACATGGCGTGCAGCAGGCGCTCGGCCGTCTCGGGATCGGTGGCAAAGGGCGACATCCGCAGTTCGGTCTTCCGCTCATCCCTCTCCGCCCGGTAGATCACCGCGTCCTCCTTGATCGTGACCAGCACCGACAGCCTGTCCAGCTGCTCGGGGTCCACGGCGGTCGGATCGTCCGACAGGATGACGAAATCGGCAAGCTTTCCGGGGGCGATGCTGCCCTTGCTCTCCTCCTCGAAATGCTGCCACGCCGGCCAGATCGTCATCGCCTTGAGCGCGGTCATCACGTCGACCCGCTGGCCTGGCCCCAGGATGTCGCCCGACCGCGTGCGCCGTGTCACCGTGGCATCCAGGATGCGCATGCTGTCGGGAAAGGCCACGGGCGCATCGTGATGCGTGCCGAACATCATGCCCCGCTCGCGCAGCCAGCCGGTGGGCGAGATGTTCTCGGCATTGACCGGCCCGACCGTGTGGTCGCGGTGCCAGTCGCCCCAATAGAAGGTGTGCATCGGGAACAGCGACATGAACACGCCGAGATCGCGATAGCTGTCCACCTGGTCCTCGCGCAGGAACTGGCCGTGGATCAGCACCGGCCGGTTGCCGGGGTCGCCATATGTCTCCTGCGCGACGCCGATCGCGGCGATCAGCATGTCCGACGCGCCCTCGCCATTGGCATGGGTCAGAATCTGCAGCCCGTTCTCATAGCACCAGTCCACCGCCGCCTGGACCTGCTCCATCGTGACCGCCGCATAGCCCGCATAGCCCGGGGGATAATCGCCCACCGGGTCGTAATAGGGCCGGTCCCGCAGCGCGGTGAACCCCTGCGGTGAGCCGTCGATGGTCAGCTTGCATCCGCCCACCCGCACATTGCCGGAATAGAGTTTCGACACATTCGCCGCGATGTAGTCCCGCGCCTCCAGCACGTCGGGATAGGCCACGACATCGATGGCAAGCGCCCCCTCGGCGTCGATCGCCTTCAGCGTCTCGACCACCGCGCCCGAGGATCGCCCGTCCTGCGCCGTGGTGTAGCCATAGCTCGCCCACAGCTCGCTGCCCGCCTTGGCAAAGGCCGCCAGCCCCTCGGGGCCCAGGCCTCCCAGAAGCGGGATGAGCGCTTCGAAGAAGGCATATTCCTCCAGAACCCCGTCCGGCGCGCCAGTCGAGTCGCGGCGGATCACGCCGCCTTCGGGGTTCTCGCGCGACGCATCGATCCCCGCCATCTCCAGCGCCTTCGAATTCGCCACCCCCAGGTGCCCCGACTGGTGAACGATCATCACCGGGTACTCGGTCGATACCGCGTCGAGGTCCTGGCGCGTCGGATGGCGCAGCTCGGCAAGCTGCGCATTGTCATAGCCGAAGCCGATGATCATGCCCGCACCCTCGACGAAGGCCCTGTTGCCCTCGGCCCAGCTGCGCAGCCTCTCCTGCAGGCTGGCGATGTCCGTGACCTCGCCATCGGGTGGGGCCAGCAGGTTGGCCGCCATCGCCTGCAACCCGCCCATCACGACATGGCCGTGGCTGTCGACGAAGCCCGGAACCATCGCGCGCCCCTCGAGATCGAAAACCTCGGTCGCCTCGCCGCGCAGGAGCGCAAGCTCCGACAGCGGCCCGGCGGCAAGGATGCGCCCGTCCTTCACCGCGACCGCCTCTACCCGCGGCTGGCCGTCCTCCATCGTCAGGATCGGCCCGCCCGTGTAGATCCGGTCCGCCACATCCTGCGCGGCGGCGGACCCCGCCAGCAGAATGGCCACGCCTAGCGGCAGGATCCGGTCGAGAAACTGCGTCATCACGGTCATCTCCTTTTCGGGCCGGGTCGGGCCTCGGTCTCATGGGCGGCGTGCAGCCTGACATTCCGTTTTCACGATATCCGCGCGCCCACCCTCTGGCGAGTCCTTCCTGTCCCGCGCGCCCAGCGCGCGGAACCGGCTTCAGCCTTGGGCCTCGTCCTCGGCCTGCTCCGCCGACCACGCGCCCGCCGCCTCCACCGCCAGCGGCGAGGCCGTCGGCAGAACGCCAAGGTAGCTCTCGGTTTCCGCCACCGGTACCGCCGCCCGCTGCGTCATCCGGTAGAGCGCATAGAGCGCGACCGCCCCGAAGGTCACCGAAAGCACCAGCCAGAAGGCCGAGGGCCCCACATGCTGCATCGCCCAGCCCGTCGCCAGCGGCCCCAGGATCGCCCCGATCCCGAAGGTCAGCACCAGCCCCCCCGAGGCTGCCGGCATGTCCTCGACCGGCAGCGCGTCATTGGCATAGGCCAGCATCAGCGCGTAAAGCGGCGTCGTGACCCCTCCGGTCAGAAAGGCCGCGGCCATCAGCGGCCACAGCGCCCCGCCCAGCATCCAGCCCGCGACGCAGAACCCCGCGCCCAGCGCCGCCGCGCCAAAGATCACCTGCCGCCGGTCGATCCGGTCCGACAGCCAGCCGATGGGATATTGCAGCACCAGCGCGCCGCCGAACATCATCGCGATGAACAGCGCGATCTGCTCGGTCGTCATGCCGATCTGGGTGCCGAACACCGCGCCCATCCCCGTCTGCGTCGCATAGATGCTTCCCAGCAGGAAGATTCCCACCGTCGCCAGCGGCGAGCCCGTGAACAGTTCGCGCAGCGGCATCGACCGCGTGATCGCCGCCGCCGGCACCGGCGAGACCGAAAGCAGGATCGGTCCGAAGGAGACCGACACCAGGATCGACGCCCCGATGAACAGCGTGGCCCCCGCCGTGTCGCCCAGCGTCAGCAGCCCCTGCGCCCCGATGATGCCCAGCGTCTGCGCGATCATGTAGGCCGACAGAACCTTGCCGCGCGTCTCGTTGGTGGCCGAATCGTTCAGCCAGCTCTCGGCGGTGACATAGATTCCCGACATCGAGAACCCCACCAGCACCCGCAGCACCGTCCAGGCCCAGGGCTCGGCCAGCAGCGGAAAGGCGATCAGACCCGCCGACATGAAGCTGCCAAGCGCGGCGAAGACCCGCACATGGCCGACCCGGCGGATCAGCTTGGGCGCGTAATGTGCCCCCGACAGGAACCCCACGAAATAGCCCGAGGTCACGATGGCCAGTTCCGTGGCCGAGAACCCCTCGATATCCCCGCGCACCCCGATCAGGGTGAAATGCAGCCCGTTGCCCAGCATGATGAAGACGATGCCGATCAACAGGGCCCAAACCCCGGACACAACCTTGAGCATGGCCAGCCCCCGCGCTCGAATGACCTCTCCAACCCTGGCGTGACCCTGCCATGCGTCGAGTCGTTTCACCTTCGCTGCAACGCCGCATCGGGCCGCGTTTGCGACCCCGCGCGGCATCACGGCGGTGCGGCCCTGGCGGAACCGCGCGGCGCCAGGGCGGAGCGGCCCTGGCGGAAGCGCGCGGTGCCAGGACGTTGCGACCCTAGCGGAAGCGTGAGGCGGCGCTCTCGAACGCGGCCCGGATTTCCTTCCAGGACCGGTCAAACCCTTCCTGAAGGTCGTCCCAGGCGCGATCCCCGGCCTCCCGCATCTTCCTCAACTGGCCCTCGGCCTCGTCGCGCTGCGCGCGCATCTGCTTGAGGTTCTTCTCGTATTCGATGCGCGAATCCGCCTCCGCCTCTCGCAGCCGGGCTTCCATCTTGTCGATCTCGGCATTCCACTGATCGATCCGCGCCTTGGTCTTCTCGACATACTCGTCGCGTGTGGTCATGGTGTCCTCCTCCGCATCAGGTCCGTGCCCAAGGGCCCAACGCCCCCGAACTCTTCGAGCATGATGCAGGCGGAGATATATGTCGACTGCCTCGGTGAAGCTGGCGGCAAGAGGTGCCTCGTCTTCCATCGGCCCGCCGAAATCGCGTTCAGTCTGGCAAGCCTCGGTTTTGTCCTCCTCTGCCCCGTGGATGTTCGACCTCGAGAGTAATCCGCGCAGGTTAAGGAACTCTGAAGCCGGGCCCTGCTTGCCGGGGGGCAAAATTTATCGCTGAACTCTTGTACAAAACGGTCAATCACCCCCCGAACCGATGTACAAAACGGTCAAGACAGCCGTTCGGCCTTGTACAAACCCCGAAACCGGCGGGGGCGGGTTGACCGGGGGGCAGGGGTCGCTCACAACTCTTTCCGACCACCGATCAACACAGGCAATGACCCCCATGGACTATGATCCCGACAACATCTTCGCAAAGATCCTGCGCGGCGAGATCCCCTCGACCCGTGTTTACGAGGATGACGAAACCCTTGTTTTCATGGACATAATGCCCCGCGTGGACGGGCACCTGCTGGTCATCCCCAAGACCCCCTGCCGCAACCTGCTGGATGCCTCGGAAGGCCAGCTCTCGGCGGTGATCGCGACCACGCAGAAGATGGCCCGCGCGGTCATGAAAGCCTTTGACGCCCAAGGGGTTACGGTGCAACAGTTCAACGAATCCGCCGGCGGGCAAGAGGTGTACCACCTGCATTTCCACGTCCTGCCCCGGCATGACGGCGTGAAACCCCGCGCCCCCGGCCAGATGGGCGACATGGACGCCATCGCCACCCATGCCGAGAAGATCCGCGCCGCTCTGGAGGGGTGACGCCGACCGCAAGCTCTTGAAAACGTGTTCGTTTCTTCGAGCTTGAGTTCCGCATCTCCGGAATGCTGCGTTTGGATCAGAGCGTCGGGTGCCGGACCTTTTCTTCTGCCCGGAATCGCGGATACTTGACCCCAAGGCAGAGCATTGGAGGCGGCCGAGATTCGAGACGCGCCAACAGATCGGACGACCGTGTCGCGTGACCAGGTGGTCGCGGCGATATATGAGACGGTCCTGCGCCCGGAACTCTATGAAATGTTCATGGAAGCCTGGGAGGACCATATAGGCGCAATCCTGAGCGACCCTTCGGTCGCGGCCAGCCTCGACGCGCGCGACGTTCAGGGCGGGATGGAGATCGACCCCGAGCTTCAGGCCCATTTCGCGCGGGCCCATGACATCCTCGAACAGATCGGTCGCAAGTTGCCGAGGTCGGAACTGCGCAGTCGCGTGGCGCGGACGCAGGGCTTCGCCATCCTGGCCTCGCCCGAGGGGCGTATCCTGGCCGCAGGTTCGGCGGCGCGCGATCTGTTGGGAGAGCGGGCCGCGCTCGAGGACTTGACGGCCCATCTGGTCGGGCACGGGGCCCGGATGCTGGAGGCTCTGCTCAAAGCGGCCCGCGCAGGGGACAAGTCGGCCAATCCGCTGGTCCTGACCACCGACATTCGGCCTCGTCATCTGATCGCGCGCATCGCCTTTGACGAGGGCGCCCCGGTTCAGGTGATGATCGAAGGTCTCGACTACCAATGGACCCGGGAGGCCGAGCAGATGCTGGTCACTTCCTTCGGTCTGTCGCGCGCGGAAGTCGAGGTGGTGCGCAAGTTGATGACGGGGCAGAGCCTTCGGGACATCGCCGACAGCTCGGGCCGGTCCGAGCACACGGTGCGGAACCAGGCGAAATCCGTTCTGGCCAAGACCGGTGCGCCGGGCCAGGTCGAACTGATCCGCCTCGTCGCCTACCTTGTCGATACCGAGGCAAGGACGCGGGCGGGGCATCCCGGCATGGTGGCGCTGCCCTCGGAGATATGGCGCATGCGCAGCGGGCTTGACATGCAGCTGTTTCGCTGCGGCGATCCCGGTGGCCGGCCGGTGATCTACCTGCACGGGATGCTTGACGGGATGGCGCCTTTGCAATTCCTGCAGGACCGGTTTCGCAGGCGCGGGATGCGGGTTCTGGCGCCGGTGCGACCGGGATATGGCCTCTCGCCCGGCGTGGCCTCGCCCGAAGCGGCGATCGACGCGGTCGCCGCGCATGTCGGCGAGTTGATCGAGCGTGAGGGGCTGGACCGGCCGGTGATCCTGGGTCACATGGCAGGCGCGCTGTTCGGGCATGTTCTGTGCAACCGGTTAAGGGACGGGGTTGCTGGGATGGTGGCCGTGTCGGGCGGCGGCCCTATCCTGCGGATGAAGCAGATCTCTCAGATGGCGCCGCGTCAGCGCGTGATGTCCTACACCGCGCGCTACACCCCTGCGCTTCTGCCGTTTTTCGTGCGGGCGGGGATGGCGCTGATCGACAGCGACCAGATCGGCAAGCTGATGGATTCGCTCTATCGCCCCGGAAGCCATGAACGCACTGTCATCGCCCGGCTCGGGGTCGAGGAGTTGATGCATGCGGGCTATCGCTTTGCGGTGCAGTCGGGGGCTGGCGGTTTCGTTTCGGACGGGCATCTGATGGTGCGCAACTGGACACCGCTCATCGGCAGCGGCGGTGCGCCCGTGGTCCACCTGCATGGTGCGCACGATCCCGTCCTGTCGGCAAGCGCGACCGAAGCTTTCGCGGCCGTCCATTCCCATGTCAGCTTTCGTCTGCGCCCCGAGGCCGGACAATTCCTGCTCTACGAAGAGCCGCATTATGTGCTCGACGCGATCGCGGAGATGGCCGTGCGCCCGTGAAGGCGTTCCCAGTGCTTCCCGGAGGGCCGTCCACCGTGCGTCGAAGCGCGTTCGTATCAGCCGGGGATCTGCATGGTGGCGTCGAAGGCCCGGCGCAAGGCGAGATCGAGATCGTCCATCGTGACGGGCAAACCGAGATCTACCAGTGAGGTGACGCCGTGATCGGCGATGCCGCAGGGTACGATCCCCGAGAAATGCTCGAGGTCCGGGTCCACGTTGATCGAGATGCCATGAAAGCTGATCCACTTTCGCAGGCGGATGCCGATGGCGGCGATCTTGTCCTCGGCAGGCGCGCCGCCGGGCGTGCGGGGTTTGTCGGGACGGGTCACCCAGACACCCACGCGACCCTCGCGAATCTCGCCGCGCAGGTTGAACTCGGCCAGGGTCGCGATGACCCATGCCTCGAGATCCTGTACGAAGCGGCGCACGTCCCGCCCGCGACGGTTGAGGTCGAGCATGACATAGACCACGCGCTGCCCCGGGCCGTGATAGGTATACTGCCCGCCGCGCCGACTTTGATGCACGGGAAAGCGGTCGGGATCGGTCAGATCCTCGATCCGGGCCGAGGTCCCGGCGGTGTAAAGCGGGGGGTGCTCGAGCAGCCAGATGCATTCCTCGGCCCGGCCCTCGGCAACGGCGGCGACGCGCGCCTCCATGAAGGCGAGCGCCTCGTCATACGCCGTCAGCCCGTCGGTGATTTTCCATTCCATGCGCGCTGAATAGACCAGCGCCGGGAAGGAGGGAAGGGTCAGGCGGCCTCGGCGAGGCAGCGGCGCAATATCTGGCGATAAGCCTCGGTGCCCTGGGCGCCGGTGACGAGGTACCTGCCGGCAAAGACCATCGCGGGAACGCCGGTGATCCCGCGGCTGGTCCAGAAGGCCTGTTTCTCGCGGGTGGACTCCACATGCGCGCCCGAGGCAAGCGCGGCCCGGGCCTGTGCCGCGTCCAGCCCCGCCCGTGCGGCCGCGTCAGCCAGCACGTCTGGGTCCGAGACATCCTCGCCCCGGGTAAAGCAGGACTCGAACAGCGCGAGTTTAAGCGGGTGCTGCCGACCCTGGCTCTCGGCCCAGTCAAGCAGTTGATGCGCGCCAAAGGTGTTCCAGATCCGGCTGTTTTCGGTGAAGCGGAAGGCGAAACCCAGTCCGACGCCGAGCTCGGTCAGCCGCGCCCGCGCGGCATCGCTGTCGGCAGCCGAGGAGCCGTATTTCTCGACGATATGCTCCCGCAGGTTCTGGCCTTCGGGCGGCATGGCAGGGTTGAGTTCGAACGGATGCCAGCGCAGGTTCGCGATGACATTCTCGGCGGAGAGGGCGCGGTCCAGTTGCAGGAAGCCGATGATGCACCAGGGACAAACGACATCCGAAACGATGTCTACCTGAACCTGCGTGCGGTCCGTCACGGGAGAATCTTCGGTCATCGATCAGCCTTTCCGGTCGCGTTTGCGGGGCTGGATCAACACATGGTCGCGGCGTTCGGGAAATCAATCGAAAACGTGTTTTTGCCTCTTCACATCCCCGGAACCCTCGTCTATACGCCCCCTCACCAAGCCTAGACAGTGCGGTCGTGGCGGAATTGGTAGACGCGCAGCGTTGAGGTCGCTGTGGGGTAACACCCGTGGAAGTTCGAGTCTTCTCGACCGCACCATTCAAACCCTACAGGGTTTGGTTCCCCCTCATTCGAATAAACTTTTTGCTCAGGTCGTATCGCATTTCGGATGCTTGAGCGTCCGGTGCCGTTTTCCCGTGTCAGCGCCGCGCCGCAAGGGTCAGGCCCGGGACTCTTCGATATTCAGCGTCTCAGGACCATCGTGAAGCTGAATGCGAAGGAGTTTCCGGGGAGGTCGCGTGGGGCGGCGGTAAAACGGCCGGCCCGGCGGACGGCATCCAGCGCGGCCTGATCAAGTTGTGCATTGCCCGAGGACCGGCGCGTACTGACGCCCAGCAACTGCCCCGTGCGCGCCACCGACAGGACGATCTGCACCTGGCCCGAGGCATGCGCGCCGCGGGGATAGCGTTTCGCGCGCTCGATTCGGGCGAGGATTCTGGCGCCCCATTCCTGCTGAAGTTTCGCCTGCTGGCCTTTTGACAGGGTCGCGATGGCCGCACTTCCGGCTGTACCGGCCCGGGCGCTGCCGCCCGCGCCCGCGGCACGCTGCCGCGCGCGACCGGGGTCGGTCTGCTCGGCCTTGCGGGCCGATTCTTGCCGCGGCTCCGGTTGCTGTTCGGCCTCGGACCGCGGTGCAGGCCGTCGCGGGGGGCGCAGCGAGGCCGTTGGCGCAACCGCCGAGGGCGGCGCCTCCGCGGCCTCGGTTTCGATCTCCAGCGTCTCGGCCTGCGGCTGCCCCAGCGCGGTGATGCGCGCGGGCGGATCGGGCGCCGGCTTCTCGCCCAAGGGCAGGTCGGGCGTCGCCGGCGTGCTGGGGGGGGCTGGTCGGACGATCTCGGGCTGCGTCATCTGCGGACGCGGCAGGGCCGTCTCGACCTCGAGGCGCAGCGTCTCGGCCTCGGCAGGAGGCAGTGCGGCCATCCGCATCTGGGCTCGTGGCGCCTCGGCAAGGTCGAGACGGGGCAGGTCCAGCGTCTCGGTTCCGGTCTCGACCGGGGGGAGAACTGGCGCGGGCTCGGAAGGGCGCATGACCGGGCGGTCCCAGGCCGCCACCATTTCGGCCACCGTCGCATCCGCCGCCTCGAGCGAAATCGTCGCCTCGCCGCCGATCCCGCCGGCGTCGACACCATCCGCCGGGACGCGGGCGAAAAGCGCGACGTGGAACAGGATCGCGACTCCGGGGAAAACGACGAGTTCGAGGGCGTGTCTCATTTTCGCGCGACCACCAGTTCGACGCGGGCGAGACCGGCCTCGGACAATTGGCGCAGGATCGCGGCGAGTTTCGCGGCCTCGAGATCTGCATCGGCGCGCAACTGGATCACCGCTGTCTCATTGCCGATCGCGGTGATGGCCTCGATCGCTTGCCGTCCCTTTGCACCGGCAAAGGACAATCGTCCCGCGTCGTCGACGAAAAGTACCGGCTCGGCCTCGACCTCCGCGTCGGATCGGGCATGCGGCGGGGTCACGTCGAAGGGATCGGGTTGCGCCAGCTGCGAGGTCATCAGGAAAAAGATCAGCAGCAGGAACACCACGTTGATCATCGGAACGATGGATTCGCCGCGCGGGCGCTTGGGGGGCTCGCTCAGGTCCATGGGTCACTCCACCAGCACGAGAGCGGTATAGCCCGCCGCGCGGAGGTCTTCGGTGATGGAAACGACCCGTTGCAGCGTGGCGCCGTCGCGCCCGCGCAGGATGATCATGTCGCCGGGGCCGGTCATCAGCGGAACAAGCGCGGCTGGCAGGTCCTGCACCGGGCGGCCGTTGAGGGCGACAGCTTCGGGCGAGATGTCCACGAGGCGCGGCGGGCCGGTGTAGCGTTCCCCGCCCGAGGCAGCGAGCGGCAAAGGAAGCATGGCGTCCATCCCGAAACGCGAGGCCAGCATGAAGAAGACGAGAAGCAGGAAGACCACGTCGATCATCGGCGTCAGGCTGGGTCTGCGCCGGGGCCGGGCGGGGACCGTGAACTGCATCCTATTCGGCCGCCAGCTTCATCCCGACCGGCGTCGCGGCGATGAAGACGCGCACGGAATTGTCCTCGATATCGCGGCGCATCCGCTCGATGACCGAGTCGAACCAGGTCAGCGCGGCCGAGGCGGGGATTGCTACGGCCATGCCGGCCGCGGTGGTCAGCAGCGCCTCCCAGATACCGCCTGCCAGAAGGGCCGGATCGGCGCGCGACCCCGCGGCCTGAAGCGCCTGGAAGGCCGCGATCATGCCGAGAACCGTCCCGAGAAGGCCGAGGAGGGGCGCGATGGTGGCGATGAGTTCGAGCGCGCCGAGGCCATCGCGCGCTGTTGCAAGATGCCGCTTGGCGACCCTCGCGGTTTCTTCGCGGGCGGCTCCTTCGGGGAGGTTTTCCAGGCTTTTCAATGCTGTTGCCATCACCCGCGACCGGATCCCACGACGGCCTTCGACCAGGGCCAGGGCGGCGGCGGCGTCGCCTGCGAGGTAGAGTTCGACCGCGCGCCCGGCCTTGCCGCGCGACCAGGCGCCGGTAAGCGCCAGGCGCCAGATCTTCCACATGATCAGGGCGACAGTCACCACCGACAGCACGGCAATGGCCCAGATGGCCGGGCCGCCGTCGCGCAGGAATTGCAGCGCGCGCTCGGAGGCGGCCCTTGCCGTCGCGCCGAGTGTCTCCGTCGGGGTTCCTGCCTCGGGCAGGGCGGCGTCGGTGGAAATTGTCCGTTCCGTTTCAGGCGGTTGACCCTGGAGTATCTCGGTCTCTGCCTGCGGGGCAGAACCCCCGGCCGCGACCTCGGCAGGGCTGTCGTCGGGCGCGTCCAATGGGGGTTCGGCCATCGGGGAATCGGGTGTCACGCGCGGCGAGGTGTCGGGTGAAGCGGGCCGCTCGACACCGTTCTCGACCGCCGGAGCGGGCGGCGCGGACGGGGCTTGCTGAGCGGCTGCGGCGCTGGACCAGAGCATCGCGAGGGCAAGGACCGCGCAAACCTTCAGGCTCGATGTCATGGGGCTTGTCCTTCCATTGCGTCGCGACGGACGGGGGACTTCCGGTCGATCGCGGCCTGCATAGTGACGCCGCGGCCTCGCTGTCAAGAATTTGCGATGTACCGAAAACCGGCGCGTTTGTTCCGTTTTGTACTGCGCGCGGAGGCCACTTGTGCCGTTTTGTACAAAACGGGGGCGACGCCGCTTAGGCCGAACTTCACGATTGACAAGCCCGCCGCCGATCTGCGATTGCCGGGATGTTCTGGTCCGGGTGGGATGCCATCCGGATAATAGGGAACGAGGTGCGGCCCAGGGGAAACCGACGGCGCCAAATCCTCGACTGCCCCCGCAACTGTAAGCGGCGAGCATTGTCGGAACATGCCACTGTCCGGTCACGGATGGGAAGGCCCGACAAGGCTGTGACCCGCAAGTCAGGAGACCTGCCAGAACGATCACCCTGTCCGCACGCGGGGCGCGTCGCGGTCAACGGTCCTTCCGTAGTGGTGACGCTTTCACCGTCTGCGGGGGCCTGATCCTCCAAGGACCTAACTTGCCCGGGTTCGTTCCGGGCGTGCTTTGACCTTCGCCACGGGCGAGGGTGTCAGGGGACAGGATATGACAAGATACACGTTCCGAGCGGCTTCCGTAACGGCAGCCCTGATGCTTACTACCTCGGCCTTCGCGCAGGAGGCGCTGGACCTTGGCACCGTCGTCGTGTCGGGCGGGTTCACGCCGATCGAGGAGGCAGAGTACGGTCGCGCGGTCAGCGTTCTGACCGGCGAGGAGATCGAGGCGCGCGGCATCGTCACCGTTCAGGACGCGCTGCGCGGGCTGCCCGGCGTATCGGTGAGCGGGGCGGGCGATTCGTTCACCGCGGTGCGCATTCGCGGCGGCGAGGCCAATCACACGCTGATCCTGATCGACGGGGTTCCGGCCTCGGCGGGCGATGGCGATTACAACCTGTCGGGGTTGCAGGCCGCCAATATCGAGCGGATCGAGGTGCTGCGCGGACCGCAATCGGTGTTCTACGGGTCGAACGCCTCGTCCGGTGTGATCAACATCATCACCAGGACCGGCGGGCTGGGGCAGGAGTTCGGCGGCCGGATTGAGGTCGGCGACGGGTACGCGGCCTCGGCGCGCTATTCCTTCCGGACCGAGCGGGGCGGCATCGCGCTGAACCTCGCGCGGCTGGACGATGACGGCTATGATTACTCGGGCAGCGGCGGCGAGGATGATAGCGTGGAACGCGACAGCGTGCAGCTGAGCGGCGATTACAAGCTGACCGACCGGCTGAAGCTGGGCTTCATGTTCCGCCAGTCGGAGGAGGATTATGCCTTTGACAACACCGACTTCACCGCGACCACGCCGCAGGGCTACATCGTCGACGATCCCACCCAGTTCGCCGATCGCGACGAGCGGATCTGGGAGGTCTACGGCGAATACGAGGCGCTTGACGGCCGTATGTTGCATCGGCTGAGCTATGACCGGACGGATTACGAGAGCTCGACCAATGGCGGGGCGCCGACCGAGGCCGACCGGGAGCGCGCGCGTTATCTGCTGAGCTATGGTCTGGACGGGGCGCAGGCGCGCGACAGCGATCACCTGCTCAACACCATCCTGGAATGGGAGCGCGATTCCAGCACCACGAATCCGAGCTATCGACGCGAGTCGCGCTCGGTCGCGATGGAATATCGCGGGCGGCTGGCCAACGGGCTGAACATCCAGGCCGGTGCGCGCTATGACGACAACGAGACCTTCGAGGACGAGGTGACCTGGACGCTTGCGGGCTCCTACCTGTTCGCCAACGGGATGCGGGTACATGGTTCGGCGGGGACCGGCGTTGTGAACCCGACCTATTTCGAGCTGTTCGCCAACGCCTTCGGCTATGTCGGCAACCCCAACCTGCGCCCGGAGAAGAACCGCTCCTTTGACCTGGGGCTGGAGATGCCGATCCTACAGGGGCGCGGCCTGGTGGATGTGACGCTGTTCCACGACACGCTGACGGATGAGATCACCGATGTGTTCGACCCGGTGACCAGCACCTCGACCTATATCAACCAGGCGGGCGACAGTACGCGGCGCGGTGTCGAGCTGTCGGGCGAGCTGGCGGCGACGGATACGCTCGACCTGCGGCTGAGCTATACCTATGTCGATGCCGAGAACCCGAACGGGTCGGTCGAGGTGCGCCGTCCCCGGCACGAGCTGCTGCTGAGCGCCAAGCAGGAGATCATGGGCGGGCGCGGGCTGTTGGCGGCCGATATCCGCTATGTCGCGGACAATTACGACACGCAGTTCTTCGGGACCTTCGCGACCGAGAAGCTGCCCGATTACGTGACCGTGGATCTGAGCGCGCGTTATGCCTTGACCGACAACGTGGACCTGACGGGGCGGGTGGTGAACCTGTTCGACGAGGAGTATTCCGACGTCTGGGGCTATGCCAAGCGCGGCCGCACGGCCTATGTCGGGTTGCAGGCCTCCTTCTGATGCGGGGCGCGGGGGCCATCGCGGTTTGCCTGACGCTGGGCTGGGCCTGTCTTGTGCAGGCGCAGCCACAGAGGGTGGTGTCGATGAACCTCTGCACCGATCAGCTGGCGATGTTGCTGGCCGCACCCGGCCAGCTTCACTCTGTCACGCATCTGGCCCGCGATCCGCGCGCCTCGGCCATGTCGGAAGAGGCGCGCGGCTTCGCCATCAATCACGGGCTGGCCGAGGAGATCTATCTGCAGCGGCCGGACCTGGTGGTCGCGGGATCCTTCTCGGCGCGGGCCACGGTGGCGATGATGCGCCGGCTGGAGGTGCCGGTCGAGGTTTTCGAGCCTGCCCGCTCGCTGGAGGCAGTGCGCGAGAACATCCTGCGGATGGGCGTGGTTCTGGGCCGTCAGGACGCGGCCCGCGCACTGGTCGCGCGCTATGACGCGGGGCTGGCGGCGCTGCGCTTGACCGACGAGAAGGGGCCGCGCGCCGCGATCTATGCGCTGCGCGGCTGGACCGAGGGTGAGCAGAGCCTCGCGGGCCAGATCCTGAAGGCGGCAGGCTATCGCAACGTGGCGGCCGAGTTGGGCTATGACTGGGGCGGGGTGCTGCCGCTGGAGCGGCTGGCGTTGGTCGATCCGGACGTGGTGATCACGGCGCGCCCGTCGCCGGGGCATGGACGGGCCAAGGAGACGATGGATCACCCGGTCATCGCGCAACTGCGCGCCCGCTCGGGGCAGGCGGTGATGTCGGACAGGGACTGGGTCTGTGGCACGCCCTATGTGCTGCGCGCCATCGAGACACTGGCCGAGGCGCGGGGCGGGCTGGCGCGATGAGGGCGCTGGAGCCCCTCCTGCTGCTTGGCGTTCTGGCGCTTTTCGTCCTGTCGCTGGTCATCGGTCCGGCGGATGTCCCGCCGGGGGAGAGCCTGGCGGCGCTGTTCTCGGACGAGTATGGCCCGATGACGCTGGTGATGCGGGAGATCCGGTTGCCGCGTGCCTTGCTGGCCATCGCGATCGGGGCGGGGCTGGGCATGGCTGGGGCGGCGATGCAGGGATACCTGCGCAATCCGCTGGCCGAGCCGGGGCTGATCGGCGTGTCGGGGTCGGCCGCGCTGGGCGCCGTGGTGGCGATCCATACGGGACTTGCGGCGAGCAGCGCGCTGGCGCTGCCCTTCTCGGCTCTGGCCGGGGCGCTGGCGGGGGTGGGGCTGATCATGCTGCTCGCGGGGCCGCGCGGCGGGTCGCTGACGCTGATCCTGGCCGGGATTGCCATCTCGGCGCTGGCAGGGGCCTTGACCTCATTGGTGCTGAACCTGTCGCCCAACCCCTTCGCGGCGAGCGAGATCGTGTTCTGGATGATGGGATCGCTGGCCGACCGGTCGATGCTGCACCTGTGGCTGGCACTGCCCTTCGTGCTGGTGGGGGCGGTGCTGCTGGCCTGGACCGCGCGGGGGCTGAGCGCGCTGACCCTGGGCGAGGACGCGGCCGAGACGATGGGCATCAGCCTGTCCCGGCTGCGGATCGTCCTGGTGCTGGGCACGGCGGCCATCGTGGGGGGCGGCACGGCCGTGGCGGGCGCGATCGGGTTCGTGGGGCTGGTGGTGCCGCATATCCTGCGTCCGCTGGTGGGCGGCGATCCCGCGCGGCTGCTGTGGAGCTCGGCTCTGGGGGGCGCGCTGATGCTGCAACTGGCCGATATCGCGGTGCGGGTGATCCTGCCCGAACGCGACCTGAAGCTGGGCGTGGTGACGGCACTGGTCGGCGCACCGCTGTTCCTGCACCTGATCTACAAGACGCGGAGGGAGCTGGGATGAGCGCGCTGTCGCTGTCGGATCTGGGTGTCACGCTGCGGGGCAGGACGGTGTTCTCGGATGTCACCTTCTCGGTCGGGCCGGGAGAGATGGTGGGGCTGATCGGCCCGAACGGGGCGGGCAAGACCTCGCTCATGCGGGCGGCGCTGGGGCTGATCCCCTGCGACGGGACAAGCTCGCTTGCCACGCTGTCGCCGGCGGAGCGGGCCAGGGCGGTGGCCTGGATGCCGCAGGCGCGCGAGATCGCCTGGCCGGTGCCGGTGGAACGGGTGGTGGCGCTGGGGCGGCTGCCGTATCTGCCCCTGCGCGGCGGCCTGCCGGACCAGGATCGCGCGCATGTCGAAAGCGCGCTGGACCGGCTGGACCTTCAGGGCCTGCGCCACCGTGCGGCCTCGCGCCTGTCGGGGGGCGAGCAGGCGCGCGCGCTGATCGCGCGGGCGCTGGCGCAGGACACGCCGCTGCTGATGGCGGACGAGCCCATCGCGGGGCTGGACCCGGCGCATCAGATCTCGGCCATGCGGATCTTTCGCGACCTGGCCCGCGAGGGTCGCGCGGTGATCGTCTCTCTGCACGACCTGGGGCTGGCCGCGCGGCATTGCACGCGGCTGATCCTTCTGGCCGAGGGCGGGGTCATGGCCGACGGGACCCCGGCCGAGGTTCTCTCGCCCGAGCGGATGGCGCGCGCCTTCGGCGTGTCGGTCTGGCACCAGGACACGCCGCATGGCCCGGTCTTTCAGCCGCTGGAGGTGGTGGATTGAGCCGGGTCGTTCTGGACGCGCCCTGGCTGACATTCGATCTGGGCGCGGAGATGGAGGTGTTGAGCTGGTCGATCAACCGGCCCGGACAGGTCCGTGCGCGGCAGATCCTGTGGCGCGAACTGCGCAATGCCGACCTGCCGCCCGATCTGGACGTGGTCGGCTGGGCGGACTCGGCCCTGCGCGCCCGGCAGAACGAGGAAGCGGTTCTGTTCCTCACCTCGCGCGACGTCACCACCTACGAGGAGCGCCGCGCGCGGGTCGGTGCGGTGGAGGCCCATGCCGTGGCGACGGTTGGCCTGTCGAATGGCGAAAGGGTGGGCGCGCGGGCCGATTACTCGGGCCGCGACTGGGACGGGGGCTGGGGCACGATCAACGTGGCTGTGCGGCTGGATACCGGTCTGACCGGGGCGGGCCTGCTGGAGGCGATGAGCATCGCGGTGCAGGCGCGCACGGCGGCGGTGATGGATGCGGGGTTCGTCCTGCCGACGGGTATCGCCACGGGCACCGGGACCGATTGCGTCGCCGTCGCGGCACATGCCGGTGATATCGGGTTCTCCGGGCTGCACACGGAGTGCGGAGAGGCCATCGGGCGCGCGGTCTATGACGCGGTCCATGCCGGCGCGCGGGCCTGGAGTGCCGAGCGCGCCCGGGCCTTGGCTCAATGAACATCGTCGAGCCTGTTTCGCCTCCGCTGCCGTGCGTCCACCGGGGCCTAGCTGAGGGGGGCCTTCGCTGATCCTCTCGTCAGGGTGGCGCCTGAAACCTGGTGCGGGCGGTGGGACTCGAACCCACACGGGCTTGCGCCCCACGGATTTTCTTACCAGCTACGGCTTTCGCCGCCGCGGCCCGGGGCCGCGTTTGTGGTCTGGACTATCCCTTCGCCCTGGCCAGTCCGGCTTTAGGCGCTGCCCGTCTAGTCTCTACACCTTCCCCCTTGCGGGGGCTTGGCTCGGGATCGCCATTTGACAGGGTTCCCCGAATTTGAGCAGTTCTACACCGGCGTTTCCGACCGGCGCACTCAATCGTTCAAGTCCGATGCGTCTACCATTCCGCCACGCCCGCACGGGGCCGTCTATACAAAGCCGCGCGGTGCGGGGCAATCGTGGATCAGGATGATTCAGGTCAAGGCGACGCCGTTCCGGGATGAATATGTGTCCCACGAACATGCATGAAGGAGCCTGCCGCCATGATGCGTCTTGCCGGAATCCTCTATTCGCTGATCTCGACCGCGCTCGCGGGGACCGGGGTGATCGTGGTGCTGGTCGCGGGGTTCGTCTCGCTGCCGGCCATCCTGGGCGCGGCCGCAGCCGGGGCTGTCCTGGCGGCGCCGGTGGCCTGGCTTGTGGCCAGGCGTCTGTACGAAGCGGGCTGAGCGGTCAGGCGTCGAGCCAGGCGCGCACGGTCGCCTCGAATTCGCGCGGCTTCTCGGCGTGTAGCCAGTGTCCCGCCCCGGGGATCTTCATGAAACGCGCCTTGGGAAAGAGCGCCAGGATCGTCTGGCGGTGTTCGGGCCGGACATAGTCCGACTCGCCGCCCGACAGGAACAGGGTCGGCCCGTCCCATGAGCCGTCCACCTGGGGAAAGCCGATGATCCCGGCCATGTCGGCGCTCAACTGGTCCAGGTTGAGCCGCCAGCGGCGATTCGCGACGTCGAGCGACTGGGTGAAGAAGCTTTGCAAAGAGCGGTCGACACCATGTTCGGCCAGCTGGTCCTCGGCCTCCGAGCGGCGGGTGACCTTCGACAGATCGACAGCCTTCATCGCCTCGATATATTGCTGCTGCGTGTGCGAGTAGGGCACCGGCGCGATGTCGGCCACCACCAGCTTGCGCAGCAGGTGGCCCTGCGTCAGCGCCAGCATCATCGCCGCCTTTCCGCCCATGGAGTGACCCAGCACATCGGCCTTGCCGCCCAGATCCTCGATCACCTCGGCCAGGGCCTGCGCCATGTGGGGATAGTCATGCGGCGCGGTCCAGTCGCTGTCGCCGTGGTTGGGCATGTCCACCGCGACGACCTGTCGGCTGTCGGACAGGCGCTTGGCGATCACGCCCCAGTTGCGCGCCGAACCGTAAAGGCCATGCGCGATCAGCAGGGGCGGCAGGTCGCCGGGGGTTCCGTGGGAGATGGTGTTCAGCATGGCCCGTTGATACAGCGCGGGCCTGAGGGCCGCCAGCCCTATTGAGGCCCATCGGTGGGCCCGGTATGGTGCGCCTCTCGAAGGACGGGACGATGACGGACGTTTTCCAGCCGAAACGGCAGATCGAAGAAGCCGCGGCGCTGCTGCGCGAAAAGCTGGGCGTAAAGGGCCCGAGCTTTGAGATGGCCTTGCGCCGTGCCAAGCACCGCCTGCCGCGGCGGGTCTATCGCGAGGGGATGGTGCTGGCCCGGGCCGAGGCGCTGTCGGGCCACCCGAAGCTCGCCCGCACCATCGACCAGGTGCGGCTGGAGGGGGCGGCGCGCGTGCTGCGTGCACATCTGGCGGAACATGATCCGGGCGAGGAGCGCAAGACCTGGTGGCTGGGCGTTCTGGGCGGGCTGGCCTTCAATATCCTGCTTCTGGGCACGCTGGTGATCCTTTTCGTCGTCTGGCGGCAATCGCAGTAATTAGGCCTGTCGATCCCGGGCGCGACCGCGCCGCGCCGCCAGGCGCGGCGCCGGGCCCAACGCCGAGGGTGCCGCGCCAGCGGCGTCCCGAGGGGGCGGGAGACCTCCCCGAAACGACAACCGCCGCCGGGGGACCGGCGGCGGCGTGTTCGGGAATGCGGTAGGCCCGGAGCCTAGAGGTCGGGATAGATCGGGAACCGGGCGCAGAGCGCTTCCACCTCGGCCTTGACCTTTTGCTCGACGGCCGAGTTGCCGTCCTCGCCATTGGCGGCCAGACCGTCCACCACCTCGATGATCCAGTCGGCGATCTGGCGGAATTCCGGTTCGCCGAAGCCGCGCGTCGTACCTGCCGGGGAGCCGAGGCGGATGCCGCTGGTCACGGTCGGCTTTTCCGGGTCGAAGGGGACGCCGTTCTTGTTGCAGGTGATATGCGCGCGGCCCAGAGCCTTTTCGGTCGCGTTGCCCTTGACGCCCTTGGGACGCAGGTCGACCAGCACGACATGGGTGTCGGTCCCGTGGGTCACGGTGTCGAGCCCGCCCTTGATCAGTTGGTCCGAAAGGGCCTGCGCGTTCTTCACCACCTGCTGGATATAGGTCTTGAACTCGGGGCGCAGCGCCTCGCCGAAGGCCACCGCCTTGGCGGCGATCACATGCATGAGCGGTCCGCCCTGGATGCCGGGGAAGATGGCCGAATTGACCTTCTTGGCGATGGCCTCGTCATTGGTCAGGATCATGCCGCCGCGCGGGCCGCGCAGGGTCTTGTGCGTCGTGGTGGTGGCCACATGCGCGTGCGGGAAGGGGGAGGGGTGTTCGCCCGCCGCCACCAGGCCCGCGAAATGCGCCATGTCGACATGCAGGTAGGCGCCGACCATGTCGGCGATCTCGCGCATGCGGGCAAAGTCGATCTGGCGCGGGATGGCCGAGCCGCCCGCGATGATCAGCTTGGGCTGGTGCTCCTTGGCCAGCGCCTCGACCTGGTCGTAATCGAGCATGTTGTCCTGCTGGCGCACACCGTATTGCACGGCGTTGAACCATTTGCCCGACTGGTTGGGCGCAGCGCCGTGTGTCAGGTGGCCGCCCGCGTCGAGGCTCATGCCCAGGATGGTGTCGCCCGGCTTGATCAGCGCCTGGAAAACGCCCTGGTTGGCCTGGCTGCCGGAATTGGGCTGCACGTTGGCGAAGCCGCAGCCGAACAGCTCCTTGGCGCGCTCGATGGCAAGGTTTTCCGCCACGTCGACGAACTGACAGCCGCCATAGTAGCGGCGGCCCGGGTAGCCTTCGGCATACTTGTTGGTCATCACCGAACCTTGCGCCTCCATCACGGCGGCCGAGACGATGTTCTCGCTGGCGATCAGCTCGATCTCGTCGCGCTGGCGGCCCAGTTCGCCGGTGATCGAGGCATAGAGCTCGGGGTCGCGGCTGGAGAGGGATTCGGTGAAAAAGCCGCTGTCGCGAAGATTGGCGTTCATGTGCGCTCCCAAAATCTGAGGGGTTCCGTTGGCGGATTTCCTATCGGAAACGCTTCCGCTGGGAAAGGCCTGCAAGCGACGTTTCGGCCAACTGCGACGTCAAGGCTGGCCCCGCCGGGAAAGCTGTGATTGTTTCGGAACCGAATGCGCAGCACCGGAAACCCAGTTTCATGAGGAAGAGAATCGCCTTTCTGGCCAGCGAGGTTCCGGTGGCCCAGACCGCGCGCACGGCCCTGGTGGACCGGTACGGCAACTGCGCGCCGCGAGATGCCGACGTGATCGTGGCGCTTGGGGGCGACGGGTTCATGCTGCGCACCCTGCACGGAACGCAGCATCTGGACGTGCCGGTCTATGGCATGAACCGGGGCACGATCGGCTTTCTGATGAACGAATATGGCGAAAGCGACCTTCTGGACCGCCTGGAGGAGGCCGAGGAGGAGGTGATCAACCCGCTGGCCATGCGCGCGATGGACCAGTCGGGCCAGTTGCACGAGGCGCTGGCGATCAACGAGGTGTCGATGCTGCGCGCGGGGCCGCAGGCGGCCAAGCTGCGGATCACGGTCGATGCACGGCTGCGCCTGGCCGAGCTTGTCTGCGACGGCGCTCTGGTCTCCACCCCGGCGGGGTCCACGGCCTACAACTATTCGGCGCATGGGCCGATCCTGCCCATCGGGTCGGACGTGCTGGCCCTGACCGCCATCGCCGCGTTCCGACCCCGGCGCTGGCGCGGGGCGCTTCTGCCAAAGACCGCGAAGGTGAGGATCGACGTGCTGGAGGCGGACAAGCGGCCGGTCATGGCCGATGCCGATTCCGTGTCTTTCCCCGATATCGACTGGGTCGAGATCCGCTCGGCCACCGATATCGCGCATCGTATCCTCTTCGATCCGGGTCACGGGCTGGAAGAACGACTGATTTCGGAACAATTCACATGAAATTCACGGACGTTAGCGAATTTTTCGCGGTTCTGTGATCAAGGTCACAGCAGCGTCGCGCCACTCCGGCTAGCGTTGAGTCAACCCGGCCGGAGATGTCCGATCCTGGATGTGAGTGGCCAGACGCGATGTGTTCGGGACGAGTTCGCATGGTTCGCAGCGGCGGGTGTGGCAACCCCGCACCCGCCGTACGTAACCACCGGGTGTATTTGAGAAGGCTCGACCCCGGGTGGCGTTGTTCCCCATCGCCTACCGGGGTCTATTCCTTGTCGCCCCCGAAATCAGCCCATCCGCGCCCAGAGCGCGTCGCACATCCGGCCTACCCGCGCCTCGATCGCGGCGGCGGCATCCACGGCGAGATCCTCGCGCCAGCGGCGGGCGACGATCTGCACCGGGATCGGCTGCGGCCCCTTCGGCAGGTCGGCCAGGCGGGCGGACACGCAGGCAGCGGGAAGGCCCATGTAGTTGAACGCGTAGGAATAGACGGCGCAGCCCAGAACCTCGTCCACGCCTTCGGCCCCTTCGGTGTCGCGATCGGGTGCGAAGAAGGGGCGGGGCTGGAACGGGGTCAGGACCAGGGGATACACTTCGAGAAACAGCGACCATTGCCGGGCGTAATGGCTGCGTTTCGCCATCATGGCGAGCAGTTCGTCGCCCTCGTAGGGCGGGAATTCCTGGAAATAGGTCTCGAAGATCGTCCGGATCGTGTCGGAGCCGTAAGCGTCAATATCGGCCTTCATCAGGGCGTGAACCTCGCCCATCAGGGTGCGATAGCCGACACGGCCCGCCTCGAACACGTCGGGCGGCCCGACCTCGTGAACGTCATAGCCCGCGTCGGCCAGCGCGTCGCGGGCGGCGGTCAGGGCGGCGTCCACCTCGGGGTGGAGGTCATAGTCGAACATGTTGCGGGTGAAGGCCACCTTCAGCGGTCCCGCCAGCGGCTCCCCGCGCCAGGGCAGGGGAACGTGGAACGGGTCGCGCGGATCGGGCGCGATCAGGCTGGGCATCGCCGCGTGCAGATCGGCGGCCGAGCGGGTCAGCAGCCCCTGCACCGACATGGATTGCGCAAGCATCCCGCGCTCGGCCTTCTGGCTGGGGTTCCAGGCGGGCACGCGGCCCAGCCCCGGCTTGACCGTCACCGCGCCGTTGGCGGCCGCCGGAAAGCGCAGGGAACCACCGATATCGTTGCCATGCGCCAGCGCGCCGATCCCGGCCATCACCGCGGCGCCTGCGCCGCCCGAGGAACCGCCGGGCGAGATATGCTTGCCCCACGGGTTATGCGTCCGCCCGTGCAGCGGGTTGTCGGTATCCGCGCGGAAGGAGAATTCGGGCGTGTTGGTCCGCCCGATCACGATGGCGCCCGCCTTTTGCAGGTTGGCAACGACCGGAGCATCGGCCGGTGCGATCAGGTCCTTGAGCGCGGGCACGCCGTTCGTCGTGGCGTATCCCTCCTGGTCGACATTGACCTTGATGGTGACGGGCACGCCGAAAAGCGGACCCGGTTCGGCCCCCTCCGCGCGCGCCTTGTCGAGGCCGCGGGCGCGCTCCAGCGCCTGTTCGGCACAGCTTTGTACTACGGCGTTGAGGTCGGGGTTCACCGCCTCCATCCGGGTGATGGCGGCGGTCACCGCTGCTTCTGCCGTCAGGTCGCCCGACCGTGTCTGGCCGGCGATCTCATGCGCGTCGAGGCGCCAGATATCTTTGTCTGTCATGAATAAAATCTCCCGCCGGCAGCGTATCCGCGGCGGGAGCGATGGCAAGGGTGACGCTAGGGAAAATGCGCCGTGCGGTCAGACCTTGGCGTACCCGATTGTCTGGAGCGCCTCGCGGATCTCGTCGAGGATGGCGGGATCGTCGATCGTGGCGGGCATCTTGTACTCCTTGCCGTCCGCGATCGCGACCATGGTGGCGCGCAGGATCTTGCCCGAGCGGGTCTTGGGCAGGCGGTCCACCACCACGGCGAGCTTGAAGGCGGCCACGGGGCCGATCTTGTCGCGCACCATCTGCACCACCTCTTTCACGATCTCGCCATGCGGGCGGTTGCAGCCGGAGTTGAGGCAAAGGAACCCGAGCGGCATCTGCCCCTTGAGGTCGTCGCTGATACCGATCACGGCGCATTCGGCCACGTCCGGATGTGCCGCCAGAACCTCTTCCATCCCGCCGGTGGACAGGCGGTGGCCGGCTACGTTGATGACGTCGTCGGTCCGGGCCATGATGTAGACATAGCCGTCCTCGTCCACCATCCCGGCATCGCCCGTCTCGTAGTAGCCCGGGAAATGTTCCAGGTAGCTCTTCTTGAACCGTGCCTCGGCGTTCCAGAGCGTCGGAAGCGTACCGGGGGGCAGGGGCAGCTTGACCGCGATGGCGCCCAATTCGCCCTTGGGCAGTTCATGCCCGCCCTCGTCGAGGATGCGGATGTCGTAGCCTGGCATCGGCACGGTCGGACTGCCCAGCTTGACCGGCAGGGGCTCGATCCCCACGGGGTTGCCCGCGATGGTCCAGCCGGTTTCGGTCTGCCACCAGTGATCATAGACCGGCTTGCCGGTTTTTTCCTGCGTCCAGACGATGGTGTCGGGATCGGCGCGTTCGCCCGCGAGGAAGATCGCGTCGAGGCAGGAAAGATCGTATTTCCCGATGAATTCGCCCTTGGGATCCTCGCGCTTCACCGCGCGGAAGGCGGTGGGCGCGGTGAAGAAGCTGCGCACCTTGTGCTCGGAGATCACGCGCCAGAAGGTGCCCGCATCGGGCGTGCCCACGGGTTTGCCCTCGAAGACGATGGTGGTGTTGCCGTGGATCAGCGGGCCATAGCAGATATAGCTGTGGCCGACGACCCAGCCCACGTCCGAGGCGGCCCAGAACACGTCGCCGGGATCGACATTGTAGATGTTCTTCATCGACCAGTTGAGCGCGACAAGGTGCCCCGCCGTCGCGCGCACCACGCCCTTGGGCGCGCCGGTGGTGCCGGAGGTATAGAGGATATAGGCGGGGTGATTGCCCTCGACCGGCACGCATTCGGCGGGCTGCACGCCGTACTGGAATCCGTGCCAGTTGAAATCGCGCCCCTCTTCCAGGTGGGCGACCTCCTGCTCGCGCTGGAAGATCACGCAGAATTCGGGCTTGTGTTTCGCCTGCTCAATGGCGCCGTCGAGCAGTGGCTTGTAATGCACGACGCGGCCCGGCTCCAGCCCGCAGGAGGCGGCGATGATCGCCTTGGGCTTGGCGTCGTCGATCCGAACGGCAAGCTCGCTGGCCGCGAAGCCGCCGAAGACGACGGAATGGATCGCGCCGAGCCGGGCGCAGGCCAGCATCGCCTCGATCGCCTCGGGGATCATCGGCATGTAGATGATGACGCGGTCGCCCTTCTCGATTCCCTTGTCGCGCAGGGCACCGGCCAGGGTGGCGACCCGGTTGCGCAGCTCGACATAGGTGATCTCGCGCTTGGTATGGGTGATCGGGCTGTCATGGATGATGGCGACCTGTTCGCCGCGACCGGCCTCGACGTGGCGGTCGACGGCGTTCCAGCAGGTGTTCACCTTGGCGTCGGTGAACCACTCGTAAAGGGGGGCGTTGCTGTCATCCAGCGCGCGGGTGGGCGCCTCGACCCAGTCGATCCCCTTGGCGGCCTCCATCCAGAAGGCCTCGGGGTCGGCTTTCCAGCTGCCATATACATCCTTGTAGGCCATGACGTCCTCCTCCGAAATCACTGAGCCGGTGTTAGAAAGGGATGGGCCCTTGAACAAGCGCGATGATCGACGCCGCGTCACATTACCGCGAAATCTTTGCAGAACCTGGCCGGGGTGGCCTGCAAAATTTTGCAAAGGTGCTTCTGCCTCGGCGGAGGCTTTGCCCATCGTGCCAGTTTGCAAACCCACGGAGCAAAGTTCGGCAAGGGGCCGCCGGACGGATTCGGGGCAGCGATCGCAAGATCGGGGGGCGGTGAAATTTCGACATGGGACAGGTCGAATCCTGACATGCGCGGCCGCGGCCATCATGCCAGAAGCGTCGCATGGGCAGGCATCCCGCCGCCCTTTCAGGGAAACGCCATCATGGCCACCACGAAGAAAAAGCCGGCCGCCGCCGGCACCAAACCGACCAAGAAGTGAGCCCCTCGCGCCCCTCGGCGCAGACATCATACAGCCATTCCCAACCAGCTGTTCCAGAGCAGGCCACCGGACGGAGGACGCCCGGTGGCGACAGCTTTTCAGCCGTAATGCGTGACCGGCGTGCCCGCGATGGCCGCCATGTTGAGAAGCCCGCGCGCGGTGATCGAGGGCAGCACGATATGGGCGCGGTTGCCCATTCCCATCAGGATCGGCCCGACCTCGAGCCCGCCTGCGCGGGCCTTTAGGATGTTGCGCGTGGCGCTCGCCGCGTCGGCATGGGCAAAGACCAGGACGTTGGCCTCGCCCTCCATCCGCGAATGGGGGAAGATGCGCTGACGCAGGTCGGGATCAAGCGCGGTATCGACATTCATCTCGCCCTCGTAGGTGAATTCGCGCGGTTCGGAATCCAGGATCTCCAACGCGGCGCGGATGCGTTCGCCCGATCCGCTGGCCTGGTTGCCGAACTGCGATTGCGAGCAGAGCGCGATGTTGGGTTCCAGTCCGAAGCGGCGCACATGGCGCGCGGCGCCTTCGACGATCTCGGCGATCTGCTCGGGGTTCGGGCGCTGATGAACTTGCGTATCAGCGATGAAGAGCGGCCCGCTTTCGAGGATCATCAGCGACAGCGCGCCATGCGGCGAGAGATCGGCGTTGCCCAGAACCTGCGTGACGTAGTTGAGATGCCAGCTGTATTCCCCGAAGGTGCCGCAGATCAGGCTGTCCGCCTCACCCCGATGCACCATGATCGCCCCGATGGCGGTGGAATTCGTCCGCATGATCGCCTTGGCCAGATCGGGCGTCACACCCTTGCGCATCATCAACTGATGATAGGAATTCCAATAGTCGAAGTAGCGCGGGTCGTTCTCGGGGTTCACGATCTCGAACTCGCGGTTGGGCCGGATGTCGAGCCCGATGCGCTCGCAGCGCATCTCGATCACCTCGGGGCGGCCGATCAGGATCGGCGTTTCTGTCGTTTCCTCGAGGATGGCTTGCGCCGCGCGCAACACGCGCTCGTCCTCGCCCTCGGCGAAAACGATGCGGCGCGAGGCCTTGGAGGCGGCCTCGAAGACCGGGCGCATGAGAAGGGCGGATCTGAAGACGGTCTGGTTCAGCCGCTCCTTGTAGGCCTCGATATCGTCGATGGGCCGGCGCGCGACGCCGCTATCCATCGCCGCGCGCGCCACCGAGGAGGAAACGACGCCGACGAGACGCGGATCGAAAGGTTTGGGGATCAGGTAGTCGGCGCCGAAGGTCAGATGTTCGCCCTTGTAAGCCGCCGCTGCCTCGGCGCTGGTCGTGGCGCGGGCGAGGTCCGCGATGCCGTCAACGCAGGCAATCTGCATGGCGTCGTTGATCTCGGTCGCGCCCACGTCCAGCGCGCCCCGGAAGATGAAGGGGAAGCAGAGGACGTTGTTGACCTGGTTGGGAAAATCGCTGCGACCGGTGGCGATGATCGCGTCCGGCACGACCTCGCGCGCGACGTCCGGCAGAATCTCGGGCGAGGGGTTTGCTAGCGCGAAGATGATCGGGCGCGTGGCCATTTTCGCCACCATCTCGGGCTTTAGCACGTTCGGGCCGGAAAGGCCCAGGAACAGGTCGGCGCCCTCGATCACCTCGTCCAGGGTCCGCAGGTCGGTAGCCTGCGCAAAGGCCGCCTTTTCCGGGTTCATGTCGATCTCGCGCCCTTCATGGACCAAGCCATGAATGTCGCAGAGCCAGATGTTTTCGCGCTTTACCCCGAGTTTCAGAAGCATGTTGAGGCAGGCGATCCCCGCCGCGCCGCCGCCGGTGGAGACGATCTTGATCTCGTCGAAACGCTTGCCCGCGACATGCAGCGCGTTCTTGGCCGCGGCGCCCACCACGATGGCGGTGCCGTGCTGGTCGTCGTGGAAAACGGGGATGTTCATGCGTTCGCGGCAGATGCGTTCGACGATGAAGCAGTCGGGAGCCTTGATATCCTCGAGGTTGATGGCGCCGAAGGTTGGCTCCAGCGCACAGACGATCTCGGCCAGTTTCTCGGGGTCGGGTTCGTTCACTTCGATGTCGAAGCAGTCGATACCGGCGAATTTCTTGAAGAGCACCGCCTTGCCCTCCATCACCGGTTTCGAGGCAAGCGCCCCGATATTGCCAAGCCCCAGCACGGCCGTGCCGTTCGAGACCACCGCGACCAGGTTACCGCGCGCGGTGTAGCGGGCCGCATCGTCGGGATTGGCCTGGATCTCGGTGCAGGCCTCGGCCACTCCGGGGGAGTAGGCCCGGGCGAGGTCGCGACCGTTCGCCATTGGTTTGGTCGCGCGGATCTCGAGCTTTCCGGGCTTGGGAAACTCGTGATAGTAGAGGGCAGCCTGCCGGAGCGTCTGGTTGTCGGACATGGTGTGGTACTCTCTCCCGAAGATGTAGTTTAGCCCTAAACCAGGTTTGGCTGCGGTGAAACCCGTGGCGTATCGCATGTTCGCCGCAGGGGTTTGTGGAAACGGACGATAGCAGATCCGCGCCCGGTGGCGAAGGCGGCGAGGCTAGCTGACCTCGTAGGGCAGGGTGCCGCGCCGGTTGGTGTCGATGGTCAGGCGGCGTTCCAGCGGCGGGACCGAGCGTTGGTGGCAATTGGTGCGCTCGCAGATGCGGCAGGAGATGCCGATCGGCTCATAGGCGGCGGCATTGCCGATATCGAGCCCGTCCGCATAGACCAGGGCGTCGGCATGGCGCGTCTCGCAACCCAGAGCGATGGCATAGCGGCGCACCGGCGCGCCGAAGGAGCCGCCCATCTTGGAGACGTCGCGCGCGAGGCTGATATAGCGCACACCGTCCGGGGTCTCGGCCAGCTGGCGCAGGAAATGACCCGGCGTCTCGAAGGCGCGATGCACGTTCCAGAGAGGGCAGGCGCCGCCGAAGCGGGCGAATTGCAGGCGCGTGGCGGAATGGCGCTTGGTGATGGTGCCGGCCTGGTCGACCCGGACGAAGAAGAAGGGGATGCCCTTGGCGCCGGGACGTTGCAGCGTGGACAGCCGGTGCGCGACCTGTTCGATCGAGGCGCCGAAGCGCGCGCCCAGCAATTCCAGATCGTGCCGGGTTTCCTGTGCCGCCGACAGGAACGCGCCATAGGGCATCAGCGCGGCCCCGGCGAAGTAGTTGGCCAGCCCGATCTTGGCGATGGCGCGCGCCTCTTCGCTCTGGAAACGGGCGAAATCCAGCGTCGCCTCCAGCAGCTTGTTCTGCGTCGTCAGGGTCATTTGCAGAAGCATCTGGAAAAGCTGGGTCTGCGGCGAGGACCGGGTCGACAGGGTCAGCGTGCGCTGGTCCGGATCGAAGATGCGCAGCGCGTGCTGGTCGGCATAAGTGACGGTGATGTCCTGTGTTGCGAACGCGGCGAGGGCGGCCGCGCGAATGCCCTCGGGTCCCTTGGCGCGCGAGGCGAAATGCTCGGCCGCGCGATCCATCGCGTCGATATAGTTGTCGCAATAGTGGAAGAAGTCGCGCACCTCCTCCCAGGGGCTGGCCTGAATGCGGGCATCCTCGCGACCCAAGGCCTCATCGAGGGAGGCGAGCCGTTCATGCGTCTGGCGATAGGCCTTGTGCAACTCGATGAAAGAACGGGCCAGGGCCGGGGCGTTCGACGCGGTCAGGCGCAGGTCGGCCAACGGCGGGACGGCGTCGGCAAAGATCGGGTCGGCCAGTGCCTCGCGCATGTCGGAGACCAGCCGCTCGCTGTCGCCTGTACTGAGCTCGGTGACGTCCAGCCCGAACTCCTGTGCCAGCGCAAGGACAACCGTTGTCGAGACGGGCCGGTTGTTGTTCTCCATCTGGTTCAGATAGGGCAGGGAGACGCCGAGCTTGGCGGAGAATTCCTTTTGCGTCAGGGCAAGACGCGTGCGGATCTCGCGCAGCTTGGCGCCGGCATAGAGTTTCTGGGTGGGCATGGGCGCATCTTTGCAAAATCTGTCAGGTGTAGAGTATAATTGCAAAGACGGGTGCGCAAGTCACCGCAGCCCCAGCTGCACCTCGCGGCGGATCACGACCAGGATCGAAGCGACGGCAAGGATGGCCGTGGCCAGCATCAGCCACAAGAGCGGCATCGCCCCCGTCTCGACCGTCAGGATCGCGCCGGCCAGTGCGCTGAGCGCGGCGCCGCCGCTGAGCATGATCGCGCCGCTCAGCCCCGATGCGGTTCCCGCCAGATGTGGCCGGACCGACAATGCGCCCGCCGTCGCGTTGGGGATCGCCATGCCGTTGCCGATGCCCACGAAGCTCATGAAGGCGAAGAAGGAGAAGGCCGAGCCGTTGCCGGTGGCGAAGACAAGCATGGACAGGGCTACCCCGATGGCGTTCATCCAGCAGCCCCAGAGGATCATGCGGTTGATTCCGAAGCGCACCGAGAAGTGCCCCGAGACGAAATTGCCGAGGAAATAGCCGATGGCGGGCGCCCCGAAATAGAAGCCCAGTTCGGCAGGTGAAAGGCCGAAAACCTCGCTGCCGACGAAAGGTGCGCCGCCGAGATAGGCGAAGAATGCGCCCGAGCTGAAACCGCAGGACAGCGAATACCCCCAGAAGCGCGGCGATGTCAGAAGCTCGGGGTAATCTCGGAACTGTTGCAGAAGCGTCTTGCCGCTGCGCATCGCGGTTTCGCCGAAATCCTGCCAGGTCAGTGCCAGCGTCGCCGCGCCCAGTCCGAAGAGAAGCCAGAAATTCGCCTGCCAGCCGAAGATCTCGTCCAGCACGCCGCCCACGGCGGGGCCGATCATGGGCACGACGGCCATACCCATGGTGACATAGCCGATCATCGAGGCGGCCTTGTCCTGATCGTACATGTCGCGCACGGCGGCCCGGCTGAGGACAAGCGTGACCGCGACCACCGCCTGGAACATGCGGAAGCCCAGGAAAATCTCGGCGGTCGGGGCGTAGATGCAGCCCAGCGTGGCGACGAGGAACAGGGCGATCCCCCACAGGATGACCGGGCGCCGCCCAAGATTGTCTGCGATCGGTCCGATCAGGATCTGGAGAAACGCATTCATCAGCAGGTAGAGCGAGACCGACAGCTGCATCAGCCGATACTCTGCCTGGAAATATTCGGCCATGTGGGGCAGGCTGGGCAGAAAGACGTTCATCCCCAGGGCGGAAAGCCCCGACAGCAGGATCAGAGTTGCGAGGCTGGGAGGGCTGCGCCGTGGCGGCGCTTGGGGGACATCGGCGCTCATGGGCATCGATTTAGGCTCAGCCTGAAACCCTGTCCATCGAAACCGGACGTTAAAGCGTTAATTAGCAGTTTTTCAATTCGCAGCTATGCGCTTGCCAAGGCTTTGCAAATTTGCCGAAATCACCTTTGGTTTCCGGTGCGCGGGATATAGTGTCCGGCAAAATTTCCAAGGGGATTATGGCGATGAAAGACATCCTTTCCGAGCTCGAGAACCGGCGCGCCGAAGCGCGGCAGGGCGGCGGCGCGAAACGCGTGGAGGCCCAGCACGCCCGCGGCAAGCTGACCGCGCGAGAGCGGGTCGAACTGCTGCTCGACGATGGCAGCTTCGAGGAATTCGACATGTTCGTCGCCCATCGCTGCATCGATTTCGGCATGGAGAAAAATCGCCCCTACAGTGATGGGGTCGTCACCGGCTGGGGTACGATCAACGGCCGCATGGTCTATGTGTTCAGCCAGGATTTCACGGTGCTGGGCGGGTCGGTCTCGGAAACCCACGCGCGCAAGATCTGCAAGATCATGGACATGGCCGTCGCGAACGGCGCCCCGATCATCGGCATCAACGACTCGGGCGGCGCGCGGATCCAAGAGGGCGTGGATTCGCTGGCGGGGTATGGCGAGGTCTTCCAGCGCAACATCATGGCGAGCGGTGTCGTGCCGCAGATCAGCGTCATCATGGGGCCCTGCGCGGGCGGCGCGGTCTACTCGCCCGCGATGACCGATTTCATCTTCATGGTGAAGGACACCTCCTACATGTTCGTGACCGGCCCCGACGTGGTGAAGACGGTCACCAACGAACAGGTCACCGCCGAAGAGCTTGGCGGCGCCTCGACCCATACCCGCAAGAGCTCGGTCGCGGATGCGGCCTTCGACAACGATGTCGAGACATTGGCCGAGGTGCGGCGTCTGGTGGATTTCCTGCCGCTCAACAACCAGGAGAAGCCGCCTGTGCGTCCCTTCTTCGACGAGCCGGGCCGGATCGAGGATTCGCTGAACACGCTGGTGCCTGACAATCCGAACATGCCTTATGACATGAAGGAACTCATCACCAAGGTGGCCGACGAAGGCGATTTCTACGAGATCCAGGCCGAGTTCGCCAAGAACATGATCACCGGCTTCATCCGGCTGGAGGGGCAGACCGTCGGCGTGGTGGCCAACCAGCCCATGGTTCTGGCGGGGGTTCTGGATATCGACAGTGCGCGCAAGGCCGCTCGTTTCGTTCGGTTCTGCGACTGTTTCGAGATCCCGCTGTTGACGCTGGTGGATGTGCCCGGCTTCCTGCCCGGAACCAGCCAGGAATATAACGGTGTCATCAAGCATGGTGCCAAGCTGCTCTTTGCCTATGGCGAGGCGACGGTGCCGAAGGTGACGGTCATCACGCGCAAGGCTTATGGCGGGGCCTATGTGGTGATGAGTTCCAAGCACCTGCGCGGGGATTTCAACTATGCCTGGCCGACCTCGGAAATCGCGGTGATGGGCGCCAAGGGCGCCACCGAGATCATCCATCGCGGCGATCTGGGCGATCCCGAGAAGATCGCGCGGCACACGCAGGATTACGAGGACCGCTTTGCCAACCCCTTCGTCGCGGCCGAGCGCGGATTCATCGACGAGGTGATCCAGCCCTCCTCGACGCGCAAGCGGGTGGCGCGCGCCTTTGCCAGCCTGCGCAACAAGAAGGTGCAGACGCCTTGGAAAAAGCACGACAACATTCCGCTGTGATGACCTGCGGCGCGCCCTTGCGGGCGCGCCTGTCCGGGGAGGGGGGTATCCTGTGAACAAGCTGTGGAAAAACCAGGCGTTCACGATTTCGCACGCAGATGATTCCGCCTTTCGCGGCGAGGGGCTGCGGCCCTTTTTCGAGTATCGCCGGTTGGGGATAGCCGAGGCGACGGGCGGGACGTTCGGCGCCCACGTGATCCGTGCCGTTCCCGGCATGGAAAGTCCCGGCACCTGGCATTCGCACGAGCTGGAATTCCAGCTGGTCTACGTGACGCAGGGCTGGGTGGTCTTCGAATACGAGGGGCAGGGGGAGCATGTCCTGCGCGCGGGATCCTGCGTTCTTCAGCCGCCGGGCATCATCCATCGCGAGGTCCGCCACTCGGATGACATGGAGCTGATCGAGATCACGTCGCCGGCGGAGTTTGACACGAAGGAAGAATCGGCGCCATGATCGCCAACGTTCAGATACGGACAGCGCACGCCGCGAGCGTCGCGCACGCAGCCCCGGCAGGAGGAGCCCGCCATCGGTGGGGCTGGGGCTGCGCTCTTGGTCTGGCCTTTGCCGGAATGGCTGCCTGGGCCGACGAACCCGTGAAACTGCCCGTTCCCTCGGGACAGGACGTCCACCTGCACGAGATCCTCCTGGATGAAAACCCTGGCGAACTCTGGCTGCGTCTGCGTCTGATCGCGCCCGCCATCGGCGGGGACGAGGGCGGCTATGGTTATGAAGCGGCGGCGCGGGACATGGATCACCTCTGCCAGATCCTCGCCGTGCCCTATACGCGCCAGCGCGGGCTGGAGCCTGCGCGTGTGGTCATCTCGATGGCCGACCGCCGCGTCGAATTCGGTCAGTCCGATGCCGAGGCGACACAGTTCTTCGAGGCGTTCAGGCTGGAAGAGGCCCGCTGCATCTGGGAGGAATACTGACCATGCCACCATATCTTGCGGGCCCAGTTTCGCGCAGGCCTGGTTCTGAGGCTTTGCCGTCACAGCGCTCTTCGACGCGCCTCGGCGCATGTATTTCGGCCCATTTCTGGATTATGCTGCGGCAAGGCCGCGCCTGCGCGGCCGATACCCCGTGTCTGAGGCAGGCAGGGCAGAACGGCCCTGTTGGTTTCACTAACAATGTCTGGAGTAACAGATGGCAAAGAGCATCAAGTTTTTCGCTATGGTCGCCTTCGTGGGCGCCGTCGCGGCCTGTGACAACTCCCCCAGGGAAGAGTATGTCATCGTCGATCCCGAGCCGATCTCGACGGAACCGGTCTACACCGGCAAGTACAAGTAAGACCCAGGCGGGACCGGTTCCGGTCCCGCACCCCCGCACCCGGTTGGCAGAGGTGCGGCCATGCTGAAGCATCGCGGCTTTCCCTCGCGGATGCCAAGCTCCGACTTCCAGTTCACGATCCGCCGTGCAAATCCCAAGGGGGCCACGCCCCTTGTCCGGCGTGAGCGCTATCGCGATCGCAAGGCTGTGGACCGGCGCGCCGATACGATCTTCATGCAATGCTTGTGGGAGCATTTCGGTCCCGAGCCTTTCGAGCGCGGCAATCTCGATGCCGGACGGCTCAGCTGGCTGTTCGGGCGCGAGGTTCTGCCCGCCGAGGAGCCGTTCGACCCCGAAAGCTACGAGGCGCTGCTGGTCATCGACGAGGCAGCGGCGCGGGCGTCCTTTCCCGAGGCGTTCGAGGAATGATCGGCGACTTCCTGCAGAGACCTTCGCCGGATTGGCGGGTTTTGGCGCAGCGCCTCGCTGGCCGCGAGAAGTACTTGGCGCGCGGCGAAACTCGGTGCAGCGTGCGGCTGACCGGGGTGCTCTGGAAACCTGCCACTCGCCCCGGCCATCTATTCCGTACCCCTTCCTTGAGCGGGCAGGAGGACAGACAAACAGTCGTCCTGCCCGCGCCTTTTTTCCCGCCAAATCATGAGCTTGAGCGCGGTTCCGCCGATGCTTGCCGCTTTGGTCCGCACCGCTTGTACGCGGCGCGGGCGGGCGCTTATCTGCTCTCACAACAACAAGAGCAGAACGAAGGAGAGGCAGGATGCGCATCATTCGCGTATTTGCGGTTTTTGGTCTCGTCGGGGGCGTCTCGGCCTGTGGCGACTCACTCGAGGAGCAGGCGATTTTCGGCGGCGGCGCGGGTGCGGTCACGGCGCTGGCACTGGACGGCAACCCGCTTGTCGGTGCGGCCGTGGGCGCGGCGGGCAACGTCATCTATTGCGAATACGGCCCCGGCAAGTGCTGAGCGGCGGCTGAGTCCCGGCGCGCGCTCGTCGGAACCCGCGAAGGGCGCGCGCGTTTTCCATCCAACGGAAAAGAAAGGATGGAACCCATGTCACTTGCACGCGCAATCTTTGCCGCCGGTCTTCTCGGAACCCTCGCAGCCTGCGGCGACACGGTCGGGGAACAGGCCCTTTTCGGTGGTGGCGCGGGTGCGCTCACGGCCGGTGCCGTCGATGCCAACCCCCTCGCGGGGGCCGCGGTGGGCGCGGCTGGCAACGTGCTTTACTGCGATCAGAACCCCGAAGACTGCTGACACGCCCGGCCCCGAGGCGGGGTTGACCCTTCACGCGATCCGGACACGGTCCGCATCGCATCCGAACACGCTGAACGCCGCGCCGGACCGCACCGTCCGGGGCGGCGTTTCGCGTTCCAACTTTCCCAAGACGAAGGACAGAGAATGTTCAACAAGATCCTGATCGCCAACCGGGGCGAGATTGCCTGCCGCGTCATCAAGACCGCGCGCAAGATGGGGATTGGCACCGTCGCCATCTATTCGGACGCGGACAAGAACGCGCTGCATGTCGAGATGGCGGACGAGGCGGTTCATATCGGTCCGCCGCCGGCGAACCAGTCCTATATCGTCATCGACAAGGTGATGGCCGCGATCAAGCAGTCGGGCGCGCAGGCGGTGCATCCGGGCTACGGGTTCCTGTCCGAGAACGCGAAATTCGCCGAGGCGCTGGAAGATGCGGGGGTGGAGTTCGTGGGACCGCCCAAGCGTGCTATAGAGGCGATGGGCGACAAGATCACCTCGAAGAAACTCGCGCAGGAGGCCGGCGTCTCGACCGTTCCCGGCTACATGGGGCTGATCGAGGATGCCGACGAGGCGGTCAAGATCTCGAACGAGATCGGCTACCCGGTGATGATCAAGGCCAGCGCCGGCGGCGGCGGCAAGGGGATGCGGATCGCGTGGAATGACGAGGAAGCGCGCGAAGGCTTCCAGTCCTCCAAGAACGAGGCCGCGAATTCCTTTGGCGACGACCGCATCTTCATCGAGAAATTCGTCACGCAGCCGCGCCATATCGAGATCCAGGTCCTGTGCGACAAACACGGCAACGGCATCTATCTGGGCGAACGGGAATGTTCGATCCAGCGCCGCAACCAGAAGGTCGTCGAAGAGGCGCCCAGCCCCTTCCTGGACGAGGCAACGCGCAAGGCCATGGGTGAACAGGCCGTGGCATTGGCCAAGGCGGTGGGCTATGCCAGCGCGGGCACGGTGGAGTTCATCGTGGACGGGGAGAAGAACTTCTACTTCCTCGAGATGAACACCCGCCTTCAGGTGGAACATCCCGTGACCGAGTTGATCACCGGCGTGGACCTGGTCGAGCAGATGATCCGCGTGGCGGCCGGCGAGAAGCTGGCGATCACGCAGGATGATGTGAAGCTGACCGGCTGGGCCATCGAAAACCGCCTTTACGCCGAAGATCCCTATCGCAACTTCCTGCCTTCGATCGGTCGGCTGACCCGCTACCGTCCGCCCGAAGAGGTTGCGGCAGGTCCGATGCTGGCCAATGGCAAATGGCAGGGCGAGGCCCCCGAGGGCGAAACCGCCGTGCGCAACGACACCGGCGTCTACGAGGGTGGCGAGATCTCGATGTATTACGACCCGATGATCGCCAAGCTGTGCACCTGGGGTCCTGACAGGGCCTCGGCCATCGAGGCGATGCGCGTGGCGCTCGACAGTTTCGAAGTCGAGGGGATCGGCCATAACCTGCCCTTCGTCGCTGCCGTGATGGACCATCCGAAATTCGTCTCGGGCGACATGACCACGGCCTTCATCGCCGAGGAATATCCCGACGGGTTCGAGGGCGTGGAACTCCCCGAGAACCAGCTGCGACGCGTCGCAGCGGCGGCCGCCGCGATGTACCGGGTCGCCGAGATCCGCCGTACCCGCGTTTCGGGGCGCATGGACAACCACGAGCGCAAGGTCGGAAAGCATTGGGTCGTCTCGCTCCAGGGGCGGCAATTTCCGGTGAAGGTGAAGGCCGACAAGCAGGGTTCGACCGTCAGGTTCGAGGACGGCTCCAAGTTGCGCGTTGCGTCGGACTGGACGCCTGGTTCACGCCTGGCGCGCATCTCGATCGACGGCGCGCCGCTGGTTCTGAAAGTCGACAAGATCACCTCGGGTTACCGGCTGCGCACGCGCGGCGCGGACCTAAAGGTGAATGTCCGCACGCCGCGCCAGGCCGAACTGGCCGCGTTGATGCCCGAGAAGCAGGCCCCCGACACCTCCAAACTGCTGCTTTGCCCGATGCCCGGCCTGATCGTGAAGGTCAATGTCGAGGTCGGCGACGAAGTCCAGGAGGGGCAGGCACTGTGTACCGTCGAGGCGATGAAGATGGAGAACATCCTGCGCGCCGAGCGCAAGGGCGTTGTCTCCAAGATCAATGCGGGCGCGGGCGACAGCCTGGCCGTGGACGATGTAATCATGGAGTTCGAGTGACCGGCGTCAGGCCGGTCACCTGATCCGGGGAGCATGCATTTGAGGCAAGGGGCAGGGCAGAAGCAGGCGCGCGCCGCGCGGGCTCACTCGAGCCCCTTGCCCTCGCGGATCTCGCGCTGGCGCATCGGCATCTTGTCGATGGATCTGCTCAGTTCGCGAACATCCCATGGCGCCGGCTTGCGCAGTTCCACCGCGCCGCCCTTGTCCAGCAACACCAGTTGGAAACCACGCGGCCGCAACTTCATTCGCACAGGCGAGCGTGCCGAAGGATCGGTATCGGTGATCACCACAACGTCGCGCAGGATCATCTCGTCTGCGCGCTCGGTCAGCATCTCGATCTGCTGTTGGTACCGCGGATCCGCCGGCGAATCCGCGAAGACGACGATGGGTCGTTTGATCCAGAGAAATTCGCTCAAATCGCTGTCACCGGCGGGCAATATATGTGGCCCGTCCTCCGACACGATTGCATCCGCGGCCACCGCGATGACCGGGAATAGGCAAGTGAAAACAAGCGCTAGGGTCCGTTTCATGCTGTCTCCTGTCTGGGTGAATATAGACCCCCTTGCGGGGATTGCGACGCCTGATCCGCAGATGGGCCGGAAAAACTTTACCGTTAATCGCTTTGTCAGGGGGGCGGCGTGAACATCATACCGATTCCCACCCGCCGCCAGACCCGTGCGGCCCGGACCAGAGGCAGAGCGATGGACGTTATCCTCCATATCGGCGCGCACCGCTGCGCGACCACCAGTTTCCAGGACTACATGCGCCGCAACCGACCGCGCCTTGCCGAGACAGGGACCGGGTTCTGGGGCCCGTATCGCACGCGGACCGGGCTTTTCCGGGGGCTGGGCGAAGGGGGAAAGCCGCAGCGCCGCGCGTTCGGACGCGTGCAGCTCAACCTGCGCGGCAGCCAGAGCCGCGGCGTCGAGCGGTTGGTCGTCAGCGAGGAAAACATCCTGGGCGCGATGCGGGTTAACCTGCGCGATGGCACGCTTTATCCGGCTGCCGGAGAGCGGATTGCACACCACGCCGATGCGTTCGGCCCGGCACTGACCGACATCGTGCTCAACATCCGTTCGCTGGAGGTCTACTGGGCCTCGGTCATGGGCTATGCGCTGGCGCGCGGCCACGGGTTGCCAAGTGGCGCGCTTCTGGACCGCATCGTCGGGGAGGGGCGCAGCTGGCGTGACGTGATCGTGGAGATCGCCTGCGCGGCACCCGATGCGCGGCTCTGGGTGCTGCCTTTCGAAACCTTCGCCGGACGGCCCGAGGCGCAATTGGCCGCGATCACCGGGCACCCGGCCCCGAGGTCTCATGCGCGGGGCTGGTGCAACCGGACCCCCCGCCTGCCGCAGCTGCGTCAGCGTGTCGTGGCCGAAATCGCCGCGTGCCTGCCCGAAGGGGAGGGGCGCTGGATGCCTTTCGAGGCCCACCAGACCTCGGCGCTGCGCGAACGCTATGCCGACGATCTGATGTGGCTGGCCGGCGGGGCCGACGGCTTTGCCTGGCTGATGGACGATCCGGAAAGAAAGCCGGCGGGGCACACCCCGCCACGACAGGATACGACAAGAGGAAGACGATATGAGCAAGACAGACGATTGGCGCGCGCTGGCTGAGAAAGAGCTGCGCGGCCGCCCGCTGGAGGATTTGAGCAGGACCACGCTCGAAGGCATCGAGGTCAAACCGCTTTATACCGAGGAAGACACGGCAGAGCTGCCGCATATGGGCACGATGCCCGGTTTCGCGCCGTTCACCCGCGGGGTGAAGGCCACCATGTATGCCGGCCGGCCCTGGACGATCCGTCAATACGCGGGTTTTTCCACGGCCGAGGAATCGAACGCCTTCTATCGCCGCAATCTTGCCGCCGGCCAGCAGGGCGTCTCGGTCGCCTTCGACCTGGCCACCCATCGCGGCTATGACAGCGATCACCCCCGCGTGGTGGGCGACGTGGGCAAGGCTGGCGTGGCCATCGACAGCGTCGAGGACATGAAGATCCTGTTCGACGGCATTCCGCTGGACCAGGTCTCGGTCTCGATGACGATGAACGGCGCGGTGATCCCGGTGCTGGCAAGCTTCATCGTGACGGGCGAGGAGCAAGGGCACGACAAGGCCGTGCTGTCAGGAACCATCCAGAACGACATCCTCAAGGAGTTCATGGTCCGCAACACCTATATCTATCCGCCCAAACCCTCGATGCGGATCATCTCGGACATCATCGAGTACACCTCGAACGAGATGCCCAAATTCAACTCCATCTCGATCTCCGGCTACCACATGCAGGAGGCCGGCGCGAACCTGGTGCAGGAGCTGGCCTATACGCTGGCGGACGGGCGCGAATACGTGAAGGCCGCGATTGAGGCGGGGATGGACGTGGACAAGTTCGCCGGCCGGCTGTCGTTCTTCTTTGCCATCGGCATGGATTTCTTCATGGAAATCGCCAAGCTGCGCGCCGCGCGCACGCTGTGGCACCGGGTCATGACCGAGTTCGGGGCCAAGAACGACCGCTCCAAGATGCTGCGCACCCATTGCCAGACCTCGGGCGTCAGCCTGCAGGAGCAGGACCCCTACAACAACGTGATCCGGACCGCCTATGAAGCGCTCAGCGCGGTTCTGGGCGGTACGCAGTCGCTGCACACCAACGCACTGGACGAGGCCATCGCGCTGCCCACCGATTTCTCGGCCCGGATCGCGCGCAACACGCAGCTGATCCTTCAGGAAGAGACCCGCGTGACCGATGTGGTCGATCCGCTGGCGGGCTCCTATTACGTCGAAAGCCTGACCAACGAGCTGGTCGAGAAGGCCTGGGCGCTGATGCAGGAGGTCGAGGAGATGGGCGGCATGACCCGTGCGGTCGAAAGCGGAATGCCCAAGCTGCGGATCGAGGAATCCGCCGCCCGCCGCCAGGCCATGATCGACCGCGGCCAAGAGGTGATCGTCGGCGTCAACAAGTACCGCAAGGACAAGGAAGACCCGATCGACATTCTGGACGTCGACAACGTCAAGGTCCGCGAAAGCCAGATCAAGCGTCTTGAGCGCATCCGCGCCGAGCGGGACGAGGCCGCCTGCCAGTCCGCTCTGGACGAACTTACCCGCCGGGCGAAAGAAGGTGGCAACCTTCTCGAGGCCGCCGTCGAAGCCGCCCGTGCCCGGGCCACCGTTGGGGAAATCAGCATGGCAATGGAAAAGGAATTCGGCCGCCACCGCGCCGAGGTCAAGACGCTCGCCGGGGTCTATGGCGCCGCCTATGAGGGCGACGAGGGCTTTGCCGCCATCCAGAAATCGGTCGAGGATTTCGCCGAGGCCGAGGGGCGCCGCCCCCGGATGCTGGTCGTCAAGATGGGCCAGGACGGCCATGACCGCGGCGCCAAGGTGATCGCCACGGCCTTTGCCGATATCGGTTTCGACGTGGATGTGGGCCCGCTGTTCCAGACGCCTGCCGAGGCCGCTCAGGATGCTGTCGACAATGACGTTCACGTGGTCGGCATCTCGTCCCAGGCAGCAGGGCACAAGACGCTGGCGCCGCAGCTGGTCGAAGAGCTGAAGAAGGCCGGGGCCGAGGACGTGATCGTGATCTGTGGCGGCGTGATCCCGCAGCAGGATTACAAGTATCTCTACGATCACGGGGTCAAGGCAATCTTCGGCCCCGGGACCAACATTCCCGAGGCGGCGCAGGACATCCTGCGCCTGATCCTTGAGACGCGCGGCTGAGCCCGTGTCATTCGGGCATTTATGCCCGAGTGGATTTGAGGCATGAGAGGGGCGGGGGGCGCAAGCCTCCTGCCCTTGCAGCATGGAGGACGGAATGAAGCTCGATCATCTGGCCGTGGCCGGAGAAACGCTTGAGGAGGCGGCAGCCCATGTCGAGCAGGCGCTTGGCGTCGCCATGCAGCCGGGCGGCGTCCATACCCGCTTTGGCACCCATAACCGGCTTTTGGGCCTGGGCGCGGGGATCTATCTCGAGGCGATCGCCATCGACCCGAACGCCTCGCCCCCGGGCCGGATGCGCTGGTTCGACCTCGATCATCTCGAAGGGCCACCGCATCTGCGCTGCTGGATCTGCCGTGTGCCGGATCTGGATGAGGCGCTGCAAATCGCGCCTCCGGGCTGCGGCAAGCCGGTCGACTTGGAGCGGGGCGGGCTGAAATGGCGCATGGCAGTGCCCGATACCGGCATACTGCCCTACGACAATGTCTATCCCGCGCTGATCCAGTGGCAGGGAGACATGCACCCGGCCGGCATGCTGGCCGATAGTGGCTGCACCCTGCGCAGCCTCACTGTTTCGCATCCGGACGTGGAGCCGTTGCGCCGCGATCTCGAAGGCATCGTGCCGGTCCGCGTGGAAAAGGGCGAACCCGGCCTCAGCGCCGAGATCGATACGCCGCACGGGGTGCGCGTGCTGGAATGACGGTGCGCGCCGCACGACCCGAGGATGCCGGGGCGGTGGCCGCGATCACCAACGCCATCATCCGCGATACGCTTGTCACCTTCACGACGCTGGAGCGGCGGCCCGAGGAGATCGCCGCCGACATCGTCGAACGTGGCCCGGCCTTCCTCGTCTGCGAACAGGCGGGCCGGGTGGTGGGGTTCGCCACCTATGGCCCGTTCCGCCGTGGTCCCGGCTATGCACACACGGTGGAGCACAGCGTGCAGCTGGCCCCGACCGCACATGGACAGGGTCTGGGCCGTGCGCTGATGGCGCAGCTCGAGGAAACCGCCCGGGCCGAGGGGCATCACGTCATGGTGGGCGGCATCAGCGCGGCCAATCCCGGCGGCCTCGCCTTTCACGCCGCGATCGGTTTCGCCGAGGTGGGGCGCATGCCGCAGGTCGGTCGCAAACAGGGCCGCTGGCTCGATCTGGTGCTGGTGCAGAAAATTCTTGTCTCGGGCGCAGATGACGCACCTGACAGCGCCGGAGTGCTTGGATAAACTGGCTCCATGTCTCTGTGGTCCCGCATCTCCGACGCGATCAGCGCCCTTGCCAGCGGCGAAAGCCTTGCCGCGGTTTTCGAACGCCTGCGCACCCCGCCCGAGCGCAGCGTGGCCTTTGCCATCGCGGTGATCGCGCTGGGGGCCAAGATGGCCAAGGCCGACGGCCATGTCACGCGTGACGAGGTGACCGCCTTTCGCGAGGTGTTCCAGATCGCGCGAGAGGACGAGGCCGGGGCGGCGCGTGTCTTCAACATGGCGCGCACGGATATCGCCGGATACCGCGAATACGCGCGCCGCATCCGCACCATGTTCGCCGAGGACAGCACGGTCCTGTCGGATCTGATGGAGGGGCTCTTTCACATCGCGATGGCCGACGGGAACTATCATCCTGACGAAAACGAGTTCCTTCTCGAGGTCAGCCAGATATTTGGCCAGTCCGAAACGCAGTTCCGTGCCTTGCGGGCGCGTTTCGTGCCGGATGCACCCAAGGACCCCTATACGATCCTTGGGGTCGAACCCGACATGCCGCTGCCCGAGATCCGCAAGGTCTGGCGCAAGCTGGTCCGCGATACCCATCCCGACGCGATGATGGCCCGCGGTGTCCCGCGTGAAGCGATCCGACTTGCGGAAAAGCGGATGATCGACATCAACCGTGCCTGGGAAGAGATCAATCGTCAGACGGTGGGCTGAGGCCCATGCGGCTTGCCACCTGGAACATCGAATGGTTCGCCAATCTCTTCGACCGCGATGATCTGCTGCTGCCCGATGATCTGCCTTCGGGCCGCGAAGGGGTAAGCCGCGCGCAGCAGGCCGAGGCCATCGCGATCGTGCTGACCGCGTTGGATGCCGATGCGGTGATGATCATAGAGGCGCCCAATACCGGGCGTACGCAGGACACCGTGCGCGCGCTGGAACGGTTCGCCACCGCGTTCGACCTGCGCACGAAAAGCGCGGCGATCGGCTTCGCCAACGAGACGCATCAGGAAATCGCGCTGCTCTACGATCCCTATGTGGTGACCGCGCGCCACGATCCGCGCGGAGAACCCACCGGCAAGAAAGGCGCGGTGGAGGCGCCGCGTTTCGACGGCACCTTCCGGATCGATCTCGACATCGACGCGACCGAGGACCTGGTGCGCTTTTCGAAACCTCCCCTGGAGCTTGAGGTGCAGACCGCCTCGGGCCTGCATTTTCGCATGATCGGGGTGCATCTCAAATCCAAGGTCCCACACGGGGCCGAGTCGGCGGCCGAGGCCATGCGCATCTCGATCACCAACCGCCGCAAGCAACTGGCGCAGGCGATCTGGCTGGCGCAGCGGGTGCGCGAGCATCGCGAGGCGGGCGACGAGGTGGTGCTGCTGGGCGATCTGAACGACGGGCCGGGGCTGGACGAGTTCGAGCATCTGTTCGGCCGCTCCTCGGTCGAGATCCTGCTCGACGCCGGGCTCTACGACCCGCATGCGGATCTCTCGCGTCAGGTCCGGCCCGGCGCGCTGCCGACCACGGCGCGGTTCGAGTTGCGTGAGCGGGGGCGCTATCTCGAGGCGCTGCTGGATTACGTCATGATCACCCCCGGCCTTCGGGCGCGCCGCCCCGCCTGGCGCATCTGGCATCCGTTCGACGATGCGGTCTGCTACCGGACGCCGGAGCTGCACCAGGCGTTGCTCGCCGCGTCGGACCATTTCCCCGTCAGCCTCGATTTCGAGACATGACCTTTGCAGGCTTGCCCCGAGGTGTCTATATTGGGGACATGACCCGGTTCATATTGCCTTTTACACTGATCGCCCTCGTCGCCGCTCCGCTTTCTGCGCAGGTGGAAGAGGAAGGTGGCAAATCGCTCATGGAGCAGGGGGCCGAGCTTTTCTTCAAGGGACTGCGCGAGGAGATGGAGCCCGCCATAGACGACATGCGGGCCTTGGCCGAGGAGTTCGGGCCCAAGATGCAGGGCTTTCTCGAGGAGATGGGCCCCGCCCTGTCGCGGCTCATGTCCGAGGTGGAGGACTGGAGCACCTACGAGGTGCCCGAGATGTTGCCGAATGGCGATATCATCATCCGCAAGAAACAGCCCGAGCCGGAAACGGAGCCGGAGACCGACAGTGAGGAGGCCCCGCAGGGGCAGATCGAACTCTAGTCGGCCTCGACCAGGACCGCGACCTCGGCATCCAGCGCGTTGCCCAGCGAGACGAAGCGCGACTCGGCGACCTCGCCGTAGAGGGGCAGCGCGGATTCCGGCAGCATGAGTTCCAGTTTTTTCTTCTTGGGATAGAAGCGCAGGCTGCCCGGACGCGTGTCGTTCTGGATCCACAGCATTGCGCCGACGCGCATCGCCTTGCCCAGAATCTCCGCCTCCTTCTGGCCCTTTTCGTCGAGCAGCGCGAAAAGCGGCTCGAACCGGTCGCCTTCGCGCTTGTTGCGATAGCGGTGCTGCAAGGCCAGGCCCAGGAACACCCGCTCGGAATGCTTGAGCCCGCCGAGGTTGGCGCGGGTGGCGTTGTCGAAACAGACCTCGGCCCGGTAATCGGGATGGGCGCGCCAGCTTACATCGTGCAGCAGGCAAGCGGCCTTGATCAGCCGCACCTTGGCCGGCGAGGCCGTCTTGAACAGGGGCATCACGAAATCGAACAGTTTACGCCCGAAACCGGGAATGCGCGCGTCCTTGGCCTCGGCAAATCGACAGGCCTCGACCAGCGGATCGCGGTCTCGCAGGCGGCGCGGCATCTGTTCATAAAGCAGACCCTCGCGGATACCGTAGCTGGAGATCGCGATGTCCTTGGGTTTGAATGTACCGATCAGCCGCACCAACACGTCCATCGCATAAGGCAGAAGCGACATCCGAGACGACGAGATGCCGGCTGCCTGACGGATCTTGTCGGCATCGTTTTCTTCGATGAACTTGACCGTGGCATGCACCTGTTTCGCGGTCATGCGGTACTCGTGCAGCACCTGAAGCGGGTAATTCCGGCGCAGCATGTCGATCTTGGCGAAGGCGCGCCAGCTGCCGCCGACCAGAAACAGCCGGTCGCGCTGCAAGCCGAGGCTTGCCTTGAGCTCTTCCATGGTCTGCTTGATATGCGCCTTGCGGCCGCGCCGCCCCCCCTTGATGTCGCGCAGCTTGAGCGGACCCAGTGACGAGGTGACCCGCCGCCCGACGCGGCCCTGCGCGATCTCGGCCAGTTCCATCGAGGAGCCGCCGATATCGCAGATCAACCCGTAGGCGCCCGGCCATCCCAGCAGAACGCCCTGCGCCGAAAGCCGGGCCTCCTCCTGCCCGTCGATGACCCGCAGGCGCAGGCCCGTCTCACGCAGGACCTCCTCGCAGAACTCCGGCCCGTCTCTGGCATCGCGGACCGCGGCGGTCGCCACCACATGCAGCGGCGGCATGTCCAGCCCGCGGGCCAGCTGTGCGAACCGCGCCAGGGCCGAGAGCGCCCTCTGCCGCCCTTTGGGGTTCAGCCTTCCGGTCTCGGACAGGCCCGCACCCAGCGCGCACATCACCTTTTCATTGTAGAAATAGGCCGGCGAGCGCGCCGCGCCGTCAAACACGACCATTCGGACGGAGTTCGAGCCCACATCGACCACCCCGACCCGCGAAAGGGCTCGTGCGCTGGGATCGTCGAAGAGCGGGCGCCCGAACGTACCCCAGTCCGGAACGGGGCCATCGGTGTCTGAGAGCTCGTCCTGTATCACGTCATGCCGAAGATGGTCGTTCGGGGCGGTGGGGTCAATCATCGTCACTGTCCCGGTTCAGAAGGTCGATGGCCAGCGCGCGGCTGATCTCCCGCTTTTCCGCAAGGCCGACGCTGTCGAGCCGTGCCACGATGCGCGCGGCGGCCTCGAAGCTGCGATCCATGTGACGTGCCAGATAGGGGATGACGTCGGGTTTCGGGTTCAACTGACGGTCGGCGAAGAGCTTGGCAAGCACCGCGCAGAGCAGCGCATCGTCGGGCGGCTCCATCGCGACGTGATGGGCTGCGGCGATGCGACTGGCCAGGTCCGGCAGGGCAAGGCCCCAGCCGGAGGAGGCGCCACGTCCGGTAAAAAGCAGCGCCTGCCCCTGGGCCAGGGCAAGGTTGTGCAGGTGAAAAAGCAGCGCCTCGCGCTCGGCGTCGCCGGCGATGTCAGGCACGTCCTCGATCGCGACGGGGCCGGTGGCGAGGTCGGGAATCGCGGCCTCGGTCAGGGTGGTGGCCTGCAAGATCCGGGCCCCGGTTTCCGCGGCCCAGACATGGACGAGATGGGTCTTGCCGCTGCCCGCAGGTCCGCTCAGCGTCAGTTTGCCGCCGGGCCAGGTCGTGGCCGAGATCATCGCCACGGCAAGCGCGTTCGCGGGCGAGACATAGAAATCCTCGCGGCCCAGCGCAGTCTTGGCGGGCAGGTCGAAGCTCAGCTGATGCGCCATTCAGTCCTGGTCCTGTTCCAAGCCCTTGTAAAGGCGGCTGTGGAGATATTGCTGTGCGCCGAACCGGGCCAGAACGCCCAGCGCAGCGGCCACGGGTACCGCGACCAGCAGCCCGACGAAACCGAAAAGTGCGCCGAAGACGGACAGCGCAAAGAGCAACCAGACCGGGTGCAGCCCGACCGAGTCCCCCACCAGCTTGGGCGTCAGGAAATTGCCCTCGACCAGTTGGCCGACCTGGAAGATCGCCGCGACCAGCACGATGCTGAGCCAGTCGCCCCAGAACTGGAACAGGGCAAGCCCGATCGCCAGCACCCCGCCGATCAATGCCCCGAGATAGGGGATGAAGGTCAGCAGCCCCGCGATGAACCCGACCACAAGGCCGAATTGTAGCCCGACCAGCATCAAGGCCACCGCGTAATACGTTCCAAGTATGAGACAAACCGTTCCCATGCCCCGCACGAAGGAGGCCAGTGTCCGATCCACGTCGCGGGCCAGGCGGCGGATGGTCGGTGCGTGGTCGCGGGGCAGCAGCTTGTCGATCTCGGCCACCATACGGTCCCAGTCGAGCAGCATGTAGATGGCGACGACGGGGACGATGACCAGAAGCACCACGATGTTGATGGCGTTTCCGGCCGAGTTCAGCAGCGTCTGCACCAGTTCGCCGGATTTCGCGGTCAGCGTCTCGGCGACGCGCGCCAGCGCCTGCCGGGCGCTGGAATTGCTGTCCTGAAGGGCGGGGAAATTCTCGTCCAGGAAGGCGCGCAGATCGCTGAAGACCTTCGGCATGGTGTCGATCAGGGCAAGCGTCTGGCTGATCAGCGTGGGCAGGACCATCAGGATGGCAAGCACGAAGATCAGGATGGAACCTATTGTAATCGTTGCCGTTGCGGCGATTCTGGAGAAGCCCCAGCGCTCCAGCCGGTCGGCCACCGGATCGAGGAAATAGGCGATGCCGCCACCGATGACGAAGGGCAGCAGCACGTCACCGAGAAACCACAGGATCACGACGAACACCACTGCGGCGACGCCCCAGTAGCTGACTTGCTCTTTTACCGGCAATGCCATGTCGATCCCTGTCCCCGCGGCGCCAGTTTGTGTTTCGCCGATGCCGCTGCGCGATGCAAGGGGAATGGCGGCCGTGACATCGAAGTTTGGCTTTGAGCGCTTGAGGGGTTGTGGCTAGTAAATTGAAATATAGATAAAAAATCTGGTCAGTCCACAGGTGTCCGAAGTCATGTGCTGCCGCGCCCGTGGATATGAGGAAACCCGCACTGGCGCGAGGCGCCGCTTCACGTCAGTCTGCCAGCCGTGTCGTGAGTGAACCTTGCCCAGCAACCCCTTATGTGACCGTTGTGATTTCGACGCAGCTTTTTGGGGAAAGGGCCGTGAGACAAAAGGTGATGGGACAAGTTTCGTCCCGGACGCAACAGTCTGCCGCCCCTGTCCCCAATGTCGGCGCGGCGGGTTCCGGGCGGCCTGGCAAATTGAGGGCCGGGCCGCTCTTCCTCCCATCTGTTTCGTTTTGTACCGGGTCGTCTGCTCCGATTGACCGTTTTGTACCGGGTCCTTTGTCGCGATTGACCGTTTTGTACAGAGCTTCGAGGGCCGCCTGTCGTCTTGAAGCGGCCTGCCGTCAACCTTCTGGAAAGTTTCGCCCGTCCGACCGGTCGCATGATGCGGAAACGGGCAACACGAGGGACAGCGATTGCCTGCGGCGCGGCGATGGCTTAGACCGCGTGGAAACTGCCCGACCCGGTGAGGAAGAGAGACCCGATGCGCCTGTCCCGTTATTTTCTGCCCGTACTCAAGGAGACGCCCAGCGAGGCGCAGATCGTCAGCCACCGGCTGATGCTGCGTGCGGGCATGATCAAGCAGGCGAGCGCGGGGATCTATTCCTGGCTGCCCTTGGGCTACAAGGTGCTTCGCAATATCGAGAAGATCGTCCACGAGGAACAGATCCGCGCGGGACATATCCCGATGCTGATGCCGACGCTGCAATCGGCCGACCTGTGGCGGGAATCGGGGCGCTATGACGCCTATGGACCCGAGATGCTGCGCATTCGCGACCGGCACGAGCGCGACATGCTTTTCGGGCCCACCAACGAAGAGCTGATCACGGATATCTTCCGCAGCCATGTCAGCAGCTACAAGGACCTGCCGCTGACGCTTTATCACATCCAGTGGAAGTTCCGCGACGAGGTGCGTCCGCGTTTCGGCGTGATGCGCGGGCGCGAGTTCCTGATGAAGGACGGGTACAATTTCGACTTGACCAAGGAAGACGCGTTGCACGCCTATAACCGTCACCTGGTCAGCTACCTGCGCAGCTATGAGCGGATGGGCTTGCAGGCGATTCCGATGCGGGCGGATTCAGGGCCGATCGGCGGCGATGACACGCATGAATTCCTGGTTCTGGCCGAGACGGGCGAGTCGGAAGTGTTCTATGACAGCGCGGTCACGGAGCTGACCTTTGGCGACCGCGAGATCGACTATGACGACCGCGACCAGTGCCGCTCCATCCTCGAGGAATTCACCTCGCGCTATGCGCGCACGGACGAGACGCATGACGCGGCGCTGTTCGAGCAGATCCCCGAGGAGCGCCGCCGCGTGGCGCGCGGCATCGAGGTCGGGCAGATCTTCTATTTCGGAACCAAGTATTCCGAGCCGATGGGCGCGACGGTGCAGGGGCCCGATGGCAAGGCGGTGCCGGTGCACATGGGCAGCCACGGCATCGGGGTGAGCCGCCTGGTGGGGGCGATCATCGAGGCGAGCCACGACGACAAGGGGATCATCTGGCCCGAGGGTGTGACGCCCTTCCATTGCGGGATCGTCAACCTCAAGCAGGGGGATGACGAGGCGGATGCGGCCTGCGCGAAGATCTACGAGGCGCTGTCGGCCGTGGGGCTGGAGCCGCTTTACGACGACCGCGACGAGCGGGCGGGCGGCAAGTTCGCGACGATGGACCTGATCGGGCTGCCCTGGCGCATCACGGTGGGGCCGCGCGGGTTGAAGAACGGTGTGGTCGAACTGACCAGCCGCCGCACGGGCGAGAGCGAGGAGCTGACGCCGGAAGAGGCCGTCAAGCGCGTGGCCGAGATCTATGGGCCCCATCACGCCGTGCGCGGCGAGCACTGGGAGCCGATGGCCAAGCGGTCCTTTCACACCTGGCTGTAAACCCGGGTTCCAAGGCGCGCGGGCGGGGCCGGCGCGCCTAGTGGTGGCCGGGCGCCACGATGTCGCCGTCGTGACCCGAGCGCGCGATGACGACCGGACGGCCCATGCGGCGGACCAGGTCGGTCATGTGGTAGCCCAGGAAGCGCAGCCCGCAGATGCGCACGCCGCTGATCGCGTCGACGACCGAGAGGCGTCCTTCGCGCATGCACAGGCGATAGCCCTTGTCGCGCAGCCCGGCCATCAGCGCCGCCCAATCGGCCGCGCCGTCGAAGACGGGCCGCAGGATCGCGCGCAGCAGGGCCGCGGTTTCGCTGTCGAAGCGGGCCGGGCCCGCGGTTTGGGGAAAGTCGCGGATCGCGGTCGCGCCCGCATGGGTCTTGGCCATCATGTCAACTCTCGCTCTGTTTGCGCCCCTGGTCCATGAAGCCTGACGAAGCGAGCGGAATTGCGCAAAGAGAGGCGCTTTTTCGCGGAAAAAGCCGCGCCGAAGCGCGGCTTTCAAGGGGCAAAGACGCCCCGGCGATGCCATCGTTTCGCCTTGGGCGACAATCGGGGCGTCTCAGGCCAGCAGATCGAACTCCGTCCCGTCGGCGAGCCGCATCATGAGGCTGTCCAGTGCTGCGCCGTCGACGAGGGCGAAGATGACCTGGCCCTGGTAGTCGACGAAGACCTCCTCGATTGCGTCGTCGCCGGGGCGCTCGGGCAGGTCGGTATGCACGCTGTGGACCACGAAGTCTTCGGCGCTGGCCATACCGCCGAAGACCAGCACGTCGCCCTCGGCATGATCGAAATCCTGGATCCAGTCGGTGCCGTGGCTTTCGGTGCCCGCGTGGTAGAAGCGGTCGGACCCTTCCCCGCCATTGAGCCGGTCGAACCCGGTGCCGCCGTTGAGGAAGTCGTCGCCCTCGTTGCCGAAGAGGTCGTCGCCGATCGCGCCGCCGGAGAGGATGTCGTTGCCATCCTGGCCGGCGACATGGTCGGTGCCGAGCCCGCCCGAGATCACGTCATCGCCATCCTGCCCGAAAAGGATGTCGTTGCCGTCATCCCCGCTGACGGTATCGTTGCCGTCGCCTGCCACGACCGTGTCGCTGAGAGCGCCGCCCATGATGTCGTCATCGCCATCGCCGCCGTTGAGGATGTCGAGCCCCTCGCCGCCGCGCAGGCTGTCATCGCCGTCCTGACCGAGGATGCGGTCATTGCCCTCCATGCCCAGGACGATGTCATTGCCGTCGCCGGCCAGCACGGTGTCATTGCCGCCGGCGGCATCGATCAGGTCGTTGTCGTCACCGGTCTCGTAGGTTTCGGCCGTGTCGTCACCGAGGATCAGGTCGACATCGTTGCTGCCGTCGGAGGCAAGCACGTCGGCCGGAACCAGCACGCCATCGATCACATGCACGATGCCGTTGGCGGCCTGGATATCGGTGCCGATGATCGAGGGATCGGGCAGGTCCGGGTCGAGATCCCGCAGGGTCGTGCCGTCGACGGTGATCTCACCGCCCTGGAGCGTCGTGATCTCGGTCCGTGACAGAACCTGGCTGGCTTGCAGCGACTCGCCCGCAACGTGGTAGAGAAGGACGTCGGAGAGGAGTGGCACCGGGTCACCCGCGCTGAGCAGGTTGAGGCCGCGCTGGATGAAGGCAAGCGCGCCCGCCTCGTCGGTGCCGGGATAGCCCAGCAACTGCGCGAACCCGATGAAGGCCGCGTCATTGGGTGCAAAGGCGGTCAGGTCGGCATTCGGGTCGTTCAGGGCATCGGTCAGGCCTGCGACGCCGACAGCGGCGAGGAGAAGGTCGAAATCGGCACCGTTATCGTCGATCTCGCCCGAGTCGGCGACGATGCCGGCGATGCTGGGGGCGTCGTTGCCCGGCAGGTCCACGGGCAGGAGCACGCGGTCGATCACGTGGATCACGCCGTTGTCGGCGGCCACGTCAGTGGCGGTCAGCGAGGGGTCGATCAGGTCGGGCTCGTTATCCACCAGCGTGGGCGCGTCGAGCGTGACGGTGCCGCCCTGCAAGGTGGTTACGGTTCCGGCCTGGGTGATCTCGGCCGCGCTCAGCGAGGAGCCCGCGACGTGATAGGTGAGCACGTCCCGCAGGGTTTTGGCCGGAACATTGGCGGTGAGGAAGGCGGTCACGGCGTCGGTATCCGTGGTGTCCCCGGTGAAGCCCAGGTCGGAGGCCAAGGCGCCGAAGCCCGCGTTGGTTGGGGCGAAGACCGTGAAATCCCCATCCGGGTCGTCCAGCGTACTCACAAGATTGGCGTCGGGGATGGATTCGTCGACGAAGCCGAGGGCAGCGACGAGAATGGAAAAATCTTCCGAACCGGCGGCGATTTCGGTGATCGTTGGCATGATCTTCTCCTCTTGGTTGTATGTTCGTTGAACGAAGGGGAAGAACGGGTGGATCGCTCACGATGGCTCACGCGGGCGTGATGGGCGGAATCGTGCCGGGAAGCGATGGGCGTGGGCACGCGCCGCCGCTCCAGCCCAAAGGCGGGCGGGTGCGTGTCGGGGCCGTGCGGGACCGGTCAGGCGAACAGGTCGAACTGTGTCCCGTCGGCGATACGCAAAATCAGGCTGTCATTGGCGGCGCCGTCGACGAGGGCGAAGATCACCTGGCCCTGGTAATCGACGAAGACCTCCTCGACCTCGGCGTCGCCGGGGCGGGTGGGCAGATCGGTATGCGTGGTGTGCACGGTGAAATCCTCCGCCGTGGCCATACCGCCAAAGACCAGCACGTCGCCCTCGGCATGGTCGAAATCCTGAATCCAGTCGGTGCCGTGGCTTTCGGTGCCCGCGTGGTAGAAACGGTCGGCGCCGTCGCCGCCATTGAGCCGGTCGAACCCGGTGCCGCCGTTGAGGAAGTCGTTGCCCGCATTGCCGAAGAGATCGTCGCCGAGCGCGCCGCCGGAGAGGATGTCGTCTCCCGACTGCCCGGCGAGGAGATCGGCACCGCGCCCGCCCGAGATCGTGTCGTTGCCACCCTCGCCATAGAGCAGGTCGTTGCCCATGTCGCCCGAGACGCTGTCATCGCCCGCGCCAGCCACGATCGTGTCGCCGAGACCGCCGCCCGCGATGTCGTCATCGCCATCGCCGCCATTGAGGAGGTCGCGCCCTTCACCGCCGCGCAGCGAGTCGTTGCCGGCCATGCCAAGGAGGCGGTCGTTGCCCTCCATACCCATGACGATGTCGTCACCCTCGTGCGCGACGATCGAGTCGTTGCCGCCGCCCGCGTCGATCAGGTCGTTGTCATTGCCGAATTCGTTGGCTTCGGCATCGTCGTCGCCGAAATGCAGCATCACGTCCTGGAGGCCATTCGAATACAGCACGTTGACCGGGACCAGAACGCCGTTGATCACGTGCAGGATGCCGTTGGCGGCAAGGATGTCGGGATCGACGATATCTGGATCGGAGAGGTTCGCGGCGAAGTCGTGCACCCGGAAACCGTCGGCCGTGACATTGCGGCCCTGGAGCGTCGGGAACTGGTGTTCGAACATCTGACCTGTCTGCAGCGACTCGTCCACGAAATGGGTGAGAAAGATGTCGCTCAGCAGCGGCACGGGGTTGCCCGCGCTGAGCAGGTTCAGCGCGCGCAGGAGGTGGCTTGCCACGCCGGACTCGTCCTCACCGGGATAGCCGAGCTCCTGCGCCAGACGGAGGAAGCCCGCGTCGCTGGGGGCGAAGACGGTAAAGTCGGCCTGCGGGTCGGCCAGCCGGTCCGTGAGGCCGGCCGTCGAGAGCAGGGAGCTCAACAGCTCGAACTCCTCCTGCGCGAGGGGGCCGTCGCCGGCGATGATTTCGGAGAGCGACGGGGCGTCGTTACCGGGCAGGTCCAGTGGCAGCAGAACCCGCTCGATCGTGTAGAGCACACCGTTATCCGCCATGTTCCCGTGGCCGAAAAAGACGGGGTCGAGGAGGTCGGGTTCCTTGTCGACCAGGGTCGGGTGGCTGTCGATCAGCCGGGGCGCTTCAATTTCCAGGCCGCTGCCCTGGTTCGTGCCGATGGACCCCATGTATTCAAGCTCGCTTGCGAGGGTCGAGCCGTTGAGCAGGTGATAGGTGAGGATGTCATGCAGCGCCTCGGCCGAAACGGTCTGGGTGAGGAAACCCGTGATCGCGTCCGCATCCGTGACGTCGCCCGCAAAGCCCAGATCCTGCGCCAGCCTGCCGAAGGCGGTGTCGTCGGGCGCAAAGAGGGTCAGACTGATTTGCGGATCGCTGAGCGTGCCGGCCAGGTCGGACTCGGGCAGGGTTTCGTCCACGAATTCGACGAGCGATATCAGAACGGACCGAAAGCCGGGTTGATCGGCGATTTCAAGAAGCGTTGGCATGGTTGTTTCCCCCTGGTCGATGCAATTTTGCATCCATTCCATTCAATTGTGAAGCGTTCGGCGCAAATTACATCTTTTGGTTGCAATGCAGGGGGCCGACCCGTCGGAGGATTGCCGCCCGGGCAGGTGGCGAGGCGTCTTGACCTGCGCGGCCCCAGCGCGCAGGACTGACCCGATCAATCAGGGCAGGCCCATGACGAGAGCATCACCGAGACCTTTTTCCGGCTTTGAATGGAAGATCGCCTGGCGCTATCTGCGCGCGCGCCGGGCCGAGGGCGGGGTGAGCGTGATGACCTGGATCTCGCTCATCGGGATCACGCTGGCGGTGTTCGCGCTGATCGCGACGCTGGCGGTGCGCTCGGGTTTCCGCGCCGAATTCGTGGGCACGATCCTGGGCGCGAATGCGCATGTGACGGTCTACAGCGCGGGGCGGATCACCGAGACCGGGCAGATCGACCGGACCATCGCGGATTACGCGGACATGGCCGCGCGGGTGGCCGAGGTGCCGGGCGTCACGCGGGTGGCGCCGCTGGTCAAGGGGCAGGTGCTGGCCGCGCATCGCAACTCCAACGCGGGTGTGCAGGTCTTCGGCATCCGGGGCGAGGACCTGGCCAGCCTGCCGGGGATCGCCGGGAGCGAGGGCTCCTACGGCGATCTTGCCCGCTTTGACGACGGGGTTTCCATCGGCTCGGGCGTGGCGCGGGCGCTGGGTGCCACGGTGGGGGACCGGATCAGGCTGATCTCTCCCGACGGGGTCAAGACGGCCTTTGGCACCTCGCCGCGGGTCAACGCGTATGAGGTCGTGCATGTCTTTTCGGCCGGGCGCTACGACATCGACAACACGCGGGTCTATCTGCCCTTTGCCGAGGCGCAGAGTTATTTCAACCGCGAAGGCGTGGCGGACGAGCTGGAGGTGATGGTGGAGGAGCCCGAGGCGGTGGACCGCTACGTGCTGCCCATCCTGCGCGCGGCGGGCGAGGAGGCGCGCGTCTGGACCTGGCGGGATGCGAGCGGGGGCTTCCTGCGCGCGCTGGAGGTGGAGGACAACGTGATGTTCATCATCCTGTCGATCCTGGTGCTGATCGCGTCGATGAACATCGTGTCGGGGCTGATCATGCTGGTGAAGAACAAGGGGCGCGATATCGGTATCCTGCGCACCATCGGGTTGAGCGAGGGGTCGGTGCTGCGGGTGTTCTTCATCTGCGGGGCGTTCACGGGGATCATCGGAACCGCCTGTGGCGTGGTGCTGGGGTGCCTTTTCGCGATCTATATCGATCCGATCTTTTCATTCGTGAATTACGCGATGGGCGGCGGAGTCTGGGATCCGGCCATTCGCGGGATTTATGCACTCCCGGCGGAGTTGCATTTGTCCGATGTGCTCAAGGCGGTGGGATTGTCATTGGGATTGAGTTTCGTGGTGACCTGGTTTCCGGCGCGGCGCGCGGCGCGGCTGAACCCGGTGGAGGCGTTGCGTTATGAGTGAGGCGGTGCTGCGGCTTTCGGGGCTGGAGAAGAGTTACAACCGGGGCAAGCCCAATGAGGTGCGCGTGCTGCGCGGTGTCGATCTGGCGCTGGTGCCGGGCGAGATCGTGGCGTTGGTGGCACCCTCGGGTGCGGGGAAATCGACGCTTCTGCACATGGCGGGGCTGCTGGACGTGCCCGATGCGGGCACGGTCGAGATCGGCGGGCGCGAGATGGGCGGGCAGGGCGACCGCGCGCGCACGGCGGTGCGGCGGCGCGAGGTGGGTTTCGTCTACCAGTTCCACCACCTGCTGCCCGAGTTCAGCGCGCTGGAGAACATCACCCTGCCGCAGCTGGCCGATGGCACGTCCGAGCGCGAGGCGGAGGCGCGGGCGCGGGACCTGCTGGCGCGCGTGGGCCTGGAGGATCGTGCCGAGCACCGTCCCGCTGCACTGTCGGGCGGCGAGCAGCAGCGGGTGGCCTTCTGCCGGGCGCTGGCGAACCGGCCGCGCATCCTGCTGGCGGACGAGCCGACGGGGAACCTGGACCCCGCGACGGCGGAGCGGCTTTTCGACGTGCTGATGGAGCTGGTGACGGGCGAGGGGCTGTCGGCGCTGATCGCCACGCACAACCTGGACCTGGCGGCCCGGATGAGCCGGGTGCTGCGGCTGGAGGGCGGCGCGCTGAATCCGCAGGGTTGATCTGGATCATGGCGGCATCGCCCGCGGCGCGGGAGCCTGCCGGAGAGAGGCAACTTGCGGGCGGGACGAATGAAATACGCGATTGCCGTGGCCTTGTTGGGGGTGGCAGGGTGCATGGGCGAGGTGCCGCAATCGGGCGCTGCGCTTTACGATGCGCATTGCGTGTCGTGCCATGGAACCGACGGGGCGGGCGATGGGCCCGAGGCCGCGAAGTTGCCGCATCCGCCCGCCAACCTGCGCGGGATCGCGGCGGCGAACGGGGGCGTGTTCCCCGCCGATGCGGTGATGGCGCGGATATATGGCCATCGCGGCCAGGAATTCACGACCGCCATGCCGGAATTCGGCCCGCTGATGGCGGGGCCGACGGTGCCCTGGACCACGGCCGAAGGGCAGCTGATCGAAACCCCCGCCACACTTGTGGCGTTGACCCGTTACGTGGCGCAGTTGCAGGATGACTGACGCGCAAACCCGGAGGAAAGACATGATGCGACCGATCGCGATACTTGTTCTGGCCCTGACGGCCGCCCCCGCCCTTGCCCAGGACGCGGAAGAGGGCAGCCGGATCTATTTCCAGCATTGTGCCACCTGTCACGGGGCCGAGGGGAAGGGGAACGGTCCGATGGCGGCGGTTCTGACGCTTCAACCCACCGACCTGACTGCGCTGGCCGCGGGCGGCGAGTTCCCGTTCGAGCGTGTCATCAAGCGCATCGACGGGCGCGACCCGCTTGTGTCGCATGGCAGTCCGATGCCGGTTTACGGACCCTTCTTCGAAGAGGGGGCCGAGGTGTCGATGAAGACCCCCTCGGGACAGCCGGTGCTGACCTCGAAGCCGGTCGTTGACCTGGTGGGCTATCTGCTGTCCATTCAGGACCAGTGACGACCCCGCGAGTCGAAAGGACATTTGACCCATGAACCTGCGCCTGTTTCCGATCCTCGGCGCCAGCCTTCTGGCGGCCTGCAACATGCAGGACGCCATGCCCACAGCGCAGGAGGGCGAGGCCCTGTACGTGGCCAACTGTGCCGTCTGCCACGGGTATCGTGGCGAGGGGGGCGAGCTGATCGGAGGGCAGAGCGCGCCGGACCTGACGCGGATCGCGCTCCGCAATGACGGGGTCTTTCCGCGGGCAGAGGTGCTGTCGCGCATCGACGGGTACGAACATCGCGAAATGACGGACCAGGTGATGCCGGAATTCGGCGCGATGATGCTGGATCCCGAAACGGTGCCGGTCGATATCGACGGCGTGCCGACCCCCACACCCCGCCCGCTGGCCGCACTGATGTTCTATCTGGAAGCGATCCAGGCCGAGGAATGAGCGCCTAGTCGCAGATCCCCTCGATCCGGGCCTCGGCCCAGGGCAGGTAGACATCCGATTCGCGGCTTTGCGGCAGATCGGTCACGGGGATCACGGCCCCGATCATGTCATGCAGGCGGCGGGTTCTCGGCGCCGTGGGTGCGAGGGCGCGGCAGCAGACATATTCCTCGACGATGGCGCCCTGCTGTTCGTAGCCGTAGGAGAGGAATTGCGGCTGCTCGTCGAGTTCGAAGAGATAGGGATCGGAGCTGGCGCCGTGCTCGGCGGCGGCACGCAGCGGGTGATATCCGGTGACCCTGCGGTTCTGCCATTGCCAGACATGGGTGAGTTCGTGCGACAGCAGCATCGCGGCGATCAGGTTCATGGCCTGCGGGAACTCCTCCATGTAATCGTCGAGATACCAGTCCCTGGAGAAGAAGATCCGGTTGAACAGCGCGACAGCCGCGGGTTTGACGGTGACGATCTCTTCCTTGACGGGGGGCAGGATGCGCTCGCGGCAGGTGACGCGCGGACGCGGTTCACGCTTGAAGGTGACGGCGCCGACCGGCGCGCCATCGACCAGGCGCACGCGGTCGAGATCCAGTCCCGCGCCATGAATGCGCGTGACATAGGCGCGCTCGGCCTCGGTCAGAGGACGGCCGCAGCTGGCAAGCAGCAGGAAGAAAAGGCAAAGGAGCAGGCGCATGGACAAAACCGTAGCTGCGGCGGCAGGGCCTGCAAGTCAAATCTGGCGGCTCAGGGCGCGTAGAAGGTCGCCGTGGCGGTCGCGACCGTCTTGCCGCTGTCCTCGACCGTCATTTCCGCCCGGGCAAAGACCAGCGCCTTGCCGGCGCGGACGACCTCGGCCCGACAGAGAATGGCGGTGCCGACCCCCGGTCGCAGGAACTGCGTGTGCAGGTCGGTGGTGGTGAAGGGGCGGAATTCTCCGGCATGAGCAACGGCTGCGATCACCATCGTCGTGTCGGCAAGGGCCGCGAGCGCCTGGCCCGAGACGATTCCGCCGACGCGCGCCAGGTGCGGGGCAAGCGGCATCCGGATGGTGACGTGGTCCGGCGCGGCCTCCTGCACGGTGAGGTCCAGCGCACGGACCCATTCGGCGAAATTCTCGTCCAGCAGCGTCTGGGCCGCCGCGCTCGTGATCTCCATGATGGTCCTCCGGTTCGGATCGGGGCGAGACTAGCGGGGGGGCGCGGTCCTGCCAAGCGGGGGCGAAGGGCGAATGCAACGGGTGACACCGGGACGAAACTGCCCGATAGTGGCCGCATCATCGGCCCGGCATCCGGGTGCGACGGGTGTGCGCGATACGGACATGCGCCGACCGCGTCGAACCGCGACAGGGCGGTTCGCGGGGCCGGGCATGGGCCGGAGCCTGCGTCCTGTCGCAGAGACACATGACAATGAGAACAGGGAGACCGAGAATGAAGACTTTGACGCTGGGCCTTGCCGCCGCGACGCTTGCCGGATCGGCGATGGCCGCCGAGATGGGCGCCGTGGACGACCCCATCAAACTGGCGATCAACGAATGGACAGGCCAGCACATCACCACCCGCGTGGCGGGCGAGATGCTCAAGGCAGCCGGCTATGAGGTCGAATATGTCACCGCCGGCATGCTGAACCAGTTCCAGGCAATCGCCGATGGCGACATTCACGCGACGCTGGAGATCTGGTCGTCCAACGTGAGCGACGAATACGCCAAGAAGATCGACGAGGGCACGGTCGTCGAGATCGGGGATCTGGGCCTCGATGCCAAGGAGGGCATCGCCTATCCCGCCCATGTCGAGGAGATGTGCCCCGGCCTGCCCGCCTGGGAGGCGCTGAAGGACTGCGCGCAGACCTTCGCCACCGCCGACACGATCCCGCAGGGCCGGTTGGTCGATTACCCGGCCGACTGGGGCACGCCGGGCGCGGACCGGATGACCGGTCTGGACCTGCCCTTCAAGGCGGTTCCGGCAGGCTCGGAAGGGGCGCTGATCGCCGAGCTGCGCGCCTCGACCGACCGCAAGTCGCCGCTGCTGCTGACGTTCTGGCAGCCGCACTGGGCGATGTCTGCCTATGACGTGAAATTCGTCGATCTGCCGGTCGGAAACGAGGAATGCTTCAACGATCCGGCCTGGGGGCCGAACCCGAACGCGATCAACGATTGCGATTTCGCGCCCTCGCGCATCTTCAAGGCCGCCTGGGCCGGGATGGAGGAGAAATGGCCCGCCGCCTACGAGATCCTGTCGAATTACGAGCTGTCGGTCGAGGACCAGCAACCGATGATGGGCGCGGTGGACGTGGACGGCAAGCCGGTCGAGGAGGTCGTCGATACCTGGATGGCCGAGAACGAGTCGGAGTGGCGTCCGGTCGTGGAAGCCGCGACCGAGTGAGCCGGTCCAGGTGACAGGTGCGGATACACCGGCGATCGCCTGCCAGAACCTCTGGCAGGTGTTCGGCACCGGCGCGGAGAAAGCCCTGACCGACGCGCTGGCGCGGTCGGGGCAGGATGCCGAGCGCGCGGCGGAGCTGCTGCGCAAGGACGGGTTCATCCCGGCGGTCCAGGATGCGAGCTTCGAGGTGCGCGAGGGCGAGTTGTTCGTCATCATGGGGCTCTCGGGCTCGGGCAAGTCGACCCTGGTGCGCTGCATCTCGCAGCTTTTGCCGGGCACGGCGGGCGAGATACGCATCGAGGGCGAGAACGTGGTGGGCGCGGATCGCAAGCGCCTGACCGAGCTGCGGCGGCGCAAGCTGGGCATGGTGTTCCAGCATTTCGGCCTGTTCCCGCACATGACGGTGGCCGAGAACGTGGCCTATCCGCTGCGCGTGCAGGGGGTGGGGCGCAAGGAGCGCGCCGCGCGGGCGCAGGAGGTGATCTCGCTTGTCGGGCTGGAGGGGCGCGAGGACAGCTATCCAAGGCAACTGTCGGGCGGGCAGCGGCAGCGCGTGGGCATCGCGCGCAGCCTGGCCGTCAACCCCGACATCTGGTTCCTGGACGAGCCCTTCTCGGCGCTGGACCCGCTGATCCGGCGGCAATTGCAGGACGAGTTCCTGCGGATCCAGAACAGCCTGCGCAAGTCCATCGTCTTCATCACCCATGACATCGCCGAGGCGCTGAAGCTGGCCGACCGCATCGCGATCATGCGCGACGGGCGGATCGTGCAGATCGGCACGCCCACCGATATCGTGCTGCGCCCGGTGGATGATTACGTGCGCGAGTTTTCCAAGGACGTGGCCAAGGGGCGCCATGCGAGGGTCGCCTCGGTCATGCAGGAGGGGGCGGGCGATGCCGGGCCGGACGATCCGGGCCTGACCACGGCGATGACGCTGGATGCCGCGCTGGCGCGCTGCATGAAGCTTTACGAGCCGGTGCCGGTGCGCGACGCCTCGGGCGCGGTAGTGGGCACGGTGCACCCCTCGGACCTGGCGGCGGCGCTTCAGGCGGAGGAGACATGAGCGCGCAGGCCGATACGCTGCCCGCATCCGCGCCGCGCCTGACGGCGGGGATTCAGGCTGCGCTGATCACGCTTGTGGTTGGGGCGGCCTGCCTTGCGCTGGAAGGGACGGCGCCCTGGCTGGTGAAATGGCCTGCCGCCTGGGTCCTGCCTGCGACGGAATGGGTCGGCGTCGCGCTGACCTGGCTGCTGGAGACGATCAAGCCCGCGGCGCGGATGTTCGCGTCCCTGATGCGCCACCCGATGGACTGGGCCAACGCGGTGCTCAACGGGACCCCCTGGCCGATCCTGATCGGGGTGGTCACGGCGCTGGGCTGGTACCTGGGCGGGCTGGCGATGGCCGCGCTGGGGTTTCTCGGCCTCGGTTTCGTCCTGGCCTCGGGCTATTGGTCGGAGGGGATGAACACGCTGGCGCTGGTGGCGGTGTCGGTGCCGCTGGCGCTGTTGCTTGGCGCGGGAATCGGTATCCTGGCGAACGAGGTGCCGCGGATCAAGGGATGGCTGCTGGCCGTTCTCGACGTGATGCAGACGGTGCCGACCTTTGCCTATCTCACGCCGCTATTGCTGCTGTTCGGTTTCGGGCCGGTGGTGGGGCTGATCGCCTCGGCCATCTATGCCGCGCCGCCGATGGCGCGCAACGTGCTGCTGGGGCTGGAGCGGGTGGAGCCCGAGATCAAGGATGCCGCGATCATGTCGGGCGGCACGCGGTTCCAGCAGCTTTTCCAGGTCGAGATCCCCTCGGCCTCGACCCAGATCATGGTGGGGGTGAACCAGTGCCTGATGGCGGCGCTGAGCATGGTCATCATCGCCGCCGTGATCGGCGGGTTCAACGATATCGGATGGGAGGTGCTGCTGACCATGCGCAAGGCGCAGTTCGGCCAATCCCTGCTGGCGGGCATGGTGATCGTGATCTTTGCCATCCTGATCGACCGGATGAGCGGCACGCTGGCCGCGCCCGAGGCGCGGCGGTACAGCCTGCGCGTGTCGCTGGTCGTGCTGGTCGTGGCCGTGGCCTTCACCGCGCTATTCTGGACCAGCCTGCCGAATGCGGCCTCGCTCACGTTGTTGGACCCGGTGGCAGAGCGGGTGGACCAGGGGCTTACGGATTTCACGCGAAGCAATGGCGCGGCGCTCGACGCGTTCAAGAACGGGGTGATGTTCTATGTGCTGCTGCCGCTCAGGATCGGGCTGGACCAGGCGGTGCTGCCCTTCACCTGGGGCTTTGCCTGGACCCCCGCGATGAGCCTGTGGCTGTTCGCCGGCGGTGCCGCGGCGGGTCTGCTGCTGGCATGGCAGGGCGGGGTGACCGCCGGTCTCATGCTGGTGATCGGGGTGGGGATCCTGGAGACGGGGATTTCCAACCTGCCCTGGCCCTTCGTGCTGACGGGGGTGGCGGCGCTGGGTTGGGTCGCGGGCGGTCGACGGCTGGGCTTGCTGGCGGTCTGCCTGCTGGCGACGATCCTCCTCTCGGGCCTGTGGGAACGGGCGTTGCTGTCGCTCTACCTCAGCGGTGCGGCGGTGTTTGCCTGCGCGCTGGTGGGCGGGGCGGTCGGTCTGGCCAGCGCGGTCTGGCCGGTGGTCTGGCGCGTGGTGCGGCCGATCTGCGACATGCTTCAGACCATCCCGCTTTTCGTCTTCCTCATCCCGGTGCTGATGGTGTTCCAGATCGGCGAGTTCTCGGCCTTCCTGGCGATCTGCGCCTATGCCGTCGTGCCGATGATCCGCTACACGCGGCACGGGCTGGTCAACACGCCCGACGACCTGCTGGAAGCGGCGGTCTCGAGCGGGGCGAGCGACTGGCAGATCCTGCGCGACGTGCGCGCGCCCTATGCGGCGCCCACGATCCTTCTGGGGCTGAACCAGACCATCCTTTACGCCTTTGCCATGCTGGTGATCGCGGCGCTGATCGGCACCACGGGGCTGGGCCAGTCGATCTACCTGGCGCTGGGACAGGCGGATGTGGGTCTGGGCATCTCGGCCGGGGCCGCGATGGCGATCCTGGCCTTCATCGCCGACCGGATCGTTCAAGGCTTTGCCGAGGAGCGGCGGCAGGCGCTGGGGCTGTGAGATGAGGCGTCCGGCGGCGGAACTGCGCCCCGTTCTGCTTGCCTTTTTCGCGGCGGCGCTCTGGGGCTTGTGGTGGGTGCCGGTGCGCTGGCTGGAGGCGCAGGGTGTCCCGGGTGCCATGACAGGGGTCACGATCAACGCGGGCGCGGCGCTGGCGGCGCTGACATGGGTGACGCTGCGCAGGCAGAGCTTGCGGATCGCGCCGCGCGCAGCGATCGGGGCGGTCCTGGTCGGGCTGGCGGTCAGCAGTTATTCCCTCGCCCTGACGGAGGGGGAGGTGGTGCGCGTGGTGCTGCTGTTCTACCTCGCGCCGGCCTGGAGCAAGCTGATCGAATGGGGCTTCCTGGGGATGCGCTGGGGCTGGAGTTCGACGCTGGCGCTGGTGGCTGCGCTGTCGGGTGCGGTGCTGGTGCTGGGCGGCGATGTCTCGCTGAAGGGATTCGGACCGGGCGATGTCCTGGCGGTGATCTCGGGCATGGCCTGGGCCGGGGGCGCGGCGCTGATCTTTCTGGAGCCGGGCACGCGCGCCGCACCGCTGGCCACGGTGACGGCGCTGGCGGCCACCGCGATCGGTCTGCTCCAGGCATTGGCGGTGGGGGAGGCGGGACCGCTGCCCGCCGCGGCACTGGGCGGTGCCATGGCGGGGGCGGTCTATGCCCTGCCGATCCTGATGCTGACCATGTGGAGCGCGACCCGGCTGACCCCCGCGGTGCTGACCTTCCTGCTGACCGCCGAGATCCTGGCGGGCATCATCTCGGGCGCGCTGTTCCTCGACGAGCCGTTTACCGCGCTGATGGCGCTGGGCGCGGTCCTGATCGTGCTGGGCGCGTTGGCCGAGCTTTTGCCGGTGCTGCTGGCGGGACGGCGGCGGCGTGGGAGTGGCGGGGCGGTCTGAGCCATGCTATCTCCGGTCAGGACGAGACGGAGACTGCGATGCAGCTTGCTTATGTGATGACGGCGGACCGGGGTGCGACCGACCGCCTGCTGAGCGCCGTGGCCGAGGCGCTGGAGGCGCGCGGCGTGCCGCTGGCGGGCGTGGTTCAGACCAACGTGGATTGCGAGCGTGGCGGACGCTGCGACATGGACCTGCGTATCCTGCCCGCGGGCGGGACGATCCGGATCTCGCAATCGCTGGGCCGCGGGGCGCGCGGTTGCCGGCTGGACACCGCGGCGCTGGAAGACGCGGTGGCACGGGTCGAGGCGGCGCTGGCCGATGCCCGCGCACCGGAGCTGGTGATCGTCAACAAGTTCGGCAAGCACGAGGCCGACGGGCGCGGGTTCCGCCCGGTGATCGGCGAGGCGCTGGCGCGCGGCGTGCCGGTTCTGACGGGTGTGAACGGCATGAACGAGGCCGGGTTCGTGGAGTTCTCGGGCGGGGTGGCCGAGCGGCTTCCGGCCGAGCTGGAGGCGGTCGTGAACTGGGTCGAGCATGTCCGCAGCGGAAGCGACGCGGCCTGAGTGACCCGGGTCGGAGGGCTCCCGCCCGTCCATCGCGCATCGAAGATGCGCGCGGTCGGTTGGGCCGGGCGCGCCTGCGGCGCGCGGTCGGGGCCGGAAGCGGGGCGCCTCAGGCCAGCAGGTCGTAATCCTGACCGCCGATCCGCAGAGTGATCTCATCCTGGCCCGCGCCATCGACCAGCGCCCACATGATCTGGCCTGTCGCGCGATAGATCACGAAAGCTTCCTGCACGGAGTCGTCTCCCGAGCGCTCGCCGTCGGGTGTGGCGGTATGGGCGAAATTGACCTGGAATTGCGCGCCGGTGGCGGCGGCGTTGCCGAAGAGCAGGACATCCCCCTCGGCCGAGGCGTAATCCTGTACCCAGTCGGAGCCGTGATCGGCCACGCCCAGGTGAAAGAACCTGTCCGCGCCCGCGCCGCCGTTGATTCTGTCATAGCCGAAGCCGCCATTGACGAAATCGTCACCGTCGCCGCCATAGACGAGGTCGGACAATGCCCCGCCGGTGATGACGTCATTGCCTTGCTGGCCCTGCAACTCGTCCGCGCCGATCCCGCCGGCCAGGGTGTCGTTGCCCTCCTGCCCGAAGAGCTGGTCGTTCCCGGCGCCGCCATCGGCGCGGTCATCGCCGGTCCCGGCGAAGATCACGTCGCGCTGGTCGGCATCCGCCGGGCCGCCGGTGAGGCTGTCATCACCCGCCCCGCCATTGATCGTGTCGGCCCCTTCGCCACCGTCCATCACGTCGTCGCCCGCGCGCCCGATCAGCCGGTTGGCTGAGCCGTTGCCCACCAGGCGGTCATCCCAGTCGGTGCCGGTGGCGTTCTCGATCCCGGTGAATTGGTGGAGATCGGGGCCGAAGACATCCGCGCGACCCTGCGCAAGGTCGAGGTCGAGCATGATTTCACCCGCGCTCCAGCCCGACACGAGGGGCTGGCCGGAGAAATCGATCATGTCGTTGCCGGTGCCGCCCTCGATCGTATCGCTTCCGGTGCCGGGGCGGATCACGTCATTGCCGCCAAGCGCCCGGATCACCTCGGAGGAGGAGGTGCCGTCGAGCGTCTCGCCCGCATCGGTGCCGGTGATCGTGGCGGGCGCGGCCATCTCGCGGAGCTGGTCATAGGTGAGGGTCCGGTCGGAAAAGGCGATGCGCTCGACGCTCTCGCGGATCGTGTCGCGGCCCTCGCCGCGCAGCTCGAGCCCTCCGCCCAGCTCGAAGACCGTGACCGCGCCAGACCCGATTCCCAGCACGGCCAGATCCTCGCCGCCGCCGCCATCGAAGGTATCGTCGCCCGGACCGCCGCGCATCGTGTCGTTGCCGCCGCCGCCGCGCAGGACGTCATTCCCGGTCTCGCCGTCCATGTCGTCATCACCGGTGCCGCCATCAAGCGTATCGTTTCCGGCCCGGCCGAACATCAGGTCGGCGCCCGCGCTGCCCGCGAGACCCTCGCCGGGGTCGGTGCCGATCACCAGGTTGCGCTGTGAATTCGGCAGGTTGGCGATCGGCACAACGCCATCGGTGAGGCTGAGAAACTCGATCTCGCGCAGGAGATCCACGCCGCCGCCGGGGGCTGCCACCAGAATGCTGCCATCGGCCAGGCGGAACAGGTCGATCCGGTTGCTCGCGGCGGAGAACCCCGCCCTGTCGCCCGGCCCCTGGTTGACGAGGTCGCCATCCGCGCCGCCGACCAGCGTGTCGAAGCCCGGCCCGCCCTGAAGCAGGTCGCTGCCGCCGAGCCCGAAGAGCACGTCGTCGCCCAACCCGCCGAACAGCGTGTCAGCGGCCGTGTCCTGGATCGACTCGGGCACATCCGTGCCGACGATGGTATCGTTGAAGTTCGAACCGATGACGGCCTCGATTCCGCCTGCGAAGAGACCCGCGGCCCAGCCCGTGCTCTGGTTGCCGTCCTGCGGATTGAGATCGATCACGAGACCCTGGGGTGAGTTGGCATAGGAGATCGTATCGATCTGGCCCGGCGTCAAACCGTTGTCGCTGACGCTGTCGCCGGTGGGGGTGTTGGGATCGCGTGGTCCGGGGAGATAGAGATCGTTGCCCTCTCCGCCAAAGAGCCCGTCCGTGCCCGGGCCCCCGTCCAGCGTGTCGTCGCCGCCATTGCCTTGCAGGATGTCGTTGCCGCCAAGGCCCCTGAGCAGATCGTTGGCGTTGAACCCGCCTATGAGGTTGACGCTCTCCGTGCCCGCGAAATTCGCCGTGTCCTGCGAGAGGAAGTCGATCAGCGGCTGGCCGGAACGTGCCTGGTAGCTTTGGACAACGGCATTCGACAACGCGGCCGCGGAAACGTTCGGCAATTGCAGCTCGGCGCTGGGTTCAAGCAGGCTGGGCAGGTAGAGCGACGGGTCGCTGATGCCCTGCTCCAATGCGCGGGACAGGATGTAGTTGTACTCGAACTCGATCCCCGTGATCGTCCCGCCGGTGAAGACGGGCAGTTGCTGTCCGCTGGGCGTTGCCGTCGACCCGACGGCCAGGTCGGTGCCGAAGAAGGTGATGCGCCCGAGATAGTTCGGGGCGCGAAAAGAGACCTGCGTCGAGGTGGTGACATCGTTGATCGTGGGAATCTGCCCCGCGCCCGAAACGCCGTTCAGGGCGAAATAGCCCTCCACGCCCTGAAACAACTCCGACGACCTGCTGAAGAATGTACCCGTCCAAACCATTACCGACCCCCGCCAGGTTGGGGCGCCGGCACCGGCCCGGCGCGCACCTGCAGGAATTGAGGCATGGCGGGCGCCTGCCTGTCAACGTATCTCGGGGATCGGGAGGTGGACACTGCGCGCGCCACAACGGACGCGCGCAGGGATTTGCTTTGCCGTGTCAGGCCATCAGGTCGAAGATCTCGCCCCCGATCTGGATGTTGATCTGGTCCTGCCCCTCGCCATCGACCAGCGCCCAGAGGATCTGGCCGGTGGGGCGGTAGATGACGAAGGCCTCCTGCACGGCATCGTCGCCCGAGCGGTCGCC